>NZ_BNJW01000021.1 GCF_015751045.1 Enterococcus lactis
TGAAATAAGACTCTATTATTACAAGTTCATCCGTTGTAAGATGGGTATAGGTCATTTGTACTCACTCCTTATAATTCTTTGGTCGGAACTATTTTGAGTGTAGCACAAATGACTTTTTTAGTTGTCTAGCTTAATTTTACAATCGGCGGGAAATAAAAAGCTAGGATAAAAATGTGCTGATTTTGCCAACAGAACGAAAAACATGATAGAATGATGAAGCACATGATAGAAAGTGAGTGACGATATGTTAACAACAGAAGATTTTGATTTTGACTTGCCGGAAGAGTTGATCGCACAAACACCATTAAAAGACCGCGATCATTCTCGTTTACTTGTTTTGGATCGGAAAACTGGAGAAATGAAAGACAAGCATTTCCATGAAATCATTGAAGAATTACACCCTGGTGATGCGCTAGTCATGAATAATACACGCGTTCTACCTGCTCGTTTATATGGAGAAAAACCAGATACTGGTGCTCATTTAGAAGTCCTTCTTCTAACGAATACAGAAGGAGATACGTGGGAGACATTGATCAAACCTGCGAAACGTGCCAAAGTTGGGACAAGAATCTCTTTTGGTGATGGCAGATTGCAAGCAGTAGTGAAAGAAGAATTGGAACACGGCGGACGTATCATTGACTTTGAGTATGAAGGAATTTTTCTAGAGATTCTTGAATCGTTGGGAGAAATGCCATTGCCTCCATATATCAAAGAACGTCTGGAAGACCCAGATCGCTATCAAACTGTCTATGCGAAAGAAAATGGTTCTGCTGCAGCGCCAACAGCGGGATTGCATTTTACGAAAGAACTGCTTGATGAGATTGAAGCAAAGGGTGTTGAATTAGTCTATCTGACACTACATGTAGGGTTAGGTACATTCCGACCTGTCAGCGTAGATAAAATTGAAGAACACCATATGCATAGTGAATTCTACCGTTTGACGGAAGAAGCAGCTGAGCGATTGAACCAAGTACGTAAAAATGGCGGGAAAATCGTGGCTGTCGGAACAACTTCAATTCGAACATTAGAAACGATTGGGACGAAATTTAATGGAGAAATCAAAGCAGACAGCGGATGGACTGATATTTTCATTACGCCTGGCTATGAATTCAAAGTGGTAGAAGCTTTCTCAACTAATTTCCATTTGCCAAAATCGACTTTAGTCATGTTAGTTAGTGCCTTTGCAGGAAGAGAATTGACTTTATCTGCTTACCAGCATGCGATTGACGAGCGCTATCGTTTCTTTAGTTTCGGAGATGCGATGTTCGTGAAATAAAACTGGTTAGAACGATCGTACTATGAGTATTAAAATGTCAAGAATATCTCCGTAAAAACAAAGAAAAAAGCTGCCAATTTTTTAACTGGCAGCTTTTTTCGATGCTTCTATTCGCAGATAATTATGCAGTTGCGTTTCTGCTTTGAAGCACGTGTTATTACTAGAAACTTCATTAACGAGTAATAACATTGAAGAAGTTAAGAACTATCTTTATGATACACCAACTTTTCAGCGACAATCGATCAATTTTTGTATGAAAAATGTAGTAAAATGCAAGTTAAAAGTTAAGAAAAATGCGTACAAATAAGAAAAAGCCGAGCTCTCGATAAGCTCGGCTTTCTTGTATCTCGGAAGGATTCAAATAAACAGAAATGATTGTAACTTTCCATCATACATGCAAAGCACGGCGTTGAATTTCTTCATGTTAAACAAAAATTTTGTTTTCGTTACATCTTCAACATTTGAAACATCTCTTGTTCCTATTCAATTTTCAGACGTTTACGTTATTCAATTGTTACGTATCGCATTACTTCTTGTTTCGGATACTTCGTGATCCAAACATCCATACGCATTCACTATTTATAGTTTTGTACTCTACACGCATGTCTGGGTGAAACCTGTACTTCTAACAACTTTGTTTGCTTACACTGTTCTATCGAGAAATTCTTCTGTTTATTTGATGGTATCCTCCTTCCTTACATCTATATAATAGCATCTTTTGGTAGCGTTTGCAAATGTAAGTGCTTTGGATTTTATACTTTCTTAACAAATAATCAATAGGCCCTTTGTTTGAAGTAATTAAAAAAAGGATGTTATAGTAAAATTAGTACCTTTTTTTGTACGAAGATTTTAAAGGAGGAATAGGATGGAAGAATACAAGCAGACAATAGAAGAAGTAAGGAAGGTAACGGAAGCAGATCCAGATACTGGGTTGTCTTCACAAGAAGTGGATGAACGACGAAAAAAGCAGGGATTGAATAAATTCGATGAGGCACCAAAAGAATCAATGATCAAAAAATTCTTTCGAAGCTTGTCGGATTTTACAACGATCATCCTTCTTATAGCAGCGGTGATTTCCTTTTATACTGCATTTGCTACAGAGCATGGAGATTTATTTGAAGGACTGCTGATCGTCGCTATCGTTGTAATCAACTCGGTATTGGCAATCGTCCAAGAAGGAAACGCAGAAAAAGCACTGGAATCCTTGCAAGATATGAATAAACAAACGGCAACTGTCATACGTGACGGCAAAGTGACCACTGTCGAGTCAGAGAAACTGGTGGTTGGGGATATTCTTGTTTTAGAGTCCGGTGATGCTATTTCTGCCGATGCCCGTTTGATCGAAACATCCCAATTTCGTGTAGAAGAATCGGCGTTGACTGGAGAAAGTGAAGCAGTCGAAAAAGATGCAGCATTCGTCGCAAAAGAAGATGAGTCATTAGGTGACCAACTTAATATGGTATTTAAAGGGTGTACGGTTGCTGCAGGTCGTGGGAAAGCCATCGTCACGGCTATTGGTATGGCTACTGAAATGGGTAAGATCGCGGATCTTTTGAACGAAAACACCATGCAAAAGACACCTTTACAGGTCCGGTTGAATCAGCTAGGCAAACGAATCAGTATGATCGCTTTAGCGGCTGCGGCTTTAGTATTTGTGATTGGTGAATTACAAGGAGAACCACTCCTTGAAATGTTCATGACTTCGATTTCCTTGGCTGTTGCAGCTGTACCGGAAACCTTGACTGTTATTGTTACGTTGACACTTGCATACGGTGTGCAGAAGATGGCGAGGAAACATGCGATTATCCGGCAGCTACCAGCAGTAGAGACGCTAGGAACCGCTAATGTTATCTGCTCAGACAAAACAGGAACGCTGACACAAAATGAAATGCGCGTCCGCCGAGTCTGGAGCAAAGACGATGAAGTAACGAATATCGAAGACTCAATGACGAACAGCGCGATGGAAATATTGAAAATGGCTGCATTATGTACAGATGTGACGGTCGAACAAGAAGACGATGATCTTGTTATCAAAGGTAATCCAACAGAGGTAGCCATCGCTAGGGCTGTTGAAGAGAATTATCATACAAAAGCAGAATTAGAAGAAAAATATCCACGAGTAAACGAGCTTCCTTTTGATTCTGAACGAAAAATGATGACAACAGTTCACCAAATGGGCGAAAAATACATCTCAATCACCAAAGGAGCATTCGATGTTCTTGCTCCGCGCTTTAGTTCAGGCGATGTAGAACAAGCAGCAATCGTTAATGATCGTTTCGGTAAACGGGCACTGAGAGTGATTGCTGTTGGTTATGCTACTTATGACGAAGAACCGCAAGATATTTCTTCTGAAGCGTTGGAAAAAGACTTACGTTTGATTGGTCTGATCGGAATGATCGATCCGCCGCGTCCAGAAAGTAAAGGAGCAATCAAGCGAGCGAAAAAGGCCGGCATCGAAACAGTCATGATCACTGGAGATCATGTGGTAACTGCCAGTGCCATAGCGAAAGAATTAGGTATCTTGAATGATCCGTCAGAAGCACTCTCAGGATCAGAACTGCATCAATTATCAGACGAGGAATTAGATGCGCGTGTCAAATCTCTCTCTGTCTATGCTCGGGTAACGCCAGAAGATAAGATCCGAATCGTCAAATCTTGGCAACGTACGGGTGCAGTCGTAGCGATGACTGGTGATGGCGTGAATGATGCACCAGCGTTGAAAGCAAGTAATGTCGGATGTGCCATGGGGATCACAGGTACAGATGTGGCGCAAAGTGCCGCAGATATGATTCTGACGGATGACAACTTTGCGACGATCGTCGATGCTGTCAGTCAAGGACGCTCGGTTTATCAGAATATTCGTAAAGCAATCAACTTTTTGCTAAGTTGCAACATTTCTGAGATCTTTATTGTTTTGATTGCGATGCTGTTAGGTTGGGGCGCACCATTCACAGCTGTACAGTTACTGTTTGTCAATGTAGTTGCCGATGGACTTCCAGGATTTGCTTTAGGAAGAGAACCAGCAGAACACGGCATCATGGATCAGCCACCTATTCCGAAAAACGAAGGGATCTTTGCTCGAGGCTTATTGCAAAAAATCGCCATAAACGCAGGGGTCTTTACCATCGTAACTTTGTTTGGTTATTATTTAGGTAGTTATGTCGATACTATCAGCCCATGGGTAGACGCAAGTCAACATGTCGGTCAAACAGTTGCATTCTTGATCTTAGCTTACTCATCAATTTTGCATGTGTTCAATGTACGCAGCAGTCAATCGATCTTTAAAGTCAATTTAGCAACCAATAAAGCTTTGGTAGAAATGGCGTTACTGGCATTAGCTATTACAACGGCTGTTGCTTTGCTGCCGTTTATGCAAGAACTATTCGGCCTAGTACACATCAGTTTGAATCACTGGTTCTTGGTAGGGATTTTGTCTATCGTACCAATCGCGGTCAATGAACTGATCAAGTTCCACCGATTGCCGGAAGCAGAAGGAGAGGAATGATCAACTGTTTCTAAGTTGATTTTCTTTTTACTGGAACTATACAAAAAGGAGGTGTGACATGAATGTTGTCACACCTCCTTTTTTGCTAATAGGCTGAATATTTCTTTTACTGCCTCTCGATAAACGGTGTTCTCCTGCCAACCCCTCGGTCACAAGTCACACTCTCTTTTAAATATCTTTCGGCAATTGTTCATAAAATGCTGCTTTTGTTGTAGAAATGTATGGGCTGAGCCATAGATAACCGATACCAGCAGTTGCTAATGCTAAGATATGCCAGCCGATAAATGAAAGATCTAACCAGAAAAGTTTTCCTTTGTAACCATCCATCAATTTTCGACTTGCGGTGATCGTATCCAGTACTTTAGGCGTTTGACCTGTTTCTTGGACGATATCATAATAGATAAAATAGCTTTGAGAATAAGAATAGCTTTTAATGATTCCAGGAATAACTAATAGCAAACCCCATAATGTTGTAAAGATTGAAATCAACACAGCTAAACCGATCACTCCGCCGATAAACAAACCTTTGAATCCACGAAATGCATCTTTGAATGGTTCAATCTGATCTTTTTGACCACGTAAAACATCAAGATAAGTCCAAGAAATACCACTCATGAACAAAGCGCTGATAATGCTAGAAATAATTCCACCACCGCCTCCTGAACTACCGCTTCCTGATGCCATCGCATCTGAGACGTTCGCTGAGCCATCATATGTGGCAATAGCAAACAAGATAATAGGAATCATAATAAGAAGAATAGCAACAATACCAATCAATGTAGGGATTAGATTTAATAAAACAGCTTGACCCCACCGACCTTTTAAACTCTCTTTTGCTTGGCGTTTTAATTCTGCAGAAGATTGCATGATTTTACCCTCCTTTCTTTCATAAAACCAATATACCATGTATCAAAAAATATTTCTGTCATAATGTTTATTTCTTTTTTGTTATTCATGAAAAAAAATAAAAAAAAAAATATTAAATAAAGTAGAAGGAAGCCGAGGGAACTTGCAAAAAGCACTTGAAACGATTATGATGGTGGGAGTTGTCAAGATATTTTATATAGAAAGTAGGGAAATGAATGACGCAACCTGCCATTCGCTATCGTTTAATCAAGAAAGAAAAACATACTGGCGCGCGTTTAGGGGAATTGATCACGCCGCACGGAACTTTTCCCACACCAATGTTCATGCCAGTAGGAACATTAGCTACAGTAAAAACAATGTCCCCAGAAGAGTTGAAAGAAATGGGTGCTGGCGTTATTTTAAGTAATACATATCATTTATGGCTACGCCCTGGTGAAGACTTAGTAGAAGAAGCTGGCGGACTGCATAAATTTATGAACTGGGATCAACCGATTTTAACAGATTCAGGCGGCTTTCAAGTTTTTTCATTAAGTGATATGCGGAATATCGAAGAAGAAGGCGTGCATTTCAAAAACCACTTGAATGGTTCGCGTATGTTTTTATCACCAGAAAAAGCAATCAACATCCAAAATAAATTGGGCTCTGATATTATGATGAGTTTTGACGAATGTCCACCATTCGATGAAAGTTACGACTACGTGAAAAAATCAGTAGAACGTACGTCTCGATGGGCAGAACGAGGATTGAAAGCTCATGCTAACCCAGACCGTCAAGGATTATTTGGAATCATTCAAGGCGCAGGATTTGAAGATCTTCGTCGTCAAAGCGCGAAAGATCTAGTCGGCATGGATTTCCCTGGTTACTCAATCGGCGGGTTATCTGTCGGGGAACCTAAATCAGAAATGAACCGTGTATTAGAATTCACTACACCGTTGATCCCCGAAAACAAACCACGTTACTTGATGGGGGTCGGTGCTGCTGATTCATTGATCGATGGTGTTATCCGTGGAGTAGACATGTTTGACTGTGTCTTGCCTACTCGAATCGCTCGAAATGGCACATGTATGACTTCTCAAGGCCGTCTAGTAGTGAAAAATGCGAAATATGCCCATGATTTCCGTCCAATTGATGAGAAATGTGATTGTTACACATGTAAAAACTATACACGTGCATATATCCGCCATTTGATCAAATGTGATGAAACATTTGGCATTCGTTTGACTTCTTACCATAATTTATACTTCTTGTTGAATCTAATGAAACAAGTGCGTCAAGCAATCATGGATGATAATTTGCTTGAATTTAGAGAAGCCTTTTTTGAAGAATACGGGTTCAATAAAGAAAACGCAAAAAGTTTCTAAAGGAAAATCTTTTAAAAATTAAGTAAAAAACTAGTGTTAGCAGCATTTTTCTGCTAAAGTGTTTTTTGTAGATACAGAATTAGTGAGGTGAAAAAAATGGGATCATTACCAATGCTTGTGATGTTTATCGCGCTATTAGCAATGTGGTTTTTTATGTCACGTTCGCAAAAGAAACAACAGCAAGAACGTCAAAACTTGTTAGATAGCATGAAACCAGGTGATTCAGTCGTAACAATCGGCGGATTACACGGAGTTGTTTCAGAAATCGACAATGATAAACGGACAGTCGTTATAGACTGCGAAGGGATCTTCCTTGAGTACGATCGTGCAGCAATCAAAACGGTCAAACCAGGAACTGTCGTAACAAATGATGCAACGACTACTGTTGAAACAACAGAAGAACCAGCTGAGACAGTTGAAGTAAAAACTGAAACAACAGAAACGCTGGAAGAGACAGAAGAGAAAAAAGAAAAATAAGTATCAAAGCTTATTTAAAGACGAGGTAGGGCAGAAAGGTGTCCTACCTCATTTTTTATTCAAAAAAGAAAGAGATAAGAGCATAGGATACATTGCTCAACGTTGAATAATCGGATGTGTCATATAAATAATAATAAATAACTTTATATATTTTTCCATGTAAACACTTATAAATAAAGGGATTTTATATTTAAAAATAACTGTGAAAAAAATCACAAAAAAGTGTTTACATAGAAAAACAAATATTGTATGATATACATGTGAATGATTTAACAAATAACCATGACCCATTAGGAGGATAATGATGGCTAAAGTAATGGAAAAAGAAAAAACGAAGACAATTGACGTACAAGCAATGATTGATGGTTTGGCAGAAAAAGCAAATGTAGCATTGAAAGAAATGGAAAGCTTTGATCAAGAAAAAGTGGACCATATCGTGCATGAAATGGCAATGGCAGCTTTAGATCAACATATGCCATTAGCAAAGATGGCTGTGGAAGAAACAGGTCGCGGTGTTTACGAAGATAAAGCAATCAAAAATATGTATGCGTCCGAATATATTTGGCATAATATCAAACATGATAAAACAGTTGGTGTAATCAATGAAGATGTCCAAAAGGGATTGATTGAAATTGCTGAACCAGTCGGTGTGGTTTGCGGAGTAACTCCAACAACGAATCCGACTTCCACAACGATTTTCAAATCAATGATCGCGTTGAAAACAAGAAATCCAATCGTTTTTGCTTTCCATCCAAGTGCCCAAAAATCTTCTGCAGAAGCAGCACGAGTGGTACGTGATGCTGCTATCGCTGCCGGAGCTCCTGAAAATTGTATCCAATGGATCGAACATCCATCGATCGAAGCGACTTCTATGCTAATGAACCATCCAGGTATCGCGATCGTCTTAGCGACAGGTGGAGCTGGAATGGTCAAGTCTGCTTACTCTACAGGAAAACCAGCTTTAGGTGTAGGTCCAGGTAACGTACCAGCTTATATTGAAAAAACAGCAAAAATCAAACGTGCAGTGAACGATTTGATCGTTTCGAAAACATTTGATAATGGGATGATCTGTGCTTCTGAACAAGCTGTGATCGTGGACAAAGAAATCTACGCAGCAGTAAAAGCAGAATTCCAAGCACACCAAGTTTATATCGTAAAACCAGATGAATTGCAAAAATTGGAAGATGCAGTGATGAACGAAGGGAAATATGCGGTCAATCCATCAATCGTTGGACATTCTGCGATGGAAATCGCTAATTTGGCAGGAATCAGTGTACCAAAAGGAACGAAAATGCTGATTGCTGAATTGGAAGGCGTAGGACCAGATTATCCGCTTTCAAGAGAAAAACTTTCTCCAGTTCTTGCCATGATCAAAGCTAACAACATGGACCATGCGTTTGATTTGTGTGAAGGTATGTTGAATCTTGGAGGATTAGGACATACAGCAGTTATCCATTCAGAAAACGAAGAGTTGCATGTCAAATTCGGTCTTCGAATGAAAGCTTGTCGTATTTTAGTGAATACACCATCTGCAGAAGGCGGCATCGGTGATATCTATAACGAAATGATTCCGTCATTGACTTTGGGATGCGGTTCTTATGGTAAGAACTCTGTTTCTCGTAACGTCTCTGCTGTAAACTTAATCAATGTCAAAACTGTAGCGAAACGGAGAAATAACATGCAATGGTTCAAATTACCGCCAAAAATCTTCTTTGAAAAGAATTCTCTATTGTACTTAGAGAAAATGGAAAATGTTGAACGTGTCATGATCGTTTGTGACCCAGGTATGGTCCAATTCGGTTACTGCGATACAGTTCGTGAAGTATTGGCACGACGCAAAAATGATGTGAAGATCGAAGTCTTCTCAGAGGTTGAACCGAACCCATCAACAAATACCGTATACGCAGGAACGAAATTGATGGCAGACTTCAAGCCAGATACAGTGATCGCTCTTGGAGGCGGTTCTGCAATGGACGCGGCTAAGGGAATGTGGATGTTCTATGAACACCCAGACACATCTTTCTTCGGTGCAAAACAAAAATTCTTGGATATCCGTAAACGGACATACAAGATCGATAAACCAGAAAAGACACAATTCGTATGTATCCCGACAACATCAGGAACTGGTTCTGAAGTAACACCATTTGCGGTCATTACTGACAGTGAAACACATGTGAAATATCCGTTGGCAGATTATGCATTGACACCGGATGTCGCAATCGTCGATCCTCAATTCGTTATGTCAGTTCCAGCATCTGTCACAGCAGATACAGGAATGGATGTGTTGACGCATGCAATTGAATCTTATGTTTCAGTCATGGCTTCAGATTATACACGTGGGTTGAGTCTGCAAGCGATCAAGTTAGTCTTTGACTATTTAGAAAAATCAGTGAAAACACCTGATATGGAATCACGTGAAAAAATGCACAACGCTTCTACAATGGCTGGTATGGCGTTTGCTAACGCATTCCTAGGTATTTGTCACTCAGTCGCACATAAAATCGGTGGGGAATACGGGATCCCTCATGGGCGGACAAATGCGATTCTTTTACCGCATATTATCCGCTACAATGCAAAAGATCCACAAAAACATGCGATGTTCCCTAAATATGACTATTTCCGTGCAGATACAGATTACGCAGATATTGCAAAATTCTTAGGTCTGAAAGGCGAAACAACAGAGGAATTAGTCGAAGCTTTAGCAACTGCTGTTTATGAATTAGGAAAATCTGTCGGCATCAACATGAGTCTAAAAGCTCAAGGAGTCACACAAGAAACACTAGATACTACCGTAGACCGTATGGCTGAATTAGCTTACGAAGACCAATGTACGACAGCTAATCCGAAAGAACCATTGATCTCTGAATTGAAACAAATCATCATTGATGCTTACAATGGATAAGCAAAAGAAAGCATAGAAAAGAGATAAAAAAATAGATGAAAAAGAACTTGGAAAACGTTGTTTCTCCAAGTTCTTTTTTTGTTTTCTAAGTATTTGAAAGTTACTTTTGTTATTTAACGTTTAGGTCAATTTTAGACAGTTTTTGTTCAAAAAGCGATATTTATAATGAACGGTATTACTGCTATATTAAGGATATAAAAATGAAAGCGTTTAAAAAGGTGGCATAAAGATGATTATTAAAGAAGAGATTTTTGTACCTAAAGAATTAGTGAAAGAAAAAATTGACCTGCTCGTTGAAAACCTGACAACGATCAAAGACGATAACGGTGAATTTTTATTGGACTTTGATGGATTGAAAGTAGATGACAAAAGCTGGACAGTATGGAATTGGCCACAAGGTGTCGGATTATACGGTATTTATAAAAATTACCAGATGACAAAAAATCCTCGCGCTTATCAAGTAGTCAATGAATGGTTTGAAGATCGGATGGAAGAAGGCGCTCCCCCAAAAAACGTCAATACGATGGCCCCGTTGTTGACGATGGCTTACTTGTATGAAGACACGAAAGATTCACGCTATTTGCCTTATTTAGAACAATGGGCAGAATGGGTCATGAATGACATGCCTCGGACAAATGAAGAGGGGTTGCAACATGCCACATATGGACCGGAAAATAAGAATCAGCTGTGGGATGATACATTGATGATGACAGTGCTTCCTTTGGCAAAAATCGGGAAACTGTTGAATCGCCCAGAATATTTAGAAGAAGCACGTTACCAGTTTATGATCCACATCAAATACTTGATGGATAAACGGACAGGGTTGTGGTATCACGGCTGGACGTTTGAAGGAAATCATAACTACGCCGAAGCATTTTGGGCTCGTGGAAACTGCTGGTTGACGATTGCTATTCCAGAAATCATCGAGATCTTAGAACTATCGAAAGAAGATGCATTGCGCAAATTGTTGATTGAAACACTTGAAGCACAAGTGCGCGCATTAAAAACTTATCAATCTGAAAGCGGTTTATGGCATACGTTGTTAGATGATCCTTCTTCTTATGTGGAATCTTCTGCAACTGCAGGATTTGCTTACGGTATTTTGAAAGCGGTCCATAAACGTTATTTGCCGCAAGAATATAAAGAAGTCGCTTATCGTGCTATCCAAGGATTGCTTGAACAAATCGATGAAAAAGGAGAAGTCCAAAACGTTTCAATCGGGACAGGAATGGGGGATAGTTTAGATTTTTATCGGAATATCGGAATCACAGCAATGCCTTATGGACAGTCGTTAACAGTGCTTTGTTTGACAGAATTGCTCGTCTCTTATTGTTAAAAGAAAGGAAACCCATATGAAAAAAACATCACTGCTGTTTGCAGCAAGTTCGCTTAGCCTAGGTCTGCTAGGTCTAAGCGGCTGCGGAAATAATTCTAGTGTGGCAACTGTCGCAGATGCAGACGTAAATGAGACAGTTACCTTGCGCTTTGCTTATGCAAGCAACAGCCAGCCGGTAATTGATGCAATGAATGAATTTGGGCGTTTAGTAAAAGAAAAAACAGACGGTTCCGTACAGATCCAGTATTTTCCAGATGGACAACTGGGTGGAGAACGGGAACTAATCGAGTTGACACAGTCAGGAGCAGTAGATTTCACAAAAGTAAGTGCCTCAGCATTGGAAAGTTTTTCTAAAGATTATTCGATTTTTTCAGTCCCTTATCTATTCAATGATGAAGAACATTTCTTTAAGGTGATGGATAACGAAGAAATAATGGAACCAATCTACCAATCAACCAAAGATTTAGGGTTTACCGGATTGACCTATTATGATTCTGGTCAACGCAGTTTTTATATGGTAGACGGTCCAATCCATACACCGGAAGATTTGAAGGGAAAGAAAATCCGTGTGATGCAAAGCGAAACAGCTATTAAAATGGTCGAGCTTTTAGGCGGTTCGCCAGTCCCCATGGGAAGTGATGAGGTATACACTTCTCTTCAATCCAATTTGATCAACGGATCAGAAAACAATGAGTTTGTCTTGTATACAGCTGGACATGGCGGGGTAGCTAAATACTATTCTTATGATGAGCATACACGTGTGCCCGATATCATCATCATGAATGATGCTATCAAGGAACAGCTAACTGCTGAACAGGAAAAAGCGATTGAAGAAGCAGCAAAAGAATCGACGGTTTTTGAAATCGAAGCTTTTGCCAGAGCAATTGAAGAAGAGAAAGCTTTAGCACAAGAAGAACATGGAGTTCAATTCAATGATGTAGATAATACACCGTTTCGAGAGGCAGTCGCACCGCTTCATGATACATTCAAAAACGATCCTGCCTACAAAGACCTTTATCAAAAGATCCAAGAGCAAGGAGCGTAGCTGTGATGAAAGTGATTTTAAATAAGGTGTTAGAGATCCTAGGAGCTGTTTTGCTTGTTGGGATGGTCGCTGTCGTTTTATGGCAAGTATTTTCCAGAACGGTTTTAGGAAATCCGAATACGGTGACAGAAGAGCTTGTCCGATTCGGTCTTGTCTGGTTTGCCATGTTGTCTTCCGCGTATGTTGTGGGACAAAAAGCACATCTAGCCGTAACGGTTTTAAGTGAAAAATTATCTGGTAAAAAAAGTAAAATTTTAGAAGTCGTTGTTCAAAGTTTGTTTCTGGTATTTGCTGCGATGATCATGATGTATGGCGGATGGAATGCTGTCACGTTGACAATGGGGCAGATCTCGCCTTCTTTAAGCATTCCGATGGGGTACGTGTATTTGTCAATACCTGTCTCAGGTATACTCATCATTATCTATAGTCTGATCAATCTAATCGATACATTAAGCAACAAGCCAGCAATTCAAGAAAAAATATAAAAATGGAGGAATAAAATGGCAATAGAAGCCGGATTAGTGTTATTTTTTGTATTTGTCGTGTTGCTTGTATTAGGGATGCCGATTGCTATAAGTATTGCGTTCTCATCAATGATGACTTTATTGTTAGTTATACCGTTTGATGTTTCTGCTTTTAGTTCAGCTCAAAAAATGGTGGGAAGTATCAACAGTTTTTCGCTCATCGCTATTCCGTTTTTCGTTCTTTCGGGTATTATCATGAATAATGGAGGGATAGCCAAGAAACTAGTGGATTTTGCGATGTTGTTTGTCGGACGCGGGGGCTTTGGCTCATACGAATGTGTTAGGGAATGCTTTATTTGGTTCCATCTCTAGCTCGGCCATTGCCGCTTCTACCGCGATTGGCGGAGTCTTGATCCCTCAGCAAGTGGAAGAAGGATATGACCCGAAGTTTGCGACAGCGGTCAATATCGCGTCAGCTCCGACAGGTACGGTCATTCCTCCAAGTACTGCTTTTATCATGTATTCACTTGTTGCTGGTGGTGCTTCGATTTCGGCTTTATTTATGGGAGGGTATCTCGTAGGGGCTTTGTGGGCACTAGGAATCATGCTAGTAGCATTCATCGTTGCTAAAAAGAATAAATACCCTGTTGTCGAAAAAGGACAGATGGCTCATGCTGGAAAAATAATAAAAGAGGCGATTCCTAGCCTTCTATTGATTGTCATCATTATCGGGGGTATCTTGACGGGGATATTTACAGCAGTAGAAGCTTCAGCGATAGCTGTCATTTACTCCCTGTTGATTGCTATGTTTTACTATAAAACGGTAAAACTAAAAGATATACCTAATATGTTGTTTCAATCAGTAGCAATGTCAGGGACGATCATGTTCTTATTAGCTACTTCTTCCATGATGTCTTTCGCCATGGCGTTTACCGGTATTCCTCAGGCAATTAGTTCGTTGATTATGGGCGTAACGGATAATAAGCTAGTGATTCTGTTATTAGTCAATCTTGTGTTATTACTTGTGGGTATGTTTATGGATGTAGCGCCTGCTATTTTGATTTTTACACCAATATTTTTACCGATCGTCACAAGTGTAGGGGTTGATCCTGTACATTATGGATTGTTTTCAATCATGAATCTGTGTGTAGGCTCAATTACACCTCCTGTAGGTACAGGGTTATATGTCGGTGCAAGTGTAGGAGGCGTAAAAGCAGAAGCCATGCTGAAACCACTTCTTCCGTTTTATGGGATTATCCTAGTCGTCTTGTTTTTGATTACCTATTTCCCGCAAATCGTCATGTGGCTACCCAATATGCTGAGTTAGGAGAATAATTATGTTGAACATTACAATTAGAGGACATGATCTTTCCCAAGTCCAAACGATAGAAGACCTTGCAGAAAAAACAAAAGAACAAGGGATCCATACACTGCAGCTCGCCTTAGGTCTTTCGTTTCCTGAAATGTCTTCTGGCGCAAACGAAATCAATTCTGGGATGGGAAATTATGTCAAACGTGTCTTAGAAAAGCAAGAAGTGTCCGTAGGAATTTTAAGTTGCTATATCAATATGATTCATCCAGATTTAACGATACGAGAAGAGTTGCTGACAAAGTTCGAGCAGTATCTTCGCTATGCTCCTTCCTTTGGTGCGTCAATGGTTGCTTCGGAAACGGGATGTGTTTTGCCGGAAATCCAATATACGGAAGAAAATTTCACAGATGAAGCATTTGCTGAAGCAGTGTCCGTTATCCGTCGCTTGGTAAAAGCTGGAGAAAAATACCAAATGATGGTGGGGATAGAACCAGGTTTGAATCATCCGGTGTATTCTTTAGAAAGAGTAGAGCAGCTGATCCAAGCAGTGGATTCGGACTATCTAGGAATCATTTTAGATCCGACAAATTTGATTACAAGTACTGATTATCAAGGACAAGTCCAATTGGTAGAAGAAGCTTTTGAGCGTTTTGGTAAAAAGATATGTGCGGTTCATTTGAAAGATTTTCGTGTCGAACAGGAAAAAATCGTGCCGGTAAATTTGGGAGACGGTGTGATCGAGTACACAAAAATCAAAGAAATCATCAAGAAGAACCGTCCGTATCTGTATGTGGTTCTTGAAGAAACAAAAGATGATGGGATTCGTTATGGAAGAAGTCTTCTTGAATAATGTAAAGAAGACATTGATTAACTAATATTTAGAATGGAGGGGGCGGGGCTAGAAGATGTCACGTCTCTTCTTTTTTATAAGAGTATATAAAAGCAGCTCTTTTTGATTGCAAAAAACGTGATATAATATAATTGTGCACAACTGAACAAAGGAGGTGCAGCACATGCTTCAAAAGAAAATAAGCGGTGAGCAAGTCAATACGATGGTTTCTGATCAGTATGAAATCTATCATGTCAAAGATGTCGTTAGCCAAAATAAAACAATCTACCATCACCATGATTTCTATGAAATCCATGCTACATTAAAGGGCGAAGCGACTTTTTATTTGAACGGACGGCAATTTACGATCAAAGCAGGAAGTGTGCTGCTCATCCATTCCAACGATTTGCATCGTATCGTCCGCCAGTCTTCAGATGTATTCGAGCGTGTCTATATCTTTGTTACCCCTTCTTTTCTGGGAAGTCGTTCCACGCCATGGTCTAATCTATCGGCTTGTTTTCAACCAATGGGAGAGAAAAGGAGTCGTGTATTGCAAGTCGAACAGGAAGTATTGAAGCAAAAATTATCATTTATCGACCACCCTCCTGATAAAAAAATTTACGGTGAAGACATAAAATATGAACAAGCTCTGGTAGAATACTTGATTTTTCTCAATCAAGTAGTACAAAAAGAAGAGAGTGCGCAAGAACAGAATGCTGTAGTTCCAAATGAGCGTGTGGAACAAATGTTACAATATATCTCAAAAAATTTATCTCATCCGCTTTCTTTAGAGGAAATGGAGAAGCAATTTTTTGTCAGCAAATACCATATCACCCGAGAATTCAAAAAGTACACTGGATTTACGTTTCATCAGTATGTAATGAAGAAAAAGCTGATCTATGCCAAGCACTTGTTGCGAGAGTACCGTAGTTCTAGTGCTGTATATAGTAAAAGTGGTTTTTCATCTTATCCGCATTTTCTGAAAGCATTCAAGAGAGAGTTTGGTATAACGCCTAAAGAATTTTTGAAGCGCGATACACAAAACCAGCTTGTTCATTATGAACATTTTGAAGATGAACAATGAGAATAACCACCCCAAAATAACCGAAGTAGCTGCTGTTGTTTATATAGAAGCAGAAACTGCGGTTATTTTATTATTCTACTATATCTTTTAAAAAAAGTGCGTACATATTATATGAATCAGCTAAATTTACGAAAATCTCTCGGTGATAATCCAGTTTTTGCTTTGAACAAGCGACTAAAGTAAGCAAAATTCTCGATTCCGATTTCTTCGGAAATCATTCGAATAGTAAATTCTGTATACCGAAGAAGGTCTTTAGCGTAAGAGAGTTTTTTGCTGATTAAATAATCGATTGGCGGAGAACCGATGAATTTGGAAAAATCTTTGCTCAGCTGATATTTATTCAGTAAAAATTGCTGTTCTAATTGATCAAGTGTGATCGTTTCTTTGAAGTGTTCGTCCAAGTATTGCTTAAGCTTATAAACGTAAGGGGGAATATCTTCTTCTTCGAAATCCAGCTGATACTTCTGCAAAATCAGTTCATTCAACAGCTTGTGGATAGCTACAGAGGACTGGAAATCGGTACGGGCATTCGCACCTTGCTGCATGTGGATCAATTCTGTGATCAGATGATGGATCTTGTTTTCTGATGGATCACCTGTCGAATGGAAGGTGTTATGGCCGTCTTTTGTGAATTCTTGATAAAATGATTGGACGCTCTGACCATTCAAATGGATCCAATCCATTTCCCATGGTTCTTCGCTAATCGTTTGATAACGCTGATATTCTTGGCAGTCAATAAAAAAGAGGTCTCCAGCTTTTAGCTGGTGCTGATTAGCTTTATATGTAAGCAAACCCTCGCCAGACAAAGTAAATTTTATCAAATAAGAAGGTAAATGTGCTCGTTCAGTATAGTAAGGGACCGGCGCTTTAAAGTAGCCGATTTCTTGGATATAAAAAAATAAATTCCTACTTCTTTGCGTAGGTGTCAAGATCACTCTTTTTGAGTCTTCCGACCATGAGTGATTGGCTTTTTCCCAGTAATCCATGTAAACACTCCCAATTTGTCAAGATAATGCAATTATATACCAAAATAGTGTGAAGCAAAATATAAGTTTATGTAATATGATAGCATTGTTAATAAATGATAACGCTTTATTAAGGAAGTGTTAATCAACAATAAAGTAAAAGAGGTGGAGAAATGAATCCGACATTTGTTGCCATCGATATCGGTGCGTCAAGCGGACGACTAATGAAAAGTACGAGAAATGATGAAGGTTCTTTAGTCTTGGAAGAAGTACACCGATTCAAGAACGGCTTTCGGAAAAAAGACGGTCATGACCGCTGGAAGATCGATTATCTTATCGAAGAGATTTTGATTGGATTTGAAAAATTAAAGAAAACAGGGATCGATCGCTGTTTTGCAGGGATCGATACATGGGCAGTCGATTACTGTTTGATTGACAAACAAGGGGAACGGCTGAATGATCCGATCGCTTATCGGGACGATCGTACCGATGAAGCAGTAAAACAGTTTTCTGAAAGCTATTCTCTAGATAAGTTGTATGAGCAAACAGGGATTCAGATCCAGCCTTTCAATACCTTATTCCAATTGTTTGTCGAAGAAAAAGACCATTTGGCAAAAGCACATAAATTGTTATTGATTCCTGATTATTTAGGCTACGTCTTTACTGGCAATATGGTGACGGAAAAAACCAATGCGTCTACTATGCAGCTGCTGAATGCAGGGACAAAAGAGTGGGAAACAGAACTTCTTGAAAAAGTTGGTGTTTCGAAGGGATTATTTCCTCCATTGACAGAGCCGGGAACGATACTGGGAGATTTGCAAAAAGAAAAATTCTCAAAATATGATTTGCCAGATGTGACCTTTATCACAGTAGCAAGTCATGATACGGCGTCAGCTGTATTAGGCACACCAGGGCAAGGAGAACAGTGGGGCTATATCAGCAGTGGGACATGGTCGCTTTTAGGGATGGAAACAAAGATCGCCAATGTTTCTCGCGCCGCTTTTTCTGAGAATTACACGAATGAATGGGGCGCTCATAATACGGTGCGTTTCTTGAAAAATATCATGGGGATGTGGTTGATCCAGGAAGTTGCTCGAATGCAGGAGTACGAATACAGTTACGCGGAATTGGCAGAACTTGCTGCAAAAGAAAAGCCGCTGCAACAAGTGATGGAAATCAATGACCCTCGATTTTTGAATCCTAAAAATATGATAGAAGAGATTCAGCAATACTGTTTTGAAACAGAGCAGCCAGTCCCTGTTTCACCGGGAGCTCTCGCTCGTTGTGTGTATGATAATCTTGCTCTTTGTTACGCACAAGAGCTGATCAAAGTAGAACACTTGACTGGAACGAAATTGGAAAAACTGCACATCGTAGGGGGCGGATCGAATAATCGCTTACTGAATCAATTGACAGCAGATTATGCCGGAATCATTGTAGAAGCAGGTCCTAGTGAAGCCACAGCAATCGGGAATGTAGCCATGCAAATGCTCAGTACAGGTCAGTTTTCGAATATAGAACAAGCAAGAAATGTAATCAAACAGTCGTTTCCATGTGAAACTTTTTACCCAGATGAAAATAAGCAAAACACGATGGAATGGTACGTGAATAAAATCAAAGGAGTAATCGTATGAACACGATTGAAAGAAATTACGAACAAGCAAAAGAAAGATATGCAACTATCGGTGTAGATACAGATGCTGTACTAGAAAAGATGCAAGACATCAAAATTTCTATGCATTGCTGGCAAGGAGACGATGTCAAAGGTTTCTTGACACCGGATGGCGAATTGACTGGTGGAATCATGGCAACAGGAAATTTCCCAGGAGCTGCACGGACACCCGAAGAGCTTAGACAAGATTTGGAGAAGGCATATTCTTTGATACCGGGCAAACATAAGTTGAATCTTCATGCTATCTATTTGGACACAGAAGAAGCGGTCGATCTCAATGAGATTGAGCCGAAGCATTTTGAGAAATGGGTAGAGTGGGCAAAAAAAGAAGAGATCGGTCTTGATTTCAATCCGACTTTCTTTTCGCATCCAATGATGAAAGACGGCTTTACATTAGCTCACCCAGATAAAGAAGTTCGTGAATACTGGATCGAACACGGGAAAAGAAGCCGCAAAATCGCAGAATACTTTGGAAAAGAAACTGGACAAACATGTATCAATAACTTTTGGGTACCTGATGGGATGAAAGACAATCCAATCGACCGTTTTACCCCACGGAAACGTTTGATGGAATCGCTTGATGAAATTTTTACAGAAGAGCTAGATGAAGGGTATGTACAAGATGCAGTAGAAAGCAAACTATTTGGTTTAGGCGCTGAAGCTTATACAGTCGGTTCCCATGAATTTTATATGGGTTACGGGTTGACTCGTGACAAACTTGTTTGTCTAGATGCTGGACATTTTCATCCAACAGAAGTGATTTCCAATAAATTGTCTTCCTTAGCTTTATTCAGCAAAGGAATCATGTTGCACGTTTCTCGTCCAGTTCGTTGGGATTCAGATCATGTCGTTTTGATGGATGATGAATTGCAGGAAATTGCTAAAGAATTAGTCCGTAACGAATTACTGGAAAAAACGAATATCGGTCTGGATTTCTTTGATGCAACGATCAATCGTATCGCTGCTTGGGTCATTGGTACGAGAAATACACAAAAAGCATTAATGAAAGCTATGCTGGAACCAGTTAAGCGATTGAAAGAAATGGAGCTGGCTTTTGACTTTACTTCAAGAATGGCTTACACGGAAGAATTGAAAGATTTCCCGTATGCCGATGTATGGAATTATTTCTGTTACAAAAATCAAGTTCCAGTTGGTTTGGATTGGCTAGAAGAAGTCCAAGAATATCAAAAAGACGTGTTGGGATTAAGAAAATAGGAGTGTGGCTATATTGAAAAAAATAGATATTTTACAAGCGCCTTATGTGAAAGAAATGATTGAAACGACATCGAATCTTTATCGCTTGGGATGGGATGAACGAAATGGCGGGAATATTTCTTATTTACTCAAAGAGGAAGAGATCACACCGTTCTTGGATCCTGAAAAAGTGACCCGCCGCATCTCGATGATTTTTGATGCCAGCCGTTTAGCAGGATGCTATTTTATTGTAACTGGTTCAGGAAGATATTTTAAAAATGTAGCGAGCGAACCTGCCGAAAACCTTGGAATCGTTCGAGTTGCCGAGGATGGCAAAACATTAGAGCTTTTGTGGGGGTTAGAAAATGACTGCCTTCCTACAAGCGAGTTGCCAAGTCATTTTATGAGTCATATCGCCCGTTTAGAAGTAGACCCAGATAATCGGATCGTTATGCATTGCCATGCTAGCCATTTATTAGCGATGAGCTTTACGCATGAATTAGACGAACGTTCCTTTAGTCGTACGCTGTGGCAAATGTGCACGGAATGCTTAGTTGTTTTTCCAGAAGGGATTTCCATCATTCCGTGGATGGTTCCAGGAACAAATGAGATTGGGGAAGCAACAGCTGAAAAAATGAAAGAAACTCGATTGGTTTTATGGCCGCAACATGGAATCTACGGATCAGGAAAAGACATGGATGAAGTCTTTGGTTTGATCGAGACAGCAGAAAAGGCAGCAGAAGTCTATACGTACGTCAAAGCGCAAGGACCAATCTTGCAAACAATCACAGATGAGAATTTGTGGCGCTTAGCAGATGCGTTTGGTGTTACTCCGAAAGCAGGTTATTTGGAGGAAGTTCATACGAAAGCAGGTGTCTGACATGGTGAAAAAAGCCTTTTGCATGAAAGTTTACCCAGAAAAACAAGAAGAATACAAAAAAAGACATGATGAACTTTGGCCAGAGATGCGCACAGCGCTTCGTGAACATGGGGTCATCGACTATTCAATCTATCTTGATCCGAGTACAAGTTTATTATTTGGTTACTTAGTGGTCGAGGATGAAGAGATATGGGGGAAAATGGCAAATACACCGATCAATCAAAAATGGTGGAAATACATGGAAGATATCATGGAAACAAATCCAGATGCCTCTCCAGTCAGCCGTGAATTGACGCCAGTCTTTGAACTGTAGCAACAAGCAACTGGGCAACCGGTTGCTTGAAGTTCTTTCATTTTTATTGTGAAAAATAATACAAATTAGGAGGAATAGAAAATGAGTAATCGAATGATTTTAAATGAAACATCGTATTTTGGAAAAGGAGCGATTGAGTCAATCGTTCCCGAATTTCAGCAGCGAGGATTCAGCAAAGCAGCTGTCATTACTGATAAAGGATTGATCGAACATGGCATAGCGACAAAAGTAACAGAGCTTTTGGATAATGCAGCAATCGATTATGTTTTATACGACGGGATCGTACCTAACCCAACAATCCAAAACGTAAAAGACGGAGTGGCTTTTGTTAAAGAGGCAGAGGCAGACTGTTTAATCGCAATCGGTGGAGGTTCGCCAATCGATACGGCAAAAGCCATTGGGATTATTTTGACGAATCCAGAGTTTTCAGATGTCATCAGCTTAGAAGGTGTTGCTGATACAAAAAATCCATGTTTACCTATCTTAGCTGTACCAACGACTTCTGGGACAGCAGCTGAGGTAACGATCAACTACGTTATCACAGATGAAGCAAATCACCGGAAATTCGTCTGTGTCGATCCACATGATATCCCAATCGTTGCGTTCATCGACAGTGACATGATGATGGGAATGCCAAAAAAATTGGCTGCGTCAACAGGGATGGATGCTATGACACATGCTATCGAAGGGTTGATCACAAAAGGCGCTTGGGAAATGACTGATATGCTGCATTTGAAAGCAATTGAAATCATTGGTCATTCTTTGGAAGCTTCTGTAGAGGGTGATCAAAATGGACGAGAAAAAATGGCATTAGGACAATATATTGCAGGAATGGGCTTCTCAAATGTAGGTTTAGGACTGGTACATGGGATGGCTCATCCGTTAAGTGCATGGTACAACATCCCACATGGTGTAGCGTGTGCAGCGCTCTTGCCAACGATCATGAAATATAACAAAGAATATACTGGAGAAAAATACCGTGAAATCGCTCTTGTACTAGGAATCAAAGGAGCAGCTGAAATGTCTTTAGAAGATGTAAGAGATGCAGCTTGCGGTGAGATTGATCGGTTAAGCAAAGCGGTTGGAATCCCAGCGACCATTTCTGAGTTAGGTGTAAAAGAAGCGGATATCCCAGCAATTGCAGAAGATGCTTTGCGAGATGTATGCACACCAGGAAATCCAAGAGAAACGACAGTAGAAGAAATCATTGCCTTATATCAAAGCTTGATGTAAAAACGAAGCGGATCTTTAACTTTGAGTTGCCTATAAAGAGAAATAGCAGTTTGTATTCGGTTATCTCTTTTAAATGGATGGTATTTCCGCTATAATTTTTCTTATAAAGAAATAGGAGAATATTATATGGAAAATAAAAAACCTTATGGAACTGTATTGATCAAAGCTTCTAAAATACTAGACTATTTAGCGGAAAATCCAGACATCTCTTTGCAGACAATCGCAAAGGGTGTGGGAATGACTTCTTCTACAGTCTTGAAAATACTAGATACTTTACTGATGATCGGCTACGTAAATAAAAATTCAGAGAAAAATTATCGTTTAGGTGCAAAGCTTATTCGCTACGCGAATAAAAACATTGAACAAATCGATTTGGTAGAACTGACTTTACCATTTTTAGAACAGTTGCAGCAAAAAATCGATGAGACTATCCACTTAGGGGTATTGGACAACAATGAAATCTTGTATGTGAACAAACTAGATCCAAAACATCAAACGATCCGTATGTCTTCAAAAATCGGAATCACCCGACCATTATACAATTCTGCGATGGGTAAAGCCGTATTAGCAGAATTCAGTGAAGAGCAGTACACTGATTATCTTGAAAAACATCCGTTGATCCCTTACACGGAGTACACGATTACCAATGCCTTGCGTTTGAAAAAGGAAATCCAAACGGTAAAAGAAACCCACGTTGCATTTGACGATGAAGAAATCGAACGTGATATTTTTTGTATAGGAGCCTCAATCGTGAAAAATGAACAAATCATTGGTGCATTTAGTGTAAGTATGCCGAAATATCGTTTAACAGATGAGACAAAAGAACAAATAATCAGTGCCCTCAAGCAAACAAAAAGCGAAATCGAGCAAAGAATTCAAAAATAATGAAAAAAGCGTTCGCATTTTTTCTTTTCTGCCGTATAATATGGGCATAGATTTCCAAGTTATAAAATAAAATTTCTAAATAGGAAATAGGTGGAGAAGATGAAAAAAATTGATATTTTATCTCGATTGAAAAACGCCGGAGTGATTGCGGTGGTACGCGGAAAAAGTAAAGAAGAAGCTTTGAATGCTTGCCACGCAATCATCAAAGGTGGTCTAACTGGTATTGAGTTGACTTTTACAGTCCCTCAAGCGGATCAAGTAATCAAAGAACTTTTGTCATTTTACAAAGATCAACCAGAAATAGTGATTGGCGCAGGTACAGTATTAGACGCTGTCACAGCTCGCTTGGCTATCTTAGCTGGCGCAGAGTATATTGTTAGCCCTTCCTTTGATCAAGAAACGGCAGAGATGTGCAATCTGTATCAAATTCCTTACTTACCAGGATGTATGACGATTACCGAGATCAAAACAGCGCTGAAAAGCGGGGTAGATATCGTCAAACTATTTCCTGGAAGCGCTTATGGACCAAGTATCATTTCTGCCTTCAAGGCACCGATGCCTCAAGTCAATATCATGCCAACTGGTGGTGTGAGTCTGGACAATATAAAAGAGTGGTTCGATGCTGGTGTCGTAACAGTCGGAGTAGGTGGGAACCTTTTAGCACCTGCAGCTACAGGAGATTTTGACAAAGTAACGGAAGTCGCGCAACAGTATGCAGCAAAAATGAAAGAAATCATGAGGTAACTGCTTATGGGAAAAGTAGTGACACTCGGAGAAATCATGTTGCGATTGTCCACAGAACAGGGAACCCGCATCGATTCAAGTGAACGATTCGCAGCCCATTATGGCGGAGGGGAAGCAAACGTAGCAATTTCTTTAGCTAATTACGGACATGACGCGGTTTTTGCTACCAAAGTACCTGATAACGCATTGGGAAAAGCAGTCAAAAAGCACTTGCAATGTTATGGAGTAGATACGAAACAGGTATTATCTGGTGGACCAAGACTAGGTACTTATTATATGGAAACTGGTAGTGGCGAACGCGCCGCCTCAGTGATCTATGATCGTGCCGGATCAAGCTTTGCTGAAATGGATCATTTGGAATGGTCGTTAGAGGAGTTATTCCAAGGAATAGATATATTTCATGTTTCAGGAATCACCCCAGCTTTGTCTAAAAAATGGCAAAAAATGACGAAACAAGTGATAGAAGCTGCAAAAAAAGCCGGCTGCCTGATCAGCTTCGATATCAACTATCGCGGGAAATTATGGACACAGCAAGAAGCCAGCGAAGTAATCCATCAGCTTTTACCTTTAGTAGATATCTGTTCAGCTGGAAAAATGGATGCTCTTTATTTGTTAGGTATCGAGAAAGCGCCAGAAGCAGAAGAACAACCTCTAATTTATTATTATCAAAAAATGCAGGAAAAGTTCCCGAATATCCAGGTGTTTTATTCGACCAAACGTACCGTTCATTCAGCAAGTGAAAATGAATTGAAGGGGACATTGTGGATGAACCGTGAATATGTGGAATCCCAAGTCCATAGAATCACCCCGATCGTGGATCGAGTAGGTGGCGGAGATGCTTTTGCAGGTGGCGTGCTCCATGGGATTTTATCCAATATGCCCCCGCAAGAAATCATTGATTTTGCTACGGCAGCTTCTGCCTTGAAGCATACGATCCACGGGGACTGCAACCAATTCAGTCAAGAAGAAGTCGCACAATTTTTAGCATGCGGCTCTGGAAAAATCATTCGATAGAAGGAGTAGAAGAAAATGCAAGAAATGGAAACACGTTATACACACAGTCCAGAAGATATCCGTCATTATTCAACGGAACAATTGAGAAAAGAGTTTTTAGTAGAAAAGGTATTTGAACCAGGAAAAATCAGTTTGACTTATACACACAACGATCGAATGATCTTTGGTGGCGTGACACCTACTGAAAAAGAATTAGAAATCACATTAGACAAAGAACTAGGTGTTGATTACTTCTTAGAACGTCGTGAACTAGGTGTGATCAATATCGGTGGACCAGGATTCATCGAGATCGATGGGCAAAAAGAAGAAATGAAAAAACAAGACGGCTATTATATCGGAAAAGAAACACGACATGTCGTATTTTCTTCTCAAGATGCTGAAAACCCAGCTAAATTCTATATTAGTTCTGTTCCAGCACATCATAAATATCCAAATGTAAAAATCAGTATCGACCAAGTAAAACCAATGGAAACTGGTGAAGGTCTGACATTGAATGAACGTAAAATCTATCAATACATCCATCCAAATGTATGCGAAAGCTGTCAATTACAAATGGGTTATACGATTTTAGAACCAGGAAGTGCTTGGAATACGATGCCTTGTCATACACATGAACGTCGTATGGAAGCTTATGTCTACTTTGATTATGCCAATGAAGATACACGTGTGTTCCACATGATGGGCAAACCAGATGAAACAAAACATTTAGTCGTAGACAATGAACAAGCTATTATTTCACCAAGCTGGTCGATCCATTCAGGTGTAGGTACAAGCAATTACTCATTCATCTGGGCAATGTGCGGAGAAAACATCACCTATACAGACATGGATATGGTGCAAATGGATCAATTAAAATAAGCATAAGGGAGAGAAAATGATGGAATTTAATATGGATATGTTTCGTTTAGATGGAAAAGTAGCATTAGTCACCGGTGCCGTCTATGGTATTGGATTTGAGATTGCACGCTCTTTAGCTACAGCAGGAGCAAAAATCGTGTTTAATAACTTGAATCAAGAATCAGTTGATGAAGGTATAGCGCATTATAAAGAAGCGGGCATCGATGCAAAAGGTTATGTCTGCGATGTAACTGATGAAGAAGCGGTTCAAGCAATGGTTCAGCAAATCAAAGAAGATGTAGGTTCAGTTGATATTCTAGTCAATAATGCAGGGATCATCAAACGGACACCGATGATTGAAATGGATGCGGCTGACTTCCGTCAAGTGATCGACGTGGATTTAAATGCTCCATTTATCGTTTCAAAAGCAGTTATTCCAGATATGATCGAAAAAGGCGGCGGTAAAATCATCAATATCTGTTCTATGATGAGTGAATTAGGACGCGAAACGGTCAGTGCTTATGCTGCGGCAAAAGGCGGATTAAAAATGCTGACGAAAAACATCGCTTCTGAATACGGTCAATACAATATCCAATGTAATGGAATTGGACCAGGTTATATTGCTACACCGCAAACTGCTCCATTACGCGAAACACAAGAAAACGGTGAACGTCATCCATTCGACCAATTTATCGTTGGACGTACGCCAGCAGCACGTTGGGGCGAGCCAATCGATTTGGCTGGGCCATCTGTCTTCTTGGCTTCTAGCGCATCGGATTTCGTTAACGGCCATGTCTTGTATGTAGACGGCGGCATACTTGCCTATATCGGAAAACAACCTTAAACGAGGTTTAGTACACTGTTTAGTGGAGAGGTTATGAAATCAGCAGCTTGAACGAATACCGAAGGACAGCTGATCAAACATCATTTATTTGAAAAAAAGGAGTATGACGTAAATCAGTCATACTCCTTTTTCTGTGCGTCTTCCATACTTCACTAAGTCGATTCCTCTTGCTTCGCACCAATCCTTCACTGGACCGGAAAAGATGAGAGATTGTTGGTGGAGGGTCGCGATATTCGTTGCGCCGATCATGGTATAAAGCAGACGAAGTTCCTCTTGCCATTGTTTCATTAGCATAATGGTTTCTTCTACGCCATGATTCATCAGGTGAGTCAATACAGTTCCTGAAGTGCCCACTGCTTTTGCGCCTAGACAAAGGGCCTTAAATATGTCATAGGCATTGCGGATACCTCCGGAGGCTAGGATTTCCATAGAAGTGTCTGCTTCATTTGCTTCAAGCAATGAGGCGACTGTCGATTGCCCCCAATCAGCTAGATAATTCAGTTCTCGCTTGGAGCGACGGGCATTTTCAATCTGGGTGAAACTTGTCCCGCTTCGACCGCTGATATCAACTGTATGAACCCCTAAAGAAGCTAAATCTTTGATCGTTTCTCTTGTCATGCCAAACCCGACTTCTTTTACGATGAGGGGGACATCAATGGCTGTTTGAATCTCTTGGATAAGTGCTTTCCAGTTAGTAAAATCACGGTCTCCCTCAGGCATGACCAATTCTTGAGGTGCATTCAAATGAATCTGTAAGGCATCTGCGTGAAACAATCGGATAGCTTCTTGGGCTCTTTCGACAGAAGTTCCTGCACCGATGTTGGCAATGATTTTCCCGTGAGGATATTCTTGTCGCACAATTGTATAAGTATCGGCTAAAGAAGGGTCCTTCAAGGCAGCGCTGACTGAACCAGTGGCAATCATCAAATCTGCTTCTCTTGCGACGATTGCAAGATCTTGGTTGATTTTTTTTGTTTTTTCGCTTCCGCCAGTCATCGCATTGATATAAAACGGGCTGCTTAGTGTAAACCCAGCTGCCTGTGTACTTAGATCGACATCAGCAACTGCTGTTTGCGGCAAAGGATTATGAATGACCCGTACGAAATCAAATTCATTTTTTTGCTTATCATGAAAGGCTTTAGCTAGTGAAACATGTTCATCTTTTCGATTCATCTGTTTTCCTTTCTTTGATCGCTATAGACATGTAACGGTAGGGGGGTGATCTCTGCTTTTTCCCATGCACTCATTAAAGGAAGGATGCCAGATTTCTGATCAACGATCACGATGCCGCAATCCCCACCACCTGCACCGGAAGACTTTGCAGCCCCATCATACTGTTCAGCTAAATTACATAATTTGTTCAAAGCAGGCGTTTCGATAACAACCCCGGTGATAGCAGACAAATCATGCAGTAATTGTCGGTTTTTTCGAATCATCTGTTGGATCAACGTAACATTATTTTCTTTAAATCCTTTGATCATTTCATTGACGCATTCTGTACTGTTTTTTAAGAAAAGCTGATAAGCCACCATTTTATCTTCTCTCGAACGGTGAACTTGATCGACCAAATCAGAAGTAGAGGCAGGGCTACCCGTCCAACCAATCAATAAACGTAGATCTTCAGGAGCAATCAATGGCTCAATTGATAGACCAGGCCAATCCATGGCAAGTAACTCACTGATAGAATGCTGAGTTTCTTGTTCTTGGAGCCAAGGATGGTCGAAGGTCGAGAAGGCGATCCAGCCACCATAACAGCTAGCAGCGATGTCGCCGCAAGAACCATTATCTTGAACTGCTAAATTAGCGAGTGCTGCGATCTTGAAAATCTCTAGCTGAGATAAATTCAATGCGTAAAAAACATTCAAGGCTTTGACCGTTGCAACAGTAACGGCGCCGCTAGAACCTAATCCGTATTTCCGACCATTTGAACTGTCTAGCTCGCTTGTTACTTTCAGATCATAAAAGGATAAAAGAATATTTTTTTCTTGTGCATACTTTTCAGTCAATCGAATAGCAGCAAGGATATAATGAAAAGGATTTTCCCGAATATCTAAAACTAATTCCCCGTTACGTCTTGTCCAACGTACAGGCATCCCGCTATATTGTGCAGATTGGATACTTCCGACTTTTCGTGCGGACTCTACAGTGACTGTCACGAATTGATCGACTGCAGCGATAACTGCCGGATGACCTGTTTCAACAACTGCATATTCTCCGGCAATATAGAGTTTGCCTGGTGCAGATACTTCAATCATAAAAATCTCCCTTTATTCAATAATCGCAATTCCTGGACCAGCGTGGGCAGTAATTACTTGTTCTTTGCTAAATAATTTGGTAAATGTTTCTTGTACCTCAGATAAATGGCTGTTTTCCACTAAAACTTTGACATTAGGGCCAGCATCCATCGTAAAGTAGCATGGAATGCCTTGCTTTCTCAATTGCCGCACCGCATCCATCGCTTTTAAGCTGTCAGGAGACCAGTAAGTGAAAGGTGGTTGGGCAGCTAAAGTCGTTCCGTGCATTTTTAGTCCGTTTCTTTCCATCGTTTCTCCGAGAAGTTGGAAATCTTTTGTTTTGATTGCTTGTTTCAATTGATATAGATCCCCTTCAACGGAATCTAACCAGCCTTGATAAAAACTGGATGTTTCGACTGTCCGCCGCATCCCATTTCTGCTAGACACTTCTTTTTTCTGGTCGTTGATCAAAATGAAAACCATTGCTAGATCGTCTTCGAAAGAATCAGAAGGGACTGGCTTGGCATAAGAGCTTAAGTCATCATGACCTTTTTCCCATTCGACGAAACCACCAAAAATACTTCGGCAAGCTGAACCAGACCCGCGTCGAGCAAATCTTGAAAGAGAAAGATCGTCTAATCCAAGCTTAAGGGCAGTATTACAAGCGCCTGCTAAAGCAGCTAGCCCGCTAGCAGAGGATGCTAATCCGGCTGCGGTAGGAACGAAATTCTGACTGATTACTGAAGCTTTTAGTGAGATGCCGGCTTCTTTACGGAAAAGGTCAAGAAACTGACTAACTTTTTTTGTTGCTTTTTCGTCTTGCAAGGTGTCATCTAGATAAAATTCATCTGCTATATAGCTATCAGAAAAGATGACTTCTGTTTCGGTATAAAATGCATCCAATGTCAACGAAAGACTGTTGTTCATCGGAAGGATGAGTGCTTCATTTTTCTTACCCCAATATTTGATTAGGGCAATGTTGGTATATGCGCGTGCTTTGCCTTTAAACATAGGTATGTACTCCTAATCCTTGTATCCAAGTTTCAGCCGCACCCGCATCTTCAAGTGCTTGACTGATTTCTTGGGCTTTTGTTTTTGTTTGTGCTAATGCAATCATGCAGCCACCGCGTCCGCCGCCAGTTAATTTAGCACCTAATGCACCGGTACCTTTAGCTGTTTGGATCAGTAAATCAAGGAAATCGTTGCTGATCGTCAGTTTTTCCAGAAGTGATTGTGATTCATCCATTGTTTGAGCTAACATTTCTGGTGAATTTTCAATGATTGCTTGTTTCGCTTGCTTTGTCAAGTATCCTAATTTTTGGATCATTTGTCCAGTTTCATGTGGTTGTCTTTCAAACAGGTGAGCGACATCTTTGACGGCTTCTCTTGTTTGTCCTTTGATTCCTGTATCAGCGACAATCAAAAAAGCATCGATATTCAAAGAAAAATAATCAAAAGGATGCCCTTTTGTAAAATAAATTGGCTGCAAGCTGCTAGTAGCGGCTGCATCGATCCCACTAGGATTGCCATGTGCGATTTTTTCCGAAAGTTGTACTTTCTCTAATAGTATTTCACGAGACAAAGGGAGTGCTAAGTAATCATAAAAAGCACGAGTAACTGCTGTGGCGACCGCAGCACTTGATCCCATTCCACGTTCAGCAGGAATCGTGCTTTCGATGGTTAGTTGCAAGTTTTTATGGATATCATGCTCTTTTTTTAAATGGATGAATAATTTTTTGATATTTTTTAATGTATGAGGAGCTTCGGCTAAATTTCCTGAATAGTAGGAAGAAACCAATTGATCGTCCATTGCATCCAGCTCTTCAAGGAATGCGGTGACTTTTGTTGCATAAAAAGGAAAGGCAATCGCCGGTTCTCCATAAACAACCGCGTGCTCGCCCATCAAGATAATCTTTCCGCTTGATTCTCCTTGGCCATAGTTTGCCATAATCTAACTCCTTCTCACGTAAAAGTGATTTTTAAGCAAAAAATAAAGCGCCCAAAACGAGTTGCGCTGCTTCACGAAATTTTTTGTCCGCTAAGGGTCTCAAAAAACATTCCTTCTTTATTTTACTAAAATCATCCCAGAAGTAAAACTAAGAATACGTTTTCTAAAGGAAAAACCCTTTTTTCTTAAGAATTTTTTGACCTTTTTTCTTTTTTGACTAGAAAAAAATACAATTGACACTACTAGATATTGGGGGTATATTTAAAAAGGTTGGAGTTAAACACAATATTTAGTGATGAAGTGAGCTGGAGGTAAATGAGCGTGATCGTTTTAGCAGGTACAATTGGTGCCGGAAAATCAAGTTTGACAGAAATGATGGCTGAACACTTTGATAGTCAGGCATTTTATGAATCAATTGATGATAATGAAGTCTTGCCCTTATTTTATGCAAACCCTGAACAGTATGCTTTTTTGCTGCAAATTTATTTTTTGAATAAACGTTTTGCAAGCATCAAACAAGCAATGAAAGATGACAATAATGTATTGGACCGTTCGATTTATGAAGATTCGCTGCTTTTCCATCTAAATGCAGATCTAGGAAGAGCGACGGAAACGGAAGTTCGTGTGTATGATGAACTGCTGGAAAACATGATGGAAGAACTGCCCTATGCTGCCCATAAAAAACACCCGGATTTATTAGTTCATATTCGTGTATCTTTTGATACGATGCTGGAACGGATCGAGAAACGTGGTCGTTCGTATGAACAATTGTCCTTTGACCCAAGTCTGTACGATTATTACAAAGAATTGAACAGACGGTATGATCAATGGTATGAAGAATACAAAGAAAGTCCAAAAATCCAAATCGATGGAGATCGCTATAATTTTGTGGAAGATCCTCAAGCAAAAGAAGAAGTCTTGAAAATGATCGAAGAAAAATTAGCAGAAATCCGCCAAACTGAATTAGCTATTTGATTTAAAGCTACTCAAAAAAGGATGCTCCTTTATTTGAGTAGCTTTTTTCTTTATACTAGAAACAAATATCAGGAGGATGGAGTATGCGGGAAAAACACTATTTTAATCAAGAACGTAATTTTTGGATCAATATACAGCAAGATGATGTGCTAGCTGTTAAAAATTTAAAAGAAGAATATGGCATCAGCGATGAGATGCTGACTTATTCTCTAGATAAAAATGAGCGGGCACGCGTAGAGTATGACTCTTTTGATGAAGCGTTACTACTTGTATCAAATGTCCCGCACCAACAAAAAGTTGATAATCATTACGAAACTAGTCCTATCGCTTTTATTTTAAAAGAAGATGGTTTGTTTACATTTACCACGCCGAATACCGAGTATGTGATTCGACTGATTCGATCACTTTTGGAGCGAATGCCAGACATGAGTGTATACAGTTTATTGTTTCGTACATTATTTTTAATTTCCGATTCCTTTTTTCCTTTAATCGAGGAAGTAAATAGCGAACGTCAACGGCTCAACCTAAAGTTAAGGGAAAAAACAACAAACAAGAATCTACTGCAACTTTCAGATTTAGAGATTGGTTTGGTTTACTTAGTTACAGGAACAAAACAAAATGTAGTACTTTTGGAACAAATCAAGGCATTAGCCATTTATCGCAAGTTGTCAGAAAAGGAAAAGGAAGAGTTGGACGATGCACTGATCGAAGCACGACAAGCAGTTGAAATGACGAACTTAGCTTCGCAGATTTTAGATCAGCTTTCTGGCACTTATAATAATTTACTGAATAACAATTTAAATGACACGATGAAGTTTTTGACTGTCTGGTCGCTGATCTTGACTGTACCGACTATTGTGACAGGATTTTTCGGGATGAATCTTAAGCTACCATTTACCCATTCCGTTTTCGGATGGGGAATCGCCTTGATCATCAGTCTGGTTTTATCTGTTTGGATGCTCATTGCACTATGGCGGCGGATTCGTTGATCTAGTCTTTGATCTGCAAACCAAGGGCTTGAGCAATCACAAGTGCTTGCTCCTGGTTGACGATCAGTCCTGCCAAATAATCTTGAGATAAAGCAATGGCAGTGAAGAAATTAGTCGTAAAGTCTAATCCCTTCAGAGAAGTTCGGAACCAATTCGAACCAGTTAACTGATTGTCAGACAAAAAAAGATTTTTCCAAGTGACCTCATAAAATTCGCTGTCTTCTAACTGGCAATGATCGAAGGATACGGCTTTCAAGTTTGTGCTGCTAAAGGAAGCCATCGAAGCAATGCAGTCAGTGAAAGTGCAGTCTCTAAGATAACTTTCGGCAAAATTCGTACCTGTTAATTTACATTGATGAAACACGACTTGGTGGAAACTGCCACCAATCCACTCCAGATTGGACAAATCACACTTTTCAAAAATGACATTACTGCATTCAAAATGACGTAAAGCTGTTTTTTGCATGGTCAGCTTTTGGACATGACTCTCTCTTAATACCATATTTTTGGCATCAAGATAGCTTTGATCACCTCCATTGATCAGAAGACCAGAGAGGATTTCTTCATCTTCTAAATAAAAATCTTCTTTTGTCAGAGGAGGAAGAGAAGGTGGGATAGGTTCGATTTTTTTCATTTGGATTCACCTCGTTTTTCTTTAGTATAGCAAAGAAGCGGGAATCACTGCTAGAAAGTCTGCTAGACCAATCATTTTCAGAAAAGGAAGAAAAACTGTATGAAAAACATTGACAGAAGGATTGGTTTTTGCTATACTATGATGGTTGAGAAATAAAAGCAGAAGCACCCGCTTCTCGCCTTAGTTGATAATGTCACTGGGCTAGATAGTTTTCACTGGTTCTATTAGGTGAAGTACGCGCGGGTTCTGTAAGAGAACTCGTTTTTTTATTGCCGTTTATTCGGTAAGCTTTTCTTTCTCTCATAATATTTGGAGGTGAATGACCATAGCAAAGGATATGATGGTTAACGACGGCATTCGTGCACGAGAGTTACGATTGATCGGTTCAGATGGTGAGCAATTAGGAGTTAAGACAAAAGCAGAAGCATTGAATATTGCAGAACAAGCAAACTTGGATCTTGTGTTAGTTGCCCCTGGTGCGAAACCACCAGTTGCGCGAATCATGGACTACGGTAAATACCGTTTCGAACAACAAAAGAAAGACCGCGAAGCGCGTAAAAAACAAAAGGTGATCAATGTAAAAGAAGTTCGCTTAAGTCCTACGATCGACTTGAATGACTTCAATACAAAACTTCGTAATGCACGTAAGTTCTTGGAAAAGGGCGATAAAGTGAAAGCTTCTATCCGTTTCAAAGGCCGTGCCATTACCCATAAAGAAATTGGTCAAAAAGTCTTGAATCGCTTAGCTGAAGAAACTGCTGATATTGCAACAGTGGAACAAAAAGCGAAAATGGACGGACGCAGCATGTTCTTGACGCTGGCACCGAAAAACGACAGTAAGTAATTTGAATGACTAACTGGCTGTTGGACAGCCGATAGTCGAATAACGAAAGATTTTGAGGAGGAAATATAGTCATGCCAAAACAAAAAACACACCGCGGATCAGCAAAACGTTTCAAACGTACTGGTAAAGGCGGATTGAAACGCTTCCGCGCGTTTACAAGTCACCGTTTCCACGGCAAAACAAAAAAACAACGCCGTCAATTGCGTAAAGCAAGCATGGTTTCTAGTGGCGACTTCAAGCGTATTCGCCAACAACTAGCAAAAATGAAATAAGAAGTACAAATAACAGAATCTGAAGATTTATTTTTATTAGGAGGAATTATACATGGCACGTGTTAAAGGTGGAACAGTAACTCGTAAACGTCGTAAAAGAGTGCTAAAATTAGCAAAAGGTTACTACGGTTCAAAACACACTTTATTTAAAACAGCAAAAGAACAAGTAATGAATTCATACAACTACGCATATCGCGATCGTCGTCAAAAGAAACGCGACTTCCGTAAATTGTGGATTGCTCGTATCAACGCAGCAGCTCGTATGAATGGCTTGAGCTACTCAAAATTAATGCACGGTTTGAAAGTTGCTGAAATCGACATCAACCGTAAAATGTTAGCTGACTTGGCTGTTAACGATGCAGCAGCATTTACTGCATTGGCTGACCAAGCAAAAGACGCTTTGGCTAAATAAGCTAAACAATTATAAAGAGGAAAGAAGATAACGAAAAGTTATGTTCTTTCCTCTTTTTTAGTGTTGTAATATACATAATTAAACAAAACAGTAAGAGAAATTTAGTAATCATTATTTCATCTTGCAGATTATTGGATTCATCGCGCATTAAAATAGAATAGATGTTATAATTTTTAAGAGAAAAGGATATTATTTAGCTAACTTTTCTTAAACAAAATATAACGAAAGAGGGAAAAAAGTGAATTGGTTAAAAGAAAATATAGAAAAGAATAAAAGAATAGCCATGTTGTTATGTACTTATTCAATAATGGTTGTATTAAATTTTTTAACACCTTTGATTGCTGATGATATTCAGTATATGGATAAAACTACTAGCTTTTTTACAATACTGAGCGACGAATATCATCAGTATATGACATGGACTGGAAGATCTGTAGTGCATATCATCGCTCGTGTGTTTTTATTGATGCCTAAAACGGTTTTCAATTTGGTCAATCCGTTAATCTATGTATTACTAACCGTCTTGATTTACAAGATAACGACCAAAGATAAAACAGAGTTTCATGCTTTTAAATATTTGATGATAAATGTCGTTATATGGCTATTCATTCCTACATTTGGACAGACGATATTGTGGGAAACAGGTGCTGCGAACTATTTATGGGGCGGAATAATTATAACTAGCGTTCTATTTATTTATCATCGCTACTGTTACGAGAATAAACTACTTCCATTTAAATCATTAGGGAATGCGATAATTATGGTAATCTTAGGTATCGTAGCAGGTTGGTGTAATGAGAACACATCTGGAGGTGCTGTTTTAATTATTTTAGGTTATATCTATATAACTTACTGTAAGAAAAAACCATTACAGTTATGGATGTTCTCTGGCTTGATTGGCGCAATTTTTGGCTTGTTCATGATGGCTTCGGCTCCAGGAAATGCGATTAGAGCAACTTACTTTGAACGTAGTACATGGTCTTTACCTCATAAATTGTTTTCAGGGATTGTTGATATCACCCAAACATTACAAGAAAATGGGCTACAATTATTTATTTTATGTGCAATATTGCTGTCGGTTGGAATAATTTTTGATCAAAGAAGAGAGTGGGTGCGTTTATCTTATATTTATATAATTGCAGGTTTGGCAACTATTTATGTATTAGCAGTATCACCTACTGGTCTTGGATGGGGGCGTTCTTTTTTTGGCGGAGTATTATATCTCCTTATCGCAATGATGATAGAATGGCCAGACGAAATTGAAAAGCCTGCACCAAAGATTGTTTATAGTGTGATCAGCTCTGTTCTGTTGGTCCAATTTCTATTTACATTTGTCTTAGGATCAATTGATATTGCACGATCGTATCGTAATATTGAAGAACAATACGACTATCTGAAAAATCAAAAGTCGCAAGGTAACTTGAATCCTGTCGTAAGTGAGTTTACGTCATATGGTGAGACAAGACATCCAGCTTTTTCGAATGAGCTTAATCATATTGTTGGTGAAGTTGATTCGGCTGTAAATATATCTAATGCAAAATATTTTGGTCTCCAAAGTGTTCGATCTGTATCTGAAGAGGACTGGAAAAATATCTATAAAAACGGCGATCCTGAACTGATGAATATATGGAATGCTCAGGATTATCTAAAAAAAATAGCGGGCTCTGAAAATACACTCATTGTTGCTGGATTTGGTGATGTCACACAGATAAATGAAGCATTGATAAATGATATGGTAAAACTTTTCCCTAGTTTAGATCTAGAGATTTTTAAACAACACTGGAACTTTTCAGGAATGTTTCGAGATAAGAAAGAAGTAATTTTATCACAAAAACAAAATTACAATATTTTCAGTAAAGATGTGGCTAGAGAAGAAATTACTGTTCGAACTAGCTATACCCCTTATGAAGATCAGCAGTTTGGATATATTAACATTGACGGAATAGCAGTTTCACGAAATAAACCTGGAATCAATATAGTTGTTTTATCTAAGAATGGAAAGATCTTGGATTCTGTCAACATTGGCGTAGTTAATGAAGAAGTGACTTTATTAAGATAAGGTTATTGAGACATCTTTTCATAAGTTTGTTTCCTTTTGAACACCGTGTATTCGGAAAAAGGGACTGTGACACTGTAGTGACCCCCAAAAGTTAGACTTTTTTGGAGTGGAGAAATCCACTCCTTTTTTCATGCTCTAAAATGATATTTTTACGCAACCGTTACGGCTGTTTTACGAAATTGGACGGGACTTTGCCAGTTTAATTTCTGTTTTATCCGTTCATTATTGTAGTAATAGATATAGCTATCGATGGCTGATTTTAATTCCTCGAAACAGTTATAAGTTTTCCCATAAAAAATCTCTTGTTTTAATAAGCCAAAAAAATTCTCCATAAGTGAATTATCTAAGCAGTTCCCTTTCCGAGACATGCTTTGAAAAATTTTGTACTCCTTAAGCGTTCATTTGATACGCCCAACCTTGATCCGAGTGAAATGTACGACGATAGGGACAATCATTAGTAATCTGGATTGCTTCCTCCAAACCTTCCATTATTGCTAATGCATTGGGCTTTTCAGAGATACGATAGGATAAAATCTCACTATTGAACATATCCATAAAAGGATCTAGATACAATTTCTTTTGACGGATAATGCCTTTGGCATCCACTTCATGGTATTTAAATTCAGTTGTATCCGTCGTTATTTTTTGATGGCAGATACTAGTGTAGAAACGACGATGGATTCGATTTTTGGCTGTTGCTCCGACTTGTCCTCGATAAGAATTGTAGCGACGTGATTTACGCGTGTATGCCGTTACTTTTATTCCTAGCTTCTTGATCAAGCGCTGAACTTTCTTTTTATTGATAGAGAAACCGCGGTTTCTTAGTTCATTGGTCATCCGTAAACAGCCATAATCCTTGTGCTTCTCCCGAATTTTAAGCATTTCCGCTTCAATCTCTTGATCTGGATTTTGACGGTCTAATCGTTTTTGCCAGTACATAAAGGTTGCCTTAGGAAACTTTAAAGTTTCTAGAAGCTCAACTAATTTAAATGGTCCTCGGAGGCTTGCGATGATTCGTGCGATTGCTTCATTCGTCGTTGTTGGGCTTCCTGTTTTCGCAGCTTCCTCAATTCTTTTAAAAAGGCATTTTCAATTTGAAGGGAACGTACTCGTTTCTCCAACTCCTCGATGCGTTCACGTTCTTCAGACGTTGCTTTAGTTATAGATTTTTTTCTTATTTTTGGGTTCATTTTTCTTAGACAAGATAGGTGGACATCCTTTCGTTTTTGAGAGTCCATCGATCCCACCATCACGGAATTGACGCATCCAACTAGCGATCAAATTAGGGTTGTTCATGTTAAGTGTGTTGGCAACTTCACGATAGGACAGCTCACTTGTTAGATATAACTCTATCGCATCCAGCTTAAATTGAACAGAATATTTTTTCTTTTGTCGCTTTCTTACTAGACCCGCTTCACCAAATACTTGATAGGCATTAATCCAGCGCTTCACTTGTGACGGAGCCTTAACGGAATACTTCTTTGCCAGATAATCACTTCCGCCTTTACCATCCAAATAATCATGAACAATCTTTAATTTAAGTTCAAAAGTATACTTAGCCATAAAAAATACCGACCTCCAAAAGTTAGATTTTTTGGTCTAACTTTGGAGGTCGGTACATTGTCACAGCTCCCTTTTTTGTTTCCAATTCTTCACCATATAAAACGGGATAATAGCGTATAAGGCTAAAATAGCATAATTAAGGTTTTTTAATTGAAATCCGAACATTTATGGTCATCCTCTAATGAAAGCGCTAACTGCATAAGTTAGAATGAACTTGACTGATATATTAGTTTGTTTATCAGAAAAATAAAATGGACGGAGGAATAACATGAGTGATATTATTATTGGTATTTTGTTAGTTATCTCATTCTTTTTCATGGTCTGGTACTGTGTAAAGGGCTACAACTTGATGGTCGGTTTTGCCATCATGGCGACTGTATGGATGGGATTAGCGCTAGTCGGAAACACGTTTTCGCCGAACCCGGCGATGGAAGGACAAGGAGTAATTGATGTATTGACGCATATCTATACGACTGGACCTGCTGAGTACGCCAAATCGATCTTGGTAAATGTCTTCTTTGGTGCCTTTTTCGGGCGTGTTCTAGTAGATAGCGGGATAGCAGCCACACTGATTCGTAAAGTAGTCGAACTTGGAGGGGACAAACCAAGAATCACGATGAGTTTGCTGTGTGTTGTAACCGCTGTTATATTCATGTAGATGACAGGAATTGGACCAGTGATTTCTATCGCAGTCATTGTTTTACCGATCTTGATGTCTTTAGGAATCTCAGTACCAGTTGCGCTGTTCTCATTTATGGGCTCGATCATGGCTGGGATCTTTGCTAATATCGTCAACTTCAAACAGTATCAAACGATTTACGCTGGTTTCAACCCAGCAGCTGAAAGCTACACTTATAATGACTATTTCCAAATCGGTATGATTGGGATGGTTGTAAGTTTAGTTGTTGTACTAATGGTGGCTAATATATCAATGAATAAAAAGAAACGCTATGCAATGGCAGCAAATGTACCGGCTGAAGGCGGCGACGCACCAATGATCTCATGGTTAGCCGTATTATTACCAGTTTTAGGGGTCTTTTTGTTAGATCTTCCAATCATCTTAGGTTTTATTCTAGCAGGTATTTGGGCATTGCTGTTTACTGGAAAATTGCGCGGAGGTTATAAAGAAATCTGTCGTCAATTTGCGAAATTATTTACAGATGGCGCAGTCGATGTCGCACCAATGGTCGGTTTCTTGATGACCTTAGCGATGTTCAATAACTCAGCTGCGTACGCTTCTCCTTATTTTTCAGCTATTTTCGGAGATTTGATACCGCAATCACCATTAGTCTTAGCAATCGTATTTGCTATATTGACACCATTAGGATTTTTCCGCGGTCCAATGAATCTAGTCGGTTCAGGATCAGCTATTTTAGCTGTTGTATTAGCTGTGAACCCAACAATGTCGCCAGCCTTTTTGTTCCCATTGTTTGCAATCACAACGATTGCCCCTCAGCATTTAGATATTACACAATCTTGGGTCGCTTGGGGATTAGGGTATACAAAAGTAACGTCTCGAGAATACATGAAGAAATCCATCCCAACTGGTTGGATCATCGGTGCGATCTTATGTTTGATTACATTCTTCTTGTACGGGAACGCCTAGTAAACAAAACGTCGATAGAAATGATTAGATGAATGGAGGAAAAGAAAATGAAACGTTTTGTGCGAATGGGAATTGATGTCGGTGGTACGCATACGAAAGCAGTGGCAATCGATAATGCGACACATGAAATCATCGGAAAGTCTTCAGTGAAAACGACCCACGACGATGTTCGTGGGGTGGCTGCAGGAGTCGTTCAATCTTTTCAAAATTGTTTGCGGGAAAATAATATTAGTCCAGAAGACGTTGTTTTTGTTGCACATTCTACTACGCAAGCGACGAATGCGCTGATTGAAGGGGACGTAGCAAAAGTCGGTGTAATCGGTATGGCAAAAGGTGGATTAGAAGGTTTTTTAGCAAAACGCCAAACTAGATTGAACGATATCGATTTAGGGAATAAGAAAAAAATAGAGATCGTCAATGCATTCTTACCTGTCAAACACTTAAATGTAGACCGTGTTTCAGAAACGATTTCTTCTCTAGAAAGGGAAAGAGCGGAAGTCTTGGTTTCTTCTATGGCATTTGGAGTAGATAATGGGGAACCAGAACGGGTCGTTTATGAAGCAGCATCGGTAAAATCGATCCCTACAACGATGGCTTCTGACATCACAAAATTATATGGATTGACAAGAAGAACTCGGACAGCAGCGATCAATGCGTCTATTTTACCAAAAATGCTAGATACGGCAACATCGACAGAAGACTCTGTACGAGAAGCAGGGGTCAATGTCTCTTTGATGATCATGCGCGGAGACGGCGGAGTAATGGAAATCAATGAAATGAAAAAACGACCTGTTTTAACCATGCTTTCCGGTCCAGCAGCATCAGTCATGGGCTCTTTGATGTACTTGAGAGCGTCTAATGGGGTTTATTTTGAAGTAGGCGGAACAACAACCAATATCGGGGTCATTAAAAATGGACGTCCAGCAATCGATTATTCAATTGTAGGTGGCCACCCAACATATATCTCTTCATTAGATGTTCGGGTTCTAGGTGTGGCAGGCGGTTCGATGGTACGGGCTAATCAGTCAGGAATCATCGATGTCGGTCCACGTTCTGCACATATTGCCGGTCTAGATTATGCAGTATTTACGGAGACAGAAAAAATCAAAGGTCCTAAGGTTGAATTTTTCTCTCCTAAAGAAGGAGACCCTGCTGATTACGTCAAGGTAGTGATGGAAGACGGAGAAGAAGTGACTATTACAAATACATGTGCAGCCAATGTCCTAGGCTTAGTGCAAGAAGAACATTTTTCTTACGGAAATGTCCCATCTGCACGAAAAGCCATACAGGCATTAGCAGACTATTGTCATACGACGATTGAAGACATCGCAGAGCAGATCATGGAAAAATCCTATGCTAAGATTGAACCAGTGATTTTAGAATTGGCAGACAAGTATCACTTGGAGAAAGATCAGATTTCTCTTGTAGGTGTAGGGGGCGGCGCTGCCTCTTTGATTACTTACTTCAGCAATAAAATGGGTGTGAAATATTCTATCCCTGAAAATGCTGAAGTGATCTCTTCTATTGGTGTAGCACTTGCAATGGTCCGAGATGTTGTAGAACGTATCATTCCTTCACCAAGTAAAGAAGATATCCGATCATTGAAAAATGAAGCGATGAATAAGGCGATTGAATCAGGTGCTACACCAGAATCGATCGAAGTCCACGTAGAAATCGATCCACAGACTTCAAAAGTAACGGCTATCGCTACTGGTTCTACGGAAGTGAAAGCAACCGATCTAACCAAGGAGATCACAACAGAAGAAGCATTAGAGCTTGCTGCAGAGGATATGCGATTAAATAAAAATGAAGTTTGCTTATTGGAAAATACACCTTTCTTTTATGTATGCGGCGAACAGAATCGTTCAAAAAATGCTGGAAGTCTTCGGATCATCGACCAAAAAGGATTTATCAAGGTCCAACGTGGACATGCTTCTTGTCTGAAAACAACTGCAGCCAATTATATGGCAGCAGTCGAACAACTTTGGGAAGATATGGCAGTTTATCAAACTGAGTTGATCGCCCGACCAGAATTTTATCTCTGTTTAGGAGCAAGAGTCTCTGATTTTACAGCGACGGATCTGGAACAACTACAGCTTTTGATGGATCTGGAAGTATCTACTATGGAACCAGAGGAAGAAGTGATCGTCGTTGCCGGAAACATCAAACAAACATAAGTTAGAAGAGTTACTAAACAAATTACAACAGATCCCCGAAGAAATTTGGGGATTCTATCAGTTTCAGCGAGATTTGTTTTGGAAAAAGATCCCTTTGTCCAAGCAGAAAATCCTCATACAACAATCAATCGATTGTGGTATCGAAACGGCATGTAGCATCAAAAAAAAGTACCCTTTTGCCGATGTAGGAGAAATTTGTGAACAAATGGCTATTCCAATCGTTTCCTGTGAATCAGAGCAAATAAACGAACGAATCACTTTTGCAACTTATGCAGAAGATGAAGGGATCCGATTGATGACGGAGCCGTTAGAAAAATTAAAATGTTCAGGACTTACTTCGATCTCTAAAGAAACAGCGCAAGCTTTGATTATTGGACATGAACTATTTCACCACATCGAAGCTTCTGTTAAGGGAATTTATACGCAAAATGAAAAAATTGTGCTATGGCGGCTGCCTTTTTATACACACCAATCAAACATTCGTGCATTGAGCGAGATAGCAGCGATGAGTTTTTCAAAAGAGATGAATCAAAGCTGTTTTTCGCCTTATGTATTAGAGGCAGTCTTGCTTTGGCCATATAATGAAACGCATAGCCAAGGGATTTTAGAAGAAATAAAAGAAATAGAAAAAAGATGTGCGGAGTATGATTTTGCTCACAAATAAAGAGGTTGTGACAGAAGTGGTCAGCTTCAAGAAATAAGAAGGAATTTACGAAAATGGCTTCTTAAATTTTTATGACATTTCGGCTTATTTCAAAGAAGCTACTTCTGGAACACTGTGTATAAGAGGTTGTGAAAAAGCTGCCCTGCATCAAGTCATAAGAACAGCCAAACAAAAATAGCTCCTCATATTTTGCCGTTTTTTGAGCTAATACGAGGAGTTGGCAGGAGAACACTGAAAGGGACTGTGACACGATTTTTGTCACAGTCCCTTTATTTAATGGGTCTTTCCTGAATATCTTCAAAATAATCGGGGTAATTATGAATCACGTATTCTTGCTCTTCGATAATCATATGTAAATGCATCGTACAAAGAAACCCGACTTCATCAAAGTTATGATCAATCATTGATTGAAGCATTGTCTGATGTTCATCCAATACTCGACCCCAATCTAATTCTGAAATCGTCAAACGCAACCATCTGAAACGGTTCAAGTGCGTACTATAACTTTCCAGCCAGTCCCAAATCTCTCGTTTTCCTGCAATTTCATAACAAGTTCGGTGGAAATCAGTATCCAAATCAAAAAAAGCTTTTTTATTTTGAGCGATCACTGCCTGATCGGTTTGTTCTAATATTTTTTCTAGTTTAGCTTGATCTTGCGCTGTCATTTTCGCACTACATTCTTGCAGGATCGGTTTTTCCAGCTTTTCCCGCGTATAACGGGCTAATGAAGCAGATCGGATATCGATTTTTGAAACATAGGTGCCGGACTGTGGAATGGTTTTTACAAGCTCCTGATTACGAAGCTGGATCAGTGCTTCCCGAATCGGTGTGCGCCCGATAGCTAGTTGTTCTTCTAACACTTTATCGGAGATTTTACTTCCAGGTGCTAACTCGGAATAAATGATCTGTTTACGGATAGATTCATAAGCTTGCTGCTGTAAATTATTGATACCCATTAAAACTTCCTTTCTGTGTAAGTATAATCTATTATAACATAAATCGCTTACAAAACGTGTGGATGCAAAGACGTATTCTTGAAAAAAAGCCCTGATAGGCATGCCTATTAGAGCCTCGAAAAGAAAATACTGAATCAATCTGGTCGTACCTCTTGGATCGGTTTGACACGACCGCCGATTCTTTTAGCAAAAGCTTCGGATTCTTTTTTGTCTTTGAAAATGAGCAGATTGTCTAAGTTTTTTTCCCGAGTGCGGCAGCCAGTTTTATCGATGTAACCGTGCATTACTTTAACGACATACATGGGGATCACCTGCTTTTTTCTTTTCATTATACGAACTACTCAACACAATACAAGAAAAATGCTTAGACGGTTTTTATTAAGAAATAGCATTATCCAGAGAAGCGTACGCTTGGAATAACTGATCTAGCTCCGAATTGACTTTGCTCAGCTTCACTAATCGTTGCGAATCAGAAAGTAAGAAACAGTGTTTACTGCTACCAATAGTTTTTAATTTTTTGTCTTCAGTTCCCACAATTTCGTAGCTAAAATCCAAACGTGTCCCCGTATATTTTTGGATAGTTGGATGGATGCTCACTTTTTCTCCGTAATGGATCATTTCTTTATAGCTGCAATTTACTTCCAGAACGGGGATAATGATCCCAGATTCTTCGATTTTTTTATAGGGAAACCCTAGATGTACCAATAAGGCTACCCGAGCCTCTTCAAACCAGCGGATATAATTGCTGTGATGAATAATCCCCATTTGATCTGTTTCATAATAAAAAGGTTCTCGTACATAACCTGTAAATTTCTCCATGATTCATGCCTCGTTTTCCATTGATTTTTTACAAAAATAATTCATCCACTTCGGAAGTGCTTCGCTGATCTGTGTCGGCAAAACGACATATTGTTCTTTTGCTAGCTGGTCTCCGATGAAACTATGAAGATAAACAGCTGCCGCAATCGTTTGGTCATTTTGAGGGAATTGGGCGAAGAATCCTGTGATCATTCCTGCTAAAGTGTCACCCATGCCGCCTGTTGCCATAGCAGCTGAACCTAAAGGATTGGTGTAGAAGTGTTGGTGACCATAAATTTTTGTCTCATGACTTTTCAAAACGACCGCAGCACCGATTTCCTGTTGCTTCTTTTTGTTTTCTTCATCTCGCTGTTCCTGTATCGGTAGAGCACTCAACCGTTGCCACTCCATTTGATGAGGTGTAAGTACTGTTTGTTCGGGATAGGGTAGCGAAAGATGGTTAGCAGCCAGTAAACTTAAAGCAGAGCCATCGATCACCAGCCATTGTTCTTTTGATTGGTTATCTAGTACTTGTTTGAAACGTTCCAAACTCTTGGAAGAAGTGCCCAATCCGGGACCAATCAAGAGTACATCTGCTTGCTTTATCACGGAAAGAAACTGGTCAGTATCCGTCCAATCTACGATCATTGCTTCTGGCAGATGACTGTGAAGGGCACTCCGATTTTTTTCATCCGTTACTACTGTCGTGAGACCCGCTCCACTGTGTACGGCAGCTAAAGCACTCATGATGATTGCTCCGCCGTATTGTTCATTGCCGCCAATCAAAACGACACGTCCAAATGTTCCTTTATGTGAAATTTTTGGACGAGGTGTGATGACTCTTTTCACTAGTTGTTTGTCTATCAGCATCAAAAAACCTCCTTTTACTCATTATAACGTATATTTTTTTTAGAGAAAAACAGATAAGAAAAGGAATTGTCAGATTTTTTGAACTATTTTTTTCTGTAATTTGTGGTATCATGAACACGAAGACTTAAATAAGTGGAGGATTAACTTTATGACAATTGATTGGCAAAAAGAAGTAGAAGCACGTAAAGAAGACTTGCTTGAAGACTTGAAAAATCTTTTACGTGTCAACAGCGAGCGAGACGACTCAAAAGTAACACCAGATGCACCATTTGGACCTGGACCTCGCGACGCATTGAAACATATGTTAGCTTATGGTGAACGTGATGGATTTAAAGTAAAAAATGTCGATAACTATGCAGGGCATATTGATCTTGGCGAAGGAGACGAAACACTAGGGATATTTGGACACATGGATGTCGTTCCTGCAGGAGATGGCTGGGACACAGATCCTTATGAACCAGTGATCAAGGATGGAAAGATCTTTGCACGCGGATCAAGTGATGACAAAGGCCCAAGTATGGCAGCTTACTATGCGATGAAAATCATTAAAGAACTTGACTTGAAACTATCGAAAAAAGTGCGTTTCGTAGTCGGTAGTGATGAAGAAAGCGGCTGGGGCGATATGGCTTATTATTTCGAACATGAAGAAGAACCAGATTTTGGTTTCTCGCCAGATGCTGAATTTCCAATCATCAATGGTGAAAAAGGAAATGTTTCTTTAGCTTTACGATTCAAAGGCGACAATGCAGGAGATTATGTATTGAAATCTTTTGTTTCCGGACTTCGCGAAAACATGGTGCCAGGAACAGCAACTGCAGCACTTCAAGTACCAAGTGCAGATGCAGCTATCGCGATGGAAGAAGCATTTTACCAATTCATCGAAGCCAATCCAGTAAGCGGAACGATTGAAGCAGACAATACGTATGTAAAAATCGAATTAGTTGGTAAAGGTGCACATGGTGCAAGCCCACAATCTGGTATCAATGCAGGTTCTTTCTTGGCATTGTTCTTAGACAACTATGAATTCTTAGGATCTGCTAAACAATTTATCCATGTAGCAGCTGCTTATGTCCATGAAGATTTCTATGGAGAAAAACTAGGAGTCGCTTATGAAGATGAAAAAATGGGCAAATTGACAATGAATGCTGGACTGTTTGCTTTTGAAGAGAATGGTACAGAGGAAGCGAACTTCATCAATATGAATTTCCGTTTTCCAAAAGGTGTAACAGTAGACGGATTGCAAAGTGACATCGAACAAACAGTGGGCCAAGAAGGCGCAACAGTTACTCGAGGTGCTCGCGTAATGGAACCACATTACGTACCAATGGATGATCCATTGGTGGCTACATTATTGCAAGTCTATGAAGACCACACTGGAGAAAAAGGCTACGAACAAATCATCGGTGGCGGAACTTACGGACGTTTGTTGAAACGTGGCGTTGCTTATGGAGCGATGTTCCCAGGATATACTGATACAATGCACCAAGCAAACGAATTTATGAGTCTTGATGACTTGTTCAGAGCAACAGCAATCTATGCAGATGCCATCTATCGTTTGGCGAAATAATTAATTAAAAAAGGATCAAGAATTGCAAATTATCTTTGCATCCTTGATCCTTTTTTTATTTTCTACTATGGTATTCATGATACACATGATATAGATTCAACTCGTACTCTTTCTTTGCGTTCGTGACGACCGTATCCAAAATCAGTCCTGTTACTAATGAAAGAAGGGCTAAAGTCATCAATCCAGTACTTAAAATCGCAGAAGGGATGCGTGTAATGAAGCTTGTCAACATATATTCACGAATCACAGGAATCCCCGTGACCAATCCAAATAAAAAGAAGAAGATGGTCCAGATCCCAAAGAAAAGCAAAGGTTTATAATCTTTGCACATTTTGATGATCATCATGATCACTTTGAATCCGTCAGAGAATGTATTCAATTTTGATACGCTGCCTTCTGGTCGGTCCCGATATTCGATTGGGATCTCAACGAACTTGAATTTTTTATCTAGAGCATGGATCGTCAATTCCGTTTCGATTTGAAAACCAGAACTCATAATAGGGAAGCTTTTGACAAAAATTCGATTGAATCCTCGATAGCCGGTCATGACATCAAGAATTTTTGTTTTATACATTCTAGTAATTGTATTTCTAACAAGGTTATTTCCAAAATCATGGAAAGGACGCTTATTCTCATCAAAGTAGGTTCCATTTGATAGACGATCGCCAATGACCATATCTGCTTCGCCAGAACGTAATTTCTCAAGCAAACCATGTACAGCTTCGGCGGGATAAGTGTCATCGCCATCTACCATCAAATAATAATCGGCATCAATATCAAAGAACATTTGACGGATCACATTCCCTTTTCCTTGACGTGGTTCTTTCTTTACGATTGCTCCACCTTGAACGGCCAATTCGTATGTTCGATCGGTCGAATTATTATCATAGACATAAATATCTGCTTCTGGTAATTCTCGTTTAAAGTCTGCAATGACTGTTGAAATTGTTGCTTCCTCATTGTAACAAGGAATCAGAACAGCAATTTTTTCTTGTTGTTCCATTTTTCACTCTCCTTAACTATAGAAAACAAAAGCTGAATTAAAAATACCTCATAATCAAAGTAAATGCTAGTTTTTCCCGCTAAATATCATTTATTTAAAAAGAAAATACTGGAATATGTGTTTAGAAAGACCTGTCTAAAAAACCACCCACTATAAAAGAAGGATAGGAGACCTCTCTTTTAGATAGTGGGTGCGTATTCGTTATTTCATTTTTTTGACGTATTAATCTATTGCGCCCTTTTTTCTTGAAATGTCTAATACGGTTCCTGTATGAGCATCTGCTAAAAATTCATAATAAACAGTTTCGCCATCTTCTATCCGAGAAAGCCCACCTCGATAAGCACTCGACCGAACGGCGAATTTTCTAATAGGTTCTTTTTCAAAAGAGATCCAAGAACCTTCGATTGCGCCTTCTTTTAAAAAAGATGTTTTGATATTTTCAAGCACTTGGTCTGCTGATAACACTTTTTTGCGATGATACCAAATCGTTGAAGCTACCCCGCTCAATAATCCTAGACCGATCCCAACGGCTAACCCGCCTTTAAAATAGCTTAATTCGCTTTCTTCATACATGTGGATATACCTCCTTCTTCTCACTTGCTACTCCTTGTGCTTATTTTACCACACTCTCATATTTTCTTTGAAATAAATAACCGCTACCAGAAAAAATAAGCTATAATAAATACAATCGGTCTGCAGAAAAAATCATATTTTATCCGCAGATCAATATAAGTCTGAGAGGAGTTTAGTCTGAAATTTAGACGAATAGCATATGGAAGAAAAAACATTTCAACGAATCAAAGAGTTAACAGAATTACAAGGAACAAGCGGTTTTGAACAAGACGTTCGAGCCTATATGGAAAGTCATATGGAACCGCTGGTAGATGAGTTACAGTTAGATGGTTTGGGCGGCATTTTTGGACTGCGCCACCATGAAGAAGCGGATGCACCTCGTGTAATGGTCGCAGCACATATGGATGAAGTCGGATTCATGCTGACACAAATCCAAGAAAACGGGCTTTTCAAAGTCGTCCCTCTAGGCGGCTGGAACCCTTACGTTGTTTCTGCTCAACGTTTTACACTTAAAACCTCTACTGGTAAGAATTATCCATGTATTTCTTCTTCCGTTCCCCCACATTTATTGCGAGGAACAAGCGGACAAAAATCAGTAGAAGTAACAGATATTTTGTTCGATGCTGGGTTTGAATCAAGAGAAGAGGCAATGAGTTACGGTGTCCTTCCAGGAGACACAATTGTGCCTTATGCTGAAACGATCAAAACAGCCAACGGAAAGAATATCATCAGCAAATCGTGGGACAACCGCTATGGCTGTACAATGGTATTAGAAGCTTTAGAAGCGTTACAAAATGAAACATTAGGTCATACATTGATTGCAGGCGCGAATGTCCAAGAAGAAGTAGGCTTACGTGGTTCTAAAGCTTCTGTCAATAAATTCAAGCCAGATCTGTTCTTTGCAGTAGACTGCTCTGCAGCAGATGACACAGTGACGAAAAATGGCACATTCGGACATTTAGGAGAAGGTACATTGATGCGTATCCAAGATCCAGGTTTGATCATGCTTCCTCGTTTGCGTGAGTACTTGCTGGATATTGCTGAAACAAACAATATCCCTTATCAATACTTTGTTTCAAAAGGCGGTACAGATGCAGGTGCTGCTCATACACAAAATGAAGGAATCCCAAGTACAGTGATTGGCGTAGTGGGACGTTATATCCATACGCATCAAACGATGTTCAGTATTCGCGATTTTGAAGCTGCACGAGAAATGTTGATTCAAACACTGAAAGGTTTGGATAAATCAACAGTGAACACGATCGTATACGGAAAATAACGCGATAGTAAAACTATAAAATCTGGCAAAAGCAACCTTTTGTCAGATTTTTTTTATAAAAAGAGGATCAATGTTTGTTAGTTCGTAAGAAAGGTGTATAATTTAATTGAAAAATACATAAAGAGAAAGTAGAGGAAAAAGAATGATTATCCCAAATAGTTTAGAAGAATTAGCAGGCTACGTAGAAACTGGAAAGAGTGTATTTTTCTTTACTGCCGGCTGGTGCGGAGACTGCCGTTTTATCAAACCGCAAATGCCTGAAATCGAAAATGACTTTTCTGATTGGCAATTTATTGAAGTAGACCGTGACAAGTACATAGATGTAGCCGCTGAATGGAACATTTTTGGTATCCCAAGTTTTGTCGTGATCCAAGACGGAAAAGAATTAGGTCGTCTAGTGAATAAAGATCGTAAAACAAAACAGGAAATCGAATCGTTCCTAGAAAGTGTAATAAAAGGCTGACATCTGTTAGGAGGGGTCAAGATGAATCAAGAATATAAGAACATTTTAGTAGGTATCGACGGTAGTGAACAAGCACTTGCTGCTTTCAAAAAAGCGGTAGAAGTGGCTCGCCGTAATAATGGGAAAGTATATGTAGCAAACGTAATCGATCAGCAATTTTATAACTTTATGGGCTATGCTCCTATTGATCAAAATCTAGTCGATCAGCAAACTGAAACAGCCAAGCAAATGATCGAAGAATGTAAAGAATATGGAAAATCTGTTGATTACACAAATATAGAAGGAATTATTGCCTACGGCTCTGTTCGTGAATCCATGGCAGTCAAATTGCCAAAAAAATATGCAATCGATCTAATCATGGTTGGGCAGTCTGGACTAAATGCAGTCGAACGCTTTATGACAGGAAGTGTAGCCAGCTACGTTATACGTCATTCACCTTGTGATGTCTTGATCGTTTCTGACGAAGAAGAACAACCAAGTAATTAAGCAAGTGGAACTTGTATAATATTTTTAATCAATTCACTAAAACAGTAAAGGGACTGTGACAAAAGTCTTGTCACAGTCCCTTGTTACGAATAAATGGTGTTCCAGAAGAAGCTTCTTCGGAAATAAAGCATGAAAAAAATCTCATGCAGTGAATGCAATTTTTTGTTAAGATAAATCTCAGCAAAGGATAATGGAGGAAAGAACATGATTTTTGCTTATAACAAAGCACACGTCGGAGACACTTTGATGGTTATCATAGCCGACGATAAAGGAACAGAAAACACTGTTGAACGTAAATGGAATGTTGCTCGGATCAAAGATGAACAAGGTCAAGTTGTTGCTTGGAACTTTTTCCATATCTCCGATCATCTAACAATCGAAGGGAACGGCCAAGTAAGCTTAACAGATGAAGAATTAGCGAAATTGAATCGATTAATCAAAGAAGCAGGATTCGAAGAACAGCTTGAAGCTGATCATGAACCGAAGATCGTTGTCGGTTATGTCAAAACATGCGTCCCGCATCCTGACTCTGACCATTTATCGATTACTGAGACAGAAGTAGACAATGGGACAGTATTGCAAATCGTTTGCGGTGCACCAAATATCGAAGCTGGACAAAAAGTTGTCGTTGCAAAACCAGGAGCCATGATGCCGGATGGAATGATGATCTGGCCAGGAACTTTGCGAGGGGTAGACAGCTATGGAATGATCTGTTCCGCTCGTGAATTGCATTTGCCAAATGCTCCAGCAAAAAAAGGAATCTTAGTATTGCCTGAGGATGCCGTAGTCGGAGAAGCATTTCCAAAATAAAGAGGTTGTGAGCCTGCCGTTTCACTCTGAGTCGCAAGAAGTTGGCAGAAGAACACCATTTAAAAAAGAGGTTGTGACAAGTCTTTGTCACAACCTCTTTTTTTATTAATTTTCACTATTTTGATTTTGTTTTAATGCCGATTGATCGATCGTCAATTCAACAGTAGTTGTTTTTTCTTTCGAGCCTTCATAGTAAGTGATTTTGACAGAATCTCCCACTTTTTTCTTATACAAAGCAGATTGAAGTTCTACGCCAGAAGAAACTTCTTTGTCATCAATCTTAGTAATGACATCATATTGTTTCAATCCAGCTTTTTCAGCCGGTGTAGCTGTTTGGACATTTGTCACGATGACACCGTTAGTTACAGATGAAGGAATCTTCAATATTTGTTCTTGTTGCTGTGTAGAAACGGCAGATAAGTCGACCATTGTGATACCTAGAGCTGGACGTGTCACTTTTCCGTCTTTTTCCAGTTGATTGATGATATTCACTACATCGTTACTTGGAATAGCAAATCCCATTCCTTCTACGCTTACATTAGAAGTCGATTCAGAAGTACTTGCGATCTTACTTGAGTTGATACCGATAACTTGTCCTTCGATATTCACTAAAGGACCACCAGAATTTCCCGGGTTGATCGCTGCATCTGTTTGGATCGCATTGATATTGACTGTTTCGTTCGATTCATTCGTACTTGTTACTTGTCGATTCAAAGAAGAAATGATTCCTGAAGTGACAGAATTCGCATATTCAGATCCTAATGGGGAACCAATCGCAATCGCAGGTTCACCAACCTTCAGAGCGCTTGAGTCACCAAAAGAGGCAACCGTTTCGACTTTATCTGAATTGATCTTCAACACCGCTAAATCTGAATAAGCATCTGTTCCAACTAATTCAGCTTTTACTTTCGTCCCGTCTTTCATCATGACTTCCAAACCTTGCTGTCCATCTACTACGTGGTTGTTTGTGACTACATAAGCAGTATTCCCGTCTTTTTTATAGATTACGCCGCTTCCTTCACTATAAGCTTCCAAATTACTATCATCTGAGCTGCTACTTTCTTCTTGCTGCCCGAATAATCCGCCAAAACCGCTTGATTGATTTTGACTTTGTAAGTTGATAACAGAAACGACAGCGTCTTGAACTTTATCTACCGCTTTGGTGATATCAGAATCTACATTGACTTTGACATTTTCGACAACTGTTTCACCGGCTGAATTTTGATTGCCGCTTGTAGCAGTAGAACTATTGTTGCCAGTGCCCATCGCTGCATAAAAAATGCCAGCTGTCAGTAGTCCTCCAACGATCCCTCCAACAAGCCCCAGACCCAACTTACGCCAGAGGCTATTATTTTTATTTTTTTTCATCTTTGGTGTCACATTTTTTCTATCCATGTGTTCCTCCTCCAATTACATTCATTTATCTACTTTTAGTATAGTCTTATTTGTTGACTTTAGTCTACTTTGAGACTGTGAACTTTTTATGAAAAACTTTAGGAAAAATCATTGTTTTCAGATGAAAATATTTGATTTTCTTTTTCCACAGATACTGTGTAAAACTACGCGAATAGGATTGGAAAAATAAGGGATAAAACATATCCACAGCCTGTGCATAAAGTGGATAAATTCTTATAAAACGTATGTTTGCCTAATAAATGTGATGAAATAAGGTAAAATAACACTGTTTTCTGTGGATAAACCTGTGGATGTTGTGCATAACTGTTGGGGAAATCTTTTTAACAAAAATAGCCAAAATAAACATATAGACGAAAAAATTGATTATAATAAACAAAGTGAGCGTGAAGATCAAAGGAGAGAAAACATGAATATCAAAATTATTTCAGTAGGAAAATTAAAAGAAAAATACTTGATCCAAGGTATCAATGAGTATGTCAAACGGCTGAATGCCTATGCAAAAATCGAATTGATCGAAGTTCCTGACGAAAAAGCCCCGGAGAATTTAAGTGAAGCGCAAATGAGACAAGTAAAAGAAAAAGAAGGAGAACGAATCTTAGCGAAAATCAAAGAACAAGAATATGTCTATGCCTTAGTAATTGAAGGGAAAAATCCCACAAGCGAATCTTTTGCTAAACAAATCGACCAATTAGGTATCCAAGGAAAAAGCCACCTTGTTTTTGTTATCGGCGGCTCTTTAGGACTCAGCGAAGCCGTCATGAAAAGAAGCAATGCTCAGATCTCTTTTGGCAAAATGACGTATCCACATCAATTGATGCGTCTGATCCTCGTCGAGCAAATCTACCGTGCCTTCCGGATCAATGCGGGGGCTCCGTACCACAAATAATGATATTTTTTCGAATAAATTCATTATAATTAATATGATTTTTCTTGGTATTGCGATGATACCATAATATAATCAAAGTGTAGATTTATTAATTCAGGATGTGAAATTTGTGGATAAAAAAAATGTCTATTTGAGAAAGGGGAAGCGAATAACCAAACAACAGAAGAAGATACAGGAGGCGTTTAATAATACTCGAGAAGTAGAAATTATTCCTGCTAAGGTTACTAATTCTGATATCAGAAAAAAAAGAGTAGCTGCATATTGTCGGGTAAGTACTTATGCTGAGGCACAATCAGGAAGTTTTGAGTTACAAATTCAAACCTATAAGGAAAAAGTCTTATTAAATCCTGAATGGGAACTTGTAGACATTTATGCTGATAGAGGTGTTTCCGGAACTACAATCAAAAAAAGAGAAGAATTTAATCGAATGTTAGAAGATTGTCGTTTAGGTAAAATCGATTTAATTATTGTAAAAAGTATTAGTCGTTTTTCAAGAAATACAGTTGATTTTATAACAGTCACTAGAGAATTATGAACATTGCCTAACCCAGTAGGAGTATTAATTGAAGATTTAAATTTGAATACATTAGATTTAGCTACAGAAACATTGTTACTTTTTACTAGTGCAGTAGCACAAGCTGAAAGTGAACAAAAAAGTGAAGCAATATTGTGGTCTATTGTTGAGAGATTTAAAAAAGGATTAGCCATTATTCCCACACATAATCTATTGGGTTATAAAAAAGATAAATTTGGAAAAGTAGTCATTGAAGAATCAGAAGCAGAGGTTGTTCGATTTATCTATAGGAATTTTATTGAAGGCGTTTGTGCTATTGATATAGCTAACTTATTAAATGAGGCAGATATTCCTACAGCAATGGGTAGGAAGTGGAAATCTTCCTCAATTTATCGTATATTGAGAAACGAGAAGTATTATGGTTTGGTAATTATGCAAAAAACATATACAGTTGACTGTTTTACGCATAAAACAAGAATTAATCGCGGTGAAAAACCAAAATATCTTCTTAAAAATGGAGTACCTGCGATTGTTTCTGAAGAAGAGTGGAATCTAGTTCAACAATTATTATCTAATCCACATAACAGTAGAAACAATAGGATTACTAAAGATATTGAGAAACCTAAAACATTTATTTCTACCATTAAATCAGGTGTATTTAAAGGATTTATAGTAATTGATGTAAAATGGACAAAAAAAGAAATTGCTGATGTATTATCGGAAGGAGAAAATATATATTGAATAAATTAAATTTTGATGACTATAATTTTGAAGTAATTAATGTTGAAACAACTGGAAATTATTTGTTGACTCTTAATAAAAATTCTATAACATTTGATAAGTCGATTGCAGAAGCTCTAGGGTATTCGAGTCATATAAGACCTTTGCTAGATAGGGAAAATAAAATCTTTGCAATTCAAGCTTGTAAAGCTAATTCTTTAAAATCTATTCCTTTTTCAAAATCTGAAAGTCAACAAAAAGGAAGTATTAAGATGCAGTATGGAGCACTTAGAAATATTTTGAGATCATTAATGAAAGATAAATGGAAAGAAGAAATGAGATATCAATTGGAAGGTGAATTGATACCTGATAAAAAAGCTATGATTTTTGAATTAGAAAAATTCAATGAACTACCTCTCAAATCTAGAAAGGGAAATTAGGGCTTTCATTACCATTATGTTAATGAGATAAATATAATTTATAGATATATTATTACAGTTTTGAAGTTCAATCATCCAATAAAGATGATTGGACTATTTTTGATGCTATAATTTCTAGATCGGATGAAATAGAGTCAACGAAACATTAATCTGAAAGGATATTTTTGTATATATACTAAATCAACGGATTTGGTGTAGCTGGTGCATCAGGATTACTAGCGTTATTATTTCCAAGCTACTTTGGTACGGTGGATGAAATGGTTGTTCGATCGTTATTAAAAACTGAAGAATTTAAAACTGATGAAAAAATAAAACAAATGAATCCACAAAATTTGAAGATAGAAGATGCAGTATATTGAATTGATGTCTATCGTAAAAAAGCAAATCATTTAAATAAAATTTTTAAAACTTACAGCTGGACACCTGGAAATATTGACGTTATTCTATGGTATTTCCGGTAGTATTAGTTATCTGAAATAAATATAAATCCAAATATATTATCGATGAAGTCCAATTTTCTCTGTAGAAGATTGGACTATTTTTAATGACAAAGGATTTGTGCGCGTTTATTCATATCTTGTTTTGAGACATCTGGATATACCTAAAATTTATGCTTTTATTTTAACGGATAAAAAAGACAAAGCACTAAAACCTCAGTACTTTGTCTATAGTCTGAAACCACTAGCTTGCACCAATGGTTTTAATTAATTGAATTACTTGTATCACGTTTTTTACCAACTGAATTTTTTGTTCTTTTTCCTCTTCTTCTTTTTCTAAAGTTTCTATTAACTCCTGAAAAGATATTATGAATTCCTCTTCTATTTTGAGCGTATCAGTAAATTCTATAAGAAAGGCTTTTTCCAATTCTATTTCTATCAAGAAGACTTCTTCAGGAAACAGTTTTCTTAAATTCTCATGTTCTAGTCTATGTTTAATTTTAGAGTTTAAATTTTCATCCTTGTGGTGAGAGACAGCCTGAAGATCGTAGATGTTAAAATTGAAATATGTCTTTGTTAAAGTTTCAAGAATTTTCATATGATCGTAACCATTCCAAGGACCTTCATATTTCATTTGCATAAGATGAATTTTTTCTATCCATTCACTCCACGAATTCTTTTTTTCTTGAATTATTTGTAAAGCGTATTCAACTATATTATTTATAATATCTTTATAGTCAATAGTTAATTCAAATTCTCCTCCATTTAAATTATTATATTTATATATATCATAATTTATTTGTACAGGACAATTATTTTTAAGATACTCACTAACTTTATCGAAAACGGACTTATTTATAGTAGAATAAGAAAACCCTTCATAATTTATAAAAAGTTCCACATGTTTTTTCGTAATTTCTTTTATACTTCGAATTCTTGGAGTTGATTCACATTCATAATAATCAGCAACACGACTACGATCATTAATATATATATTCATATCCCATTTTTCCGCTTCACCAATGGAACACAATGCTGTTACTTCACATAAAATATCAATTAGTATTTTGTTTACATATTCAAAGTCTAATTTATTCCAACCTAATTTTTCTAAATTTGTTCTAGTTTCAAAGTCTAATTTATACCAACCTAATTTTTCTAAATTTGTTCTAGTTTCATTAGATAAAAATTCACTGGGAAAGATGGGGAGATGATAGCATACTTTTTTTATATTAAATATATCAGGGTGTAGATAACTCTGGTTACCAGTAATAGCTGTTGCTGCATACCAAGTGCCATTTACTATGCTTTTTCTAGTAAATAATTCATTTATCAAAAGTATTAGTTTTCTT
>NZ_BNJW01000022.1 GCF_015751045.1 Enterococcus lactis
ACAGTAAAGAAGTTCGGTTTTTGATAGGGACTCGTAGTCCTCAAGGCTTTGTTCGAACTTTCTTTCACTCTTCACTATAATCTAAAAATAGAAAATAGAGGAGAACATCATTCGTCAATGATGTTCCCCTCTAATCTTAGTATGTTTTACTCGTTTATAATTTTCATCGAAGTATTTTCCGCTACGGATATCATCAGGCATGCCATCATATGGCGCTTCACTAATGACATCTTCATTGTCTATACCTGCATCACCCATATAAGTGATGGTAGCAAATTCAGGAACAAGTAATTTTGGATAAGTTTCATATTTTTCACGAGCTGCTTCCATTTCTGCGATATGTTCATTTTGGAAAGTAACAGTGATTTCTGGATGTTCTTCAACCCATTTAGGGAAAAAGATCATTCCGTGAAGTTTCTTTTCATTTGGCATAAAGTCTAATGCCACGTCTGTCCCTGTTGGTTCTGTCCAAGTAATTTTGAATACGCCATCTGTCAATTTAACGATATCAGCTTCTTGGTCTTTTACCCAACGACCTTTGACCATTCCGCCGTGGATACGGTAATCGACAGTATGGTCATTTTTTGCATACCATTCATATTCCCAACCGTTGTCATACGTATAAATAAAGTGAGTTCCAATAAAATCTTCCAATTCTTTAAATTCTTTCATGATTAAGCATCTCCCTCTAAATTAAAACATGTAATAAACTACATGTTTTTGATTACTCGTTTATGATAGAATGGATTTAAAGATTTGTCAAGGAGGAAAAACTGATGGCAAGAAAAAATACACTTCGCTATATTTTATTAGGGTTATTAAGTAAGAAGCAGATGACAGGATATGAATTGAATCAATCATTCAAAAATGAAATAGGAGAATTTTGGCAAGCAAAACATAGTCAGATTTATCCTGAGCTGGCAAAAATGGAAGAGCAAGGAATCATTCAACATCAAGTAGAGATCACAGGCGAAAAATTGGAAAAAAAAGTTTATGAATTAACAGAAGAAGGGAAGGAACAATTAGCAGAGTGGATTCATACACCGACCAATGAACTGCCGGTTAATCGAGACGAATTCGTTTTAAAATTGTATTTCGTCAAAGACGTGAATGATCCGGCATTAGTAGAAATTATCCAGCAGCAGCGTGATCTTCATGAAGAAAAACGCATTCATCTATTAGAGCGAAAAAAAACAATCTTTCCTACAGAAAAAGAAAAACATGAAAATTACGGACATTACTTGATTTTAGCGCATGCGATCAATCGGGAAACAGAATATGCAAGTTGGCTGACAGATGTATTGGAAGAAGAAAACAACCGAAAAAAATAAACTAAAAAATATCCGAACAGTGATGGATGCTTCCTTTCTATATGAAAGAAATGCAGATCACCGTTCGGATATTCTTATGTTCAAACAGGCTTTTTCTAAGTGTTATATGTATCATCTACTTTTTAAAAAGTCTGATGTTTAGGAGATTAGCGGAGCTTAGAGTTCTTTTAACAGCTGCTCGTAGTCAGCTTTTTCATCGACAGGAAGGAGTTTGTAAGACAATTCGTCTGTCTCGTTGTCATGAATGATGTACATCTTCGCATTCTCTTCTTTGAAGTTGCCAATTTGTAAAATCGTATAGCGTTCGTCGATCAATTCGATATCTTTGATTGCTTTTGAAAAAACTTTGCGGACATGATGCATTTTCTTTTGTCGGATTTCTGCCTTTTCTGCAGCTTTAGATAAGGTAAATCCGTCATCTAAGTATTTTTTGATCAGTTCTACTTTTATAACTGTAGGCAAACGATATTTTCTAGGACAATTCGCATCAGCTTCGATCGAACGAATGAATCCCTTTTGTTCCCAATACCTTAATTGACGTGGAGACACACCGACGATATCACTTAATTCACTGATGCCAACAACCAATTGATCGTTTTCCAACAAACGTTTAAGGGAAGCCCCAACCATTTTTGTCACTCCTTTTGTCCTCTTACTTTCCTTAATTATATCTGTATTAACTAATGTGTCAAGTAGGTTGACAAATGGCGGATTTAGGACTAAAGTATTCTAGTAGTTTCAGAAAAAATTCAGAAAGAAGGAGAAATATGAGTAACAACCAACCCGTAGATATTTACGGAAAACCATATAATCGGACACTTTTAGTTGTTGTCTTATTAATTGGTACATTTTGTACCGTTTTGAATCAGACCTTATTGACGACAGCTTTTCCTACATTGATGAAAGCTTTCGATATTTCAGCGTCTGATGTGCAATGGTTAACGACTGGTTTCTTGCTAGTCAACGGGATCATGATCCCAATAACAGCATGGCTGATCAATAAATTCAGTTCAAGAAATTTATATCTTTCTGCCATGACGATCTTTTTGATCGGAACGATTACTTGTTTTACAGCACCTAATTTTAGTACATTACTAATCGGTCGCTTGATCCAAGCTTGCGGTGTGGGAGTATCGATGCCATTATTGCAAAATATCATGTTGTCTATTTTCCCACCAGAAAAAAGAGGATCAGCAATGGGGATGTCAGGAATCGTTATTGGGCTTGCTCCTGCTTTAGGCCCTACATTATCTGGTTACATCATTGATAACTACCATTGGCGTGACTTGTTTGGTATGGTACTGCCAATCGTTGTTCTTGTCTTGGTTTTAGCATTCTTCCTAATGAAAAGTGTTATTCCACTGTCAAATCCTAGCATTGATATTTTATCAGCTATTTTGTCAACGATTGGATTCGGTAGTTTGCTTTACGGATTTTCTAGTGTAGGTGATGATGGCTGGGGAAGCTTGAAAGTAATTGGTTTCTTAGTCGTTGGTGTGATTTTCATCGCCTTGTTCTCATGGCGTCAATTACATTTGGAACATCCATTCTTGGAACTTCGCGTATTCAAATCATCTACATTTACGATTGCAGCTGTTTTAGCCGGTGTAACGAATATGGCGATGGTAGGGGCAGAAATGGTCGTGCCGTTGTATATCCAAAACATTCGCGGAGAATCAGCATTCCATTCTGGCTTGATGTTGTTGCCAGGTGCTTTGATCATGGGGGCTATGATGCCCGTTACGGGTGCGATTTTCGATAAATACGGCGCGAAACGTTTAGCCATTACAGGGATGTTCATTTTAACAGCCGCAACTGCACCATTTGCTTTCTTGACAAAAACGACTCCAGTTTTATATATCGTGATCCTTTATGCGATCCGTATGTTTGGGATCTCCATGGTCATGATGCCGGTAACGACTTCTGGTATGAATGCATTGCCAAATAACTTGATCAGTCACGGGACAGCGGTAAATAATACATTCCGTCAAATTGCAAGCTCGATCGGTACAGCTATTTTGATCAGTGTGTTGACGAATGTGACAAAAGCAAATATCCCAAGCAAATCTGTATTGGACAATACACCATTAGCTTATAAAGATCAGGCAATCAATGCCACACTGTCAGGTTACCATGCCGCGTTTATCGTAGCGATCATCTTTGGGATCCTTGGCTTTATTATTGCCTTTTTATTGAAGAAAAAAGAACCTGTTCTAACGAAAGCGGGGGATAATGCATGATTATTGGAGTTTTGATTGTCAGCTTGCTTGCTTTTGCTTTAACGAACGTGTTCGCTAAAAAAACATGGCAAACCTTTTTATCTTTGATTTTCGGACTAATCTTCGTCGCTTCACTAAGTTTGATCGTCGCTAATTTGTCCAATCACTTTGGAATGGAAAAAGTAACGGAAACGAAAACAGAAAAAATTGTTTCCAGTGCTGATTCCCAAGGAGCAGATATGCTTTTGTATAAAGCTTTAGGGAATGGAAAAGAAAAAGTGTATCTTTACCGAACGAATGAAAAACAAGAGAAACCAAAAGCAACTGGTACGGATAACGAAACAAATAAAGTAGAAAAGACGGACGGCGATGCTGAAAAAGTGACGAAAACTACTTATTGGGAATACAAAAACGACATGTATAAATTCTGGTTCAATATTGCTGATAACAATCACGAATATGACAGCCGAGTGAATACATTCAAAATCCCAGAGACATGGGTAGAATTAAGTACGGACCAAGCATCCAAGTTAGCTGAATTAGTGAAGAAACAGCAAAGTACGATGGAAAGTGAAGCAAAAGCTTATGTGCAAGACGGTATGGTAAAAGCAATGACTGAAAATCCGCAAATGAGCAAAGCAGAACAAGAACAACGTACGAAAGCCTTAACTGCTGAATTCCAACAACAAGCATTCGCGAAATTAGTGAAAGAAGCAAAAGGCGAATAATATTTTGAACATCGTGTAGGAGGTTGTGAAAAAGCTGCTCTGCATCAAGCAGTAAGAACAATCAGATAAAAATAGCACGCCATATTTTTCATCTGATTGGGCTTAGTGCCGTAGATGCAAGCTTTTGAACACCGTTTAAGGAAGAGGTTGTGAAATCAGTGTTTTGACCTGAGTATTAGAGAAAAAAACGGAAAAATAGTTCCTCATATTTTGCCGTTTTTTGAGCTAATGCCGAGGGTCAGCTGGTTGAACACCGTTTAAGGAAGAGGTTGTGAGCCTGCCGTTTCACTCTGAGTCACAAGGAGCAATTTCAAAAAACAGCTTCTCATGTTTGTTGAATATTGTGACTTGTGGCCGAGGAGTTGGCAGGAGAACACCGTTTATTCAAAAAAAGGGAACTGCGACAAGACTTTTGTCACAGTTCCTTCTTTTTTTGCTATGCTATACTAGATATAAAAAATAGGAGGAATAAAATGAGGAAAACTTATTCTTTTGAATCAAAAATCTATGCTTCCGAAGTCGGCAAGGGTGGCGCATATATTGTTTTTCCATATGATATAAGAGAAGAATTCGGTGCTGGAAGAGTGAAAGTCCAAGCAACTTTTGATAATGTGCCGTACGAAGGCAGTATCGTGAATATGGGAGTGAAAATTTAGATGGTTCGGTCTGCTATATCCTTGGACTACGAAAAGATATTCGTAAAAACATCGGAAAAGATATTGGTGATATCGTAGCAGTTACAGTGAAGCAAAAATAAAAACAAGAGGTTATGACAAAAGATGTGTCACAACCTCTTTGATAAACGGTGTTCAATCAGCTGACCCTCGGTATTCGCTCATAACGCTGATTTCACAACCTCTTCTTTCATAATGGTTTTTCACCATCTTTATAATAAACGGGTTCTTTGATATGGAAATCTGTTTTTTCCAACCAATCTAAAATCTTGTAACCTAACTCTTCTGACATCGGAAAAGAAGCGTTGATTTGTGCATTGGAGATATGGTCAACATGGATACCGGAAGTGATCGTACAGCTTCCTGGAACGGCATTTTTGATGACCACAGCTATTTTTTCGGCTAAGACATCGTCTTTGTGGAAACGACCATCGTGGCTAGGGAAACGTACAGTTTGGATCTCTGTATCACGAGAAAATGTAGTGACTGTTCCGATATGTGGTGTATCTCCGCCTGTTAAAGTAATCAATAAGTCTTTACCGATTACTTTAACAGCGGCTTGGATCGTGAAACCTAGTTTTGTTACTTCAACTATCGTTTCTTTTTCCATATTAATCACCTTGCCAACGTTTTGAATGTTCATTTACAATCCCAAATTGATCCAAAAGTTTCATTGTATGGTGATCAACAAGATCTTGGATCGTTTGAGGCTGATTATAAAAAGCAGGGATCGGTGGTATGATTTGCACACCTAGTCGTGCTAATTTAGTCAAGTTTTCCAAGTGAATGGCATTTAATGGCGTTTCACGAGGGACAATGACTAACTTTCGTTGCTCCTTCATTGTTACATCAGCAGCACGTGCAATCAGGTTGTCGCCTAAACCAACAGAGATACCTGCGACTGTTTTCATACTTGCCGGTACGATGATCATTCCATCGGTCAAAAATGATCCGCTGGCGACAGCAGCACCTAGATCTTTGTTTGAATAATGGTAATCAAACAGGCTTTCGAATTCATTTAGGGATAAGTCGGATTCCAGCTTTAAGTTCTGTTTTGCCCATGGACTGATGATTCCGTGTGTTTCTACCATCGGATATTCTTTTAGTTTCTTCACTAGGTTGATGGCATAAATGGTGCCCGAAGCGCCACTTACACCAATCACGATTTTTTTCTTCCGTTGTGCCAATTGTTCCATTTTCCGCACTCCTTTTTATGATGTCAAAACAGTTGCAGATCATTCATTATTTCAAATATTTTTCCCAATCTTCTACTTCTTGGAATTTTGCACGTACAAAATGTTCTTTCATATCGAAAGGAACTGTACCGTCAAAGATAGTTTTTGCACTCATCCCACGGAAACGAATAGAGCCAGGATTATATTCTGGTAATTCTGATGGGTCCAATGGATGGTTTCTCATTCCTGGGAGCACAATAATGTCTTTATCTCCTTGGAAACGAGTGTTGAAAGTCCAAACTACATCGTTCATGTCGAAAATATCAACATCTTCATCGACTAAAATGACTGTCTTCAATTCTTTGAAGGCTGATAAGGCAAGAATAGCTGCTTGGCGTTGAATACCTTCATCCGCTTCGTTTTCTTTACGAATCTGCATGATGGTCATCAATTTACCGCCACCTGCAGGAGGATTGTAGACATTTACTACTTTTCCTGGAATAGCTTTATCAACCAAGGCAAGAATACTTGCTTCTGTAGGAATACCGGCCATAGATACGTGTTCTTCACTTGGACCAATCGTTGTTTGCATGATTGGATTGTCTTTTCGATGAGTAACTGCTTTGACTTTTACTACTTGTACAGCTGGATTAGCATCCCCAGTATAACCAGGAAATTCTGGCATTGCTTTCCCTGAGTTCGTGTTGATATCTTCTTGCATTGTTTCATTTGGCATGATTTCTGCTTCAATGATGAATTCAGCACGAGCAATACCCACTTCATCGACTACTACACCATCAACGATTTGAATAGGTTCGTTACGCAAAGCTCCTGCACACCATAGTTCGTTGTAGCCAAGTGGAGTGGTAGGTGGTTCGAAAGTCGTACCAATGGCAATTGCTGGATCTAAACCAATATTGATAGTGATAGGCATTGGTTTATTCAATGCTTCAAATTGTTTTTGGAAGTGACCAATGTGGCGCCCACCAGGCATGATGTACATACCGATCGTATCTTTGTCTTCTAGGACCATACGATGGATCGTTACATCGCTCATTGTTTTTTCTGGATCTGATCCTAAGACTACACCCATCGTGATGTATGGACCTGCATCTTCAGGAGTATTTGTAGGTGCAGGCAAAATGTTGCGAATATCGAAGTCTGCATCGGTAGCTAGATGAACCACTTCTTGTGCTGGAGCGTCTGCTTTGTCTACTTTCACAGGTTTGATTGGATTTTCTACAGCGTCTTTCAAGAAACGGCCAAGTGTTCGATAATCATGGTGCAAAATTTCACCTACACGTTTACGACTAGCCATTGTCCCGATGTTCACACGTGTGCCGGGGAAACCTTTGATATTGTTGAAAGTCATAGCTGGTCCTTCTTGAGTCGGACGTTTTACTGTACCGCCAGCACCGATATAACGGTAAACACCAGATAATTCTGCTTCAGGATCGATTTCAATATCTGTTTCGTGATATTGACCTGGAAGTGTTTTTAGTTCTTCGATGACTTTTCTTAAATCATACGGTTGATCTGTCATGAAAAATTCCTCCTTAGTTGTCTTTACCTATCTATAGTAAAAGGTACAAAGGAGGAAAACAATTCAACTTGTTTGATAAAATATTCCTTAATGGAATGGATACGGTTTTTTGATAATAGAATAAATTATGATATACTTACAACAATAAGAAAGCGCATACTAAATCCTAATGGAAGGAAAGTGAAAAAAATGGAGGAGTCATTTCCTAAAGCAGTAAAAGTAGAAAATATAGCGAATATTTTGAAAGTTACATTTGAAAACGGGGAAGTAAAATACGTGAAATCTCATTGGACAGAAGAGATAACCGATGCCTTGCAATTTGGAAAAAAAGGAAGAGGAAAAAGAAAAAATCTTCTCGCTTTGTCTACTAATATGTGGATTGGGACTGAAGTAACGATTGAAGCAGATGGAACAGTATTCATAAATGGAAAAGACAAATATACACCGCAAGAACTGTGGCTCAAAGGGGAAAACCATATTCCAGAATTATAAATAGGCAAGAGGTTGTGACAGAAGTGGTCAGCTTCAAGAAATAAGAAGGAATGTACGAAAATTGCTTCTCAAATTTTTGTGACATTTCGGCTTATTTCCGAAGAAGCTACTTCAGGAACACCGTGAATCAGAGGTTGTGACCGAGGAGTTGGAAGGAGAACGCCGTTTATCGAGAGGTTATGAAAAGCTGTTTATTCAAAAAAAGGGTGGTGACAACAATTTTGTCACCACCCTTTGTAGTAATTGGAAAAAACGAATAGCTTTATTCTGCACGCAAAGCGATAGCAGCGTCTTTTTTCGCTGCCATTCGTGCAGGAAGATGACCGCCAAGCATCGTCAATACAGTAGAGACAATCACTAGAATGATCGCATGGACAGGATTTAGTTGCGCAACATTTTTTAGATCCGTCATGCTGTACAAGATGCTATTGATAGGGAATGTAGCTAGCCAGGCAATAAACACACCTAGTATCCCAGAAGAAATACCTAAAATACACGTTTCTGCGTCAAATACGCGAGTGATGTCTTTTTTCCGTGCACCTAAAGCTTTTAGTACACCGATTTCTTTTGTCCGTTCAATCACAGATGTATAAGTAATGATACTGATCATGATCATACTTGTTACTAAAGAGATCCCTGCAAAAGCAATGAGGACATAAGTGATAGCATCCATCAATCCGCCAGTCAGTTCAGTCATCGTTCCAGCTAAATCAGTATAAATGATTTTATCTTCATCTGATTTGCCTTTATTGTAATCATCTAAATAATCCAAGATTTTTTCTTTGTCTTCAAAATTGTTCGGATAAATCATGATACTTGAAGGCAAGCTGTCTCCGCCTAAATAACTAAGCAATGTTTGTTTGGCATTTTCGTCAACTTTTTCAGTAGTTAAGACATTTACATCACTGTCTTTTTGGGCTTTGACGATTTCTGATTCTTTGTTCTCATTGACGATTTGAGTCGTTAATTGATCACTATAAGCGATTCCTGGCGATAAGAGATTCATTGTAGAAGAAGACTTCACGCGTAGGATTCCTGAAATCTTCAATTCATCTGAAGAATTCTGGTACATCGAATCATAATCTGTATTAGGAATGAAATTCCCAGTTGGAAGTTTTGTATAGTAAGTATTGTTGTTTACTAACTTGAATGTTGTACCGACGATCTCATCGAAATCAAGTTTTTCGTCTTCCTTCACATCAAATCCAAGATTTTTCAATGCATTGATATTAGTATTATTGTTGCCGTCTACGATCAGCACGACATCTGTTGCTGAGGCTGGATAACTTCCGGCAAGTAAAGAATAATTGTCTTTTAAAAAGTTTTCTTTGCTAGTGTCAAGCTGTGTAGGGAAACTTGACACTCCCACACCTGTCATTGCTGACATCGTACTAGACAAGGAAAGAGATTCCGCATCAGGGTTTTGATTCGAGAAGCTGACAGGCTGTACTTTGCCATTTACATCACGTAAAAGATTGATTCCTGTTGTACGAGTAAACCCAATATTATTACTTAAATTAGGATCGATGTCTGTTACATAATCGACGTAGGTTTGATCGATCTTATTCGTATGCTGTGCTTTGTCTTCTTCGCTGACTTTTGCTGTGATCGTTTTGCTGTCTGGATACTCTGCTTTGCTTGCACCTAATCCAGCATCGTCACGGGTCTGGTTAGTCGTTACCTTAGAAATAGTGATCGGAAATTTCGCCATCGTTTCAGCTTGCGTGTTATCGATTTGCTTTTGGAAACCAGAAGAAAGGGAAAGGACGATCGCGATTCCGATGATCCCGATACTGGAAGCAAAGGAAGTCAAGAAAGTACGTCCTTTTTTTGTTCGGATATTGTTGAAAGAAAGCTTCAACGCTGTCCAAAAACTCATCTTCGTTCTGCGTAGGTTAAATTGATCATCTTTTGGTCGTTCGATGTGAGGATGGGAATCCGTTAAGATCTTACCATCAGAAAATTCAATGATCCGGTCTGCATATTGATTGGCCAGTTCAGGATTATGTGTGACCATGATCACTAATTTTTCTTTCGATAACTCTTGGATCAGTTCCATGATCTGGATACTTGTTTCTGTATCTAAAGCTCCGGTTGGCTCATCACACAAAAGGATATCTGGATCATTGGCTAGCGCTCGAGCGATTGCTACCCGCTGCATTTGTCCACCAGATAGCTGATTTGGCTTTTTGTGCATATGATCTGTCAAGCCGACCCGATGCAAGGCATCTTCTGCCCGTTTTCGTTTTTCGTCTTTAGAAACACCACTTAATGTCATCCCAAGTTCAACATTTTCAATAATGCCTAAATGACCAATCAAGTTATAACTTTGGAAAATGAACCCGATAGAATTGTTTCGGTAGGCATCCCAGTCGTTGTCTTTGAAGTCTTTAGTAGACTTTCCGTTGATCACCATATCACCGGAATCATAATTATCTAGTCCACCAATCACATTCAGCATAGTCGTTTTACCAGAACCACTAGGACCTAAAATCGCTACGAATTCTTTTTGTCTGAAAGCGACAGATACACCATCCAATGCTTTAGTGGTGGTTTCGCCGACTTTATAATATTTTTTTATATCTTTTAATTGAAGCATAATCACCCTTCTCCCGTATTGAAATATTCGGTATACTAATAAGTATATCAGAACAATGATCGTAGTATACAAAATAAATGTTAACTGAAGATGAACTGCAAGAAAAAATCTAGAAATTTTTCAAAAAACAGAGGGAGAACAATGAATCGTATTTTAATAGTAGAAGATGATCCGCAATTACAGTTGCTTTACCGTTCTGTGTTGGAACGAGCGGGCTTTTCAGTCATCACTGCACTGAATGGAGAGGATGCGCTGAAAAAACTAGAAGCGACACGTATAGAATTGATCATTACAGATATCATGATGCCGAAAATGGATGGCTATGACTTGCTAGACTCATTACGTAGCACCAGATTTGACACACCTGTTCTGATGATTACGGCAAAGGCCGATTTTGAGGATAAGAAACGCGGGTTCAAACTAGGAGCAGATGATTATATGACAAAACCCATCGATGTCAATGAGATGATCCTACGTGTGGAAGCATTGCTTCGACGTTCAAAAATCAATTACAGCAGTAGCTTGATGATTGGACAAACAAAATTAGAGCTGGATACTTATACAGTGTTACAAGATCAGCATTCGTTGATTCTGCCTCAAAAAGAATTTCTGCTTCTGTATAAATTACTGTCTTATCCCAACAAGATCTTCACTCGCCAACAGTTGATGGATGACATTTGGGGATTAGATACGAATACAGAAGAACGAACGATCGATGTACATATCAAACGTTTAAGGACCCGTTTTGAAAAGACGGAAGATTTTCAAATCATGACAGTACGGGGACTAGGCTATAAGGCGGTTATTTAAAGATGAAAAAAAAGCTATTTTCACAATTATGGATCTATTTTGCCAGTATTGTCTTCATTTCGATCTTAGTGACACTGCTGTGTTTTCTTGGTTTTATTTTCTTATTGTCTCGGCATTCTATCTCACCTGCTGAATCGGCTGGAAAACCAACGCTATACCCGTTATTCGTCTTTGCAGGGTTCAGTATGATCGTGGGTACAGGAATATCGATTTTTGTTGGGCGGCGTATTCTGCATCCAATCAGTGCACTAGGGACAAATATGAGTCTGGTAGCAACGGGAGATTTTTCGATTCGAATGGATGAGCAGCAGAAAGTAGCAGAAGTACAGCAACTGTATAAAGATTTCAATGTTATGGTCCAAGAACTCAATAGTATCGAAACATTGAGGAATGATTTTGTGTCCAGTGTATCCCATGAATTCAAAACACCATTAGCAACGATCCAAGGATATGTACAATTGTTACAAGCCCCAAATCTCTCTGACGAAGAACGCCAAATATTTTTATATCGGATTATCGAAAGTATCACGCAGCTTTCACAATTAACAGAGAACATCTTAAAATTGAACAAACTGGAAAACCAGCGTATCCAACTGGAAAAAAAAGAGTACCGATTAGATGAACAAATTCGAGAAGTAATCGTTTTTTTGCAGCCTAAATGGGAGAAAGAACAGCTAGAATTGGATATCGAACTGGCTGCAGTAAATTACACAGGCAATGAAGAGTTTTTGTACCAAGTGTGGTTGAATATCATGGATAACGCCATAAAGTACAATCAAGTCAATGGACAGATTCATATCAAACTATTTGAGACAGCCACAGAGATTGTACTGGAAGTGACCGATTCAGGTGTAGGAATGAATGAAGAGACCAGAGATCGAATGTTTGAAAAATTTTATCAAGGAGATACAAGCCGTCAAATTTCTGGGAATGGGCTAGGACTTTCACTGGTCAAAAAAATTCTAGAACTGCATGATGGTCGTATTGATTATAGCAGTATCGAAGGAGTAGGAACGACAGCAATGATACGGTTAAGTAAACAATAGGAAAAAGAATAACCCCCCCTAAAAATTCGATTGAAGGTTTTTAGGGGGGGAGTCGTTTTTTTGTGATGAGGGAAATGTTCTTACGGTTCTTTCGACATAAAATCGCTGCTTTCTTATTGAACTACGAGAAATGATAGATGTGTCATTGAAACAAGGATATGATGCAAAAAAGAGAGCGAAAGTCATGAGTCGCTCTCTTTTTTGGATGGATTGATAGACAGAAAATGAAGGGCCTAGTTCTCTTCTTGTTTCAAATACTCCCAAAATGTGTCTGAAGCCAAAGAATGTTCACCGATTTTACGCGTAAATGCGAGATAACTTTCTTTTGTTGGAGAGATGGGGAGGATCACAGTATTTTCTTTTAACAGATTTTTGACTGTTTTTTCCATAACAATAGCAATCCCCATGTCATTTGCAATCATATTGATGATCAAGTCGGTCCTAGATCCTTTATAAGAGATTCTCGGTTCAAATCCAGCTTCGCGACACAAGTCCAGCACAGGTTGATACAAGTTCGTAGTAGGGCCAAGAACCAAAAAATTCTCCTTTTTCAGTTCACTTAGATCCAATTTCTTTTTAGCAGCTAAAGGATGGGTTTTAGGCAGAACTGCTACAAAATCGTCTGTTTCAGTAGGTAGCCACTCAATCGAACTTGGTGGGGCCTGGAAGCTTCTGGCAAAGTGGATCGTATCACTATGTTCATTTGTATCGTCATAAGTCAGTTCGATACTTTCCACTTCTTTCAACTGGACCGTAAATTCAGGATGACGTTTCAAAAATTCGGTAATCTTGGAAAAGCCTTGGTAATTGATCATGGTTGGTATCGTTAAGATATTTAATGAAAGATTGTTTTCTTGCGTATAGGTTTCAAGCACTTCTTGCATGGCATGGTATTGTTCTACGACATTTTTTACATAAGGGAGCAACAAGCTTCCAGCTTCGGTCAACTCGATTTTTCTATGGGCACGTTCGAATAATTTTACGTCTAGTTCTGTTTCTAACGAAAGAATCTGTTTAGAAATGTTTCCTTGGGTGGTGAATTGTCGTTCAGCAGTTTTGGTGAAATTCATTGTTTCGGCTAAATCAAGAAAAACTTCAAATTTATGGATATCCATCATATTCCTCCTACTTATTCCAATAAAGAATACTTTAACACAAAAAATGAATTGGTGTAACCTACTCTGTCTGGTACAATCTTTCTTGCAGTGAAAGCAGTGATTGCAGAAAATTTTCTGTAATAATTTTCGCTTTATAGAGAAAGAGAGGAGTTTTTTTGATGCCAACTGGAGTTTTGATCAATGTAGGTTCCGTTTTGCTTGGCGGACTAATTGGCGGATTAGTAGGAAATAAACTAAGCGAACACTTTAAAGCGCAGCTGACGATGGTTTTTGGTGTGTGTTCAATGGGGATGGGTATCTATTCCATTGCGCCAATGAAAAATATGCCAGCTGTTATTTTTGCTTTGGTGATAGGAACAGCGATTGGACTGATTGTTCATTTAGGTAATGGGATTAACAAGGGCGCTGCGTTGATGCAAGTGCCTATTTCTAAAATCTTTCCTAGTGAAAAGCTTGGTATGACCCACGATGAATTTATCAGCACATTAGTGACGGTCATTGTTTTATTTTGTGCAAGTGGTACGGGGATTTATGGAAGCTTAGATTCTGGGATGACTGGAGATAGTACGATTTTGATTTCTAAATCTGTCCTTGATTTTTTCACAGCAGCAATTTTTGCATGTAATTTAGGATATGTCGTTTCCGTAGTAGCGATTCCCCAATTCATTATTTTTTATATCTTGTTCTTATTGGCAAAATTTATTTATCCATTGACTACACCAGATATGATCTTAGACTTTAAAGCTTGCGGTGGATTCTTGATGGTTGCTACCGGTTTTAGAATGATCAACGTGAAAATGTTCCCAGTAGCTGACATGATACCAGCAATGATCGTTATCATGCCACTAAGTTGGATGTGGACGAATTGGATCATGCCACTGTTATAATAATAATCAAAGAGAAGCCATTTTTTGCTGACTAAAAGGGATCAAACCTTTTAGTCAGTTTTTTTTGTATTTGACAAACTGATTTTGAAACTATATTATATGATGTATAATATAGATTGTAATAAAATATTACACTTGAGAATAGAAGGTGACGTAATGCACATCCAGATTCCAACTGTTCTTCTTGATGGCACTGTGTTAGCAGCATTAAGCAAAGAAGATATGTATGGTTATGCCTTAACAAAAATCGTACAAGAAAGTCTCTCAGTCAGTGAATCTACACTTTATCCGGTTTTGAGAAGATTGAAAAAAGAAGGGTATCTTGAGACCTATGATGAACCTTTTGAAGGTAGGAACCGTCGATATTACTCGTTGACACCAATAGGAAGTCGTCATTTAGAAGAAATTATTGATGAATGGATTGTTTTTCGAGATTCTTTAGACCGGTTATTGGAGGAGAGCACAAATGAATGATTATTTGAATGAAGTTGTGGATCATCTTCAAGAAATTCCTGAAGACGATCGTTTTGATTTGATCCAATATTATGAGGAATATTTTTTAGATTCCGGAAAAACATTAGATCAGGTCATTGATGAATATGGTACACCAAAGCAGTTTGCTTTAAAATTAAAAATCAGTTACTTTTCAGAAGAAGAACAAGCAGAAGACGAGTTAGTGAGGAGTCCAAAAAGACAAATGCGTCTGATTTGGTTAATCATTATCGGTTTATTTGCTTCTCCTGTCCTCATTCCACTAGCATTGGGGTTTATATTGGTTATTGGGGGACTATTGATTGCTTTGCTGGCGCTCATTTTTAGTATCTATGTTCTATGTATCAGTATCTTAGGTATTGGCTTATTCATGATCATCTCAGGAATCAGTGTGTTTGGTCAATCGATTCTGAGTGGGTTATTCTTTATCGGTGTTGGTCTGTTCGCCACGGGAAGCGCAGTATTTATTTCGCCACTGTTGCTGAAAGGAACAAAATGGCTTTTTTATGTCATGATGAACTTTGTTAAATGGATGGGACGGCGTTTTATTACAAAAAGAGATCTGCATTCAGCGGGCGCTTGAAGGAGGACAGATAAATGAGATTGAAACATTTTTTGATTACCGGTATTATCCTGATGGTTACTGGCGGACTCCTAGCAGGTGCAACTTATACATTAGGCGCTCAAAAGAGTCTGACTTGGGATGATGGCCCTCGATTGATCGATATGGTGACGGAGACGAAAAAAATCAAAGAGGCAAACAAAATCGTCATCCATGCAGAACATCAAACAGTGTCAGTCATACGCGGGTTGGATTTTGAGATAAAAACGACCTACGATAAGACAGAAAAGCCAGAAATAAAGGAGAAAAATGGTGTATTGACCGTGAATGCAGTCAAAAAATCAGAAGGTGCGATTATTAGTTTGGAAGACACCAGTGCACAAATCACTATTGTTGTCCCTGCAGATCAGGAATTATCTGAATTGACAATCGAAGGGAATAATAGTGCAATCGACATCAACGAAGTATCGATCAAAAAAGTAAATACTATGACACACGATGGTTGGGTATCATTCAATGAATTTACGGGAGGAACAATAACGGCGAAAGATGAATTAGGTTCTCTTCGTTTAGATGAAGTCAAGGTGGATAACTTGACCGTCATAGGAGAAAGCAGCAATTTACATCTAGAAGACAGTTTGGTCAGCAAAGAAGGAAACGTCACTCTAAACAATAGTAATTTATCTTTGCATGAGATGGAAAACAGTGGCTATACTCTCCAAACATCTGGTGAATCTCATATTGAAAAAGACTACCAGCCAATAACAAATACGTTGTTAGAGCAAGGACAGAAACGGCTGAAGATCACTGCCAAAGACACTTCGATCAATATCACGACAGATCAAGAAGACGATGAAACAGATTGATCTAGCAAACAACTGGATAGTTTAAGAAAAAACAGCAAAGATCGGAAGGATCTTTGCTGTTTTTCATCGCTTAACACACATAACTATAGTAAAATAAGTAAGAACATATCTATAAAGAAAACAGGGTGAAAAAGTATATGAAGGCAGAAGAAGGTCAAAGAGAAAAGTTAAAAATAGAAATGGAAAGATTACATACTTATATCACTCAACTAAGTCAAACCTTTTATGATCCAGATAAAGAAAAAGTGATGGTCAACTATCCGAACAATTCAGAAGGTCGTCAATTAGAGCAAGTGTACCATGAAGTTTTCAAACATTTATTGACGGTGAAGAAAGAACTGGACTATTATTCTTTACCGATTATCGATACAGGAATATTGAAGTATGATGGGGAGAAGGAACGATTTATCTTTAAATCTGTTCGGGAAGACTTGCCTCTTTCAGCAGGAATGGATCTAGAAATCTTGGTAGAAGACTATTTTACAGAAGAAAAACACTGGGTTCGAACAAGATTGGATTATTTGCCGCAAGCAGCCGGAGGAACACAAGCAAGCGGTTGGTACATCACTGAAGACAAAGATTTGGAACTAGAAGGTGCAATGGCGCGAATTCGAAAAAAGGATTAAAAAGCAACACTATATTTATTGAAGGATAAAGGAGCGCAGAAAGTAGAATGAGAGAAAAAAGAGCAATTTATATCAATGGTTATGCAGGAATCGTCAGTTTGGTCGTATTAGCTTTAGTTGGTTTATTTTTCTTCTATTTAGGCATGTGGCAAGCGAAAGTTTGGGCACTATTTTTAAGTATTTTTCTTTGGCTGATCGCGTTACTGTTGCTAAGTTCGGCAACTGTAGTCAGCCCTAATCAAGCAAAAGTGATTTTGTTTTTTGGACAATATTTAGGTACGATCCGGGAAAATGGCTTTTTCCTTACGATTCCTTTGGCACAAAAAATGACTGTTTCGTTGAAAGTTCGGAATTTCAACAGTTCTGTTTTAAAAGTCAATGATTTAGACGGAAATCCCATCGAAATCTCAGCAGTAGTCGTGTTTAAAGTCATTGATACAGCAAAGGCATTATTCGATGTAGCGTATTATCAAGATTTTGTAGAAATCCAAAGTGAGACAGCCATCCGGCATATCGCTAGCCAATATCCGTATGATACCTTCAATGATGATGATTTGACGCTTCGAGGAAACACTACGGCAGTGTCTGACGAGTTGAAAAAGGAGTTGCAAGAGCGTTTAGCAGTAGCAGGTGTCGAAGTAATCGAAACACGATTGAATCATTTAGCCTATGCAACAGAAATCGCCAGTGCCATGCTGCAACGTCAACAAGCAAGAGCTATTTTGTCTGCTCGACAAACCATTGTTGAAGGAGCTGTCACGATCACTCAAATGGCTTTGGAACAAATCGAAGAAGGACAAGAAATCAATTTCACCGATGATCGAAAAGTCCAATTAATCAATAATTTACTTGTCTCAATCATTACAGACAAAGGAACGCAACCCGTTATCAATACAGGCGATATGAAAGACCGTAAGTGATATAGTTTTTGTAAGATAGGAAGAAGGAGTTTAGGACGATTGTCTTAAACTCTTTTTTAGTTGTTCAATGAAAATGACAAAATTGAAAGAAGAATGATAGATGATTCGAAGGCATAATTGTTCGTTTTTTTCTATAATCAATATATAAAGTAAGAGAGAAGGGGAAAAAGTGAAAAAACTTCTGATCGGACTACTTGTTTTCATCGTTGTGGCACTTGCAGGGGTGAAAATCGCAGATTACGTAGTGATGGGCGGAGAAGAATACTATGTACAGATTACGACAGATGGTGCAAAAACAGTCTCCAAAGCAGACTCTGGACAAGAAATAGTCAACTATAGATATATCCTGCCTGGTTATACGAAAGAGGGTAAGGAAAAAGAACTAGATTTCAATGGGCAATTGACTCGACCGCTTCGTAAAGGAGCATATTTGAAAATCACCTGGAACAAAAAGAAAGGTGTCACTTCATATGAAGAAGTCGAAAAAAAAGATGTGCCGAAAACAGCACTAGAAAAACTAATTAAAGGGTAGGGAAAGAAATGAACAAAATAGTCGAAGTACAGAATGTAACAAAAGTATACGGGAAAAACAATGAGAAAAAGACGCAAGCATTAAGCGGCATCAGCTTCGATGTAGAAAAAGGTGAATTTATTGGCATCATGGGTGCTTCCGGTTCAGGTAAATCAACGCTTTTGAATATTTTATCCACATTAGACAAACCAACAGATGGACATATCCGAATCAATCAAAAAGATGTGACGACATTAAAAGGAAATCAACTAGCAGATTTTCGTGCGAATGAAATCGGCTTTATTTTCCAAGATTTCAATTTATTAGAAAGTTTGACAGCACAAGAAAATATCGCTGTTCCTCTTTCTTTACAAGGTGTCAGACCAAAAGAAATCAAGCAACGTGTCCAAAAAATTGCAGAACGTTTATCGATTGCTCATATTTTGGAAAGCTATCCTTCTGAGATTTCTGGTGGACAAAAACAACGAGTCGCTGCCGCACGTGCGTTGATCACACAACCAACGATTTTATTAGGGGATGAGCCTACAGGTGCGCTGGATTCTAAAAGTGCCCGTGATCTTTTAGATACGATGGACGAATTGAATACAAAAGATCATGTATCGATTCTTCTAGTGACACATGATCCGTTTTCTGCAAGTTATTGCCAACGTATTTTATTTATCAAGGATGGCGGTATCCATCAAGAAGTGAAACGTGGAGATCAAAGCCGGGATTCCTTCTATCGGGAAATACTATCTATTCTTGGAAACTTGGAACAGTAGGGGGAGATTGACTATGCTTTGGAAATTATCACTTACTGGGATCAAGAGCCGTTTAAGAGATTACTTGGTATTATTCTCAGGATTAGTTATGGCATCTGCTATTTTTTACATGTTTGAATCAATGGCGAGCAACGAAGCCTTTTTGAAAAGCAATACGGTCGTTGCTGCTACAGTTATCATTTTCCGACTAGGTTCTGTTTTACTAGGGATCATCACATTCGTTTATATTTTATACGCGAATTCCTTTTTGATGACGATGCGACAAAAAGACTATGCCATGTTTATGATGCTAGGAGCAAAAGGCAGAAAAATCGCACAGATGATTTTTTCTGAAACATTCGTAGTAGGGATCGCGGCTACCTTAGTAGGTTCAGCTGTCGGTGTAGGATTGACAAGTATCGTCCACCGATTATTAGTGGATCAGTTAGATATCAATATTTCGCATTTTACACCTTTTAGCATTCATGGGTTGTTGATCACCGTTTTGTTTTTTGCTATTTTGTTTTTATTAGCAGCTATTGTCAATGCTTTTTCGATTGTCAAAAAACCGATTTTAGCATTGATTCGTGCGGATCAGACACCAACAAGAATCAAGCAGCATAAATTCTTGTTCTTCCTTGAAGTAGTACTAGGGATTGCTTTTCTAGGCTGCGGTTATTATATGATGAAACATGTGGGGACCTATCAAGTTTTTGGTATGGGAGTAGCTCTAGTCACGATCGTATTAGGAACTTATTTCATTTTCCACTCTGTGATCATTTTCTTCTTATCATTACTAAAGAAATCAGAACAGATTTCATTGAAAAAATTGAACAATTTCACATTGTCACAGTTAAGTTTTCGTATTCGTGAATATACACAAATGCTCTCCATGGTTGCTATGCTGTTTGCTTTAGCACTTGGTGCTTTGACAGTAGGTCTAGGATTTAGAAATGAAATTTCGGAAATGACGGAAAATGCTGCTGGTTATGACCTAGTGATGAATAATCCTCGGGCAGAAGATCAGCAAAAAATCAAAGAACTATCACCAACACTTTCTGCTTCTTATACTCAAAAAGAAGATGCGGGAACGATTTACTATAATGCAAGTGAATTTGCGGCTCAACCATTGATCATGATAAAACATGAAGATGGGACACCGCCGAAAATCACGAAAGAAAAAGTTCCTGCTGAAAAAATGAATGAACTGACTGTACAAGATGAGCTTCGTGGCTATGAATTGCCTGAACAGCAAGAAAAAGAAATCAAGGTAGTCAGTCAATCGGAATTTGATCAACTGAGTTTGCCACAATCCACTTTACAGCTAGTTCAGGTCAAAGACTTCCAAGCAAACTTGGAACCAATCAAAGCACTTGCTACACAAAATAAAACGAACAATCCATCTTTGCAAAAAGTAGAGTACAGTAACCAGAAGTATGAAATGTATGAAGGATATAATAGTCTATTCTCTGGTTTTGAATTTATGGGATTCTTCTTAGGTTTAGCTTTCTTGACTATGCTTGCTAGCTGTTTGATGTTCAAGATCTTGTCAGGAAGCAAGAGTGACATCGCTCGTTATGAAATGCTTGAAAAGATAGGAACACGACGCGGATTGCTTAAACAATCGATCCGTAGAGAAGTAGGTGTGTTATTCTTAGCACCAGGAATCTTAGGTGTAGTCCATGTCTTATTCGGATTACAAATGTTTGGTCTATTCATGCAAAATCCATATAAAGATATTTGGGTGCCATTTACGATCTTCTTCGTATTGTATTTCATCTACTATGTACTGACGACATGGTTGTATACTGGAATCGTATTGAAAAAGAGGTTGTGACAGAAGTGATCAGCTTCAAGAAATTTCGGCTTATCTCCGAAGAAGCTACTTCTGGAACACCGTTTGTTCAGAAAGAGGGACTGTGACAAGTTTTTGTCACAGTCCCTCTTTCGTGATCTTTTATTAGAATATAGTAAATTTTTTCTCGTTACTCACGGAATAAGCTGTTAAGAAAACGGTTTCCATGTATACTGGAATCAGTACAAATGAAAGAAAAGAGGGTGCAAGGAACATGGAAATCAATGAACAAAATTTTGACGGAAACTATCACTTGATCACGATCACGAATCAAAATGGGACATCTTTGTCTGTCAGTGATCTAGGTGCACGAGTCGTCCATTTTCAAACAATGATCGATAATGAAAAACGAGAGTTGGTTCTAGGCTTTGATGAAGCAAAAGAATATCTGGAAAAAGATCCTTATATCGGAGCTTCAATCGGACGTATGGCTGGACGGATCACGGATGGCACATTCAAATTAGATGATGAAACATTCAAAGTAAAAACAGATCCAGATACTGGCCATTGTTTACATGGCGGTGCACCTAGCTTTGAAGCCAAGCAGTGGCATTATACAGTTATTAATGGTGAGAACGAAGCCTCAGTCATTTTCTATCAGACTAGTCCAGACATGGAAAATGGATTTCCTGGCACTTTAGACGTAGAAGTACGGTATACACTGACGAATGATGATACATGGCGAGTGACAGTCCAAGGGATCAGTGACCAGAAAACAGTATTCAATCCGACGAATCATGTTTATTTCAATTTAACTGGTGATCCAACACAGCCAATCGACGAACATACGCTTTGGTTGAACAGCCGATTATTCGCTACGCTCAATAAAGATACGACGCCTACAGGAGAAGTGATTTCAGTAAGCGGTACAGCATTTGACTTTCAACATCCTAAAAAATTAGGTGAGGTATTCGCCAGTGATTTTCGCCAATCAACGATGGTAGGCGGTATCGATCATCCATTTTTATTAAAAAAACAGGCTGATCTGCTAAATGCAGCGGAATTGACGAGCCCTGATGAAAAAGTATCAATCCAAGTAAAAACGGATGCTTCAGGAATTGTGATTTTTACCGCAAATTTTGGAGAAGATGGGCCAGAAATGCGTGGAAAAAAATTAGTAGATCATGGCGGTATCACATTTGAGACTCAAGAACTACCAGGAGCAGAGCGACTTGAAAGTTTTGGAGATGTCACTCTGGAACCTAACCAAGTACGCGAATTTGTAACGGAATACAAAATAAATAAATATAAAGAAATAGAATAAATTAAAAAAGGGAATGTGACACTGTCACACGCCCTTTTTTATTTATTCTATTTCTTTAAAGGCAGATCAAGCCAGAATGATTTGTCTAAACTTAACAAAGTTAGTACAGGAACAGTTGCAGCTTTAACTGTACGAGTAGTTGTTTCTGGTATCTGTCTTGCCGTGAACGTGTTCCACAAATCCCAGATTGAAGCGACACGGAAGATGGAAGAAGCATTGTTGACGCGTTTTATCGTTGAAAATTCTAATCCTGTGATTGGCACGCCATCTGTTGTCCATTTGATTGGCACATCGAATCGCTTAGACATATGGAGAATTTCAGTATTTGCTTCTTCAGTTGTTGTTGCTTCTTTTTTCGGTTCATCATATTTTGTCAGGTCGTACGCTTCGATGATCGCGTTCAATTTTTGTGAATATTGGCGATCTGTAGCATAACGTCCTTCCAAATATTTGGTTGCTTCTTTGTAGTCTTTTGTTTCTGACTTCCAAGTTGGTTTGTAGAAGTCAGGATTGCCAGTCAGTCCATTTTTGATCAAGTCGGCATAGTCTTCCAAACTTTCCTTGTAAGAAGGATACTTACGGAATTGGGCGCGGATTTGGTAGCTTTGTCCCGAACTATCTTGTTCAAGTGTATTGAAGGTCACGCTGCTTTCTTTATACGATCCTTTGATACCAAAAAGGTTATGATTTGGCTCGCTTGATAATAAGCTGTTTCCAGATCCACTTTCAAGGATAGCTTGAGCCATCATGACTGATGCGTAGATTCCTTCTTTTTGGCCGATTTCCTGTGCATCATCTGCAATCTTTTTCAGGAACTGATCAGTTGTTTGGTTTTGACTGAAATGGAACGAGCCATCTAATCCATCTAAAATAGATGAGCCGCCTGTCAGCGAACCTGAAGCAGCAGGTAAACCTGCTAAGTTTACTCGGACAGCAAAATCAGGCGTGAAATCTGAAATAGAAGTTACTCGAACTTTATCTCCTGGTTGGGGCGCATGGATAAATTGTCCGTTCCCAATATAGATACCTACATGGTGAGTAACACCGGAAGAAGGTCCCCAGAAGACGAGATCGCCAGGTTGGGCCTGACTTACTGGAATCTGCGTACCTGCATATTGCTGTTCGCCTGTCCAGCCACCGATATAATGACCGGTTGCTTTCATATATACGTAATAAGTCAAACCAGAACAGTCAAAAGTATTTGGACCTTTTGCTCCCCATACGTATGGTTTTCCAAGATGCTTGAATGCTTCTCGAACGATTGCTTGTTGGACATTTGTTTCATTTGTAGGCAATACAGCATCAATTGGTGATTTTACAACAAAATCAGAAGAAGCAGAAGATGGATTCTCTATACCGCTTTGATTTGCTGTATTTGGACGAGACGAAGCATTGTTCGTTCCGCCATTCGATGAACCATTGTTTGGATGATTTGGTTCTCTCTGAGTATTTCCATTGTTATTCGATCCAGATGGGTTTGTTTGATTCGAAGAATTCCCGCTGTTCGAATTATTGTTATTATTATTTGAATTATTTGAACCATTATTATTGTTGCTATTGTTGCTATTGTTGTTATTACCCTCATCTGGTTTATTTGGCGTTTCCGGATCTGGTGTACTAGGGACTTCTTCACTAGGATCAGTTGGTTCCTCTGTTGAAGTATCCGGTACAGGTTCAAATTCTGCAGTAATAGATAAATTGTTCGTACCTACTGTAAAAGTCTTTGCCTCATAGTTCACTTCTTTAGCACCATTCACAGCGACGGAAGCAATTTGTTCACCTTCAGCTGGCGTAATAGTGTAAGTCACCTTTGTTCCTGCTGATAAACCTTCTACCGTTCCGCTTTCTGTGATATTCAAAGGTTGCTGTTCAGCGGTATCCTCTGACGAAGCAGTTAGTTGGATCTTCCCTATCAAAGAAGGAGCAATCGTAAGGTTATATGTCTCGGCTGGTTTTTCATTTTCTGATGGATCAGCCGGATCAGTTGGTTCGGACGATTCTGTTGATGAGTCAGTTGTTCCGGTTGTGCCTTCTGTAGAAGAATCCGTAGTTTCGCTAGTAGATGAGCTGGAAGTAGACGTACCTGTTGAGACTGTTTGATCGGTTGTTTGATTATCTACAGCAAATACGGCATTAGTCGACAAAACAGTAGGAGCAATCAGCCAAGTAGCAGCTAGCAAACGCATCGTTTTTTTGTTTTTCATAATAAACTAGTCCTTTTCCTTTCATTGATTTTCTGTTTTATTCAGCATTCATAAGTTATTCGATTGAACAGATAATCGTGTCGAAAAGCTTTTTCTTTCCATGAATCTGCTTGTGTATTCTAAATAAAACAAGTTGTAAAAAAGCAACGAGCAGTCATTCGTTGTGGTTTGATGTTCATTTTATTGCATAAACCATCTTTGTTTGGGGATAAACAAGTGGGGATAAAAATGGTCATGCATATGTAAATTATACCAAAGATTGGAGAGCATCACAAAAAATTTATAAAAATAACGATCCTAAAAAAGAAAAAAACTGAAATATGTGATAAGCATCTCATACTTCAGCCTTTTTTCGTTCATTATTCGTAAGACATTAGGTCTTCATCAAACCCGCTAACAAGGGTGGTGATCATTGCTACGACTAGACTAACAGCCAATCCTGCTAAGTACCAGAAAAAAGTACCGGAAATAAAGGCTGGCAATGTGGTCAGACTACCAAATACAAAAGCGATCGCTTTCACTTGAGCAAATCCCATGACAGCTCCACCAGCAGCTGCACCGATGCAAGCAGCAACAAATGGTTTTTTCAATGGAATCGCGATTCCGTAAACAGTAGGCTCGGTCACTCCCGCAAGTAAAATCGAAGCGAAAGCAGAACCAGAAATCGAACGTGTTTTTGAACGTTTACTTCGGAGGAATACCCCTAAAGCTGCACCAGCCATTCCAAAATTAGCTGCTCCTGTCAACGGAACGATACGGTCGAACCCATAAGCTGAGATATTGCTGATCATGACAGGATTTACAGCCCATTGGATACCAAATATCACCAAAATGTTCCAGCCTCCAGCGATGATTGCTCCACTGATCGGTCCGTTAATATCCATCATCCAAGTAATTGCTGCAGCTAAACCTTCACCAAGATAAACACCGGCAGGTCCGAAGACCATTAATGTCAAAGGAACCGTGATGACTAATGAAAGTAAAGGTACAAATACTAATTGCATGTTTTCACGAATATATTTTTTAAGGAATCTTTCGACAAAAGAATAAAAGAAAATACCTAAAATCGCCGGCATGACAGTAGACGTGTACTGCATCAGCACTACAGGAATCCCCAGAAAATCAGTAGCTGCTTTACCACTATCTGAAAGTAAAGAGGTCAAATTTGGCTCAATCAGCGCTGCAGCAATGACAGCCGCGATATATCCATTCACTTTAAACGTTTTGGCGGCAGAAAAAGCGAGAAAGATTGGCAGAAAATAAAAGACAGCATTCGACGCAGCAGACAAAATATGATAAGTCCCGCTCGTTTCACTAAGCCAGCCAATCGTAGTCGCTAAAACAACCAGACCTTTTAATATACCAGAACCGGCAAATAGGGGAATGATTGGCGTAAAGATTTCCGATATCAAACCAAATAGTTTTTCGATCGGATTTAGCTTTTCTTTCGGAGCTGTATGATCAATTTGACGTGTCAATTCCTTATAAGCAGGAGCCAATCCCTGATCCATAATTACTTCTGCATATCTATCGAGTAAAATGAAATATTTGATGGAAGGGATTTGCTGCTTTAATTTTTCTACATTTGCTGCTGGCTGTTTTTGTAATTTGATACGAAGCCGAGTCGCACATGGGAGGACAGAATCAATATTGTCTTTTCCCCCTAACTGATCAATCAGCAGATGAATCTGTTCGGACAGTACCATCTGTTCAGGATTCATTGTCGTTTCCATTAGAAGACCACTCCACTCACTAAGATAATATTGGCATAAGGTGTCATCTCGCCTGTACGAATAAATGCATGGCAGTTATTCAAATCTTTTTTCATTTCTTCATGTGGGATAAAGCTAATCGGTGTATCTGGTAACAGTAATTTGATTTTTTCCAATATTTCCGGATTCATTGTCTTTATTTCTTCCGCCAATTCAATGGATTGTACTTCAAGTTCTTCTAAAACGTTTTCTAAAACAGATAAAAAACTTGGAAGTCCGTTTGAAACAGCTAAATCTATTTTTTCAGTACCAAAGGGAACAGGCATGCCTGCGTCCCCGATACTTAATTTGTCAAAGTGTCCCATTTGTGCGATTACTCGCGAAATATCTGAATTGATGACTTTTCCTTTTTTCATGTTTGTTTCTTCCTCTCGTTGTTAATTTATGACTGCTGATTGTTCTAAAGCTTCACGGTAAGGGATAGAAGGTTGCGCACCATAAGACTGTACGGCAATAGAAGAGGCTAGATTTCCATAAAGGATCGCTTCTTTCAAGTTACCAAGGTCTGGCTGAAGTGTGCTGCTCAATGCCCCAATAAATGTATCACCTGCGGCTGTCGTATCGACAGCATCTACTTTAAAAGCAGGGACGATACCGTGTTCTTTTTCTGTGTGGTAGAAAGCACCGGCACTGCCCAATGTAATGATTACTGTTCCAATGCCTAATTCATGCATTTTTTCAGCTGCTGCGACCAAACTGTCATGGTCTGTAACTCTGATTCCTGTAATAATTTCTGTTTCTGTCTCATTTGGTATAATGATATCTGTCTTTTCGAGTAGTTCAGTAGGAATGGTTTCTCTAGCTGGTGCAGGATTCAGGATCGTTGTTTTTCCTGCGTCTTTTGCAATAGAAAAAGCTAGGATCGTCGCATCTAAACTACTTTCGAATTGAGCAATAATAAAGTCACTGTTTGTAATCAATTCTTTGTTCTTTCGAACTTCTTGTTCATGGAAAGCATTATTTGCGCCTGCATGAATCAAGATACTGTTTTCTCCTGCGGCATCCACCATAATCATTGCTTGTCCGGTTGCGGCGCCCTCAATTTCAGCAATTCCAGATGTATCGATGTTTTCTTTCGTCAGTAGATCCAACAATTGCTGTCCTTCACTGTCAGTTCCAACACCTCCAATAAAAGATGTTCGTGCGCCTGAACGTTTGGCTGCCACTGCTTGGTTGGCGCCTTTGCCTCCGCCAGCGTGAAAAATCTCATGTGCATGCATCGTTTCTCCTGGTTTTGGCATTTTGGTTAAACGAAGGGTAGTGTCCATATTAATACTTCCAATTACTGTAACCGTGTTCATTTCACAAACCTCCAACTATCTCATTTATTTTGATGGGAAGAATTATTTTTTTAAAACGTTTTAGTAAAACGTTTTAATAGTTCGATAAAAATATAGCACACCTTGAAAGCTATTTCAAGGGTGCAGTCGAAAATCTTTTTTCTAGTCGTACAGGTAGCCGTTTTTCTTCCCACTCTTTTTCTGGGAATTGGATTCGATCTAACAATAATTGGGCAGATGTTTGCCCCAATTCGAAGATTGGTTGTGCGATTGTCGTCAGTTTTGGCTTGATATATTCGCACATATCTATATTATCATAGCCAATAATGCTATAGTCTTCTGGGATGCTTTTTCCAGCTTCCTCTAATCCGCGATATAATCCAAAAGCTAATTCATCATTTAAAGCAAACACACCAGTTGCAGCAGAATCAAGAAGTTTGGCTGTGATTTGGTAGCCGCCTTGTTTTGAGAACTGTGTAGGCAAGAGGATCAGTCGGTCATGAGGGATTTGGTAAACATCAAGAGCAGATTTAAACCCATCAATCCGAGCGTGGACATTTTCTGGCAGATTTTCAGGATAGACAAGGGCGATCGTTTGATGTCCTAGACTAAGTAGGTGCATACCTGCCAGATAACCACCGCGAAAATCGTCTGTTCGTACGGCATCACTAAATCCTTCAGATTTTTTTTGATCCAAAACAATGAAGGGCCGGCCTTGTTTTTTCAAATTTTCGTTGATTGCATTCGTAGAGACAGCAGAAGTCGCAATAATGAATCCATCCACACCTCGACGTGTGAGCTCGGCTAGGTACTCGATTTCTTTTTGATGATCAGAATCAGCATTACATAATATCGTGACGAAGTTCTGATTGTACAAGATATCTTCAATTCCTCGCATCAATGTACTGAAGAATGGATTCGTGATATCAGGAACGAGTACGCCAATCGTTTTCGTTTCCTTGGTAATCATTTGTCTAGCAAAATAATCAGGTTGATAGCCTAATTCTTCTTTAGCAGCTAAAACTTTCTGAACGGTTTTCGGACTGAATTTCTCCGTATTTCCATTTAATATCAAGGAGACAGTTGTGATTGAAACACCGGAAAGTTTAGCGACTTCTTTGATTGTGATCTTTTTTTTCACCATGTTCATACTCCTATCTAAATCCTGTGGTTATTTTCCCATGAAATCAAAAAGAAGTAAATGAAAATCACATACGCTAGTACCCTATTTGCTTTGTTGGATCGCTTCGATTATTTGTTTCGTTGAACGTACTCGTGCAGTTTTCGGAAATATCTTTTTTATGAACAATTGATGCGATTCTTTGTCGCGATCACTACAAGCATCTTCAGCAAGCACGACATGGTACCCGTGTTGAAAGGCATCTAATGCAGTAGCATATACACCGTTTGTTGTCGCTACACCGCTTAAAATGATGGTTTCGATTCCACGACGGCGAAGTTGAAGATCAAGAGAAGTACCAAAAAAAGCACTTGGATTGTATTTTGTGATAGTCAACATATTGTCTGTATCTTTCAAAGAATCCTTCAAAAGTAAATCAGTGAATTCTGGAGGTACAGAAGCAGCAGTCATTCCACCCATATCAGTTTGTTGACTCAAATAAGGGAAAGTGGAGATGTCTACATTCACTAAAACTTTCAAGGCAGCGGTACGTTTCAATGTTTTTGCTAACGAATCATTGTTTGTCAGAATAGATGCTGCAGTGTGTGGAGAGAGTGTACCGTTATTTACGATCCCTTTTTGCATATCGATCGCGACAAAAGCAGTTTTTGATAAATCAAAAATCATATTTTTCTTTAAATCATTCATGATGTTCCTTCTTTCAAATAACAATGTTTTTTATGTAAGTAAATCATAAATCGTTTATTTGTCAACTAAATAAAGAATTCCTTTCTTTAGTCTAGAGAAATTCAATGGTAAAATGAATAAGTGTGAGAAAACGCATTCGATGCATAGATATAGCGAGAAATATCGTGAAAATGGAGGAATCAGAGTGAAGTATGTCGAAGTAAAAAATGAATACAAACGATACAAGATGGGAGAAACGACCATTACAGCAAATGACGATATTTCTTTTTCAATTGAAAAAGGCGAATTAGTGATTATACTTGGCCCTAGTGGAGCGGGAAAGTCAACGATTCTTAATATTTTAGGTGGGATGGACACACCTGATGAAGGGCAGATCATTATTGATAACACAGATATTGCACAATTTTCAGACAAGCAGCTTACTGCTTACCGACGAACAGATGTAGGGTTCGTCTTCCAATTCTACAATCTCGTTCCTAATCTAACAGCAAAAGAAAATGTGGAATTGGCAACGGAAGTTTCCCCTGATGCGCTTGATCCTGTCGAAGTATTGACGCAAGTGGGCCTAGCTCATCGATTGAATAACTTTCCGTCCCAATTATCAGGAGGCGAACAGCAGAGGGTTTCCATTGCTCGAGCATTAGCCAAAAACCCTAAACTGCTTTTATGTGATGAGCCGACAGGTGCACTGGATTTTGAAACAGGAAAGCAAGTATTGAAATTATTGCAAAATGCTAGCAGACAACACGGCAATACTGTTTTGATCATTACACATAATTCTGCTTTAGCGCCCATCGCTGACAGAGTTATCCACATCAATGATGCGAAAGTAAGGTCAGTTGAATTGAATGAGCATCCTTCATCCATTGATGAGATTGTATGGTAGGAGGATTTTATGAAAACAAAAACATATCTTAAAGCAGGTTTTCGCGAAATCCGGCAATCTAAAGGGCGGTTCATTGCAATCATCCTTATTGTCATGCTAGGAACACTTTTATTCGTAGGTGTCAAAACTGCTGGACCTGTCATGCAAAAAACGATGGATCACTATGTTGATACAGCAGGACTTTCTGATTTGCAAATCGTTTCTACTGGTGGTTTGACACAAAAAGATATCGCTCAAGCAGAAAAGATCCCAGATACAAAAGTAGAAACAGGGAAACAGTTCTATTATTCCAATACTGGCAAAAATGAAGTGATTCAAATCTTTTCTTATAACAAAAATAGCAGGCAGAACAAGCTACAATTAATTGATGGAAAACGCCCGGAAAAATCCAACCAACTTTTATTAGATGAAAAAGCGGAGAATGAAGGGTATAAAATCGGTGATGTCTATCAGATTGATTCAGATGAATTGAAAGAAAAAGAGTATACCATCACTGGCTTTGTCCGTTCTCCATTGTTCATCAACAATTTGGAGAGAGGATACGCGAATGTCGGAAATGGTAGCGTGGATTATTTTGTCTATTTGCCTGAATCCAATTTCAAGACGGATATTTATTCTGTCTTATATCTGGATTTTACGAACGTAAAGAATTTGAATACGTACAGCAAAGCTTACAAAGATAAAATGGAGCAAAATCAAGAAAAGGCAGAAAAGTATTTACAAGATCGACCCGAAGAACGCTTAGAAGAGCTGAAAAAATCGGCAAACGAAGAATTAGAACCAGCACAGCAAAAAATAACAGAAGGCAAAGCACAAATAGCACAGGGAAGAACACAGTTAGAAGATGCTAAAAAACAGTTAGCGCAGCAGTCAGCAGCTATCCAGCAGCTTCCTGAAGCGCAACGGACAATCGCTGTACAAACTTTGTCTCAACAAGAAGCTCAACTCGCTGAACAAGAAAGGCAGTTAGTTGAGAAAGAACGAGAACTAGCTTCTGCAGAGGAAGAATGGAACGAAAATGCAGAAAAAATTGAAAATTTAACTAAACCATCATACCTATACAATGAACGTTCAGAAAATGTCGGGTTTCAAGAATTTGGTGATCTGGCTGAACGTATCGCAGCAATCGCCAATGTTTTTCCTGTTTTCTTTTTCTTTATTGCCGCATTGATCACCTTTACGACAATGACGCGTATGGTAGAAGAAAACCGCAGGGAAATCGGAACATTGAAGGCGTTAGGTTATACGAAAGTTGAAATCGCAAAAAAATATGCAATCTATGCAAGTCTAGCCTCAGGAATAGGCATTGTTTTAGGAACGATATTAGGAACGAATCTTTTACCAAGGATCATTTTTGAACTATCTAACGAGCGATATGACATTGGGAGTGCCCTTGTTTTTTATGACTGGCCACCTATTTTACAAGCAGCTGCCGCATTCTTCATTGCCACATTTGGCGCTGCAATGATTGTTTTGTTCAAAGATTTAAGAGAACGGCCTGCTGCACTGCTTCAGCCGAAAGCACCGAAGCCAGGGAAACGTATTTTTCTTGAATACATCACTCCGCTGTGGTCACGCCTTAGCTTTAATCAAAAAATCAGTTATCGAAATCTCTTCCGATACAAGTCAAGAATGCTTATGGCGATTATCGGAATTGCTGGATGTTCCGGTCTGATGGTTGCGGGCGTGGGATTGAAAGATTCTCTAAGTTCTGTCTCAGCCAAACAATTTGGACCGATCATTGACTATCAAGCAATTGTTACATTAGATTCATCCACGGAAGAGAATCATCAAAAAGCAGCGGATATGTTGCAGCAGCAAGAAAAAGTAAATGAGATCCTAGCTATTCATACTCAAACCGTAGAATTGAGAAAAAAAGGGCATGCTTCACAAAGTCTGACAGTGATCGTACCGAGTAAAACAGCTGATTTTGATCGTTTTATCCATTTAACAGATCTTGAAGAGAACCCACGTTCCTTACCTAAAGCAGGAATCGCTATTACGCAAAAAGCAGCAGAACTATTTGACTTATCTACAGGAGATCATATATCGCTTTATGATGAAAATCAAAAAGAATGGAAAGTCGAAGTAAAAGAAATCGTGAAAAACTATCTAGGCAGCTTTATTTATCTGTCCCCTGAATATTATGCTTCAGTGACTGATCAATCGATGTCGGATAATGCATTTTTGCTGCGTACAGATAAGATGACAACGAAAGAAGAAGAAATGCTTTCCGAGAAACTGCTGGCTACAGACGCTGTGACAAATACGTCTTTCATGTCCAAACAAATCGAAACACAAAAAGAATCAATGGCGAACTTAGACTCGGTTGTATTAATCTTTGTCGTATTGTCAGGATTGCTGGCTTTTATCGTCTTGTATAATCTAACTAATATCAATATTTCTGAACGTGTACGCGAATTATCTACGATAAAAGTCCTTGGATTTTTTGATAAAGAAGTCACGATGTATATTGTTCGAGAAAATATCATCTTTACTCTCTTAGGGATCATTGGAGGATTTGGTGTAGGATATGTATTGACTGACTTTATCTTACAACAAGCATCTATGGAGAATGTCATCTTTCCATTAGTGATTACATGGTGGGCTTATGTTTTATCAGCAGGATTAACCATCGTATTCACGGCTATTGTGATGATTGTTACCCATTTCAAATTAAAGCATATCGATATGATTGATGCGTTGAAATCGAATGAATAAAAATAGAGGTTGTGAGTCTGCCGTTTCACTCTGAGTCACAAGGAGCAATTTCAAAAAACAGCTCCTCATATTTTTCATTTGAAAGGACTTATTGTCGTAGATGCCAGCTTTTGAACAACATTTATAGAAGAAACAAGAACTTTAAACAAGAGACTAGACAAATACATGTCTGATCTCTTGTTTTTTATTGGACAACACCCTCTTAGGAAGTATAAAGATAAATTTTACAAACGCTTTCGGTTCAGTTATAATAATAAATGATAACTTGTATATATAAGTTGTGTTAAGTAAGAAATCAGTTGAATGGAGGCAAATATCCATGACATTTAAAGACAAAGTCATTTATCAAATCTATCCCAAATCTTACAAAGACAGTAATGGTGATGGAATTGGAGATTTAAAAGGAATTAAAGAAAAACTGCCATATTTGAATGATCTAGGGATCGATATGATCTGGCTAAATCCTATTTATCCCAGTCCTCAAAAAGACAACGGTTATGATATCTCTGATTACACAGCCATCGATCCTATCTTTGGTACGATGGAAGAATTCGAGCAACTAATAGCTAAAGCAAAAGAATACCAAATAGAAGTCATGCTCGATATGGTATTGAATCATGTTTCGACAGAACATGAATGGTTCAAAAAAGCACTAGCAGGGGATCAGTATTATCAGGACTTCTTCATTTTAAGAGAAGAACCAACGGACTGGGTATCAAAATTTGGTGGAAGTGCTTGGTCGCCTTTTGGAGATACAGGGAAATATTATCTGCACTTATATGATCAGACACAAGCTGACTTGAATTGGCGGAACCAAGCAGTAAGAGAGGAATTATTCAAAGTAGTTCGTTTTTGGATGGAAAAAGGGGTAAAAGGATTCCGTTTCGATGTTATCAATGTTATCGGTAAAGACGAGCAATTGAAAAACAATAAAGAAAATGATGGTAAACCTGAATATACGGACAAACCAATCACCCATACGTATCTAAAAGAATTGAACCAAGCAACGTTTGGGACGGATTCCACTATCATCACAGTCGGTGAAATGAGCTCTACGACGATCGAAAATTGTATCTTGTATACAGAACCTAGTAGAGAAGAATTATCAATGGTCTTTAATTTTCATCACTTGAAAGTCGACTATGAAAATGGCAATAAATGGTCAACTCCTCCATTTGATTTTGCAGAATTAAAGCGACTGTTCCATACTTGGGGAGAAAAGATGAGTGATGGTAATGGCTGGAATGCTTTATTTTTTAATAACCATGATCAGCCACGTGCGCTCAATCGGTTTGTAGCTATCGATCAGTATCGAAAACAAGGAGCAGAGATGCTAGCAACCATGATCCATTTAAATCGTGGAACACCATACATTTATATGGGAGAGGAAATCGGCATGATCGATCCAGACTATTCCTCAATTTCCGACTATATTGACGTAGAAAGTTTGAATGCTTACAAGTTGCTCCTTGCACAAGGATGTACAGAAAAAGAGGCGTTCCGTCGAATCAAAGCAAAATCTCGTGATAACTCTCGAACACCCATGCAATGGTCCGATGCAGAACAAGCAGGTTTTACTACAGGAAAACCTTGGTTAAAAGTTGCAGGTAAGCTAGAAGAGATCAATGTAGAGAAAGAACGATCTTCTGAGGATTCTATTTTGTCCTATTATAAGAAATTGATTCGGTTGAGAAAAACATATCCAATCGTTGCACAAGGCGATTATCATGCTTATGGAGCAGATCATCCGCAAGTTTATGGCTATCTTCGCCAATTTGAAGGGCAGAAGCTACTTGTATTAACAAATTTCTATGATAAAGATACAAGAATCACCATTCCAGAAGGATTCACAGAAGCCGCTATTCTTATCGATAATTATCCCGATACTGTTCTCCATCAAAACCTGGAGCTAAAACCATATCAGGCAATTGCTTTACTGAAAAACTAAAATAAAAAAGTATAAAACGCCGATCCTACGAGCTATTCTCGTGAGATCGACGTTTTGTGTTTTATTTAAAATAATCTTCTTCAGAAAATGAAGAGTGTTCATACTCTCCTTTGTCGCCATAAAATTTATTGTAGCGTTGTTTGAATTTACGGAAAATAAAAGTAACGAGTAATTTGACTAACGTATAGATAGGAATACCGAAAATAACGCCCACAATTCCCATTAGATCACCCATGACAAGCAAAACAATCAAGATCGTAATCGGATGGATCTGCAAACGATCACCCATTACTCGAGGAATCACCAAGTCACCATGGAGAAGTTGTACGGCAAACCAGACAATGACAAATTTGACAGCCATAAAAGTAGAGTCTTGGAATGCAATGATCAAACCCGGGAAAAAAGCGATAAACGGTCCAATATATGGAATAATACATAATAACCCAGCAGAAATAGCTAAAACACTGGCAAATTCTAATCCGATCAGTAAGAAACAAACCCAGTAGACTGCTCCAAGGATAAATGAAGCAATGATCTGCCCCTTTAGAAATGAACCCAATTGTTGATTAGCAATCTTTGTCAAATTTTTAAAATCTGTACGAAAGGCTGGTGGGACAATCGCTAAAACTGACTGATAAAATTTTTGAGGATTTCTCAAAAGGAAAAAAGTGACAATGGGCCCAGTAAATAAAGTAATGAAAATAGCTGTAACAGTTGAAAAAATATTGCTGATCCGTTGTGCGCCGCTTTCCCAATAATTTCCAATAAAGCCAGCTATATCAGACGTCACGTCATCAATAGAAGTAAAAAATTGATTAAATGAATCGGCAAAAGGTGTTTTCTCCAAAAATTGACGGAGACTCTCTTGGAAATCTTGAAATAAATCTGGCAAACTGCTAATCAATGTTTTTGTCTGTTCTTCAAGAAAAGGAACAAGCCATACGCTTCCAAGCCCCAATAAAAATAAAATAATCACATAAACAATAATGACTGACAGGTTCCTCGAAAGGTGCTTGCTTAAACGCTTGATGACTGGTTCCAAAAGATAATATAAGATCAGCGCAAACAATAATGGGGGCAAGATAGTAGCGATAATAATCCCAACAGGCTTGAATATAAATGAAATCTGATGGAAAAAATAAATGATCAGTGCCAGCAGGATCACCATACCTAAAACATAGTAAGAGGTTTTGCCTCCCAAAAAGCGGATCAAACGATTCGTTGTATCTGTTTCTTTTTTCACTCATTTTCCTCCTTTGTCTATAACTTTATTATAGACAAAAGAGGGGATAAAAGGAAAATGATAGAGGTTGATTGAAAAAATATCGTGAATCATCCATACAAAAGTTCTCCTCAATTAAAATAAGAAAACGCTTGACAGCTCTTTTAACCCTATGATAAATTAAATTCTGTTGCCAAAACGTAACTATTACGATTTGCTAGAGGCGAATCGGAACATTCAAATGAAAGAAGATGAGAAGGAGTGTTATAAATGAAACGACTGATAGGTATATTGGCTACACTGGTTTTAACAGGTATGTTAGCTGGTTGCGGGGCAAGTGGAGAAGCAGGGGACAGTAAAGAAAAATTGAGCGTGATGACGACCTTTTATCCTATGTATGATTTTACAAAAGCAATCGTCGGGGATGAAGGAGAAGTAGAATTATTGATTCCAGCAGGGACTGATTCCCACGATTATGAACCTTCTGCTAAAGACATGGCAAAGATCAAAGATACAGATATCTTTGTTTATAATGATGAAAATATGGAAACATGGGTCCCCGCAATCCAAAAAACATTACAAGAAGGCAACGTCCATACGATAAAGGCGACAGAAGGTATGCTTTTACTTCCGGGAAGTGAAGAAGGACATAATCATGACCATGAACACGGGGAAGAAGGCCATACACATGAGCTAGACCCACATGTATGGCTAGCACCAAGTTTAGCAATCAAGCAGGTAGCAAACATACGTGATCAGCTGATTGAAGCTTACCCAGAAAAACAGGAAGTATGGACAAAAAATTCAGCAGCCTATACCGAGAAACTTCAAGCACTCCATCAGCTTTATCAAGAAACATTTAAGCAAGCAAAACAAAGATCTTTTGTCATGCAACATGCTGCATTCAACTATCTGGCATTAGAATATGGATTGAATCAAGTATCTATTGCTGGTCTTTCTTCTAGTGAAGAACCGTCTGCGGCGAGAATCGCTGAACTGAAACACTTTGTTAAAGAACATGGGATCAACTATATTTATTTTGAAGAAAACGCCAAAGATAGTATTGCTAGAACGTTAGCAAACGAAGCAGGTGTATCTTTAGAAGTATTGAATCCTTTGGAGGGGTTGACGAATGAACAAATAGAAAATGGAGAAAACTATCTTTCTATCATGGAAGCAAACCTCGAAGCGTTGAAAAAAACGACAGAGACAGAAAACCCGTTAGAAGATACTTTGACCCCCAAAAAAGAAAAGAGCGTCTATAACGGTTATTTCGAAGACGAGGATGTACAAGATCGCTCTCTTTCAGATTGGTCAGGAACTTGGCAGACAGTAGATACGTATGTAGAAGATGGGACATTTGATCCTGTTTTTGAATATAAAGAAAAATTGAATCAGGATAAAACAGCACAAGAATATAAAGAATACTATACGAAGGGCTATCAAACAGATATTGCTTCAATCAAGATCGGTGAGAAAGAGATGGCATTTACGTTTAAGGATGGAACAACGAAACGTTCAAATTATCGTTATGTAGGGAAAGAAATCTTGACCTACGAAGCAGGAAACCGTGGTGTAAGGTATCTATTCGAAGCAGAAGATAAGGAAAGTGGCGCGTTTAGATATATTCAATTCAGTGATCACACGATTGCACCGGCTGACTCCGAACATTTTCATTTATATGCAGGAAATGAAAATCAAGAAGCATTGCTAAAAGAAATGGAAAATTGGCCAACATTTTATCCAGACACAATGGATGGCCGTGAAATTGCACAGGAAATGCTTTTGCACTGAGAGACAAAAAGAACCGAAGGGTTTGGATCGGCTGATTATTTAGTCGGTCCAAACTATTCGGTTCTTTTTATGAAATTAACTTTTTTAATCCACGGATAGAGACAGGGATAGTCTCACCGTTTGCCAACGTGACTTCTCTGGTTTTTTTATTAATCGACCGCACGTTTTGTGTGTTGATAACATAAGATTTATGGCAACGAATAAAATTCCGATGCATTTTCTCGATTTCTTTGATCTTCTCGTAGAATTGCAATTGAGCATGAGTCAAATGAACTTCCAATTTATGTGGTGCGCCTAACGAAGTAGAAAAATATTGGATTTCTTTGATCGGTAAAAATTTGATCTCATCATTGAACTCTATTTTGAAGATATCTTTTTGGATCTGGAACATTTGAAAATCTTCAAAAATTTTGCTCAGGATCTGCTCGACATTTTCTTTTAAATCATAAAGGTCTTCTTTCACAATATAGTCAGTCGGCTCAATGTTGCTTTTTAAGATTTTCATCGACATTTCCGTATGAGAAGTCACGTAGATGATTTTTCCTAAAGGATCTAATTCACGGATCAATTTACCAATCGCTACGCCATCCATTTCACTGTCTTCTAATTCAATATCTAAAAAGTAAATACCAAAAGAAGAAGTTCTGATCTTGGCCGCATTGAGAAGTTCTTCCGGATCAGAGGTAGAAATATGAACATAACTGTCTAAGTTTTCAATCATGATCCTGTTTTTGATCACCGTTGATAAAACTTCCAATTGTTTTGGATCGTCTTCACAAATATAAATGGGAATCATATCATTACTCCTTTATTTTATTTGTATATAAATCGTTTGAGAAAAACGTTGGTTTTCAATTGATGTTTCAAGGAAAAGATAAGGGTTTGTCTTTGTCAATTCATCCAAGATAAACAAGCCAAGTCCTTCGTTTTTTGGATTTGTTTTTGTTGAGAAACCTTTTTGTTTCAACTGGTTTAACGGTAATGTATTGGTTGTTGTATTGATTACACGAATCATCACGGAATGATTTTTCTTGATGATTGTCAATTCGATCTTTTTCTTCTTTGCAGCACTAGCTCCTTCAATCGCATTGTCCAAGATAATACCAAGCATACGTACAAGGTTTACCGTATGTTTCGTATCCAACTCGATTGGCTTAGGAAAATGAAGCTGGACGATCAATCCTTTTTCCTGTGCCATCATAAGTTTTAATGACAGCAAACTGCGTATTTCAGGAACTTTCATATTATCCAACATACTTATATTGGCCGGGAAAAGGTTCATCATCTGGCGTGTAGGCAATATCGTTTGGTCGTAGTACGACCGTAATCCTTCCAAGTCGCCTTCTGCAATATAGCTGTGAAGAGAAAAGAGCAGATTTTGGTAATCATGTTTGAATTCTCTCAAGTCTTGATAGTTTTTTTCCAGATCTTTGATATAATCCTGCTGCATCCTGACTTGTTGCTCTAACAACTGATCAGCTAATTTCTTATTAGAGATTTTCCAATAATAAACCAAGATGATCAAGCCGACACACAGATAGAGAATAAAAAAACTAGTATTCAAAGCTAAGACATCAGGTGTTTCACCAGAAAAACGGGTATAAAAAATAATGATATAGTATGTAAATAATATCAACGTCCCAATCGTACCGATCATACGGCGGTCCACTGTGTGAAACCAAGTCTCTAACGATTTTTTAAAACAAAAAGCTAATAAAGCAGATAAAAGAGCGGATAAGGCAATGTGAAAATACTGCAAGGAATCTCCTGGTTCAACAACCGCAGATTTCAAAACAAAAAAATCGCCGATGCTTGTTAAATGATCTCCTAAAAGCGACGTCAATAATCCAAAAGGAAGCGCGTAAACTAATTGTTGACGCGAAGTCGAAAAGAAGAAAAAAGTAAGCATCAGCATTCCTATAGCAATTAGAGCAGTAAAAATCCCTAAAACTGAGTAGACCCATCCAATCAAAACGCAAGAAATCAGAGTGACTCCTGCAAACAGATAATTGTATCGGATATGATGGTCAATCAATAAGATACAAATTGTGTAAATCAAATATTGCAACGCTATGGACCATAAAAACATAAAGTACAGCTCCCATTGATTTTTACCAAATTATAGCACAATTAGCGTATTATTTTTTTAATTTTTCAGGGATTTTGAATTCAGAACTCATACCAAAGCAGCAGCCAGATACAAAAAAGTCAGATAAGTTAGTTAATTGTTTAATGATTGTTTTTTTCATGAAAGATTCCTCCAAAATTCATCAAGTAGTTTGTAATAGGAAGCAACGTAGCTATTTCTAAAACAATCCCAAGTAGCAAATAGGTAGAAAAGTAAGAAGCTGAGAAAAATAAAGTGATGAGAGAAAAAATTAGAAACATGCTGATCGCCTTCTTTAATAATGGTGGACGTTTCTCGGGTTTAATGGGATTGATGGCTGTACCTCTTGATCCATAGCGAAGCAGTAACAAAAAGCAGCTGATTAACAAAAAGACCATCATTGGGAAGGAGATAGTCAATTGCAGATGTTTCATCACCAAGGGAACGCCCCATAAATAAAGCAGTGTCCACAGCAGACAAACGAATTCAGAGTCGGAATGCAATCCATAAGCATATCTGCGGATGCAGATATAGGAAAGAAAGGTGATTCCTGTTTCCGCCCATGAGCCCGTCACCAGAGAAAACACTAGAACGACCGCTAGTTTTCCAAGGTTGTTCAATAAAACTTCTAAGGCAAATTTTACTTGGACATACACCATATCTTCTTCCGATTTGTCTCCGCTGAATAAGGTTTCTAATAATTTGTTCACAACTTTATCTTTCATCTCATACGTACCTCCACCACAAATTCTATGCTAAAAAAAATAAAAAACGTGTTTTGTTTCATAAAAAGTGGTTTTGACATCAAAACCGTCATGATTTCCTTAAAAAAATCTTCATTTTTTTAAATCCTTTCCAAAAAAGGTGACAGTTTTGATACGAAAAGTACATTTTATGACAAGTTTGTGTTTTTTCGAGTATTTTATGTTAAAAATTTACTGACCTTAGAAAAGGTGATGGAGGGATTCTTATGGAAAATGAACAATTGTTTGAAGTCGGCGAAACATATGCATTTAAATCTGATTTATTTGAATCACCAATAAAAGGAAAAATAGAAAAAATCTATGAAAATAGCGTGATGATACGTGTCATGAATTGCGCAGCAGAAGACAATGATACCGCTCATAATCTGCACTGGCAGTTAGTCGTACGCAAATCAAGTACAATAGAAGAATAAAAACAGATAAAATGTTGAGAGCATAAAAGAGTAGAAGTTCATCCATTCTACTCTTTTATTTTCATGAATAGGCGTGACTTCTAGCTACTATTGGCGAAGCAGCCTTTAAGGAGCAGATAAAGTCAAGGCTTTTATTTCTATAAATGAAGTAGTAAAATGAAGAACAGATTTTATTACAGGAAGGATGCCGATAATTGTGATTATTGTTGCAGGAACGATCGGTGCAGGGAAAAGCACACTGACTGAAATGCTTGCCCAAGATTTAGAAACAAAACCTTTTTATGAGAACGTGGAGGATAATGAAGTATTGCCACTGTTTTATTCTAATCCGGAAAAGTATACTTTTTTATTGCAGATATTTTTTTTGAACAAACGTTTTTTGGCGATTAAAGATGCTTTCAGCCATGATGACAATGTACTAGACCGCTCCATCTACGAAGATAGTATGTTGTTTCATCTGAATGCCGATTTAGGGCGTGTTTCTGAAGTAGAAGTAAAGCAGTATGAGGGTCTTTTAGAGACGATGCTGAAGGAATTAGAAGAAATTTCGCCGCAAAAGAAACCGGATCTACTGGTTTATATTCGTGTATCCTTTGAAACTATGTTAGCAAGAATCAAAAAACGAGGTCGGGAATATGAACAGCTAGAGCAAGATCCTGAACTCTATTCCTACTATAAAGAACTCAATCGACGTTATGAAGAATGGTATGAACAGTTTGATATATGTCCCAAAATAGTAATCGATGGGGACAAATACGATTTCGTAGCCGATCCAGCATGTGGAGAACAAATCGTACAAGAAATCAAGATGCGGGCAAAGAAAATGACAGAAGAGGCAGATGGCCAGTCGATCCGCTACACTACAAATAACCCGAAAGCAAAGGGTATCTTTACAACTAAATAATAAAAAAACTAAGCAAAATGCTCACTCACAAAATTTCTTTGTGAACAGCATCCTGCTTAGTTTTTTTGATTCAGGGGAATCAAAAGGTGAAACGGTTCGTATGATAAAACTGCCATAACTGAAATGTCTGAGTGAGGGCCATGATCAAGAATAAAATAGAAACGACCAAAATCGAATGGGCGCCAAACAAATGATGACAGAATACAAGGACAATAGCCCCTGCGATAAAGGCAAGAACGACAGTTAAATAGTGGAAAAATCGATCAAAATCTGCTTTTTCTTTAGAAATACAATAATCATATAAATTTGTTGCTACCCCTTTTAAATTTCCTGTTGTGAATAAATTGGTGTAGGCGCGCCCGTTGATTTTATCAAAAGCCACCCACTGGATCGAGGCCGTAAAAGCAATTAAAATCGTTACTAATGCGGGATGCTCATGGACAGGTGCCAAACTGACAAAGAAAAAAATCACCGCTTCATAATATAGAACAAATAAGCGCCAGAAATGTTTTTCTTTTTTTCTAAAATAATCAATCAAATACTTTGTTAGAAGAATCCCTAAGAAAAAGAAAAGGGTAGACAATACTTTTTTGCCAACGCTTAGCCACTCTCCGTCAAAAGCTTGGATGATCGATAGGATGATATTGCCAGTTTGAGCAGAGGCAAAAGCACCATACTGGATATAAGTATAACTGTCCATTGCTCCTCCGATAAATGTCAGCAAAAGACCTATTGTACGCCCTTCGTGAAAGGAAGTCTGCATTTTTTTCATCACCTTTTATGAATATAATTTTGTCTTCCTTATCTTAGCATAAACGATTGAAAAAAAGGAAAAATTTTCAGAAAACTAAAATCATCTCGCTCCCCATTTTCATTTTTAGAAAGGTCTGTTAGTATAAAGAAAAAATAGACAACGAGATTTTAAATAATCAAATTGGAAGAAACAACTTCAAAGAAGAAAGATGGGAAGGAAATCAATCAGTTGGATGAAAAAGAAATTCTCCGATTACAAAAAGAACTGAATCGTTGGGAGAACAAATATAAAAAGCTTCAACAAGTCTTTCGGCTACAAGAAGAAATCATTGCTACCTATGAAGCGGCTTATGGAGAAGCCCCTGGACTTATTGAGGAAGAAATGCAGGAAAAAGAAAGCAAAGAAAACAACTCTTTCTTTAAAATGATGGAGAAACGTTCTTATAATCGCTTCAATCAAGAACAAAAAGCAGCTATCACATACGATATGCAGAAACATCTTCGAATCATAGCGGGAGCTGGGAGCGGCAAGACGCAAACAATCTGTGCAAAAGCGGTGTACCTGATGACACAAAAACAAGTAGACGAAGAACGCATACTGATGATTACTTTTACACGGAATGCTGCAAATGAACTAAAAAAACGAGTAGATAATTTCAGCCAAAGGAAAACTGCTGTCCATATCGGAACATTCCACAGTATCTTTTTTAGGATATACAATGAGATTTGTCGAAAATTCCCTGATGTGGCAATGCAAGGGATACAAGGAGACTTTTCAAAAGATACTGCGCAAAAAGTAAATGCTGTTTTGCAACAGCTGATACGTAAATATAATCTTTATCTTTTTGATCAATATGGAGAAAAAACGATTGCTTCTCGCTTAGACTATTGGCAGAATATGAACCTATCAATAGAAGAAATGATCCAGTTAGTTAAAGAAAAATATGATTCCATTGATAAGAATGCAAGACAACCGATATCAGAACGACTGTATGGATTGCTCACAGAACTCCAAGAACAAAAAAGAAGGCAGCAATTGTTAGAGTTCAATGATGTACTCCAAAATTTGAAAAGCGCTTTGGAGAATGACGAGATTCAGCGCTATATTGGACAGAAATATGATTATCTATTTATTGATGAATTTCAGGATACTAATCCACTTCAATGGGAAATCGTGAAGCGGATGACAAAGGAAAACGGGATCAAGTTAATCGTTGTTGGAGATGATGACCAAAGTATCTATGGATTCAGAGGATCAGAGCCAGCATATATCAAGAACTTTGAAAAAGAATATCCTACTAAAACTCTTTTCTTATTAACTAATTACCGCTCTCGGGCAGCTATTGTCCAAGGAGCGAATAGATTGATCAGCTATAACAAAAATGATCGGATACCAAAGGCGATGATTCCAGCACAAAAAGAAGCGGGCATTATGGAGGCTTATTTGTTCTCAGATACAAAAGCAGAAAGCCAGTGGCTGATAAGTCAAATTCAGTCATTTATTCAAAAAAATGGGAAATATAAGGAATCGATCATATTATACCGATCGGCTTCGCAAACACAGCAACTTGTCCAATCTCTGCTGAAAACGAATATTCCTTTTGTACTGGAAGCAGATAGTCCATATGAAGGTATCTTTGGCATCAAGTCTTTCCAACAGTTCTATCAAAAAATCGTTCATTGGCAAACAGCACAGAATCCGCAAAAGAAACATCAGGCCTATCAGCAATTGCTGCGGCAGCTGATGGTAGACTGCTATCTGAAAAAAAGTGAAGGTGATCAATACTTTTCTCCTAAATGTCAAAATACAGCCATTACGGATTATATTTTGTCGGTAAGACCTAATTTAAAATCCAAATCTGCAGAAATCCGCCAGTTTGAGGAAGCGTTGCGTAAAACAGACCAGCATCAAGAAATCTATTCGCTTGTACAAAGCTATCTTCATCTGCCACGTATAGCTAAGGAAATCGATCAGAGTGATCAAGAATGGATACGAGAAGAAGTAAAGCAACATGCTACTTTTAGAAGTATCCAAGCCTTATCGCAAGAAACCCAAGCAACAGCTAAAGAATTAAAAACCCGCTTGATTGCTTACAGACAAGGAAAACTTGATGCGCTATGTATCCAGAGCATTCATAAAAGTAAAGGTCTTAGTTACAGAAATGTCTTTTTAATTGGCTGTAACGAAGGAAGTTTGCCTTATAACGGAGCAACAGAAAAGAAAGTCATTGACTCTAATGAAATAAAAGCAGAACCAGCGACGACGATAGAAGAAGAACGAAGACTATTTTATGTTGCGATGACTAGAGCAAGAAATCGTCTGTATCTATGTGTACCTCAAATGAAAAATACAAGAAAATTGAAAGTATCGAGATTTGTCAAAGAAACCGGTAGTCGTATGAAAAAAGGAAAGTGATGGAAAAGAGGTTGTGACAGGAGTGGTCAGCTTCAAGAAATAAGAAGGAATTTACGGAAATTGCTTCTCAAATTTTTGTAAAATTTCGGCTTATTTTCGAAGAAGCTACTTCTGGAACACCGTTTATTCGGAAAAGGGAGGTGTGACAAGATTTTTGTCACACCTCCCTTATTTATTTTTGAAAAATGAGAATACTATTATTAAAATAGGGAATAAATAGAATAATTCTCATTATTTAAACGCAAATAATCGATTTTTTTTCGACTTTTTTTATTTTTTATTAGCTAATAATTGGTATTTTAAAAGAAATTGCTGTAGAATTGGATTATAATTAAAAAGGAGTGAGAAAATGATAAAAGTATATACTTCGCCTAGCTGTACTTCCTGTAGAAAAGCAAGAGCATGGTTGCAAGCGAATCAACTTGAATTTGAAGAGAAGAATATTTTTGCCGAACCGTTAACAGAAAGTGAGATCAAAAAGATCTTAGCAGCGACTGAAGGAGGAGTTCAAGATATTATTTCCACTCGGTCGAAAATTTACGAGAAGTTGGGAATAGATTTTAACGAATTAACTTTAAAGCAAATGATCGTCCTATTCAAAGAATATCCTTCATTATTGAGACGGCCTATTTTGATTGATGAAAAAAGAATACTAATCGGATTCAATGAAGATGAAATCCGGTCATTTGTCCCTCGTGAAATTCGGTGTGTTGCTAGAAACCTAATCTATTTACAAAACAATAACATCTTAAATTCATAGGGAGGGAGTCTTCGTGGAAGTGAAAGTCTATGGATCGGCGCACTGTGTAACCAGTCTGAAGGCGAAACAATGGTTAGAGTACCATCAATTGCCTTATCAATTTGTTGACTTAGAAGAACGCGATCTAAGTACAGAAGAAGCAGAAGAATTATGCAGTTTTGAAGAAGTGCAAGCAGAACAGCTATTTGCGACTTGGTCTGAGGCTTTTCATAACATTGCGATAGACCTTTCCTCTGTAGGTAAAAAACAACTGATTTCTTTATGTACACAACATACAAAACTCCTCAGACGTCCGTTGATCATTATTGATGAAGTTCTATTTATTGGATACAATGAGCAGTTGATGGAGCAACTTATCCTAAATAAATAGTCTTTACCTATTTTAATCAATTTCTGAGCGCTTCGTACAGTTGGAACAGTCGAACACTTAACATCAAGTGTGTTATGTGTTCTTTTTTTTGTCTTTATTTTTCTACTATAAAAGATATGCTCGATTTATTTGGTCAAAATTCAAATGTACGAGGGAAAATAGGCTGAGAAATATATTGACATGTGTAAATTTACATGATATATTCATTTTTGTTGTTTTAAGTAATACGCAAATAAAGCAGCATTAAAAAAACTTGAAAAATAGTTATTGACATGTTGATGATGACATGATAAGATAACTGAGTCGTTAAAAAAGAACAGCTTACGAAGCTTGATTCTATCGAAAAAAACTTCGAAAAAGTTCTTGACAAATAACAAACGATAAGTTATGATAAATGAGTTGCTGAAAGATTTCGAAAAACGAAATCGAAAAAAA
>NZ_BNJW01000023.1 GCF_015751045.1 Enterococcus lactis
ATAACGAAGATAGTAGCCCACGGCTACAATAATCACATCCTGCTGAAATTGCTTTCCTTTAAAATGATTCATCGTCATTCCTCCTGCTATCTTTTTCTATTATTCTACCTTATTTGATAGTAGATTTAAAACTTTGCAACAGAACCTATATTTTCATGTACCAATATAATATTTAAGAAGTTTCCCATAGATATATTGGACTTCCTCTTTTAAAACACAAAAATAAATACTACCTTATTTAGGTAGTATTTATTAAAAGTTACGTCAATTTTGATTAAAAATATACTACTTGAACCTCTCATGAGTAAAGTCACGAAATTTTTGGGAATAGAGCGTACTTGATATCTTATTTTTTCACTAATAGCAGTGTCTCTTATTCACCAAGCGATCCCCGTAGTTCCTACGGTTCTTAATTTTTCTCTAGACTAATGATTGTATCTTTAGACCTTCGGCCATAACATGGAGCAAAATAAAAAGGTACTAAGTCTTATATATCAATCTTCGAGTAACCGACGGTTAACAACCATATCGAGCGGCATTAATCACCCACCTGTAGAGGATGAGCGACTTTTGCCTAATTATTGTTAAAAGCCTAGTTTCATTTGTTTAGATTGGAAAATACGTCCTACAAGTATCTCTTTTTTTTCATGGTCGATCCGATAAAATAAGGCATAGCTTTTGCCGATCACGATCCGATATGTTGGGATATCCATTCCATAGATTTCGGAAACTTCCTCATGCATAGTTGGAAAATTTTTGGTTAGTTCTAAAGCCTTCTGGATCGCACCTACAAATCTTTTTATGCTGGCTGGAGACAGAGCAAGCTCATTTTCCCATTCTTCTATTATCGTTTCAAGGCTGGTCTGGAAACTTTTAGAATAAACTAGCGTGTACTCTTTCATCTATTCACTCCAGCCGTATTTTCCGAAAGCTTTTACCATTTCAATTTCTGAAACTGTTAAACCTTTCTCAAAGTCTTGGAAACTTTCTTCAATCAATTTGCGATCGTGTTCTTTTGCTATTTGAGTAGTATCTAATATGAATAAGTTGCCTTCTTGTTTGGCTTGGATAGTGTCTCCGCTTTTTAATCCAAGAGAGCTTGGAAGGATCACTCCCACGCTATTGCCGATCTTTCTAACCTTTAGTTCTTTTCCCATGTTATCACACTCCTTTTAGTTTTTGATGAATAAATTATAACATGTTATAACAACAATTGCCAACGGTGTTTCTTAAGGGATTCCACTCCATATTATTATTGGACAAAATAAGCCACTTAGAACGCTGAAAACATATACAAACGATATCAAAATACGAGTGAACTACTCACCATACACTTCCGTTAACATCCATTTAAGTAGGTATTTTTATTATATATAGATTTAACATATGTCGGTCGGTTGATTGATATAGCTAAAGTTATAACTCAACCGAAGCCGATTCATCTACACGAATAAAGTTGCGAGTGTTCTCGGCTAATTCATAAAAATTGTTATGTGTTCCATATAGCAATACTGGAATAACTTTATTTTCTTGAATCTCATAAGCAACTCTATACACGGTGACCGCATACTTAAATCCATTAGACCAATTACCTGATAAACCTCCAGTTTTTTGCTCTTACTTAAATGGATCAATGGCAATTTCATCACAAACCTATAGAGGATGAGTGACTTCTGCCTAATTACGTTAAAAAATATTGAAAGTAACTCTATTTAGCAAAAAATATCTAGAATTTCATTTCCTCAAAACTGATCGATATTGTATCTAAAAATATATACTACCTAAAATAGGTAGTATATATTAAAATATGTGCTTTTGTTAGAAAAATCAATACATAAATTATCATATCTGTATATGTCATTTAGGTATTTCAGTTATGTTATAATAGTTTTGCTGTCTGCTACCCCGGCCTAATCTGTCAAGGGGAGGAGGAGATATAATGAAATACCTTTTTGATTTTGTTTTTGCAATCAAGCCATTTGCAGAGGTAACTGCACACTACATCTGCAAGTGGCTTGATTGCAAAATTGCCAAAAAAGACAGTAAGCCTACCCGTTAATTCTATAATATAGAAACGTAAAAAAAACCCCATCAGCCTGCACGCTGATGGGGTTTGGTGATATAATGAAATACCTCTTTGTTACTCATAATTATACCATAATTAGTCACGAATGCAACCAATAGAAAAAAATACTTAGAACGGTAGATCATCGCTAATAACAATGCATTGTCCACCAAATGGATTTTGTGAAGCATTAAATACATTGTTATTAATTGTCGCTGCTTTTAACTAGGCCTCTCCCCTTCTATTATAAAAGAAGATATATATTATTTCTTAATTACCTACTACCTTAAACCAAAATTTAAGTACTACCTAATTTAAGTAGTACTTAAATAATCTAAAAAATAGTTATCCCAATTGTTATGCTTTTATAATACGATTATTTGTAACAAAATGAATATTATATAATTAAGCACTACCATATTTAGGTAGTGTTTAATTATTAGCAAAACAAAAAATATTTATTCTATTCTCTTAACTTCAACTAAGTTATGCTGCACACCTTTATATAAATCATATGCAACTCATTAGCTAGACAAACTACAAGCATGTAGTTTTATCTGTTAATTATGTACTACCTAAATAAATTAGTTTATAATTAACAAGTATATATATTTAAAAATTTAAGATTAATTTTTTTATGACTTGTACAAATTTATCTGATATTCTCTTATTAAGAACTACCTAATTTGGGTAGTTCTTATTTTTTACATTTTAAGTAGTATTTAATTGCAATTTGGTAGTATTTTTTTATTATCTTATTCCTAGAACGGTAGTACTTAATATAAATATAGGTAGTATCTAATTTAAGTATTAATGGTAGTATCTAATTTAACAGGTAGTATGTAACTACTTTAAAGTAATTTTTTTCAGATTAACACAGTAGTATCTTATTAAATAAGTTAATTTTAATGGTAGTACATAATTATTATATATATCTGACATTGGTAGTACTTATTGTATTTTTTAGTAGTATATAATCTATTGTTTTCTAGCCTAAAGCCTTGTCTTATAAGAATAATATAATATATACTACTGAAATAAGGTAGTATATATCACTAGTAATGGTAGTATGTTTTATATGCATAAGGTAGTTCTTAATTTATTTTTTGTTTTGACACTGGTAGTACTTAATTATCTTTAATTTTAAAACTAAATTTTATTCATACGTTCTTCTGGTAGTATTTAATTATAAATAATATTTATTTAAAGTAGTTCTTAATGACTTTAAAGGTAGTACATAATTCATTTTATTTCTGATTTTAGGTAGTATTTAATTAAAAAACAGTTTTAATGCGTTTGCATTTTTTATTTATCTTTGCTATTTTCGAAAAGAGTAGGTAATTTTACATAAATAAAACAACGTGAAAGTAGAGGATCTACAATGACTGATTTTAATTTTTTTAAGGCGGATAGAGTTTACAACGAATTATTTTATCAATTTCCAAAAGTCTTTATTGTTTCTGACGAATACAAAAAAATGAAAGATTCAACTAAGATTGCCTATATGCTTTTAAAAGCAAGATTAGAGATCGCAATCAGCAAACGGCAAATCGATGAAGAAGGTAATGTTTATTTTACTTATACGACAAATGAACTATGTAGCGTATTAAACTGCCAAAAACAAAAAGCGATAGCAATCAAAAAAGAGTTGGAATCCTTTGGTTTATTATTACAAAAGCAGATGGGATTTAACAAACAGTTAGGGAAAAATAATCCTAATAGACTATATCTAGCAGAATTAAAAGTCTCAGAAAATGATATCTACTTACTCGAAAAATTTGATAGAGAGAATAGGGAAAACGTTGATAAATCAGAGGGTATGAAAATCATACCCACCCTCGACGAAAAATCAGACGCTGAATCCCTTGGGGCTCAAGAGGGTATGAAAATCATACCGTGCCAAAACGTTGATAAATCAGAGGGTATGAAAATCATACCAGAACTTAATAATAATATATTAGACACTAATAGACACAATATAGACACTGAAAAAGACCGCCTACAAGATCAATTGTTGTTAGACAATTTTGAGACAATTATGACAAACGACAGCATTGCTACGTTTGTCCCTGAACGAGTATTAAATTTGATAAAAACATTTTCTTCAAGTTACAGTGAAGCTCAAAAAACCGTCCAGACTATTCATAATGCAAAGAAAAAAGCTGAAATAGAAAGTGGTATTTCGATAGTTTTTGAAGAACTCGATAGTTATTATGTCAATGCAGAACAAGAATTATACACGACACTGTTAAAAGCCTATCAAAAATTAAAAACCGAAAAAGTCGAAAATATCCAGAACCTGATTTTTGTCTATGTAAAAAATTGGTTTATCGAAAAACCAATAGCTGCTAAAGTATCAAGTGAAAAACGTTTGAATTATGAAAGCTCCCCAAGCACTATTACGAAAGACTGGTTAGAGTGAAACTTTACTGACAAAGTGATTGTTGCTTCATGGAGTAACATTAAAATTAAAAATTTTTTATTATTCTAATTATATTACGAATATTACAAAATAATAGCTATTTTAATAGAATTTATAAGTTAAAATATTATGATAAAAATCACAAACGTAGCCTTTTACGTCATAAGTGTTAAAAGAAATAATTAATTTCAAATATAGAAAAGGGAACGTATGTTTGCATACTCCTTTTTTTTGAGTTATAATAATACGCGAAGAGAGATAATTTCATTATTTAAACAAGCTAAAAATCTTGATATTACTTCTTTTCAGGCAATACGAATATTATTCGCTTACATTTTTTTGTATAAATTTAATTGTCTGCTATGCCTGTGATGAATTGATTTTCGTTCTGCACTTTTGGACGATAAATTTGGACAATTGAAAATACAAAAAAAAGAAAGGCGGTATGAACTCGGAAGGCTGGTAATCTTCGTCAGCGTTCATACACGGCATTAAGATTTGGCCCTTAATGCGTTAACCTTTCAGTGTTACGGTATTACCCGCAACGGATTTAGTATAACAGATATTCAAAAGTGATACCACTTTTTTTGGCTGTGTTAAGGTTAAAAATACGTGATATTACGATGAATCTATGCCTAAGCATAATGTTATAAAAATGTCCGTGTGGCTCTTTGCCGTATGACGAACGCTGAAATTAGAGGGAACGCATGTTTGGATGCGTTCCCTCTTTTTTGTTTGTCATGAACGAAAATCAATTCTCTATTTTTGAAAAATAACAAGAAAAACTTGTTAAAAATATTTAAAGAAATTGGGTGGTTTATTTTATGTCATATACAGGAATTTTGAGTCTCAAAGATATTTGTCACTACGGTAAACGGTGTACCGCTACAGAGAAAATCACGAAGAAACTATCAACTGGCCAAAGTAAAACCGTTGTGCAGTGTAAGAAATATATAATCCAGAAAGACAAAGTCTCAGAGGAAATGATTTATTACATTGGGAAACAAAAGCAAATAATTTTAAAAGATCCTATCCCCTTAAAAGAGCTATATCCAACAATCAAACATGTTTATGACCAAAACGGTGTACTGATTGGTCGAAGAAAAAATGGAGTCTTGCGTTGTACCGCAAAAGGGATGGGGCGTTTGATCAGCTGAATTGATCATTCTCATAACTTGTATTTTATCGTTTTTCGCTTGCTTGAAAATATTGTCGAGACTTCTAAAGGAACTTAGAGTCACTAGAAAAATAAGGAGTAGACTTGATCTATCAACAATTCCCTTCGGGGAGTGACGGGGTAGGTTTTAACGATTGGTAACGTAAAAAATTGGTCAATCGAGTAAATGCGCTTGTTTGGATAGTGGTGAAATGAATTTGTGTAAATAATAAGCGCAGAGTAAACAAGAGGGAATTTAGAAGTTAGACAAGTTAGAATAGCGTCTAGATTAATCATGAGCAGCTACTAAGGGATCTAGACTTTAACGCAAACTCATGGAATAAGGAGTAGGTCTTCTCGTAATGGGGAGGACGCACAAGAAATTGTGTCGTGTGCTGCAGTACATGTAGATACTTGCGAGGACGTTGATTATTGGATCAATCGAGCATTTACCGCTGTCTACTAGGGTTTCTCGTTTCGGACGCCATAAACGAGTCGAAATTTTTTATGTATTTTTAAGTAAACGAAAAACGATAAAATATGAACAAGTCCTGAATAAAGTGAAAAAATTGATATAAAACATAGAGAAAATGAAATTTACGTAATGGAGGAATGACAAATGAAAAATTATGATCCGAATATACGATTGGGCACACATACTATTAAGGTTTCTTTCCAACGTTGGGATTACAAAGGATTTGTGACGTTTAGAAGAGGCGGAAATTGTAAAGGATTAGATGTTTTAGCATTAGACGAGGATGATTTATACGATTAAACATTGACTGATAATCCAATTGGATTCGGCTTGCTACCTGAAGATGATGAAGGCGATGAGTGGTTTAAAATGACGCTTACGAACGACAAAGGAGACGAATTGTCTGTAGAAGATACCTGGTCATATTTGAGTGATTATATTGTCAGTGTTGAAATCATTGACTTTGTAGCGGATAAAGAAGAATAAAAATTGGAGGAATAGATCATGAAATTTTTCGAAGTAAAATCACCATGCTATTATGCGTTAATCGCAGAAAATAATGAAGAAGAATGTGCAGAAATTACGACGAATAATAAAAAGCTAGTATTATCATTAGACATCGAGTAAAGAATTTATTTAGGAGGCAAATTAGATGGCGCGACCAGTTTTAGATGCGATGGATATGGATACTTTGACAAAAGGAAGGTATGTACAGCTGTTAGCTCGTAGTTATTCACCTAAAGATGTATTTAAAGCCTTATCCAAAGGAACAGATATGGAAAAAGAAAGATTACGAAAAGAGTTTGATTATTGGAGAACCTATAATGGAATCAAGGATTTGAAACCAGCAAGGCCAGTAGTTAAAAGAAAGAAAAAGATAACCCAAGAGTGAAGTGTAGAGCGTATGTGATCATAGGCTTTTTTATTTTTATCAAAACAAGGAAGGTAGGAAAACTCATGAATTGTAAAGAAATCGAAAATAGAAAAAAGTGTCGAAAGAAATGGAAGAAAAGTTACTAAAAACGATGAAACAAAAACACCTTAAAAGGTTATCTGTCATGCAATATATCAGTGACATGCAGATAACAGGAAAGGAGAAAGCCTGTCTATTGGGATCAATGAAAAATTTTGAACAGTTGAGACGAACTTATGTGAAAATAAGATCTAATTGCCAACTATTATTAGAAGTTTCTTGACGATTATGATATGAAAATGATCAATTATGATGTGGCATTGTTATTGAATAAAAAGAATAGTAAAATTTAACGTGGTTTATCTTGGTTAGATGTAGTTAAATTAATTCAAATATAGAAGGTAGATAGATGAATAAAAACAATAAAACTTTATTTAATCCTTACATGGGCGTAATCATTGTTTTTCTCCTTTTTAGTTATTTTGCTTATCAAGGTTATCTAAAGGACAAAATCGCTGAAAAAGTAGATGGTGTAACAAAAACAATCCATATTCAGGAACAAGCTAAAACCTATCAAGATAATTTAACCAGTTTAACGGATATTTGGATCAATACAAATACGATAGGTAGTTCTTTAATGACATTAGCTCTTCTTATCACAGGATTTGCTAGTTCATTTGGAAAATGGTACATGCGATTGCTATCATTACCAGCGTTGATTCTTGCTGGGGCAACGATTTGGGTTTGCCAATCGAAAGCAGCATTATACGCGCTTGTTATCTTCGTTATCCTAGAAATTTTACCTAAGAAGATTTTTCGAAACACACACTTGTCCTTTTGGATGTATGCAGCAGTTTCGGTTCTAGCTTTACCGATTTCTTATTTTGCTGCAATGTCAGACAAAGTTCATTTATTTACAGGACGAGAAGAAATTTGGCGCAAATTCTATGAAACATTAGGCGAAAAAACAGGACAAATATTTGTAGAGATGAACCTTTCTTTTTCCATATAGGAAATCAGATTCTAGGTAATCATAATACGTATCACGCACTCGTCAATCACTATGGATTGATTGGTTTTGCTCTATCGATTATTCTTTTGCTTAGTTTTTTATGGTTGCTCGTAAGAAAATGTGAGCTGACAAACGGACAACTAACATTCTTGTGGGCTTTTTTAGCGATCATGTGTCAATCATTCATGGAAGAAACATTAACTACAATCAGTTGGGTGCCAATTGTATTCTTAATGTTAGCAATGGCTACACACCAATATAAAACCACCAGGTAAATGAAATAGAATAGTAATAAGAGAAAACACTTTTTCGTTGTGAAAAAGTGTTTTTTGTTTTGTCTGAAAGGAGGCAGATGGATGAAAAAATGGTTATTTGGTTTTTTAGGAGTCGCTTTAATCGTCTTTTGCAGTGTGTTTGGCTATGTTAGCTACCAAAAACATGAAGGAGAGGTGTTTAAGCAAAATATAGAAAAAAAGATGCCCGTAGATCAAATCAATGCACACGCAAAGAGTTATAAGGAGGATGCAACGAACGTCAATAATGATATGTCTTTGGGTCAAATGTTGTCCATACAAAAAGAAGCAATCAAAATGGGCGTCAATAAACAAGTATTTGCACAAATTCAGATTCCTGCACTTGGTTTAGCATTTCCAATTTTTAAAGGGGCAAATCAATACACTTTGAGTCTTGGAGCGGCTACTTATTTTTATGAAGATGCCGAAATGGGCAAAGGAAACTATGTCCTAGCAGGTCATAACATGGAAATGCCAGGGGTTTTATTTTCTGATATTCAAAAGTTGTCATTAGGGGAGGTGATGGACTTAGTTAGTAACGATGGCGTCTATCGTTACAAGGTAACGCGTAAATTTATCGTACCTGAGTACTTTAAATTAATCGATGGCGTTCCTGAAGAGAACTCTTTCTTGTCTTTGCCAAAGAAAGGAGAGAAACCCTTATTAACGTTGTTTACTTGTGTTTATACGTCACAAGGAAAAGAAAGATACGTGGTACAGGGAGAGCTACAATAACAAGGTTTTAATCAACGCGAGTCGTTGAAATATGAAATGAGGAGATAAAAAAATGGCAATAAATCGGTATGTAAAAAAAGCTGGAATGCTTGTTGGAATGTTAGGAATCATTGCAAGCTGCTTTCAGGGGTATCAAGCATATGCAGAAGATGTCACACAAAAAACGCCACCAGAGAAGGTCAATATCACGGTTCATAAATTAATGTACGATCAAGGAACGCAATTGAATGTTGATATTGACGGGATCAAAAACGATGGTTATACGCACGATCAATATCCTACAGGTGTAACGAAATACAACAAGGCAGATTATGGTGATGTTGAGTTTACGTTAGGAAATATTACGGATCAAGTATTACCGACTGAAGATTCTGATCTAACCAACGCGAAAGTGGACGAAATCGTTAAAGATGTAGAAGACAAGGGATCTAACAGTGAGTACGTCAAGAATGCAACCAATAAAATTACTTCAGCTGTAGATGAAAATGGTGAGATCACTTTTGCTGATCAACCAGCCTATGTCAATTCCAAAGGGAATGTATATGTGGTTTATGAAAGTAAATCCGCTGCTGGATTAGTCACACAAAAAGCAAAACCAATGGTTGTGATTGCGCCAATGACTGATAATACAGGTTCAGGTTTTTTAAAAGACATTCACTTATATCCTAAAAATATTGTTTCTAAGTTGAGTTTTGAATTAACGAAATTTGGTGACGATGGCACAGCTCAAAGCAAACAAACACCTTTAAAAGGGGCAAAATTTGAGTTATACAAGGGCGAACCTGGAAAAGGAACAAAATTAGGAGATCTTGTATCGGATGATCAAGGAAAGCTGACTGCTACTGATTTGACGTTAGGAAAATACTATTTTGTGGAAGTTCCTTCAGAAGTTGTAGTGGGATCAGATAAAGAACCAACAGCAGATCAATATTTATTAGGCGCAGACGCTCGCAACGATGCGCACAATAAATTAACCTTTGAAATTACGAATGATGGCGTGACAAGTGACTTAAAAGCTTCATACGTAAACTATAAAGCACCAGTGATCGATAAAACAGTAACAAATGGAACAGGACAAGAACATTCTTTCCAAATTGGTGACGCAGTAAATTATCAAGGAACGATTCATATCCCAACAGACATTGCAGGCGGAGCAGGCGGTATCACAGTAAACGGAGTGAAAAGCGAAACTTCTCCTTACAGTGTATTTAAATGGGGGGATATAGCAGGACAAGGACTTTCTTATGTCGCTGCTAAAGCAAATATCAAAGTAACAAATAAAGATGGATCTGTGGTATTAAAAGAAAATACAGATTATAAAATCCAAAATTCAGAAAATGGCTTTGTGATCGATTTTATCGTGAATAATGGCCAAGTAAGTGATACTGTAGCAAGTTTACACGGACAAGATCTTCAAATGACTTATAACATGTATGTAAATGACAGCGCAGCTGTTGCCAATCCATTAACAAATAGCGTGGATTTCGTTTATAACAACAATCCATTTAATCAGGAAGAACACCACGAAAAAACGAAAGCTGACGTTGTGACTTATGGTGCAAAATTCTTAAAAGTCGATAGCGGACTATTTGGAACAGGAATCAAAGCAACACCGCTTGAAGGCGCAGAATTTGCTGCTAAAAACGCAGAAGGAAAATATTATGGTGGATTAGTTGATACGGATAAAGACGGTGTCAAAGAAGCAGTATGGGTAGACGATGTAGCAAATGCAGCGATCCTAAAATCAGATAAAGAAGGTCACTTTGAAATCACTGGTTTAACTGAAGGTGAATATTCACTGGAAGAAACAAAAGCGCCTGAAAACTATCAAAAATTAACGAAAGAGATCTCTTTCAAAGTAGACAAAGATTCATACAAAGAAGAAAACCGAATCACGATCAAAAACAATCAAAAAGCTTCCGTACCAATGACCGGTAGCAACGGTTTTCAAACGTATGTATTAATCTCTTGCTTGTTGCTAGGAGCAGGGGCACTTTCTGCAGTTGTTTACTTTAAGAAGAAAGCCTAGAAGGATCAAAACCAATGATTATCAGGAAGCCTAAGAAAAAGCGAATCATGGGTAAATGGATCATTGCTTTCTGGTTACTTTCAGCTGTAGGTGTCTTACTTTTGATGCCTGCTGAAGCGAGCGTGGCGAAATACCAACAAAATCAGCAGATTGCCGCAATCGATCGAACAGGAACGGCAGCAGAAACGGATTCTTCTTTGGATGTTGCTAAGATTGAGTTAGGCGATCCTGTTGGTATTCTTACAATTCCAAGTATTTCTTTAAAACTACCAATTTATGACGGAACGTCCGACAAAATTTTAGAAAATGGTGTAGGTATTACGGAAGGAACTGGTGATATTACAGGAGGAAACGGTAAAAATCCTTTAATCGCAGGTCATAGTGGACTTTATAAAGATAATCTTTTTGATGATTTACCTTCAGTAAAAAAGGGAGAAAAGTTTTATATCAAAGTTGATGGTGAGCAGCACGCTTATCAAATCGATCGGATTGAGGAAGTGCAAAAAGACGAACTACAAAGAAACTTTGTCACTTACTTAGAACCAAATCCCAATGAAGATCGAGTAACGCTAATGACATGTACGCCTAAGGGGATCAACACACACCGTTTTCTAGTGTATGGGAAGCGAGTAACCTTTACAAAATCAGAATTAAAAGATGAAGAAAATAAGAAACAAAAATTATCTTGGAAATGGCTTTTAGGAAGTACTGTTTTTCTTTCAGTCATGATCATTGGTTCGCTATTTGTTTATAAAAAGAAAAAATAAAGGAGGGTAACCAACATGAGAAATAGAAAATGGCTATTTGTTTGTGCAGCCACTCTTTTTTCTTTCACTGCCTACACACAGTTGACGTTTGCAGACAGACAAGAAAGCACGGATAGCACAGAACAAACAATCCAAACGTCAGATAGCAGCACGATTCAAAGCAGCGATGAAACCGTCGATTCGTCAACAGTTGATTCTTCAGAAGAACCTAAAATTGCTGAAGACGATCAAATAGTCAAACAGACCATTCACGTTCAAAAGATTATTTCTTCAGAACAATTAGACAACCAGGGGCATGAAAAACAAGAAGGAGTAAATGGCGCGAAGTTTTCTGTTTATGATGTATCGGACATTTTACAAAAGATGGATGTTAAGGATCTCACTACTGACCAAATTGAATCCCAATTAAAAGATCGAGTGAAAAAACTATCCAGTGATCAATTGAAGCTAGTTTCTAATGGAGAAACAAAGACAATTGATCAACAAACAGGTGTCTTTGAATTCTCGGTAGAAGTACAGGCAAATCAGAAACAAGCTTATTATATTGTCAATGAATCAAGTCCTGAAAACATTTCTAATAGCGAGGATATTTTGCTATTAACACCTGTTTCTGATAAAAACGGTGAATTCTTAAAGGATGTGTGGATCTATCCTAAATCAGAAGCTTCGCAACCTAAAGAAGAAGTAAAAAAAATCGTTTCTACTGGCGTAAAGAAAAACTTCTTTGAGAATTGTTGGGATTTTGTTACTCACTTGTTTTCTAGAGATTAAGGAAGAAATAAAATGAAACTGATCAAATTATTATTATTCAATCTTTCTTGTTTAACCGCAGTCTTTTTGTACTGCGGTTTATTATTTTCTAAACTATCTATTTTGCCAAGCTACCAACTATACCTAATGAGGATTTTAAACATACCAGCTGCTTCCATGCCGCTAGATATTATGGAAAAGCTCATTAGGAATCCATTATTTACTACGATCAATTTGATCGTTATTGTCGGAATTTCACTAGTCATTTATAAAAAAGAGGGGATGAAGGGATGAATTTTAAACACTCGTGGACAAGACGGTTAAAATATGTTTTTCCCATAATGATGATGTTAGGTACATTGTTTGGGTTAAAAACAGCCAATGTATTTGCTGAAAAAGTTATTGTCGATCCGTCAAATCCAATCCAGAACGTAAAGAATAATTTTATTATTCCAAAAGATGTTCCTAATGCAAAAACAAATATTACTGTAAACGGAGCGTCAAAAGTTTACAAATATCATGTTGATGCCAACAAAGGTGGTTTTACAGACGACTACGTAGGATTAGTGGAGGGAAACAAAAATATACGCTATCCTTCTTTCCAAAAAGAATACGGTGAAACAAACCTTGTTTTAGAAGGCGTAACAACCAACACCAAAGTCAATATTGACTATGGAAAAATCGGTACGTATAACGGGAAAAAAGTCAATATCAAGCTAGTTCTATCTAATATTCACTTATACTCGGATACGTTGCCGTGGAATCTACTAGATAACAACTATACAAAAACTCATTTTCGAGACGATGGCTATAAAAATACGAATGGTGCAATGAGTAAATCTAAAAAAAGAACAGTACTTTGGATCTCAGACAATCTTTTCTCAGGAATTGTTTACCATTCAACACAAATGAATGTGCAGCTAGTAGCCACATATGAGGACGGTAGCCCCGTTCAATTTTCAGGAGATACATTTATCAGTTTTAACTCTTTGAACCCTGCAGGAGGAAAAAGCACGGATCTTAAAGGAGAATATGCCCACTATGACAAAATGAATACGACAGATTGGTATGTCAGAAAAGATACGGTTCTTTCAGAATTTAAATCTTTCTACAACAATCTGAACGTGGTAGGTGGCCACCCAGGAGGAAGCTCTAAGCTGACACAAGCGGATAATGATTTCAATAATTTGCATGATAAATTAGGAGATCCGAAGTTTGGTCAAGGTACTGTGTCCTTTAAAATATCTGAAGCAAATCCGACGTTTGTGATTGGTTCTTCTAATGTTCAAACCTGGTTTACTTTATCTTCTGCGACAATCTTTAGTGTTGTTCCTGATCAACCTGAAAAAACAGGGGTTGATAAAAATGGAAATAACGTGAACGATAAAATGTTGCAAGTAGGAGACACGATTCAATATCGAATCAAACAGAAGGTGAATCGATTAGGAGTGGATTTACTAGCGGTTTACGATCGATTTGAGTTAATCGATAATTTACCAAAAGAAGTAAATTACGTCGATGCACACGTTGAAAGTGGTACAAATAAAAAATTCGATGTATCTGGTGAAGTGACCTATGACAAAACAAAACACCAGGTAAAATATGCAGCGAAAGCTGATACATTAAAAAATCGAATGAAGTATAACGGCGAAACTTACGAATTAGTGATCAATGTAAAAGTCAATGAATTGGCCAATCAAAATAGTGTAGCCAAAAATCAGGGAACGTCGATCATTAATAAAGTAGAAAAGGATACAAATATCATTACCGTTTATTTCCCTAAAATTCCAGTGAAAGAAGTACAACAAAATGGAAAAGATGTAAACGGACGAAATGACGGTAAGAAGGGTACGCCGACAGCTCCTTTAAACGCAGGATCTGAAGTACAATATTACAATATCTAGTCACACAAAAATGGCACACAAAAGGCGTAGACGCTGCGTCAGATCACTACAAACAATTTAGTATTCAAGATCCAATTGAAGCTCGTTTGACATATAAAGAAGGTTCTGCGCAAGTAATAGATAAGAGTAAAGGAAAAGATATTACTTCTGAAGGCACACTAACCTATGATAGCAATTCAAGAACGCTGAAGTGGGAAGCTTCCGCTGACTTCTTAAGTAACAATCTTTTAGATGGACGAGAAATTCAGCTGATATTTACAGCTAAAACTCCATTACAATCAGAAAAAAATATTGATAACCAAGCCGTAGTAGCAGTAGATAATGTTTCTAATAAAACAAATGTTGTGACAATTGGGGTTGATCCTAACTTGCCACAGGTCATTGTTCCTAAAACAGGTTCTACACATTTAGTAACGATTTCAGCGGTCAGCTTAGTATTACTTGTGTTAGCAACTTTTAGTTATGCGGTTCTGAGATACATTTAAAATAAAAAAACGAAAGAATGAATAAAATGAAAAAGTTAATAATAGTAGTTACTTCCTTGATTGCCATGATTGTTATTTTAGTCGGATGTAGTAATGAAAAAAATAAACAAACTAATCAAGATAATGGCGTATTGAAATCAGGAACTATGTGGAAAGAAGAAGTAGGTGGTCTTGTTTATAATTTGAAAATTATAGACGAGACTACCTGGGAATACTCTGAGAGTGTATGGCATCCAGATCCTGTACAAATAACAGTCAAGAGGCAAAAAGACTATAAAGGTTTAGAAAGATACAAAATAGTAGATTCAGCTGGTGTTAGGGAATTTATAAACAAATCTGATTCTTTATTTATTGTTGTTCCCTATGAGAAGAATGGCGTAAAAAAAATAATTTTTCTTGGATCTAGCAAGGATGAAAAGCGAACGAAAGAGAAATTGATTCACGATGGATCACAATCCAATAAATATAAGTTACAAAAGACTAGCGAGTGATTGCTAGTCTTTTTATTTGTCCTGAAGGAGGAATCACAGTGGCAAAAGCTAAAACGCCATTTGAAAAAGCCGCGTCTAAAATCTTAGAACGCCGCGGTGTATCTGAAACACAGTGGAAACAAGAAGTCCTTGAAAAAGCACAATTTGACCTATTACGGGGAAAAGACAAGGACTTAGAAGGATATATCTATCAACGTGAACGTGAAAAGCTTGTTTTCGATGAAATTATTAAACACTAAAAGGAGCGAACAATTTTATGTTTGAATCAATTACAATGAATTTTTTAACACAACCGAAAGTAGTAGCTGCGGTTGATATTTTTAGAGCATTACAAACTGCCGCAACTAGTTTAAAAAACAATCTGATGATTTTTGCTGCTGCTGCGGCCGTTGCTTCCATTGTTATTGGGGGTCTTTTCTTCCTATTTGGACGAAGAGGAGCTGAAAATGGGAAGATGCACGTAGGCTATGTATTGATGGGGGTAGGAGTTATTTTAGCAGCAGCTTCTATTGTGGTTTCGTTATTTGGATTGTTTGGACAAACACCTCAAGGATTATAAGAAAGTAAAAAAGTAGGAGTAAGAAGTAGTCGATACTTTTTACTCCTTTTTTATGAAAGGAGAATACTCATGTACTTTACGATTGCAGGCAATACCAAAACAGATAAAGAGTTAATAAAAAAAGCAACGAAGGAAGTAGGAAAGCGTACTTCTTTTTTACCGAAAACAATTAAATATTCTGTCATTGAAACGGAAGAACAGCTACATGTGTTAGGGAAAGTACTGGAACACGAAAGTCGATCTTCTGTTAAGTTGACTCTCACGTTACATGACACAGAAGGAAAAATAGAGAAAGCTGGTACAGAATACGTTTTTGGCCCACTGGATTATCAAATTTCAGAAGGTTTCTATCCTACATTGATGGATTTAATCCGCCTTGATGTGTTTAAAGAAACGGATGAAACTATGAGTGTGGAAGAGTCTTATCGAAACGAAAAACTTTTACAAGTTTTAGAAGAAGAGTTAGAGAGCGACCAAAGAAAAGTGAATCAAGGGAGTGAAGTCGAAGTAAATGAAGAAGTACCATGGGAACGACCAATATTTCCAAAGAAGGAGTCAAAAGAAAAAGAGACAGTCTATGTTGACGAACAAGCTGATATTCCGACTCAGAAATCGATATTTGAGGAAGAGAACGATGTGATGGGTCAATTGGAGGTAGATCCCTTTGAAGAAACAATGGAGGATGAAGAGACGGCCGAAGTAGAAGTTGATCCAGTTGAAGCTAATGAAGAGTCAATATGGACTGAAGGGGATTCTCAGGAATATATTGAACCACTTATCAGTGAAGAAGTAGAGAAAAACGAAACAGAGATACAAAAGGCAACTGTATTTGATTATATTTTGGATCAATATCCGCCAGAGCATGAATGGATGAAAGAAAAAAACAAATTATTTTTAAATGGGCTTTATTCGAAATATCAATTACCCCAAACCTATCAAGCATTTTTAGAGAGTAAAGAAGAATTAATCTCACAGGGTAAAGGCACACTTTTAGAACAGTTAGAGTCTGTCCAATCAACAAATTGGCATGAGCTTGCACAAGAAGATTTATTAGCCACCTTTGAAGAACGTCAACAAGAAACAGATCAAGAAATTAATGAGTATGCGACGGAACAGTCGTCTAATTGGGAGAAAGCAAAAGAGGAACTAAATAAAGAAGAACAGCGAGTGATTGAAGAAGAAGTACAAAAAATTAAAGAGCGATACGAAAAGAAACGCGACAATGCGTATTCCTTGTGTGTAGAAAAGATCAATAATTTTACTCAGACGAATCAAGAAGCGTTATCGAAAGAAAAAGAAAACTTGTTAAAAGAACGTATAAGAGAACGAAAAGAAGAATTTTATCAAGGTTTGCGTACAGATAAGCTAAAGATTAGCAAAGAATTAAATGAGCAACTGAATAAGCTATATCAAACAACGACTGAAGTTCTTATGGAAAAACACGAGCAGATCCAGCAAGAATTACAAGTACAAATTCCAAAATGGAAAAAAGAGTATGAAATTCAACAACGAGAATTGAAAGAACAAGAAGAAAAACAACGGCAAAAAGAAAAAGAGCGCGAACAATTAGAATTAAAAAAACGTGAACAGGATCTTGCGGAACAAAAAATGGCGATAGAAAAACAACGGTTAGAGCAAGAAAAGGAAAAAGAAGCAGCTGCTCGTAAGGAACGTCAAGAACAAATGGATACATTGCGACAAGCACAGTTAAATTATCTAGCACAACCTCAACCAGTAGCTGCTGTTCAAACGCCAGTGAACAACCAAGCAAATTTAACTCCTTCACCACAGCGTTCCTTTAACGGATGGATGGTGGGATGTATTGCAAGTTTAAGCTTGCTTCTAGGTGGAGGAACAGTATTTGCTTTTAATCATATCAATCAATCTTCACAGGCTGATTCTGTGGCCACAACGACGTCAATCAAGGAAGAAGCCCAAGAACAAGCAAGAAAAGAGTATGAACAACAATTAGAAGAATTATTGAATCGTACCAATCAGTCAACAACAGAGTCAAGTATGGAAAATAGCAAAGAGAGTGATCCTAGTAAGGCTAAAGAAGGATCAAACGATTCAACTGTACAATCAAACACTTCCGAAAGTTCAGAATCAAATGAGGTGAAATAATGCGTGTTAGAGAAACAACGAGACGAAAAGACAAACGATTCAATTTAGAAAAGAATAGGTATCTTTCTCATTTCTATCGCTATACTCCTTCAGGAGAAGAGCTACCAGAAAAACATGACAAACGTATTTCTCAAAAGATTTTTTATAGTGGCTTAGCTTATCTTCCTTTAAACTATGTTGTTACAAGAATACCAGAAGCATTTCATCGATTTGAGATTATTCCAGGAAGTTTACAAGGAGTGAATATTTTTCAGTTACAAGAAATGCCGCAGTTATTCCATTTTGATTCAACTGGTTTTTGGAATCCTTTGACCCCAACAACAAGTTTAGGCACACGTTTAGTTGTTTCTACGATTTGTGTTGTTCCAGCTGTACTTATGGGATTGAAAATGGACATGTGGTTTCGTCCTCTAGCAGATGGGCAAAAAGGAGATAACCGATTAAAAACGTTAAAGGAAATCCAACAAATTTATCCGCAAATACCAGAATCAAAGGGAGGTTTTCCTGGTTATGGCGGAATACCAATTACTCATTATAAAAAGTACTGGTATATTCAGACGGATACAGTAAATACTTGTATTGTTGGTACTTCCCGTTCAGGGAAAGGACAGATAGAAGTTTTAGCAACCATTGACAATTTGTCTCGTGCAGAAAGACAAAGTTCAATGGTTGTTAATGATCCAAAAACAGAATTATATGTTGCTAGTAAAGATGAACTAGAAGCTAGAGGGTATGATGTGTATGCATTTAATATCACCGATCCACTGCAATCAATGAGTGATAATCCATTGGCACTCATCGTGAAATACTGGAAGCGAGGAGACATAGACACAGCGACACAGTTAACCAATACTTTCACGAATACGATTTATTATGATGCCAACGCTTCAGACAATAAATACTTTAACGAAAATGCGCAAAAAGCTGTCAATGCGCTTATTTTTGCGTTATTGGAACAAGCGGATCAGACAGGGGATTACTCCAAATTAACACCGAATAATCTCGTCGAACTTCTTTCTGAGATTGGTGGTTTTAATTACCAAGATCCTGATAATGAATTCAAGCAGCTCAATGCTTTAGATGAATTTATGAATCAGTTACCACCTGGAAACATAGCAAAAAAACAATATGGGGCAACAAAAATTGGTTCTGATAAAGCGAAAGGCAACATTCTATCGACAGCGATCACAGGACTAAATCCATTTACACTGACGAAAATTGCGAAAATGACTTCTCAATCAACCATTGATTATAAGTCCATTGGTTTTCCGAAGTATTTGGATCTCAAACTACACGAGAGTCTGTTAAACCAGCGAATTGTTGTAGAGTTTTATCACCAAGGAAAAAAATTTCATGAGGAACGTGTCAAAGTAGGCTATAGAGGTTTTTGTGAAATCAACTTTGATTGTCATTTAGAACAGGGAGATCATGTTTGCTTAAAATACGATCATCGAGGAAAAGAATATGTTGCTTGGTATGAGTTTTCTCAAAGAGTATTGAAAGACGAAGAGGGAAATATCGTTTATCGAAAAAAACGAGGAGAAACCCATTTGCCAGAATTAGAAAAAGAAGCCGTTCTAACATTAGATGAGGATAAAAGTAACTTATTAGTAGAATCTATTCGGATGCACTATACCGATAAACCAATGGCTATTTTTATGCTCACACCTGATTATGATCCATCTAACCATATTATTGTTAGTATTTTTCTTAGTCAGTTGTATAAAGAATTATCTACGCAATGTGTTAAGACTAAAGGAGATAAATGTCACCGTAGGATTCATTTTATTTTAGATGAATTTGGGAATATGCCACCAATGGATAATATGGAAGGAATCATGACAGTCACAGCTGGTAGAAACATGTTGTGGGATCTGTTTATTCAATCCTATCAGCAACTTTATGCGAAGTATGGAGAACAAAACGCAGCGATTATCAAAGAAAATTGTCAGACACATATTTATATTATGTCGACAGATGATAATACCATCGAAGAATTTTCTAAAAAAGTGGGGAATAAGACGGTTGAACAAGAGAACAGTACCATCAATTCATTAGGTATGAATACTCATATCAATCGCAATGTTGATTCAGATCGTATCTTAACTCCTGAAAGAATTTCTACTTTTTTAGAAGGTGAAACGATTGTACTCGCTCCTTTAAAACGACAAGATTTGAAAGGTCATAAAATACGGCCGTATCCTATTTTTAATCATGGGGAAACAAATCTTCCTTATGCTTATCAATATATTGAAGATTTCAATCCATCGTGGGATATCAATGATATAGACATACATTGTACACATGCGGACTTGGATCTTAAGGCTTTACAAATTGATTACGATTATTTTCTACCTGATATCTATGCACGTCGACTTTATCACAATATGCACGATCAAATAGAAGCGGAAGCTAAAGAAAACATTTTTATTAAAATCGTTCAATCTTTAGACAACTCAACAGCACAAAAGTTACTTATTCAATTTTATGAAGAGAAGCAAATAGATCGTTTGCAAGAATACCTTGAAAAATTGCGTCAAAATGAAGAAATTACAGAGGTTATAAGGAAACGACTTTTGCTAGAAGCTGAAAAGGCGGTGAAAGAATGATCATTGGAGGAATATTTTCCGGCATTGCCGACTGGTGGTCAGGCTTATTTGGGGATGGGGATGCAGATCCCAAAACCGTAACGAAAGTCTTACAAGATTATGGTAATTATCTGCAGTATCAAGATGTATTCAGTTGGATTTGTAATACTTTTTTATGGGGTTTGATTAAAGGGTTATATAATCTCAATACTTTACTAGAAAAAACAATTTATCAAAGCTTTGATTTAAAAGACTTATTGAACGCTGCTGGTGTTAATGAACTGTTTCAAAGTTTGATTAGTAAGATATTGGCTCTTTTTTGTGTCGTCACATTAATTTATTTAGGCTTAAAATTTTTTATGAGTAAACATCCACCAAAAATCAAAAATATCTTGGTTAATCTATTTATGGCCATGATTTTGATTTTTGGTGGTAGTTCTTTAATCGATGAAGGGCTAAATATTAGTAAAAACTTTTACGGAGACGTGACTGCAGCAAATAAAGCAGATAAAACTGGATCACCTGCTTTTCAAATTATTCAAAATAATGTGATCGATGTGAGTACGCTACTAGAAACTGATCCGAATAAAGTAGAATCCCTACCAACAGATAAAAGAAATGCTCTCACGGCGAAAAACTTTAAGACAGCAAATATTAATTCAGTGATTATTCCTAAGGAAGCCGCTAAGATGGCGGATGAAGATAAGAGTGGTCTATCAGATATACAAAAGGATCGGCTAAGAGCGTTACAATACCGACTGGAACTGGATGATAATGGAAAAGAAATCCCTGTAGAGATTAGTGATGAGGGGTTAGCAAAATATGTGTATACTTCAGGCTATCGCCGATACATTAGTAGTCCAGGGATTATTTTAGCTGGTGAATCTTCTTTGTCGGTTGCCTATTTATTTATCTTGTTTACGATTGTAACTTGCATTATTGAGCTGGTATTTAAAAAATTCTATTTAGTAATTGCCGCGTCAACGGACTTTGAGACAGGACAACGGATGAAAAGTGCTATAGAAGATATTTCTCAATCCTTCTTGTTATTGGCGTTTACGATTTTAGAATTACGAATCTATACATTAATGCTGTCTGGTATCGGTGATTTGCACGCAGCAGGCAAGATCAACGGATTTTTGTATGTTGTCGCTTTAATTGTACTAACCATTGCGTTATTCAAAGGCTCTCAATCTGTTACGAAGATTTTCGGTGTTGATACAAGTCTGAAAAACGGCAGCAATTCTCTTCTTAGCATGTTTGCCTTAGGAAATATTGCGAAAAATGTGGGTAGCGGAGCTAAAAACCTTGCAAGTGCTGGTAAGAGTGGTTTAAGCAATTTAAATGATATTCGTAAAAATGGATTTGGCAATCGAAAAGATGTTACCCCTGATAACGGGGAAGAACAATCAGACGATAAAGCTACAACTGTACCTAATAGTAAGAAAACAGTTTCCGAAATGTTCGGGAAAGCGAAAAATGGTGTTTCTAAAGCCGCAGAAGGTCTTGGTTACGTCAATGAACGTGGGTTAAAAGGGAACAGCGGAAGATCTTACAGAAAAAGCCAAAGACACCTTAGAAGAGAAATTAGACGGCACAAGAGCTAAAGAATTGGCTGAAGCTGTGAAGAATCCATCCGAAGCACTAGAAAAACAAAAAGAAAAAGCTTCAGAAGTCAAAGAAGGACTAAAAGATGCGTATGGTGAAGGACAAGTCAATGCAGCAGTAAAAGCTAATACAACAACCGAAAAAGAAAATCAAGAAGGTGCAGCGATTCCTTCAGCCAAAGATTACCAAGATGAGTTGGATTCTAACGAAAATTCAGAAGAAGGACAAAATGGTCAATTACCAAAAACAGATCCAGAACAATATCGTTATAAATCTAACATTAATTCTGAAAATGAAAAGCGCATTTCAGATTTACCAAAACGAAATCAAGAAGTACAAACGGATGAGGATTCCATCGATTTGCCAAATGATAATGGAATCGAAGTTGGAACTGAAAAATCAACGAAAATTGGTTTGCCTAAGACACAAAATTTACCAATGAAAGATAGTCGTTTGAATCAATTCAAGGAGAATGATCAAAGCTTTGTTCACCAATCAACTGCAGGTACTGTTCAAATGAAACCAAGTCGTTTGCCTGAAAATGGAAATCTGACAACTGTTTCTTACAATTTATCTGAAAGTGGTGAGACAGGGAATGCGTCCGTTCAAAATGTTGTGACAAGAGAAGCTGCACCAGAACCTATTCAAAAAGTTCACACAGGTTACAAACCAGCAAATGTGGCATTTACTTCACCAACAAAAATAAATGTAACAAGAGAAACTAAAAACAGGAACAATGAGTTGAAAGAACAACTATTGAGGGATATCAAACAGGATATCAAACCATAAAAGGCCTACAAGTTAGGCTTTTTTTCTATGTATGAAAAGGAGAAATCATTTATGGATAAATACATTAACATGAAAAATCCCCCAAGGTTTAGTGGGGAATGGAAGTTTTTCGCCTTTTTCTTTTTAGATCTATTAACGCTTGGTGGTTGCTTTTTTTGGGCGAAAATAGTCAATAATCTTGTCCACTTACCACTCTTTTTTGCACTCTTGAATTATGGCTTATGGATTGCGATAGCTCTAGTGATTGTTTGGCGACCCTATAATAACCCAGGGCAACGACAAATTTTTGCGATTATCGAGTCTATTTTTTTTACGGACAAGAACCATTATCATGCGTTAGATCCTAACCGAAATTATCATGGTACGTATAAGGAGGATGAATAAATGCGAGTCAAAGGACAAAATTCAGTTGATAAGAAATCCATTTTTCAGTTTGGAAAACCAGAAGAACGATCTATCTTGGATTTATTTCCTTATAAATCCTGTACAGAAGAGGGAGTCTTAGTTACTAAAGAAGATCATTTTCAACGTTATTATCGTGTAGTTTCTACAGACGTGGAAGGATTAAATGAACAAGAGAAACTAGAACGAATGAATCAGTTGACCACCGTCATGCGTACGTATGTGCCAACAATTAAGTTAGTTAGTTTGACCACAGAGACGGATCTAACGGAACAAATCGTACAAAAGCGGCAGTTATTAGATAAGAATCGTATGGAACAATCCTTAGGAAGAAATCTACAGCGATTAAGAAAATATGAAAAGAAATTAGTAGAGGAAATCCAGGAATTGAAACGAGCAGAACAAGAACGTCCTGACTTAAGCTTCTTTTTCATCATTGAAGGAAAGACAATCAAGGATTTACAAACCAGAAACCGTCAGTTAATGCGATCTAGTGGCATTTTAGGGTTAAAACCACTCTACAAAAAAGAATTGATCAAGATTCTTTATCGAATGAACAATATGAATGATGAGTAGGAATGGAGAAGAGAGAATGAAATATCCGTTGATATGGTTAGAAAAAGATATTCCGAAGGAAGAGATCACTAGAAAATTTCCTCACACTTTAAGCATGGGTAAGTTGGGAAAAGGGCAATCTTTTAACCAAGTAAAGAATCAAACAAGAAGAGGTGACTGTACATGTTAGAAGCGATTAAAACAGCTTTTTCACCACAAAATGATCAAAAAGTACTTGATCCATTAAAGCAACTAGGAAATCGGGAAATAGAAATTTTAAAATCCAAAGGGTATGATTTAGATTTTTTAAAACAAGTGATGCCACAAGGTGGATTAAATTTCGATGAAGAGTATGTGACCTATGGAAATGGTTATTCACGGTGTGTGACAGTTTATCACTACACAAAAAATCCTACTCTTTTTTGGTTGGCCAATCTCATGAACAATCCTCATACAGTGGCCACACTAGATGTTAGCACAGATGAAAAGCAAAAAGTGATTGATCAAATCAACCGCGCATTAGATGAATTAAATGATCGATCAGATAATGAACGAAAAGCGACTGACCGAAATAAAAGTGCGGAAGAATACCTGGAACTAGCGGAATATGCCCGAAAATTGACTTCTAATGGGGAAATTTCTAAACAAGTCAAAGTGAGAGTACATGTTTACGGAAACACGATCCAAGAAGTAGATGAACGAGCGCAGGAACTAATCGAAAATCTCAAAGGGATGGATTATCGTGCGGTGACTTATCTGCATAAAACCAAACGAGATTGGCAATCGATGTTTACCATGTTCGATGAACAAGCTGAATGGTTCGGAAATATCAAAGGGCAATCACTACCATCGTTAAACATTGGCGGAGGTTTCCCGTTCCACCACCAAACGCTAAAAGATCCAGGAGGTACACAATATGGGGAAACCATGACAGGCGGCCCATTTGTCTGGAATGCGACGTATAAAAATAGTGTACGGTTGTCTACTAATACCTTGCTTCTAGGAATGATGGGAGCTGGTAAATCGACCGTTCTTAAAATGATCGCGGAAGCCCATTTAGCTGCAGGAGACTTTATTTGGGGCTTTGAAAAGGGAAAAGACTTTATTCCTTTCTTAAAGGAATATAACGGTATTATGGTGCGTTTAGACGGATCTGACGGGATGATCAATCCTTTAGAAATATTTGCCACACGGACGTATGATGAAGCATCCAGTTTATATGACGATGGATCAGTCAAAGATTTGAAGATCAATGAAGCAGCGTCCTATCAAACACACTTAGACAAAGTGGTCTATCAGGTACAGTTAGTGAGTCCTCAGCTAAAAGGAACGATGAAAGCAGAATTTAAGACCTACTTAAATCGTTTTTATGAAGAGTATGGAACAGTACCACGCGGCTTTACTTCCTCAAATTCGCGTTCAAATACTGAGACGCAAGTCACAGGGAAAGATCCAGAAGCTTATCCGACGTTCAAAGAATTTTTAGACTTTTTAGGACAACTGGAATTACCAGGTGCTTCCCAAGAGAAAAAGAATCGAAAAGAAGAAATGGAATCCATCGTAGAATCCTTATGTGAGACGTATGGCATGATTTTTGATGGTCACAGTACGATTCGACACCTTGACCAACAACAGTTGGTCTTTTTTGACATTGACTCTATTACAGGTTTAGATCGAGGGGTGCAACAATGTCAAATGTACATGGCTATGACGTTGATTTGGAATCAGGCATTGATTCAAGGACGAAGACAACGGCGCTTAATTAAAGAAAAACAAATGGAAGAACAAGACTTCAAACGCTTCTTGGCGATGATTGATGAGTGCCATAATGCGATTAATCCAGATTTTATTGAAACGGTAAATTATGTCACAAACTTTCAACGAGAAATGCGTAAAGTAGAAGCAATGACTGTTTTAGCGACACAATCCCCACAAGAAATGGTACCAGAAAATATGTCTTCTGATAACTTTTCGAAACTGAAGAAAGTCTTTGAATTTTCTTCTACGAAGATTTTCATGCGTATGGATGAATCTATTTTACGTCATATAGAAGGACTAGTGGGTAAATCAATGACGAACTCAGAATTAGAATCCATTCCTCAACAAAATCAAGGAGACGCTGTGATCAACTTTGGCTCAAAAGAAACCATTCGTGTTCATTTTAGTCCGAACAAACGTCAATTAAAATTGTTTGATGGAGGAAAATAATGGAAACCCAAAATGAAAGTTTAATCAAGCAGTATGTTAAGCGTCGTGCAAAGCGGCGCTTATTTTTGTGGTTGTTTGGTACTTCTGCAGGTTTGATGACTATTTTGATCACTGTGTTTGTGACCCTATTTCTAATACTTGCCGCGGGATCGATTGATAATTCGGATTCAGATTCAAGCAGTGGTGGCGAAGCTTTTACAGGAGAATATTCGGAAGGATTACCCATTTATAAAGAAATCAAAGGAAGAGGCCCTTTTTCTGATGAAATTGCGCAATATGCTGTAGGTGCAGCAGTGAAATACAAATTATTGCCAAGTGTGATCCTATCGCAATACGGGTATGAATCGGCATTTGGAACGTCTCTATCTGCTAAAAACGACTTGAATTTTTTCGGAATTACCTGGTTTGATGGTTGCTTGTTTCCAAAGGGTACTGCACGAGGAATTGGTGGTATTGAAGGTGGCTGGTACATGAAGTTTCCCAACTCAAAAGCCGCATTCTCTTATTACGGATTTATGGTAGCTACGCAGTCAAACTTTAATGCAAGCGTAGGAAATAAAAGCCCTGGCGTAAGCTTATTGATTTTAGGACGAGGTGGTTATGCAGCTGCAGGAATCACTGAAGATAGTCCTTATTATACAGGTTGTATGTCGATTATTACCTCAAATAAATTAACAGAATATGATGAATTAGCGATCAAACATTGGGGAGAAGGAGGAAATAACAACGGTACGATTACTGGTGAATGGATGAATCCTTTCCCTGGCAGCAGTTTAGATAAAAGTTCCTTCAGCGGTGGTCAATTATTTGGAACGAATCCAGGCGGTGAATTCCGTCCGAATGGTTTCCATGATGGATTAGACTTTGGTTCAGTTGATCATCCAGGAAGTGAGATTCATGCGGTTCATGGAGGAAAAGTCGTATACGTTGGAAATCCTGGTATTTCAGGTTTGGGCGCGTGTGTGATCGTGATTAATTACGACGGCTTGAATATGGTATATCAAGAATTTGCAAATAGTACAGGAAATTCTCGTGTGAAAGTGGGAGATCAAGTGAAAGTTGGTCAAGTAATCGGGATACGAGATACAGCACACTTGCATTTAGGCTTCACTCGAATGGATTGGCGTCAAGCACAAGGACACGCATTCACAGATGATGGTACATGGATCGATCCATTACCATTTTTGAATAGCAGCAAAAAATAGATCAGGAGAAAAAATATGGAAAATAAAACTTTAAAAATCGTCTTAACAGCTGCAATTAGCGTTAGTTTAATCGGCAATATCGCGTTGTTTTGGCAGCTGAAAGAAGAACAAGAGACAAATACCTTTAAAATTGAAGAAGTGGCTAAAAACGCGTCTGAGAAGCTCAAAAAAAATTCCTATGAGGCACAGGCGAAGATCGACAAGTTAAATCAAACCATCAATGAGAAAAACCAAGAAATCGATCAGCTGAAGCAACAAGATGGCACAAAAGCAAAAGAGGAAGTAACTGAAGCACAAAGAAAGACGGCAGAAGAGTTCGGTCAATTGGCCATTGATAAATCATTAAGCAGAAATGAATTAACGGAAAAACTAAAAGATGTCGCAACCCAAGAAGTGATGGACAAATTAAGTCCTGCAGACGATAATCACCAACATGATGATTACGGAAGTTACTCTTTTACATTAGGTGACGTGCAAACTTACGCTCAAACAAGCAGTGTAAAAGAGGAACAAAATTTTGTTGTATTTGTTGATTATACAATCGGCAATCCTCAATTCAAAGATGTCAAACCGCAAAAAATAAAAGGTGGATTAACTGTCACTGAAAAACAAGTAGATGGTCAATGGAAAGTCACAGACTTTAGTTATTTCACTCGTTAGGAGGAAGAAAATGAGTAAGAAAAAAGGAGCAAGAGAACGTTTCAAAAAACGAAAAAGTTATCTTAGATGGCTGGGAATCTTTATGATTCTCGGCTTTTTAATTCTTGCTAGTCCGATTTATACGCATAAGAAGGTAGACATACCAGATGAGGTAAGCACGAACGCATTTTTAAACACGAAGGAACTGACGATGGTTTCAAAAGAAAAAGGAGCGAACCAGCAATTAGTTTTTGAATTTGCGATCGACGATGAAGATCAAAGCTTATTAAAAGAACTGGCTAATCTTAATTATCGCGTAGAAGTAAAGACAGCTAAAGGGGATTATCAAGCAATAAAAGCCAAAGTGATTAAGGTGTCTGATGATTATTTTGCAGTGAAGCTATCGCATGTACCAGAAGAATATATTGCTATGCGATTAACCATTATTCCTGAAAAAATTGATCCAAAGGTGGATATGCAAGAACCGCAAGATCTGATTTTTTACATTCACGAAGATAAGGTCAAAGATCACGTGAAAGACGAAGATTATGAACAACATGCGATCAATTACAAAGTGAAAGGATACAAGAAAGAACAAAAAGCAGCACAAAAACAAATTGAATCTTTCCAAGCAACCATAGATTTGAATGAAGAATTAGTGAAGAAACTAAAAGATCAGTTGCCTTATCAAGTCGCAGATGATCAGGAAAATACTGAAAATAAGATTAATGGTTACCAGCAAGAAATTGAAACATCGAAAACGCAAATGAAAGATCAAGAAGAGATCATTCAGAAACTTCAAGAAAAAATTGATCGTATAACAAAAGAAAATATTTAGTAGAACAGGTGGAGTGAAAGAAATGAAGCGAGCGAACTTGGTCGGCAAAGATATTTTCGCTGAGCAGAAAGTATTGATTAAAGCCTATCTCAAAGTTGTAAAAGTCAAAGATGTATGTCAAGAAGTGAATTTATCTAACACGACAATATCTGAACTGAAAAATGGTAGAAAGAATTTAGACACATTAAAATTGAGATCTTTTGAATCTCTATATATAGCTGCTAAAAAATATTTTACAGCTGATAATAAATAAAAAATTAAGGTGGGTTCTATGTGAAAAAAACGTATCAAAAGTTTTTATGGATCAGCTATATCGCCCTATTTATCGTTGGGTTTCTCGTCAGTGTGTCCGTGATCGTCGGAACGCTTTTTCTTTTGTTCTCTGACGAAGATCTGTTACTTAAGGGGTTAATGAGTACGTTATCGTGTGTTATGTTACTTTACCTATGCATACAGATCAACGAAATTATGTCCCCTCATTGGCAAGAAAAGAAGAAAGAATTTAAGATGGAAAAACCTTTTTAAAAGTATTTGATTTACTTGCCATAAGTGTAATTCTCACATCGCTAATAAAATGAATAGAATTGTCAGAAAGAACAGTAGTGGGATTGAAGGACTTCTTGACAATATTCTTTCTGCACATATGTATTTATTTGTATCTGGCTTTATTCTCGTATTGATCGGGTATGTATTTACGAAACTAATTAAACGTTCAATTGGTATAGAAATAGAGATTGGCCTAATTCTGACACTTCCTGGTTAGGGTTACCTATATCAGAAGTACAGGACAAATGATCAATTAGTTCATAAAAATTGCTTACCTAATTGTTTCCGACATACAAAGTGGAGCTTTTTTTTATAGAGAAAAAGTATGGATTCCAATTTTTATCTTCTTTGAGGAATAGTTTACCTATGGTTCAGGAATAGATTTAATTCTTAAGATTATTGTATGATACAGTAAATTTGTATCATAATTAAGAAGGAAGTGTTAGATATGTCAAATGTAAAAGAGTTAGAGGATGTTTCAATTAATGAAATGGTACTGGGTAACCGCAATTCAAGGGGGGCTTTACGCAATACTATTGTGGTTTTTTCTTCATAATGATTTCGATTTTTCAGTGCACAGACTAGTTGTAGGTAGCTTATTTTATCTTTGTATGATAGGGGTTATTAATTACACAATTTACAAAAGAAACACACGCCCGTAATGAGAACTCTGGTCGTATTTAGGTTTCATCAAGGCTTTTAATTGGATAAAGCACTTACCCGTGTCTTTAGTTGTAGGAGGTTTAATAAAGTACTAAAGAAATGTATTCTTCTATGATGGTCTTTCAGTGAAGCTCGTGAATAGTGGCCCATAACTAGCAGAAACATTCAAGGTGGTATTGCGTTCATTTAGCCATTTCCAAACTTCTTTTCAATTAGAAATTTTAAAGCAAGTTTCATGAAATAGAATTTCCCTTGGAAAAAGCTCGCTTGTCTTTATCGACAGCGGCTTTTTTTATTCATTGAGAATAGCTTATAAAATGATTATTTATTTTAGTATAGCACCTCACAATAACCTGCCGTTACAATTGCTAACGAATAAAATTTATGGAAAAGTGTTGCATTAAAATGATCTAAAAAAGCTTACTATGTAGATGATGAGGTTTAATGAATTTGATAAATTTAAATAATTTATTTGAAGGTATAACTAATAATGTTCAAGGTTTTAGAATTTGAAGTAAACTTTTAAAGAGCATAAGGAAACGTGGGAACACTTTTTAAAAAAAGTGTTCCAATAGGCTGTGCCTATTACGTTTCTCAAAAATAAATGTGGGAACAAAATATTTAAAAATAGGATAGTGAAAGGATAGTGAAGGATAGTAAAAGGAGGGTAGTAGGATAGTAAAAAGGATAGGCTCCTTTTCGCTATCCTTTTTAAATTGGAGGAATTAATATGGAAGTAAGAATAAGAAATGTGGATGAGAAAATCGTAAGAGAAATTGATCGAAGATGTGACGAACTAAGTAACCGTACGGGTAATAAATGGAGTCGTAACGATTATTTAAAATTACTAATAGAAAATGATTTTGATCGTCCTTTGATGGAATATAAAAAAGAAAAGTTTGATCAGTTATTAGAAAAGTTTTCAGAAATTCAAAGCTATAACACAAAGATATTAGAAGAATATGTTAGCCAAAACAATCGTATTTTAGAAATCTTGATCGAGCAAAATAGAGGAAGTGAACTTTGATATGGCAAAGGTTATAGACAAACACATTTACTTTCACCAAACACATATCGATGTGTTGGATGAGATTATTTCTACTCATGCAGAAGTTAAAAACTATAGTGAAGCCGTTCGGTTTCTATGTATGAATTATGATCCAGAAATGGAGAAAAAAGTAAATTCCAATCAAGCAAAGTTGAATGGAATGAGTAAAGAAATTTCTATTTTAACCGAAATGGTTTCAGAGTTTGCAGATCTTCATTTGAAAGATACAGGAATACTAATTGGTACAAATTCAACGGTTTACCAAGAAGCAAAAGAACGTGTGGAAGGAAAAATTAAATCTAATCAAACCAAAAAATATTCCCCTCAGTTGAAGAAACCTGTGAATGAATCTGTTCATGCCAGAGTAGATCCATTTGATCCAACGAAGATTCTAAAAAGATAAAAGTAGAAGGGGAACATGATGAATAAATCGCCTGCAGTCATTCTCACTTGTCAATTTACCTTGCCCAATAAAAAATCTTTTTCAACATACATTGATTATATGACAAGAGAAAAAGCGCTGGAAGAAATGGAACGACGTACGCCTGAAGAAGAACAGGAACTGCAACGAATCAAGAATGCTTTAGAGGATTTTTATATTCCTGAAGGAGAAACTTTTTCGGAGAGTAAGACGGATAAAGAATTCAGCGAAACGTCGAATGAAGCTCAATCTTTGATGGGAAATGGAATCAACTTTGACAAGTTAGAGGAACAAGATTTTACCAAATATCTTTCTTATATGACCCGTCACTATGCGTTAGAACAAAAGAAAGAACTGACGCAAAGTGAACAAAAAGAATACCAACGCTTGAACCAAGCAATAAAAAAATATCAAACAGAGCCACACAAAAAAGCTTCAGGAAACCTTCCTGGAGTTTTTTCTATGGCTTCAGACGAAGTGAAAGGAAGTGATCTGAAGGAGATTAAGCAAATCTTCCAAAGAGGACAACAAAAAGGCTCAATCATTTATCAAGATGTTGTCTCTCATGATAATTCGTATCTTGAAAAAATAGGATTGTACGATCCCAAAACAGATACTTTAGATGAAGAAGGATTAAAAGCAGCTGGAAGAAAAATGATGGAGACATTATTCGAGAAAGAGCAACTGAACGAAACAGGCTACTGGATGGCAACGATTCACCGTAATACCAAACATATCCATATTCATTTTGCAGTTGTTGAAAAAGAAAATACGCGTAAACCTTACACGGAGGTTGAAAATGGTGTGAGTTATATCGTACCGAAAGGTAAGAGAAGACAAGCAACATTAGACGCAATGAAGACCAATTATGTACATGAGTTAGAACGTTTTTCTTATGAAAAGGATCGAATGATTGGTATGGAGAAACGAAATTTATTGACGCGGAAAAGTGATTTGCGTAACACCTTAACAAAAGTGGTAAAAGAGCCAGCGCGTTACGATCGACACGCAATGAACTTATTAAATGAAGTATATAAAACCCTACCTGACAAACGTTCAGAATGGAATTACGGGGATGAAAAACGAACCAAACTTTCACCATACACAAGAGAGAAACTCGATGAGTTAACCAAATATGTTTTAACAAAAGAACCTGAATATCAAGAATATATACAGATTTCAAAAGCATTGAAAGAAGAAGCAAAAAGTCTTTATGGGGAAAGCAAAAGAGAATCAAAGGATGCAGAAAAAAACGCCCTCTTTGATTTAAAAAAGCGCACAGGAAATGCCATCCTAACAGAACTGAAGAGACAAGATAGTCAAATAAAACCATTAATAGAAGGTGTCGATCAGATGCAATCTATTTACAATGAACGATCCTTCCGAACACTTAAACAGTTGCCAACAAATGAATACAAGTATAGTTACGAAGAATTCATGAAGCGAAGGAAACAATTCCAACAAAGAGTTGTCACGCAACGGAGTTTGCGTCAATTAAATCGAACGATTAATGCCCATGAAGAAAAATACCACGCAAGTAAAGCATACGAAGAGCAACAACGAAGAATTCAAATGGAACAAGAAAGACAGTAGGAGGAATAGCAATGAAACAATATTTAGATCAATGGAAAGTTATAGAAGGATCATTAAGAGAAGAACGAATCGAACAACTTCCCGATTGTTTAGAAAAAGAGCATTTGTTTCAGATAAGAGAAATGTTGAGAAACGAACAGTTTGATCCAAATCAATTTTTAGTCGTTGAGTACCCAGCTACTGGTGTGTACTGTTGTAATCATGTGAAGGGTGAAAAATATTTTATCATTCAAGAATATGAAGGCAAGTTAGCGCCTTATTATACTACTTGGGAAATGAATGAGGAGGGGATCAATAACTTCCCGTGTAAAAGCATTGAAGAGTCTATTTCACTCACAGAATGTTAGTTGTTAAGTGAATAAAAGAAGTAAAAGAGTCCTGAACGTAATTGTCCAAGACTCTTTTTTTCAATGAATTGTTTTCCGCCAATTCAATGAGTGGTGCGATTTCCGACTACATTATATCAAAAGAAAGAGAAGGGAGGAAGAAGAAATGGCTTATTCAACTATTGGAGTTGTTGTTGAAAAAAGCAGAGACAATCTCGTTTTTGTGACAGAAATTCAAACAGGTAGATCTTTTGTCGTCACAGACAAAGCGGCAAAAGCTTATCGAAGTGGCGATATTTTAGCGTTAAATCTGATTACAAAAACGTTCGTTGATGCAGTAGAAAATTATCCATTTGTTTAGGAGGAAACGGACATGGCAGAAGAAAAAGAACCACTAGACAATAGTCGTTTGGGAAAATCCAAAAGAAAATTAGCACGATTGCAAAATGAATTAAACGAACAAATTGAGAAGATGTTTGAACACCAGAGAAAGACAAACGGTCAGCCAATGAACGATAAGAGAAATGGGCATTCTTGGTTTAGGCAACAAGAACGTTTAGAAAACAAAGTGCATAGTCTGAGAGAAGAGATCAAGCAACAAGAAAAACAGGTAGAAAAACTTGAAAGACAAGAAGAGCTAAAGGAAATGGGCTATAACAAGTACGGCGGCCTGGATATGACAATCGAAAATATTCCAAGAATCAAAGAAGAAATCGAACGCTTTGAAAAAGGTGAATCGACTTTTTCAGCCGCTACGATCCGAAAATACCAACGAAAATTGGAAACATTAGAACAGCTGAAAGAAAAATCAGAGAAAGGAAAAGAAAATATTCTTCCTGAAGTACAAGCGATCATTGACAGCGGACGAGTGACGCAATGGAAAAAGAATCCAACTATCTATTTTCTGAAAGGCTATCGAAAAGTCGCTTTAGAACTCAATGAAAACGGCGAATTTGAAGCGTCAAAAAAATACCAAGCCACGTCGGAAGAAGAAAAGGCAGCTGTTCGTGAATTACTTGAAGAGGCTAGACCAATTGATTCTGTGAAAGAGAAAGAAATCGATCATTTCTATCGAGTAGAATTCAACGAAAATGATCCAGAAAAAGGATTGAAAAGTTATGGTGGGGAGATCGTAACATTCGAATTGATCGATCAACTCAAAACGTTGGATAACCAATACGCCGCAGAAGCAGGTTATTATAAATTCTATTTTGAAGAAGTGAAGAACGGAGAAGTAGTCGATCAGATCCGAATGGATCTAGGGGATGGCGTCAACAGTAATCAACCCATCTATTTAGAGTTAGCAAAATTGTGCGAACAAGTACCTGAGAAGGAACAAAAACAATCGGTCAAAAATGAACCTGTTTCGAAAGAAGAAATGCAGTCGAAAGAAACAAAAACAAAACAAAAGGGCTATCAAAAACGAACGGCAGAAGAGATTAAACAAGAAGTTAAATCCCTTTCGCAACAGGCACTGGATGCGGTGAAAAAGCATACCCATTCTCCTGAAGACGTCAAAGAACTTTTGAACTTTATGTCTCGTTTTCCAGAACGATCCTTTAGAAATCAATTATTGATTGAGGAACAATTTCCAGGTGCAACGGCTTGTTTAGGTCGTGCCGCGTTGAAAAAAGAAGGAATCTATATCAAAAAAGGGGAACAAGGGAACAAGATCTTTGTCAGAAAAACGGTCAAAGGATTTTATGAGAAAGGACGTGGCTTTGTTCGAGAAACAGAAGCTACACCAGAAGATAAAAAACGAATCGAAAGTGGTCAAATCGAAGTGATCAAAAAACCTTACTACACGATTGAAAAAGTGTTTGATATCACACAAACACAATTGAAGCCTGAAGACTATCCGAAAATCTTCCCGAACCGCGTCTTTGATTTTCAATTGGATAAAACAGGGCAGACAGAACTTCAAGTTGGGATTCAAGCGGTAGCCAAAAATATTGGAATTCAAATTCGAGATATGACAGAAAGTGAAGTCTATCAAAGAGAATTAGGACAAGCACGTGGGGCGTACGTTCGTAACGAATTTACTGGCGAAGAAGAAATCGTCATGAATACTCGAAATACTCCTACGCAGCATTTAGCCACAAGTATTCACGAATTAGCCCATGCTAGAATGCACAAATTTTCAGAATTAGATACCGCAACTAAAGAACTACAGGCAGAAATGACCTCCTATATTGTGTGCAAGCATTTTGGGATGGACACCTCGGAGAAAGCTATTCCTTATATTGCGACATGGACGAAGAATGGTCAGACGTTGGATGATAAGGAAGCTGCGGAACGTGGGAAAATCATGAATGATGTCAGTCGTGTCGCAAATGAATTCATTCAAACCATTTCTAATGAAATCAATCAATACAGAGAAAGAGAACCAGAGATCCAGCCAGCAGAAGTGAAGCAGGAGCATAAAAATACTTTAGAAACGCCAGAGAATAAGAATATTGTGCCCGTTGGTTCACTTTGGATCGACAAGAAAGACGGGAAAGTAATGGAAGAAGATACGGGTCGAACGTTACATTTGAAGGATGCGGCGTTTATTGAAGATCCGCAGCATAATCAAGTGATTTTAAAAGGAAAAAGTTATGGAAAAGAGATCCAAACGGCGTTACCTTCAGAAGAATTTGCGCTAGGAAATCCATTCCGATTTTCACTTGAAACAGTGTCAGAAGTGGCCAAACGAAAAAATGAAATCTATTATGAACAACAATTGTCACAAAAAGAACGTGTATAAAATAAGTAAAAAAGACTATCTGAAAAACGGATAGTCTTTTTTCTTTTGGGAGGTTTGAAAATGACCGAGAAAAAAATGAGTCTTATTGATCGATGTAAACAGATCGATATAGTGGATTTTGCTCGAAACAATGGAATGGCTGTAGTCAATAAAGGACGAGACTATCGCTTAGAAGACCATGATTCATTTGTTTTTGATCGAAGAAAACAACGTTTTTATTGGAACAGTCAAAATATTAGTGGCGACATTATTGAATTAGCTAAACTTTTTTTCATAGACAAAGAGATTCAAGACTCTAAGCAACAATTTAAAGCAGCCACAGATTTTATTCTAAAGAATGAAGACAAAACAGAACGAGTAGAAAATCTTCATTTTGAGACAGAAAAGTACAAAGATCACCCCGTTGATTATCAACCACTCACAGAAAAAGGAAGGAATTATTTGAAGGAAGAACGAAAACTGCCCGATTGGTTGATTGATTATGCAGAAAAAGAAGGATTGATCGCCGAACTAAAGCCAAAACATGAACGGCAAAATTTCTTAGTTCGAGACGATCGTTTGGATCATGCGGTCGCCTTTTTATGGAAAGATCCACAGACAAAAGAGACAGTAGGGGCGAGTTATCAAGGAACATTCATTGATTATGAACGTTTTGGTGAGAGAGGCACATATAAGCATATAGATAAAAATTCGACAGCGAATCATGGATTTAACCTAAAGATCGGTGACCCTAAACAGTTAAAATTTTTTGAGAGTAGTATTGATTTACTTAGCTATGCTGCACTGAATCGTGATCAGTTAAACGATACGTGGTTAGTCTCTATGGAAGGGTTAAAACACCATGTGATCAGTCATTATTTTGGTGAGGCAGTATCTGAATTGAGAAAGAAACAAGCCTTTCCTCAATCCATTGAGATTTGTGTGGATAATGACCGTGCAGGACATATTTTCTACGAAAAAGAACAATTAATGGGCGCAGTTGATCCATTTACGAATCAGAAAGTACGTTGTGAACGAGGAATCGCTAATGATTGGCAAGTGCCAAAAGAATACAAAGTCATTTATGAAGAAGTTGCAAAAGAAATGAAAGTTGAACCTGAAGCAATTATGGCCATACACAAGACAGAAAACAATCTGCAATTAACGGACCAACTGGTTTCCGCTCACAAAGTAAATGCGTCTCTTGGTCAGCAGCTTTCTGTTAACGATTCAATAGAAGCTATTAATTTGAAAGATATTTGTAGAGAAGTCGCAAAAGAATTAAAAGGTTGTGAACGCGTGGATGGTACGTACGATTTTGATCGTTTTTATCAAGAAAAAGGGGATATTAATGCTCAGATTCTTTTCTCTTATAAAGCAGAACAATACTACAAAGGCTATAAAAATCATGAACATGAATTTGTACCTGAAGTAAAAAAGGATTGGAATGATCAATTGAAGCATGAAATCCACCAACAAGAGATCAGAAAGCAAAAACGTGCGATGTTGTTTCAACAAGGCAGACAACAAGAAAGGGAGTGAAATCGTCATGATGAAAACCGTTATTTTAGCAGAAAAGCCGTCACAAGCGAAAGCTTATTCCGATAGCTTCTTTAAATCCACTCGAAAAGACGGGTATTTTGAAATCCAAGATCGATTGTTTCCTGGTGAAACTGTGATCACGTATGGTTTTGGTCATTTAGTCGAGTTAGATTCGCCCGATATGTACGATGAAAATTGGAAACAATGGTCATTAGAGCATTTGCCTATTTTCCCTACACATTATCACTATCATGTTCCTAAAGATAAGAAAAAGCAATTCAACGTGGTGAAACAGCAACTTCAATCGGCCGATACCATTATTATTGCGACAGATAGCGATCGTGAAGGGGAACTGATCGCTTGGACGATCATTCAACAAGCAGGCGCCGATCATGGAAAGACCTTTAAAAGACTTTGGATCAACTCCTTAGAAAAAGAAGCCATTTATCAAGGATTCCAGCAGTTACGAGATGCAGAAGAGACCTACCCAAAATTTGAAGAAGCACAAGCACGCCAGATCGCCGATTGGTTGATCGGCATGAACGGTAGCCCACTGTATAGTTTACTCTTGCAGCAAAAAGGCATACCAGGAAGTTTTTCCTTAGGCAGAGTCCAAACCCCAACGCTTTACATGATTTATCAATTACAGGAAAAGATTAGAAACTTCCAAAAAGAACCATATTTTGAAGGAAAAGCCCAAGTAATCGCTCAAAATGGCGCATTTGATGCGAAGCTTGATCCGAATGAAACCCAAGCGACGCAAGAAGCATTTGAAGATTATTTAAAAGAAAAGGGGGTTCAATTGGGAAAACAGCCAGGTACGATCCACCAAGTTGAAACCGAGAAAAAAAGCGCGGCAAGTCCACGTCTTTTTTCTCTATCCAGCCTTCAGTCTAAAATGAATCAGCTTATGAAAGCTAGTGCCAAAGACACTTTGGAGGCTATGCAAGGGTTGTATGAAGGGAAATATCTAAGCTACCCACGAACAGATACCCCTTATATTACAGAAGGGGAGTATGCGTATCTGTTGGATCACTTAGACGAATACAAACACTTTTTAAAGGCCGAAGCCATTCCTACTCCTATTCATACACCTAATAGTCGATATGTGAATAATAAGAAAGTCCAGGAACATTACGCGATCATTCCTACAAAAACGGTCATGACGGCAGCGGCTTTTGAACAATTAAGTCCACTGCAGCAGGCCATTTATGAACAAGTGTTAAAAACAACGGTGGCCATGTTTGCGGAAAAATATACCTATGAAGAAACAACGATCTTGACGCAAGTTCAGCAGCTTCAGTTAAAAGCAATCGGAAAAGTGCCGGTAGATCTAGGTTGGAAGAAGTTATTTGGAAAAGAGAGCGATGGAAAAGAGAAGGAAGAAGAGCCGCTACTTCCTAAAGTGACAAAAGGAGAAATGGTGACGGTAGATCTACAAGTCCTTGAAAAAGAAACAAAGCCACCAAAACCTTATACCGAAGGCACGTTGATCACTGCAATGAAAACAGCTGGGAAAACCGTGGATAGTGAAGAAGCGCAATCTATATTGAAAGAAGTAGAAGGAATCGGTACAGAAGCGACACGGGCAAATATTATTGAAATCTTGAAACAAAAGGAATATATCAAGGTAGAGAAAAATAAGCTCGTGGTGACGAATAAAGGGATTTTGCTTTGCCAAGCCGTGGAAAAAGAGCCGCTGCTTACGAGCGCCGAAATGACCGCCAAATGGGAAAGCTACTTATTAAAGATTGGAGAACGAAAAGGAACACAAACCACTTTTCTAGCTAATATCCAAAAATTTGTCTCTCACTTATTGGAAGTCGTACCAGGGCAAATCCAATCCACTGATTTTGGATCGACGTTACAAGAAGTGAAAGCAGCCAGTGAAAAGCAAGAAGCCGCGCGTCATTTAGGAATTTGTCCAAAATGCCAGGAACAAGAAGTCATACTTTATCAAAAGGTGGCAGCATGTACGTCTGAAGTCTGTGATTTTAAATTATGGACAACGATTGCCAAAAAGAAACTCACAGCGACACAGCTGAAGGAGATTATTCAAAATAGCCGAACAAGCCAACCAGTGAAAGGGTTAAAAGGTCAGAAGGGTTCGTTTGAAGCAACGATTGTTTTAAAAGAAGACTTCACTACAGGCTTTGAATTTTCTGAAAAGAAAAAAACGAACTTCAAGAAAAGAACACGACGCACGACAAAATAATGGAGGGTTAATCTTATGCGTAATACAACACACAAACAACAAGAAATCGAAAATCAAAAAGCCAAAATTCGTTCAGAACAGGAAAAAATGCGTGCCAGCAAACGAAGACTGCAGCAATTAAAGAACCAGCAGCGGATTCAAAAAGAAATTGAATTAGATCGATAGACATTAACCTTGTTACAAATACACTATCATGATACATTTAATGTAGTGTATTTGTAACGAAAGGGGGGAAGTAAATGCAAAAGAAACTGAAAGAATTGTTGGCTATTCGCGATGGAAATTTATCTATGAAGGAAGCCAGAAAATTAGGAATCGCAGCAACCACTGTACAAAGATTGGTGAATCAAGGAAAATTGATCAAAGTTGATCGTGGTTATTATGTAGAGGATGGTCATGGAATAGATGATTTATTTTGGCTTCAGCAACGATTTTCCAGGGGAATCTTCTCTCATGAAACGACTTTAGATATTTACCAGCTTTCTACGAATATGCCGAAATTCATTCACTTAACTTTTCCCCATGGCTATAACGTTGATCGTTCAATTACAAAAGAGCAGCAGTTACAATTTCATTTCGTGAAGAAAGAAGTTTATGAACTAGGAAAAGTAGAGGGAACTTCCTTTCAAGGAAATCCTATTACTATGTATGATAAAGAGCGTACACTTTGTGATATTTGGAATCCGAGATATGAAATTGAATATGAAATGAAATTAGAAGCATTAAAAGAGTACATGGAAGACCCATTGAGAGATCCAAGTAAATTAAGAGATTACATGACAAAACTACATGTAGAAAAAGAAATGAAATACCACATGCAAAGCTTATATTGATGGAGGAAAAAGATGACACCGACACAATTTGCAGCAAAAACAAGAAATTTAGCAAAGAGTACAGGATTAAATGCACAGTTAGTGCAACGGCATTTTATGATGGATCGTCTAATTGAACAAATTTCTGAATCAAAGTACAAAAATGACTTCATTTTGAAAGGCGGCTTTTTATTAGGATCAAAATATGGAATCGATAGAAGGACAACAATTGATATCGATACGACATTTAGAAATAGCAAATTAACTGAAGAAAAATTGAAGAGCATTTTTAATGATTTAACTAGAAAACCCACAAAAGAAGGCATTGTTTTCTCTATTCAAGGAATGAAGGAAACAAGAGAAGCCGATTTTTATCCTGGATTTCAAATTAAATTGGTGGCTAATTTAGAGAAAGTACGTGTACCGTTTAAAATGGACGTGACAACAGGAGATTCTATTTATCCTGAAGTAGATACACACTATCACCAATTAATGTTTGAAGATAAAAAAGTGGAGATTCCAGCTTATCCAACAGAACAAATTATTGCAGAAAAGCTAAGTGCTACGTTCAGCTTTGGCACAGATAATTCGAGAGCAAAAGATTACTACGACTTATTTACCATTCCGAAACTAGAAAATATTGATACGAAAGAGTTATACAAAAGTGTTCGAAATACATTTACAAAACGTGGAGATACAAAGCCTTTATCCTTTTATTATGAAAGAGAAATGGATAAGATCAGGGGAAACGACTATTTGGAAAAGCAGTGGGAAAAATATCGCTCAGTTAACACGTTTGCGAATTCCATTTCATTTGCAGATACAGTCAACGAAATTGATCACCTAATGAAAAGTGTGATCAAAATTGAAAATCAAGAAAGAAAAAGGCAGTTTAAAAGATCACAACAAATGAATCAAGAAACGGAGAGATAAAGATGATTAATAATGTAACTTTAGTAGGACGGTTAACCAAAGATTCAGATTTACGTTATACCGCAAGTGGCACAGCAGTGGCCACTTTTACCTTAGCCGTTAATCGTAATTTCACGAATCAAAACGGCAATCGAGAAGCCGATTTTGTCAACTGTGTGATTTGGCGCAAACCAGCAGAAACGATGGCGACATTAGCTAAAAAAGGCAGCTTGATTGGCGTTGTCGGACGGATTCAAACCCGAACCTACGATAACCAACAAGGACAACGTGTGTATGTGACAGAAGTTGTAGCTGATAACTTTCAACTATTAGAAAGTAAAGCAACGACAGAGAGCCGTGCGCACGCTGATCAATCGTCCAGCAGTCCAAGCCCTACCACCTTTGAACAACGGGATGTAGCTACGCCTAACAACAATGGATTGAACGCTTCACAAAATCCATTTGGCGGACAATCAATCGATATTAGTGATGATGATTTACCATTCTGATTGTAAAAGATCAATAAAGTTGTTATAATGGATACGAAAAGAGGAGTTGCGCTAACAACTCCCCTAACAGCACCGTTTAAGACGGTGACCAGCTTAATATTATTTTTGAAAAATAATCGTCGACCGGCTAAAGCTGACGGTTATTTTTTTTGATTGTTGTTTACAACTGCTAAGATTCCAAAAATGATTGTTGCGATCAAAGAACCGAAACTAATCATTAATCCTAGCGCCGTTTCAACAGGCAAAAGGCTTCTCCTTTCTGTAAGATTTTGGAAGTACGCACATACGCACCACCTCACTTTCAATCGGATAGCCACCGTCACAAACTTTACTGTCTTGATCATTATAGCATATCTAAAATCGAATAAAAATTCTCAATTTTAACTGTTTTTGCTATAATTTTAGCGAGGTGATCGTGATGAACAAATATGTTGGTTTGCTTGATAAAATCCGAGTAATAAAAACACAACCATTATTGGTTCGCTTTACTTTACAAACAATTCATGAATCGATTAATTGTGTAGTTGCAGATATTGAAATTATCGATAAATTGTTAATTATGGATGATGGAAAATACAATATTGCCGTCACAGGTCATTTCAATAAACGGAATCAATTAGTCATTGAATCGATGCAAATTAGAAACCCTGATCATTTTACGCGATCAATGGGCATATAAATAAAAGAAGAGCTGCAATCCTAATGTAGGACTGCAGCTCTTTTTGTTTTACATAGAAACAGGAAGAAAGGGAAAGGCCTATTTAGGAAGGCACAAGCGCCTTCTCAATTGAAAAACCTTTCTCTCACTCCAACCGCCACCGCCGTTCGAGAAGAAAGGAAGTGAACGTTGCACGTTCACTAAGATAAGGGGTCTTGCTTTGTAAGACAAAATAGGAAAAGCTTCCTCTCACCAAAAGGTTCGTTCCTGTTCGCTATCTCTTTATTGATTTGCCAGACCGGCAACAAGTTGCCTTTTATCACCAAAAAGCGACAAGGACAAGGGTAAATGGCACGCTGCGCGCCCTTGTCCTTGTCGCTTTTCGTTGATTCATTCTGGCCAACAAATCAATAAAGAAAGAACTAACGAAAGGAAGTAAAACCTTTCCTAAGAGGAGGCAGAATCAATCATGCGAAAGAAATTTGATTATTGGGGTGTTCCCTTCAGCGAATTATTCCCAAACTATCATGCACCACATACTGTCGAATGCGATTGTGGAGAAAGAGCGAAATGTATCAAAAGCTATTGTTTGTATCAATGTCCAACATGCGGGAAAAAATATACCTTGTCTTATGGCGATTATATTTTGATTGAGGAGAAAGGAAAGAAACGCTGATGAAAACACAACACAAATTATTGACTGTAAAAGAAGTCGTTCAAATTTTGGTGGACAAAGAAGTCATTTCTGAAAAAGTAGCAGAAGCTTTACTTATTCCGCGGTACTGGACGATAGAAACCCCTTTAGTAGAGGATGCACCGACTATGCTATTTGAAGACTTAGTGAAGATTGCAGGATGTGAACTGCATTATCAAGAAAAATTGGAAACTTATGAAAACGAATATTGGTTAACCAAATTAGAGAACTAAAAAGGAGAAAAAAATATGGCTCAAAATTACTATGACGAATTTGTCAAATTACCTTTGGATAAAATGGCACAAAAAATGGAGGATATGACGTTCCTATACAACGAAACACGTGTTCCAAAAAAACATTATAAAGAAAAATTGTCGGTAGCTGTGGAATAAATGATTGAATCAGGTGTCGAAATGAATCTTATTGCGACGTACTATCGAACACTGGAAGAACTGAAAAAGCAAAATGCAAAATGGTTTTTCCAAGCCTTACTATGCTTGGAAGTAGGTGTCAAACCAAGCACTATTAAACCTTCTGAATACCAAGCTTTAGAACTAACGTATGCGAAATTTATCGAAACGAAAAAAGCCAAGACTGTTTCAAGTGAATGGTTAGATTATTTTGAAAATATCAATAAGTATGGCGCATATTACACCATGAAAAAGGAAGACAACGAAAATGAATAAGGTGATTTATCAACTAACAACGGATTCCATATCAACGATTTGAAAGAAAAAAAGGTCAATAATCATTTATACCGAAAAGTGAGAATGTGTGAAATAAGGACAAAAAAAGCCTAGTAACTAAGGGAATGGTTCTTATTTCGCACCAACCGCCCCCGCCGCTTAGGTGGTGCGAAATAAACGGGCAAAGCCCGATAACTTAAGAGAAAGAAGGTGATCCATTTGAACAAGATTATTCCCTTATTGTTAGTACTGTTTGTTGGCGAAATACTTATGCGAGATAGTGCAGCTGTACAGTTAAACCTCGCTGTATTTTTGGTAATACTGGTGTTTTGTTTGATCTTTTGGCGGTTTGTATTAGTCCTCGTGAGTCTACTATTCAAGATGATTGCAGCCATATTTTTCATGGGGTTATTTCGATGAAAGGAGAGAGTACCAATGCCAATTGCAATAGGAAATAAACGGTTACCCGTGACATTAGATGAAAAGAGACAAAAAGAATTGCAGCAACTAAAGCAGAAGTACGACAAAAGTGAATCCAGGATTATGTGTATTGCGTTAGATTTATTGATTGCCAAGAAAAAGCAGGATTTGAGGTACCAGCACTAAGAAAGTGACGTCACTTTTTATACTAAAACCTAAAAGTGATATCACTTTTAGACAATGGAAAAGGTGGAAATAAGATGAAGAAAAAACAAACTAAACTATCGTTAGCAGATATTTTAACACAGTTAACCGCAACTGAAGATGGTGTTGTAGAATTTGAACGATCTGAAATTTCGGTAGTAGATGATCGTTACTTTAAAATGCCTTACTTTTTTGACCAAGCAAAGGTCATTTGCCTTTGTGGCTACGATGGGGTACGTGATTACTTTGGAATTAGAATTACTGAAGAAAAAGTCGTTTGGGTAAACAATCATACAGAATTAGGTGCGCTAGCCTTTGAAGGAACTGTATTGGACAATATCTCTATTGTATTCGAGGAAGAAAGCTTTACGCTTGAATGCGATAAGTTAACCCGATATATCGATCCAAAATTCTATGAGGATAAAAACCTGGCATGGGAACTGGCTTTATAGACAGAGTGCTAGTGCAAGTAAAGGAAGAAAGGAAGAAAGGAAGATCACCATGAAATACAATTTATTAGACCATAAGCGAATGTGGGTAGAGAAATTAGAGGAAGACTTAGAACAGTTGGAATTGTTAGGTCATAATAAGACTTCAACGGTGTATAAAGAAGGACTAAAACGAACGAAAAAAGCACAAAAAGAACTAGCAACACTGGAAAGTAGCGTTCAGAAAAAAGAAGTAGACTTAACATACACTTACCTTTAGGAGTAGAAAATGGCAGACAAGAGAAAAGAAAAGATTCAAAAATTACTGGCGCTTGCGGCGGATGTAAATGATGAGGAATCAATGAGCGCATTAGCCAAAGCCCAGCAATTGATGATGGACTATGATCTTACTGAAGATGAGATTTTCAATTATCATGAGCAGCAACGGATAGAAGCAGTAGAAACGCACGTGATCTATCGTGGACGTCCGCAAAAATGGCTGTATCGTTTATTTAGAAATTAAGATAAAAAAGGCTAGTTAACAGGTTTGTCGACTGGCCTTTTTTGATATGTTTGTACATGTTTTATTGTGTTTTAATTTTTCTCTTTTTTATAGCAAGCTCCTTTTATAATAAATATTCCGAAAAGTGAAGACCATTTTTTATTTATTAAGACTATTATTATTAGTGAGATAAAATTTGATTGATCTTACAGAATATTGGTGACGATTATGACACTAAAGATACTATTTATGAAAATTTTGCAAAAATGTTCTGAAAATTACATATAATTGTTTTATAAAAAAGGGAGGCAATTATATGAAGAAAAAATTTGTTAGTATTTTTATGATTTTAGGAATTGTTTTATGAAGTGTATCTACTTTAGGAATTACAGTAGATGCTGCAACTTATTATGGAAATGGTGTTTATTGTAATACTCAAAAATATTGGGTAGATTGGAGTAGAGCTCGCTCTGAGATTGTTGATAGAGGAGTAAATGGATAGGCTACAATTAACTAGACAGAAAAATTAAGGTGTGTAGACTAGAAGAAAACATACCAGGAGGAATTTTTATGTCTAAGAGAACACGAAGAACTTTTTCACAAGAATTCAAGCAACAAATCGTCAATCTTTACTTAGCTGGA
>NZ_BNJW01000024.1 GCF_015751045.1 Enterococcus lactis
AAATAAGACTCTATTATTACAAGTTCATCCGTTGTAAGATGGGTATAGGTCATTTGTACTCACTCCTTATAATTCTTTGGTCGGAACTATTTTGAGTGTAGCACAAATGACTTTTTTAGTTGTCTAGCTTAATTTTACAATCGGCGTAATAAAAAACTGTCAAAAAAAAGAAAAAAAGAATAAAATTTTGACAGTTTCTTTTTTTAAATGAGTAGTATGATAAAAGCAGTTAAAGAAAGCGTTTGCAGATAATGGAGGGAATCACAATGACAGAACCAACGTATATCATGGCGATTGACCAAGGTACAACTAGCTCACGAGCAATTATCTTTGACAAGAAAGGAAGACATATCGGCAGTTCTCAAAAAGAGTTCACGCAATATTTCCCGCAAGAAAGCTGGGTTGAACATGATGCAAATGAAATCTGGAATTCTGTACAGTCAGTTATTGCCGGAGCTTTCATCGAATCAGGGATCAAACCAAACCAGATTGCTGGGATTGGCATAACGAACCAGCGTGAAACAACAGTAATCTGGGAAAAAGATACAGGACGTCCAATCTATCATGCAGTTGTTTGGCAATCCAGACAATCAGCTGGAATTGCAGATAACTTAAAAAATGAAGGATATCAAGAATTTTTCCACGAAAAAACAGGACTAGTGATCGATGCCTATTTCTCAGCAACGAAGATTCGCTGGATTCTTGATCATGTAGAAGGTGCGCAAGAACGCGCTGAAAAAGGCGAGTTAATGTTTGGAACGATTGATTCGTGGTTAGTATGGAAACTGACCGATGGACAAGCACATGTTACTGATTACTCGAATGCCAGTCGGACGATGTTGTTCAATATCCATCAGCTAGATTGGGATCAGGAAATTTTGGATTTATTGAATATTCCTCGAGTGATGTTACCAAAAGTTACTTCTAACTCAGAAGTTTATGGTTATACGCAAGGTTATCATTTTTATGGAAGCGAAGCACCAATTTCAGGGATGGCAGGAGACCAGCAAGCTGCATTATTCGGACAAATGGCATTCGAACCAGGTATGGTCAAGAATACTTATGGTACAGGTTCATTTATTGTCATGAATACCGGTGAAAAACCGCAATTATCCAAAAATAATTTATTGACGACAATTGGTTACGGTATAAATGGAAAGGTTTACTATGCTTTAGAAGGAAGTATTTTTGTGGCTGGTTCTTCGATTCAATGGCTGAGAGATGGTCTTCAAATGTTGCAAAAGGCTAGTGATTCGGAAGCCGCGGCAAAACGCTCCACAAACGAAGATGAGGTCTATGTTGTTCCTGCATTTGTTGGACTGGGTGCTCCTTATTGGGATCAGGCAGCACGAGGGGCTATGTTTGGTTTGACACGTGGAACGACAAAAGAAGATATCATTAAAGCTACTTTGCAGTCGATTGCCTATCAAGTGAGAGATATCATCGATACGATGCAAGATGACACTGGAATCAACATTCCTGTATTGAAAGTGGATGGCGGTGCAGCAAATAATGAATATCTGATGCAATTCCAAACAGATATCTTGAATGTACCGATCCAACGAGCAGAAAACTTGGAAACAACAGCACTAGGGGCAGCATTTTTAGCAGGATTAGCTGTCGGCTATTGGAAAGATACAGACGAGATTCGTGAATTTTATGAAGCTGGCAAGCTATTTGAAGTTCAAATGGAGGAAGAGCGCCGAGAAAAACTTTACAATGGCTGGAAAAAAGCAGTAAAAGCTACCCAAGCATTTGAATAAGGAGGAAATCCATATGTTTTCAAACAAGACAAGACAAGATAGCATTCAAAAAATGCAGCAAGAAGAATTGGATCTGTTGATCATCGGTGGCGGAATCACTGGTGCCGGTGTGGCAGTCCAGGCAGCAGCATCAGGAATCAAAACAGGATTGATCGAAATGCAAGATTTTGCAGAAGGGACGTCCTCTCGCTCGACCAAACTTGTGCATGGCGGTATTCGTTATCTGAAAACATTTGATGTGGAAGTAGTAGCTGACACAGTTGGTGAACGTGCAGTCGTACAAGGTATTGCCCCACACATCCCAAAACCAGATCCAATGCTTTTACCAATCTATGAAGATGAAGGAGCAACAACCTTCAATATGTTCTCTGTCAAAGTAGCAATGGACCTTTACGACAAACTGGCAAATGTGACAGGAACTAAATATGAGAACTATACCCTGACACCAGAAGAAGTATTGGAAAGAGAACCATTTTTGAAAAAAGAAGGGCTAAAAGGTGCAGGTGTTTATCTGGATTTCCGCAACAATGATGCCCGTTTAGTGATCGATAATATCAAAAAGGCTGCAGAAGATGGGGCTTATCTAGTAAGTAAAATGAAAGCGGTTGGCTTTTTATATGAGGGCGATCAAATCGTTGGTGTCAAAGCTCGTGATCTGCTGACAGATGAAGTGATAGAGATCAAAGCAAAATTAGTGATCAATACGAGTGGTCCTTGGGTAGATAAAGTACGGAACTTGAATTTTACGCGTCCAGTCTCTCCTAAAATGCGTCCAACCAAAGGAATCCATTTAGTCGTAGATGCGAAAAAACTGCCTGTACCGCAACCCACATACTTCGATACAGGAAAACAAGATGGGCGGATGGTTTTTGCTATCCCAAGAGAAAACAAAACTTACTTTGGTACGACAGATACGGATTACCAAGGAGACTTTACGGATCCAAAAGTCACACAAGAAGACGTGGATTATCTATTGGATGTAATCAACCATCGCTATCCAGAAGCAAATATCACATTGGCAGATATCGAAGCAAGCTGGGCAGGGCTTCGTCCACTATTGATTGGTAATTCTGGTTCTGATTATAATGGCGGAGATAACGGATCGATTTCAGACAAGAGCTTCAATAAAGTGGTTGATACAGTAAGTGAATATAAGGAAAATAAAGTTTCTCGTGCTGAAGTAGAAGATGTGTTGAACCATTTGGAAAACAGCCGCGACGAAAAAGCACCTTCTACGATTTCCAGAGGTAGTTCTTTAGAAAGAGAACCAGATGGCTTGTTGACTTTATCAGGTGGGAAAATCACTGATTACCGTAAGATGGCAGAAGGAGCTTTACGATTGATTCGTCAGCTGTTAAAAGAAGAATACGGAATAGAGACGAAAGAAATCGACTCTAAAAAATATCAGATTTCAGGTGGAAACTTCGATCCAACGAAATTAGAAGAAACAGTGAGGGAATTAGCAAAAGAAGGAGTAGCAGCCGGTTTAGAGGAAGAAGATGCTACTTATATCGCTGATTTTTACGGGACTAATGCTCGACGTATCTTTGAATTAGCAAAAGAAATGACACCTTATCCTGGTTTGAGTCTCGCTGAGTCAGCTCGGTTACGTTATGGCTTAGAAGAAGAAATGGTTTTAGCCCCAGGTGATTATCTCATTCGTCGGACGAATCATCTGTTGTTTGAACGAGACCAGCTGGATGAGATCAAGCAACCTGTGATCGATGCAATTGCTGAGTATTTTGGGTGGACAGAAGAAGAGAAGGCGCAACAGACTAAACGTTTAGAAGCATTGATCGCAGAATCAGATCTGCGGGAACTAAAGGGGGAGAAATAAATGAACAGTGATATGACTCAAATCATGGGGGAGTTTATTGGGACATTGATCCTAGTTTTGCTTGGAGATGGTGTGTGTGCGGCTGTGAATCTAAACAAAAGTAAAGCACAAGCTTCTGGCTGGATTGTCATTGCGTTTGGTTGGGGACTCGCTGTAACAATGGCTGTCTATATTTCTGGATTCATGGGCCCAGCTCATTTGAATCCTGCAGTCTCTCTAGCTATGGCGATGACAGGGGCAATTAGTTGGAATCTTGTCGTTCCTTTCATCATTGCGCAAGTTTTAGGAGCTTTTGCAGGGGCCATTCTTGTTTGGCTTTCTTATTTGCCACATTGGAATGCAACGAAAGATGAAAGTGCGATTTTGGGTACGTTTGCAACAGGTCCTGCTATACGGAACTATCCAGCAAATGTAATCACAGAATTAATTGGTACTTTTGTATTAGTTCTTGGGTTGCTAGCTTTTGGACAAAACGAATTTGCACCTGGAACGAACGTATTCGCTGTAGGTGGATTGATCTTAGCCATCGGTCTTTCATTAGGAGGACCAACAGGATACGCAATCAACCCTGCTCGGGACTTTGGTCCTCGATTAGCACATGCGGTATTGCCAATAGCTAATAAAGGAACTTCAGATTGGGCATATTCATGGGTACCAATCGCAGGTCCAATGATCGGAGCAATTATCGCGGTAGGTGTCTATTCATTAATGGTGTAAATCTATAAAACATACTAAGGTTTGACAATCAAAAGGCGTCTTGCTATAGTTAAGTGGAAAATAAATAAGACCTAGAAGAATGGGGAATGTTTTGTGAGTGTAGCTGGTATCTAATCAGTAAGTCGAATAGCCAATAAACAAGGTTTATTTGGTGTGCTTATGAAACGGTACCTGTCAGGAAAACAATATCTTTGTATTCTAATAAGGATAGGACATGACTTTTTTAAGCTGTGTTCTATCCTTTTATTTATCTCTAGGCCCTTATTTATTTTGGGACAGGTATCTCTTCAAGAAAAGGAGAGAGTATGAACAACGAAATGATTAGTCAATTACAATTTGATCAGATCAAAAAGGAAATCCAAGCAAGAGCAATCGGAAACTATAGCAAAAAACGAATCAGTAAGATGACGACCTCGTCAAACCTACAAACCGTCTTGGATCGTCAAGAAGAAACAAGAGAAGCACGCTTGATCTTAGAAAGTAGTCAGCATGTTCCATTTATGGGATTGCCGAGGATTGATGCACTGACAGAACAAGTCAAAAAAGGATTGGTTCTGTCGCCCGCTGATTTGATCGAATATGCGGATTTTCTAAGAAGCAGTCGGATGATCACAAAGTTTTTTGATAAGAATCAATACCAGGCACCTTTGTTATTTGCTTATAGCAAGCATCTTCCTGATTTGATAAATGTAGAAGAGTTGATTGACCAAAAAATAAAAAATAATAAAGTCAGTGACGATGCTTCACGTAATTTGCGTAAAGTACGCAAACAATTACAAATAATAGAAAAAGAAATCCAGTCAAAATTGCTGAAATTCTTGCGTCATCCGAAAAACAAAGAAATGATCCAAGAAGCAATAATCGTTCAAAAAGGTGAATGCTATACGATTCCTATCAAAGCCAGCTATAAAAATAAAGTAGATGGGACGATCATCGATGAATCGAACAAAGGAACGACGGTTTTTATTGAACCGACTGTGGTTTCTAAACTGAATGAACACTATCAGTTGTTAAAAGCTGAAGAAATCAGTGAAGAATATCAAGTTCTGGCTGCATTGACTGGTGCTATTGCAGAAAATGAAGAAGCAATCGATTTATTGATCGAAACGATGACGGTATTAGACATCATTTTTGCTCGGGCAAAATTCAGTCGAGAAATCAATGGGATCACGCCTAAAATCAATAAATCAGAACATATCGTCATCAAACAAGGCAGACATCCATTTTTACCTGATCATGCGGTACCATTGGATGTTGAAATCGGTAAAGACTATCGAGGCTTGATTATTACCGGAGCAAATGCCGGCGGCAAAACAGTCGTGTTGAAGACGGTCGGTTTATTGACTTTGATGGCGATGTTCGGCATGCAAGTTCCGGCAAAAGAAGGGACAGAGCTTGCTGTCTTTGATGAGGTTTTCGTCGATGTCGGTGACCACCAAAATTTAGAAAATGCGTTGAGTACATTTTCTGGTCATATGCAAAACATCGCTGCTATTTTGAAAAAGATAAAAAGGAATACATTGGTACTTCTGGATGAGATTGGCAGTGGAACAGAGCCAAATGAAGGGGCTGCATTAGCGATCGCAATCATGGAATCTATGTATGAGCAGGGGGCATTGATCATTGCCACGACCCATTATGGAGAAATTAAGAAATTTGCTAGGGATCATGAAGATTTTGTGCCGGCTGCTATGGCTTTCGATCGGGAAGCACTTCGTCCTAAATATCAATTGCGTGTTGGAGAAACAGGAGAAAGCCAAGCTTTATGGATTGCTCATAAAATGGCTATGTCTATGAAATTGATCCAGCAAGCAGAGCGTTACCTGGAGGAAAAAGCCTATCGGACACAGAAAAAAGAATTTCCTCCTAAGACAGCAGGTATAAATAGGAAGGACAATAAAAAAGAACGCCAGCTCTTTGCAAAAGGCGATCGAATATTTGTGAATGAATACCAAAAAGAAGCATTAGTTTATGAGGATATAGGTGAAGATACGATTGCCGTATATTTAGAAAAAGAAATGATCCGTGTGCCTCGTCAGCGTGTTCGTCTGGTGCGTTCAGCAGAAAATCTGTACCCGACAGGTTACGATTTAGACAGTCTGTTTGTTGATTTTAAAACACGGAAACAGCAGCGTGATCTAGAGCGAGGATCAAAAAAAGCCCATAAAGCGTTAGTAAAAGAAATGCGTAAACGACAGGAAGAAAGAAGAGCAAAAGATGAAAACAACAAGTGATTATTTCAGACCAACGCATATGATCAGTGATTGCAAAAAAAATAACAGCAGTAAAATCATTGGTTTTATTCTCTATGTAAGCTAAAATAAAAAAAAGAGTGCTGAGGAGGTGGGACGGTCAAATGAAAATAAGCACAAACTGGCGTAAAGAAATCCAAACAATTCCGAATCTTTTATCGATATTCCGTATTCTCTTGCTGCCGATTTATCTTTATTTTGTGCTGAGACAGTCGTTTTATGTAGCAGGAGTGGTCATTGTTGTCTCAGGTTTGTCTGATTATCTAGATGGGGTCATTGCTCGGAGATATAATCAGGTAACAGACTTAGGTAAGGTGCTTGATCCGTTTGCAGATAAATTGACACAACTTTTTCTGATTTTGTCTATGGCATGGTATCGACCGTGGCTTTGGCTGTTGTTTGGTCTATTCTTGATAAAAGAAGGCTTTATGTTTGTAGCTGGATTAATCGGGCTATCTAAAAATATCAAATTAAGTGGTGCGAAGTGGTATGGCAAAGTAGCGACTGCTGTCATCTATGTTGGCATGATCCTTTTGCTGCTTTTCCCAGAATTACCAACGCTGTGGGTGAGAGTCATTTTTGCCGTCATCACTTACGGTCTTTTACAATCTTTTGTCTTGTATGCTGTCGAGTACCGAAAGATGTTTCAAAGAAAATAAAGAAGGGGTGTGACCTATGTCGCACTCCTTTTTTTGATAAATAGACTCCCAATAGCTACTTCTCGATAATAAGCCAACCAAACCAAAAACATGAGAAGTTGTTTTTAAAATTATTTCTTGTAACTCGGAGTTAAATGGGTAGGCTCACAACCTCTACTGACTAAGGCTTGATATAAGCATAACCTTGGGATTGCAGTTTAACTAAATCAAGTACACCTGCTGGTACAACGATTACTTGTTCAGGTAAAGAACTTTCTGAAATATGATTAGCACGCATAGCATTCGCACAAGCGTGAAAAACGACTTCTTTCAAATCTAAGAATTCTGCATTGGCAAAGTCTAGATAACCGGTAATTGCGATACCGTTGACGGAAACGACGATCGTCGTTTCAGGAGAAGCTTTTATCAGGTTTTTTACGTTTTTCCCTGTTTCTGACCATTTTTCTAATTCATCAATATGGAAAACGACTTTCATTGAAATTATTCCTTTACTTTTTAATAATCATCTTGATCGCTTGCTCTAATTTAGCCGCTTGTTCTTCTGGATTACTATCGGGATTTTCAAAGCAATTTTTCAGATTATCTGCAACGATCATTCCCATTACGCGATCAATGCTGGAACGAACAGCGCTTAATTGAGTGATGACATCCATACATTCTTTTTCATCTTCGATCATTTTTTGGATACCACGAATTTGCCCCTCTGTACGTTTCAAACGGTTCAGGATATTTTTATTCTCAATCTCCATAGCACATTCTCCTCTATTTTTTATAACTCGATAATACCCCTAATCGGTATTTTATGCAAATATAAAAAGCAGTTAAAAAAATGAAGAGTCATTCTGGTTGACAGAATAAGAAAGCTCCTGTTTAATATACCCCGTAAGGTATTTATAAAATATAAACGAGGTGCAGAAAATGAGTTTGTTATTTCAGCCAATAAAATCGATAACAGTCCCAGAATTAAAGGAAAAGCTTTTAGAAAAGTCAGTATTACTTGATGTTAGAACACCTGTAGAATACCGGGGCGGGCATATAAAAGGAGCTAAAAATATTCCATTACAAAGCATAAACAGATATGATGGAGACAAAGAAAAGACCGTTTATGTGATTTGTCAATCAGGGATGAGGAGTAAACAAGCAGCAAAAGAATTAAAGAAATCTGGTTATGATGTGGTGAATGTACGTGGCGGTATGAATCAATGGTTTGATCGAACAGTAGGAGGGAAATAAGATGAAAATCGTTATTGTCGGAGGTGTAGCAGGTGGAATGTCTGCTGCTACACGGCTTCGCCGATTAATGGAAGATGCAGAAATCGTTGTTTTTGAAAAAGGACCGTATGTTTCTTTTGCAAATTGCGGCTTGCCTTATTATCTTTCTGGTGAAATCAGTGACCGGGAAAATCTTCTTGTCCAAACGCCAGAATCATTATCCGCTCGTTTTTGTTTAGATGTGCGTCCAAATCATGAAGTGACAGCTATCTTTCCTGAAAACAAAACGGTAGAAGTCGTACATGAGGGTCAAAAACACTTGGAACAGTACGATGTATTGGTTTTATCTCCTGGTGCAAAACCAGTTGTTCCGTCGATTCCAGGGATAACAGAAGCCGACAATGTTTTTTCTATTAGAAATGTACCAGATATCGATAAAGTGATGCATGCATTAGAAAAACAGCCAAAGCGTGCCGTGATCGTTGGTGCAGGATTCATCGGATTGGAAATGGCAGAAAACCTAAAAAAAAGAGGTTTAGAAGTCATGGTGATCGAACAAGCACCGCATATTCTTCCGACACTGGATGAAGAAATGGCAGCTTTTATAGAAAAAGAATTGTCTCATCAAGGAGTAGAAGTGATTACTTCTCATGCTGTCGCTGGATTTGAAGACCATGGGAAACGATTGCGACTGGATGACGGGCGTACCATTCCTGCTGATTTAGTTATTTTATCCATTGGTGTTCGTCCTGATAACCAGCTAGCAGTGACTGCTGGAATCGAATTAGGTATACGCGGGGGTATCCTAGTAGACGAACGTTATCAAACGAATATTCCTGATATTTATGCGGTGGGGGATGCTATCGTTGTAAAACAGCCAATCACTGGAAAAGATGCACTTATTTCTCTTGCTTCACCAGCCAATCGTCAAGGTAGACAAGTTGCGGACACGATTTCCGGAATTTCTCGAAGAAATCAAGGCAGTATTGGCACAGCAATTATACGAACGTTTGGAATGACTGCCGCATCCACCGGATTAAGTGAAAGAACAGCCAAAGAAAACGAGCTGTCTTTTGAAGTCGTTCATGTGTCAGGAAAAGATCATGCAAGCTATTATCCAGAAGCAACAGATATTTTACTGAAGTTGATCTTCCATCCAGAGACTGGCGAGATTTATGGTGCACAAGGTGTTGGGGCAAAAGGTGTGGATAAACGGATCGATATTTTAGCAACAGCAATCAAAGGGCATTTGACGATCTTCGATTTGCCGGAGTTAGAATTGACGTATGCACCGCCATTTGGCTCAGCCAAAGATCCAGTAAACATGCTAGGATATGCAGCAATGAACATTGCAGAAGGGCTTAGTGAAACCGTACAATGGCAGGAATTGCCGACAGAATTAGCCAAAGGAAAAATTTTATTAGATGTGCGAACAGCAGAAGAATTGGAAAAAGGCAAATTCAAGGAAGCCAAACATATCCCTTTGAATGAACTTCGGGACCGATTAAATGAATTAGACAGCCAACAAGAATATATCGTCAGCTGTCATAGCGGATTACGTAGCTATCTAGCGGAAAGAATCTTGAAGCAGTCTGGCTACCACGTAAAAAACCTTGATGGTGCATTTTCTTTATATCAAACTGTCCGACCTGAAGAACTGATATATCCTAACAAATGATACTCGTTAAAAAGCTTGCATTCGACTCTTAAAAGAGGTAAACTAATCGGTTCCGCCACTTTAAAAAAAGAGGAGAATGTGTATGGTCAACACACAAAAGCAGTTAGAAGAAGCATATCTGAAGAACGTGTATCAAAAGCTAATCGATAAAAGAAACGAACTGCGTGAATCGATGGATACGGCAAAAGTAGAAGGAAACCAGTCGCTGAAAGAAATGGCTGGCGAGCTTCGATTGAATTTTGACAGTTACTTAGATAACCTGGATACTTTTTCGATGATTGAAATGAAAAATAGAGAAATCGATCAGATGAATATCAAACAGAAAAACGCAGAAAATCAGCTAGCAAAGATCGAACGTTTATTGAAAAGTCCCTACTTTGGAAAAGTCGTTGTAGACTTTCTGGATAATGAGCCAAAAGAATCCTTTTATATCGGTACAGCAAATTTCACAGATGATGCAGATGAAAATCTTGTTTATGATTGGCGTTCACCAATTGCCGAACTTTTTTACAATAACATGATTGGCCCATCTTCTTATACGGTTCGTCAAAATAAAATCGATACGGTTATCAAAGAAAGACGTCAATTTATTTTGGAAAGAGATCGTTTGGTCAAGTTTTTTGATACGTCTGTAGCTATCCAAGACGATGTGTTATTAGAAGTGTTAGGTCAAGATGAGACCAATGAAATGAATGCTATCACTGCTACGATCCAATCGGAACAAAACACAATCATTCGGGATGTGAAAAGTCAAAATATCTTGGTAAATGGCGTAGCAGGTAGTGGTAAAACCTCTGCTATCATGCAGCGTATTGCGTATCTGCTCTATTTATATCGAGATACGATGACATCTGATGACTTGCTGATTCTATCGCCTAATCATCGGTTCATCGACTATATTTCGAATGTCCTACCATCATTAGGCGAAAGAAATCCACTGAATCTAACCATCTTGCAGCTAGTTTCACAGCTTTCAGCAGAGGAAATAGAAGGTGAAGAAGCTTATTTCAAACGTATCACCAAAGAAAATGTATCAGAGCAAGCAGAACACTTGCGTAGTAAAGAGTATATTGATGATCTAAAACGATCAGATCCTTTGTTTCTAGATCATCCTGATTTTATCCGTGGACTTACTAAAAATGGAAAAACAGTTCTTTCTAAAAAAACGATCAAAAAAATATATGAGAAAGTCCCTGCTCATCCTAAATTGATCGACAGGCTTCAAGCAACGAAAAAGGCACTGATGAGCGAATGGAAGAATCATCTTTTGAAACAAGCAAAAAGTCCTGCTGTGCAGAATCAGGTACTCTCGTTGACAGAAGATAGACAGTTGAAATTATTCGGTGAATTGATTTCTGATGATTCGGAACAAAGTATCGCAGCTTATGCAAGGAAACTTTTACAAAAAAACTATCGAAAAATAACCAGACAAATCGAAGAAATGGCATGGGTGGATGAGCACCGATTGTTTGAAAGAATTTATGAAAAACGATATGGCTCAGCTTATGTTTGGCCACACACACGTACTGTTGATGAAGCAGTCATTTTATTAGCTATTCATCATTTGCTTGTTGAAAAGGTAAATGTACCAGCGTTTCGCTATCTATTGATTGATGAAGTACAAGATTATACCCTGGCACAATTAGGTCTATTGATCGAATTATTTCCAAAAACTCACTTTACTTTAGTAGGTGACGAGAATCAAGCAATCTTTAATTCTTCCACTACTTTTGCTGATATTATGCGTTGTTTCGACGACTACCATCTGCCGATCCATCGGTATGATCTTAGAAATAGTTACCGTTCTAGCGGAGCAATCACAGAGCTTTTCAAAACCTATGCTGTGGATCAAGAGAAGATCGACATCGTATCGATCCGACCGCAAGGAAAAGAACCCGAATACCGCTCTTTTCGATCCTCTGAAGAATTGTTGGAAATACTAGCTGAGATTTTGGCTTCTCTAAAAGGAGAAAAAGCGGCAATTATCACCCAAACAGAAGAGGAAACCCAAACGCTACAAGAATCGATTAAAAAAAGTTCATATGGATTAGAAAACTGCCAGATCATCCCTTTGAGTCTAGCAAAAGGACTGGAATTTGATCATGTAATCTTGTATCCATTTGAAAACGATAGAGATGAGCAAAGAAGACGCAGACAAATGTACACGGCGATATCTAGAGGAATGAAAAGCATTGTCGTATTGGAAAGAGAAACATAATTAAGAGATAAAAAAATAAAAAGAATAACTGATAAAAAGAACAAAATATTTTTCATTTGCCGATGAGAAATGTTTTGTTCTTTTTCTTAGGAAAAATTTAGGAACACTTTATGTGAAAAGAAATGAAAAGTATGGTAAACTCCTACGTCGTAACAAAAATGTGAGGTGAGGATATGAAAAAAGTAACAAGAGAAGAAGTTGCATCGATTTTGGTGAAAGATAAGTATTTTTCAAAAGGTAATTATTGGTTAAAAATTTGGCAAACGCTAGTGGCTCTTTTGGGTTGGATGATCGTTGTTCTTCCTTTTATATGGGTATTTTTCCCATTAACAAGACCAGAAAGAGCCAAAGATTTTTACTTGTACGCTTTTTTATTGGAAAAGAAAATGCTGTATTTCTTCATCGGCTTTTTTGCATTGATCTTTTTCAGCTTCCTGATTATCTCATTTGTGTTGACTAGATGGAACAATCGAAATTTGTATAGAAAAGTAAATAAGTCTTTTGAATATGAAGATGAAGAATTGAAAAAAAGACAAGAATTACTTGAAGAAATGTATACGGAACGTTTTGGAACAAAAGAAGAGAGAGAAACGGTCCGTTTTTATTCTGTCTCCGAAGAGAAAAATCTAGATACGACACTCATTGCAGATTTGTATAAAGAAAATGGGGTGGAACTGAAATGACCTCAATCACTCATACAGGTAATCAATTCCTAGATACTTGTTTGTCTATCATGTATTTTTTTCTCGTTTCTTACCCGATTTTAGGCGGATTTGCATGGTTTATTGGTGTCTGGTGTTATGTTTTTTTATACAAACATAAACAAAAAGAATGGGTAGATGTTCCATCGGGTGTCGAACCGTTCATTACGATCATGGTGCCAGCCCATAATGAAGAGATCGTGATCGAAGATACGATTGAGTATTTGATGACGAAATTGAATTATCACAACTATGAAGTATTAGTGACCGATGATGGTTCAACGGACCAAACACCAGAAATATTAGCCAGACTGATGAAAAAATACGCTAATCTTCGTGTGGTTCGGATCGAAAAAAATAAAGGGAAAGCCCATGCGTTTAATATCGGACTTGCCTTTGCAAAAGGGAAATTGATTTTAAGCAATGATGCAGATACGGTACCGGAACCAGATGCACTGAACAGGTATGTGAATTATTTCATTCGCCCTGGTGCAAGACATATTGCTGCGGTCACTGCAAATATGGATGTCCAAAATCGTACCAAGTTGATTGCAAAATCGCAAACGGTTGAATTCTCGAGTATCGTTGGTATCATCAAACGAACACAGTCAGCTGTTTTCGGTGGCCTTTATGCGTACAGTGGGGCAAATACGATGTATTGAAAAGAAGCCTTGATCGATGTGGGCGGATTCAGGCAAGATCGAGCGACAGAAGACATCAGTATTGCGTGGGATCATCAGTTGAATGATTGGGTATCTGTTTTTGCTCCTGGGATCATCTTTTTCATGGAAGTACCTGTGACGTTGAAGATGCTATATCGACAAAGAAAACGTTGGGCAAAAGGTGGAACAGAAGTCTGGTTGACGAATTTCAAAAAAGTGATGCTCCATCCTTTTGAACATATCGGAAGAACGATCATCTTCATTGATCAAACATTGAGTATTGTCTGGTCAATATTCTTTTGTATTTCCGTGATTCTTTTTATTGGATTGATTGGGCATTATGTGTACCAAGGAAACTATGAACAGATCTATGTCACTTTTACATTCAGTTTTGTGTTCATCTGCTTTGAAATGGTCGCAGGATTTTTCCAGTTGTTAGCTTCGCTGATTGTAGATGATCGACGAAGAAAATTGAAATATCTTCTTTTCGCGCCACTATATATGCTTTTGTTCTGGATAGTGAACGCGATAACGATCGTGACGACTTTCATTCCAGCAGTCAAAACGATTTTAGGTTATGGAAGCGGGACATGGAAAAGTCCGGAACGTACAAAAAAATAAAAGATGCACCGTTTTTTAGACAAACAGCCTGTTGTGTTTATGGTTCTTCCAATCATTTTTGCTTATAATAAGAAATTAGTTAAAAAGTAGTAAGGATGGGAAAAGTGATGAAAAAAAGAATGAAGCCGTTGATCTGGCCGATTGCTGTTTCCGGTATTTTCTTCTTCGGACATACGGCTTTTGCAGAAACTTCTGAACCTGCTCAAACAGAGCCTTCAACAACTATAAGCTCTTCTGATGCTGAAAACGGAACCTCGGAAACAGAAATGACTTCCAATGTACCGACAGATAACTCAGGAGAAACGATTTCGTTTTCAGAAGATACATCAACGAATAGTTCTACCTCTTCTGACCAAATCGATCATTTGCAAGACTTGGAAAATAAAAGAAAAGAACTCGAAGAAGCATTAGAAGCTGCAAAAAACAAATTGAAAGAAGACCAAGCAGCAATCGATCAAGATTTAGCTGATCTTAAAAATAAAGCAGGAAATGACCGTGCACAACTTGAGAAAAAGCTTGCTGAAGCGAAAGCAAAAGCGGAAGCTGTCCAAACAGATCTTGACGGGAAGATCCAACAAGCAAAAGAGTTCAATCAACAATTAGATCAGGTTGCTGAAACAGCTTCTGGAAAGCTAAGTCAAACTCAAGCGGATATCACAGCGGCCAGTCAAGCGATCCATGGAAAGATCAGCGAAGCGCAAACAGTTGCTGATGATTTTGAAGCAAAAAAAGCAGACTTAGCAGCTAGTTTCCAACGAATAAAAGATATTTTGCATTCGGCAGGAGAAAAATCAGTGGCCTCTGGAACCACGACAGAAACAGTTCAGCAAACGACAGAGCCATCCGAATCAACAAGTCAGACTTTACCAAAAACAAATGAAAAAACAGCTTCTGTCAATTATTCCTTCGTAGGCACAGGTGTGCTAGTTGCAGCAGCTTACGGAATCATTCGCAAAAAGAAATAAAAAAGAGAGAATGGGAAGGTAGTGAACCTCGAAGTTAGACTGAAAAATCTAACTCTTGGATCCCACTACATGTCCCATCTCTTTTTATTTATTAAGACAGCTATTCCTACTTATCTTGTGGAGACAGCTGTTCCACTACATGTGACCATCAGCATGCCATTGTCGCTGCCTAATACTTCGTAGTCCATTTTTACGCCGATGATTGCATCAGCTCCTAATGCTTTTGCACGTTCGGCCATTTCCGCAAGGGCTTCTTCTCTTGCGCCCATTAGTTCATTTTCATAACTTTTTGAACGGCCGCCAAAAACGTTTCGCAAACCAGCCCCCAAATCTTTCAATACATTGATTCCAGTAATAACTTCACCAAAAACGATTCCTTTATAAGCTACTACGGTTTTTCCTTCCACACTATTCGTGGTTGTTGTAATCATTTGATCACTCCTCTCTTTAATGAAAGTATAACAAAGTTCAAGATGCGCAACACATATTTTCCCAAAATTAGGAATTTATTATATACTTGAATTGTTCATTAATGAAAGCGAAACCAATCGTTAGCAACTATGTAAAAGAAAGGAAGATTCTTGTGAAAAAGAGTATTTTGCTTATTTCTCATAGTCAAAAAGTAACAGATGGTATTAAAGAAATGATTGAGCAGATGCAAAAATCCGAAGAGGTTCAGATCTTTTCTCTCGGCGGAATAAATGGCGAGATCGGATCAGACCCGATGAAAATCGTAGAAGCTGTCAATGAGTCAAGCGATGCAGCTAGTTATTTTGTTTTTGCGGATATCGGCAGCGCGGTATTGAATTCGGAATTGGCAAAAGACATGTTGGAAGAAGAACAGCAGCAACGTTATCATCTGGTGGATGCGCCTTTAGTGGAAGGAGCTTTTGCAGCAGCCATCACTGCCGGTATAACGGATGATACTCAGCAAATCTTAACAGAAGCACAAAATGCCGGAAAGAAAGGATGGGAATAAATTGAAAAAAATCATGAATGATCCAAGCAATATTGTCGAAGAAATGCTGGAAGGATTAGTAAAAAGCTATCCAGAACTTGTTCATCGTGTAGAATCTTCCCGCGTTGTAGCCAAGAATCAGAAAGCAGAACAAGTTGGTTTGGTTTCTGGTGGAGGAAGCGGACATGAACCATCCCATGCCGGGTTTGTAGGGGAAGGAATGTTAAGTGCAGCGGTGCTTGGTGATGTGTTTACTTCTCCAACTCCAGATCAGATTCAAACGGCTATCAAGGAAGCGGATAGTGGAAAAGGAGTTTTACTGATTGTTAAGAATTATACAGGGGATGCATTGAACTTCGATATGGCAAAGGAACTAGCTGCTATGGACGATATTGAAGTAGAAAGTGTGATCGTAGATGATGATATCGCCGTTGAAAATAGTACGTATACTGCTGGAAAACGCGGAGTTGCGGGTACTGTCCTTGTACACAAAATCGTGGGCGATGCAGCAAGAAACGGTGCTTCCCTAGCAGAGTTGAAAGAATTGGGAGAAAAGGTCGTACAGGCAACTAAAACGATCGGTGTAGCGCTTCGAGCAGCAACTGTACCAGAAGTAGGGAAACCAGGATTCGAACTAGGAGAAGATGAGATCGAGTATGGTGTTGGTATCCACGGTGAGCCAGGCTATCGTCGAGAAAAGATGCAGCCTTCTAAAGTACTGGCAAAGGAACTTGTTACTAAGATTTTAGATGATTACTCGAATTTGCCAAAAGAAGCAGGTGTATTCGTCAACGGAATGGGCGGGACGCCTTTGATGGAACAGTTCGTATTCATGAATGATGTTTTAGCTCTGTTGGAAGAAAGAGGCGTCAATGTAGTTTTCCGAAAAGTCGGTAATTTTATGACCTCACTAGATATGCAAGGCCTTTCTCTGACGCTGATCGACTTGACGGAGACACAATGGAAAGATTCTTTAGAAAGCAATGTACAGACGATTTCATGGTAAGACAATCTCAAGATAAAAGGGTGATAATATGAAACTAACCGTTCAAGAAATCCAAGAATGGCTCTCACAATTTGCAGAGGCAATCAATCAGAACAAACAATATCTCAGTGATCTAGATACCCCGATTGGCGATGGAGACCACGGAAATAATATGGGAAGAGGGGTTTCAGCTTATGAAGAAGCTTTTCAAACCGATCATCCTGAAACAATTAGTGATACATTCAAAGTATTCTCTATGGCGATGATATCGAAAGTTGGTGGTGCTTCTGGTCCGTTATACGGATCTGCATTCATGAACATGATGAAAGCGACAAAAGAGGTCGATTCTATTGATTCTCAAGAAAAATTAGGAGAAGTGATCGAGCAGGGAACAGCGGGTATTCAAAGCCGAGGAAAGGCAGAAGCTGACGATAAAACGATGTTAGATGTTTGGCTCCCAGTTACAGAGGCATTGAAAGCAGGAAATCTAACAAAAGAAATCATTGAACAGGCAAAAGAACACACCAAAGACTTGGTAGCTAAAAAAGGACGAGCTTCCTATCTAGGAGAGCGTGCAATCGGACATATCGACCCGGGAGCTGCTTCCAGTGCCATTTTATTTACGACACTACTCAATGTGATCAAAACTTCATGACCGTTCCTGTAAATGGAAACAGAGGCTGAACTCGAAAAGCAAGCAGTTGCTTTTTCGATTCAGCTTTTTTACAGTTGTTTCTTTTAAATAAGATAGTTAAAATAAAAAAGAAAAGAGGGAACAAAATGGATCTAATGAAAGAAGACTATCAGTTATTTGACAGAGACAATTATGCATTCAAACAACTCAAAGAAATACATACACCAGATGAAGTCGAACAAATCAAACAAGAATACAAAGCACATTGGCAAAAATGGAAAGAGATCCAACTCCAGACTGCTGCACTTTTGCCTGATACGTATGGCATGAGCAAACCTAAAATCGAGAGTTGGACGAATGGCTGGAATTTACGCAGTCATTTTTGGAGCGCGTACCGAAGCGAATCTCGTCAAGACGAGAATGCCTGTCTAGCAGTTTTGTTGAATCAAAAACAATACCAAATCTATTTGATGTATCAGCACTATAAAAGTGATACGAGAGAAGGAAGCGTTGAAGGATACAATCAATCGCTATCTTTACTGCAGGAATGGAGTACCCAGGTAGCGATTGAAGAATATTATATCTGGCCTCAGCCTGAAAATGAGCTGGAAGATCATTTGCCTTTATCCGTTTATTTATCAGATAAGAGCAAGCAAGAAGAGCTGCGAGAGACAATGGGCAATCGAACCTTCCAACTTGGCAAACTGTTTTTTTCTCCAAATGAATACACAAACATTGAAGAGAAAACTGCTGAGGCGCTCAAAGAACTAGCGCCATTGTATCATGCGATAAAAAATAAGTTATGAAAAAGCTGATTGCGTTGCGTACTAAATAGATGGCACATCATCGAATCCACTGCTCTCATGATGCAACATAAACAGACACCTGCGAAAAAATCATTTTTTTCGCAGGTGTCTGTTTGGTTTTTCCATCAGCCAAATCAGAATAAAAATTTAAACAAATCTAAAAACATAATGGTTAACGATCTCTAAAAAACAACGATTACTTGCGCCCTCTCATTCTTTTATATATATGTTTCGATTTACATAACAGAAAAAAAGAAAAAATATTCATTTCGTTATCAAACAAGGAAAAGTAAGAAATAGGCTTCTTTTTTCACTGATAAGCCTATGGTAAAATCCATTTAAAGCGTTTTCTTTGTGAAGGGAAGCAAGAAGGAGCAAGCATGAAAAAAATCATTTTCAGAGGAGTCATAGTCATCATTGCACTGAGTATAGGAGGGAAATTATTGATGGATAGAAGAGAAAAAGACAATGAAGAACTGCGTACCATCCAAACCGATCTGGCAAATTATTTGTATAATCATTATGAGATTTCAACAGTGGATGAAAAGCGAGAAAAGGAAATCTTCAAAGAATTTAATCAAGGTAAAGGAGACATGACTGAACAGGAATTTTTTGAAAGATTAGATTCTATAACTGAGTATATGGATATTGAGAAAATAGAATTTACAGGTTTTTCTGTAGGTCCGATGAAAGGGTTGGTAGTTGGATTTATCATCAATGATGTTTACCCAGATGAAACGACGCTAGATACGAGATCAGCCGAAACAAATAAGTGGCTGTATTCCTTCAACACTGGGAATACTAGGAATTCATATGTACTAACTAAAAAAAATTCTTCGACAGATGAAAAAATGCCTGAAGAAAACATTATCTATTATGACAAGGGAGTCAAGTGATGGACCAAAACAAAGAATTCTCTAAAGCAGTATATGGCGTTGAAACAGGGAAAGTAAAAGTCAACGAAAAAATCGTTGAGGATGAATATCTTGTTATTGATGTCATTGATACCGACAAACATACAATCGGAAAAGAAAAAACACCAAAGCAAAACGGTATGCAAGCCATGGTCGTGGCTGAAATCAAAGATGAATATAAAAGTAAGAAGCAAAATCAATTACAGCAAATTTCCGACTACCCCAAATCCGTCATCAAAAAAGACCTGACCATCGCCTACGCGGGCACTAAAAACTGGCAGGACTGGAAAACGAACATCCGAGAAGTCGGCTTCGAGGACAAACACGACAACGGCGCCTTCCAGTCTGCTTTAGCGTATGCCGATGCAATCGAAAAGACCTATTCTGTCAAAGACGGCTACACTATTTCCACGACCGGTCATTCTTTAGGTGGAGCGCAGGCAATCTATGTCGCTGTTTTAAAAGGTTATCACGGATTTACATATGCAGCGGCAGGCCCAGGCTTGAGTGAGAAGCAGCTCATGAATTATGAAGGGCAGATCATCAATCTGTATGACACTTCAGACATCGTGACTAGTGGCTGGCTGACTGGCGGGAAAGGCCAACTGCCATTTCACAGTTTCGGAATCGACAACGCCGGCTGGAAAAACTATGGACACGATCTAAATCAGTTCAATCTCGACAAAAACGGGAATTACATCGATAAATATGGCGATATCGTCATCTATTCCGACCAACATGGAGGGGTCGCCCTCGAACAGACCTTACTCGCCCAGCAAATCATCAAAAACAAAGCTATGATCCGTCAAATGGAGACATATGGCGAAAAAAATCAATGGGAGAAAGATCGGATTAGTCAACTGAAAGAAGAAAACAAGTGGCTCCAGCTACAAATCAGTGCTTTCTCCAAGCTAGTGACTTGGCGGAAAAGATTCACAGCGAGCAGCGGCGGTCTGTCGACCAATGAACAGATCTATTTAGACGACCAGCAGGCGCTGATGATCGTGAAACATGCGGCTTCCGTCTTCAATCAAGCGATGGAACAAGTGCTAGTCATTTACCAGCGTGGAATTCGTGATTTGGAACAGCTGTGGGCAGATGGTCTTGCGATGGTCCGCAGACAGACACCGCTTTTGTCTCAGAACGAAATGCTCGATGCTCTGCGAGAAGTCGGTTGTACAAAGCAGACGATCGTTGATGAACCTACGCAGGAATTCCGGGAAAAAATCTTCAAAATCAAGCAGCTTTCAGCAGAATTCTCTACCTTGGCAAAAGAGATCGAAGCGAAAATCAATGAGCTGGTCCAACGTGATCGGGACTTGGCACGACAATTATTTTAAAACAAGGAGTAGTGAGATGGAAAAAGAAAACCAGATTCATGAAACATACCGAAAAGAACGACTGCAGCTAGAAGATCAGGAAGATCAGCTCAGACAGATGCAAAAGAACATGCAGCAGCTGGCAGAAACGACTTATTCCAATATACGTTTTTCGGTGCGTTCCTTTGAATGCCCGAAGGATTCTTTGTATTTTGCACAAAAAGAACTCAGACGTTTAGAAGAGAGGTTCTCTCATGAATTGATGCAGAAACGAAAAAAAATCTATGATCAGCAAGATGAAGTCGAACGCCGTTATCGTGCTGATCTGCAACGATTAAACAAAAAGTAACAGGAAAGGAGATAATAAGTGATCGTTCTAGAGGAAAAAATTTGGGAAGACTACCAGAAAGAGATACAAAAAATCTCAGCAAGAGCTTTAGGGATTGCGATGACTCAAGACAAAGTCACGAAATGCAAAAAGGCGAAACAAGCCGCAGAGGTGGAAGCAAGCACGGCAAAAAAAGCGGTATCCTCTGCAACGACTGGATTGGAAAAAGCAGTAAAGGGTCGTTTCGGCAAAAAAGTAACAGCGGCATTTAGTAAAAAAAGCCGAATGTTAGTAAGTTTTTAGAAAATCAGCTACAGTAATAAAGAGGTTGTGAAAAAGCTATTCTGCATCAAGCAGTAAGAACAAGCAGAGAAAAATAGCTTTTCATATTTTTCATCTGATTGGGCTTAGTGTCGTAGATGCAAGCTTTTGAACACCGTTTAAGGAAGAGGTTGTGAAATCAGTGTTTTGACCTGAGTATTAGAGAAAAAAACGGAAAAATAGCTCCTCATATTTTGCCGTTTTTTGAGCTAATGCCGAGGGTCAGCTGATTGAACACCGTTTATTCAAAAAATAGGAGTTGTGACAAGGCGTTTGTCACAGCTCCTATTTGACATAAGCGGCAATTTTCAATTTTACTTATAGATAGTATCAAAAAATGATTTTAGGACATAAAACACTCATCACCATTATTACCGAGAGTCTGATCCTGGTGGCCGAGGTGGCAAGCGGTATGCTTTTCCATGAAATGAGTATTCTGATCGTGGTCATAAACGGCATGTGTCTGCTTACTTATCGCACAAAAAGAAAAATCTTGATACAAATCAATTAACCAAGTTAAAAGAACAAGTAGAATAACAAACAAGGAAGAAATCCAAAGGAGGAATCTGCTATGAGACATGAAGGATTGTGTGTTTCACTCGTTCCATTATTCAATCATCTCGAGATAGAAGATCAGCAAAAAATCCACTCGCTAGTGACACACAGAAAAGTGGAAAAAGGAGAACAGATTCTTGCGCCGAATGGAGAGTCTCAATTAGTGATCGTGGCTTCCGGCAGTATGAAAGTGTATCAATTATCTGCTAGCGGAAAGGAACAGCTTTTACGAGTAGTAGAGCCGGGCGGATATGAGGGAGAGAGCCAGTTGCTAGGCGTTCCAAATGAGTCTTTATTTGGCGAAGCACTAGAAAAAACGGAAATTTGTGTATTGAGACAAAAAGATTTCTCGGAACTTTTACTGCATTATCCCGCCCTTAGTCTGAAACTTTTAGCAATCAACGCTGAGAAATTAACAAAAGTACAGCAGCAGACAACTTTTTTGATGATGGAAAAAGTAGAAGAACGAGTCGCTGTCTATCTGCTTGATTTAGCTAAAGCGACAGGGAAGAATCACTTTTTCCTGCCAATGAAAATGAAAGAACTTGCTGCATTTATCGGTACGACCCCCGAAACTTTATCTAGAAAATTTAAATTATTAGAGGAGAATGGTTATGTAAAAAGAGAGAATCGGGAAGTCTGGATCATTGATAAAGAGCAGTTAGAAGACTTGTAAATACAAAAATGACCTCCAAATGTTGGATTTTTGATCCCAATTTGGAGGCTAGTATGAAATTGAACATGCTCTTTTTTGTTATCCTTCCACTAAATCTCTTCTCCTATAACCGATAGCACCAAGGACGATCAGTGCAAGGCTGATACAGGATAACGTAAGGAATACGGAAAGATCGAAAGAATCGTTTGGCATCCGTGGTACCCAGCTAGGGACCGCTGTTTTGGAGAACCATTCTGGCAAATCCAAAATCCCGCCAAAGTAATTGAGCGCAAAGGAGTAAGCTAAGTAGATATAAGCAAATTTACCCATTCGAGGAAGCCATCCGAATAGAAAGCCACTCATCCCGATAAACACTAAAACAGCAGGCAGAAAGTTGAATCCGGCTTTAAGAAACAGCAATAGATCCATATCTTTCGCATCCTTCATCGATGCCAAAGCAGAAAGTCCTAGCGCACCAGAACTAATCAGAATCGACAATATAGAAAACAGGATCGCTAGTAACAGATTTGTCCAATAAAGTTGGTTCCTAGAAATTTTTGTTGCGAACAGCTGATTCATACGTCCGTGGGTTTCTTCTGTAAATAAACGATTGATGCTAGCAATTGGTAAAATAGCAGCTAGACAAATCAAGACGACCATGATCGTGCTTGTAAAGTTTTTTTCAATTGAGACGCCAGATTGGATAAACATCTGTTTCATTAAGTCGTTACTTTCTAAAAACTGTTGCATATTCCCGTAGATAGAGCCGTATGCCGCCCCCATCAAACCAAAAGTGATGAGCCAACTGATTGTCATTCCTTTATTTAGATAGAATAATAAACCACGCAAGGATAGAAGAGAACGTTTAGCATACGGTTTTCCTTCACGTTCGGGGATATAGCCGGTGTTCAAGTCTCGATGTTCCTCTAAAACAAATGAACTGATTATCAAGATGAGACTGAACAAAAACAAATAAAGCAAAGGAATCCAGTTATTAGTTGTAAATGGATAGGTCAAATAAGACCAGCCTAAAGGATTCCACATCGAAAGGGAGGAAACAGCTACATCTGTTATTGCTCTTAGAAGATAGAGTCCACCTAAAAACGCTAGAGACAGACCATTCGAACTGGCTGAACTTGGCATCAGTTGTGCAGCAAACAGTGCAACGGCACTCCCCAAAATCCCCGTACTACCTACAGATAGCCCAAAAAGCCAAGCACCTTCTGCAGTGATCGAATCTGCTTGAAAAAAAATCATCGTACAGCTGATCGATATTGCTAAAAGCAAATTGATCAGAATAGTTTCAGCGATGACAGCTAAAGAGTTTGCTTGACGTCCGACTCGAAAGGAACGAATAAGTTCAATCAGACCAAGCTCTTCTTTTTTTCTCGTTTGGCTCACTACATGCAAAACCGAGATCACAGCAGCAAACAAACTGCAAAAAAGCAACATTTCATTTGCATACATCGCTCCTAAAGTATACTCAGCAGCATTCGAAGCGGGAGTTGGTCCGACCATTGCTATCATTGCCGGATTTTGCATTGTTTCGTATAATCCAGCTAACCCTTGTCCTGAAGTCAATTTTTCAAATGCAGGGACAAAACCACCAGAAAAAGCAGTGACACCGACTAGCCATATCAAGATCTTTTTCCAGTCACGGCTAAGGTTTTGAGAAAAAAGGGTGGACCAGCGTGAAAATTTATCAGTCATTTCGATTCCTCCTCATCCTTCATAGTGCCTCATGAATAAATCTTCAAGAGTCGGTGGAATAGATTCAAATTTTTTCACACCTAATTTGGAAGCTTCAGCTAAAATCACATCGAAAGCTTCGTTGTCAGCAGCAAATTGAGCAAGGTGGCCTTTTTGCACAAAATCATGGACACCGTTCAATTGTGCTAAGTGGCTGTTATCTGCTTCTGTTTCTATAGTAATGGTCGAGCGGGTCAAATGACGCAATTCATCGAGTGTTCCTTCTTCTACGACTGTTCCCTCGCGGATGATCACGACTTTATCTGCCAACCGTTCGACTTCACTGAGAATATGAGAAGAAAGCAGGATGGATTTACCCTGTTCTTTCAGTTTTTCAACTTCTTCTTGAAAAATGGTTTCCATCAAGGGATCTAAACCAGATGTAGGCTCATCAAATAAATAGAGATCCGAATCAACAGATAAAGCAGCAATCAAGCCCACTTTTTGACGATTTCCTTTTGAATAGTTTTTTGCTTTTTTCTTAGGATCAAGAGAGAAACGTTGAATCAGTTCGTCCTTTTTTTGAGCGTTCCCTTTTCCATGAAGCTTCATGAAGAGATCGATGATCGCTCCTCCAGTCAAATTTCCCCATAAAGAGATGTCACCTGGAACATAAGAAAGACGTTCATGGATAGATAAACTATCTTCCCATACATCTTGACCAAAAATCGTTGCCGTTCCGCCGTCTTTTTTTATAATCCCTAAAAGTGTCCGAATCGTCGTGGATTTTCCAGAACCATTTGGTCCGATAAATCCAACGACTTCACCTGAATGTACGGTGAAAGAGACGTCTTTTAAAGCTTCGAAACGACCAAAGTTCTTTTTCAAATGTGTGACTTTGACGATTTCTGCCATAAAAACCCCACTCCTTTTTTGAAAATATATACTAAATAAGATTAAATGGTTTAATAAAATGGTTTTATACCTTTTTATAAAACTTTTTTTATTATTTTAGTACATAATATTCTTTTTATAAATTTCTGTCAATGAATTCATAAACAAGGAATTGCTGGCTTGATACTTTCTCAATAGATAGTTATAATAAACCTCAGAATAAATTTGAACTATATATATTATAAAAGTTTAAAATTACGGGAGGCTCTACCAATGAACGGTTTTGAAAAGAGAGCACAAGAGAAAAAGAAAGAGATTTTACAAGCAGCTTTTGACTTGATGAACACAGACATAGGAACCGCTGGAGTGACGATGGATAAGGTAGCTGAGAGCGCTCAGGTAAGTAAAGCGACGATTTTTAAATATTTTGGCAGCAAGGAAGGGCTGATTTATGAAGTATTTTTCACATTTATGAATGATTTAGGGCAAGAAGCGAAAGCGTTGATTGCGGAAAATCTTCCATTTGAAGAAACGTTGATTGCCATGAGTGAAAATAAAATCCGCTATCTCAATCGAGTGAACAAACAATTTTATATCGATTTAATGACATGCTATACAAAAAAAGAAAAAAAAGAATTTTCTGACGCGATGGATGCGTATACGCAAGAAAGTTTCAGTATCATGCTTGATCTTTTCCATCGAGGGCGTAAAGAGGGAAAAGTGGATTTGAAATATTCTGATGAGTTCTTGATCCTCTATTTTCAAGCAATGGTAGAAGGAATTTCTAAGCCAGAGATATACGCAAAACTGCTTCCATATACAGCAGAATGGACAGAAGTCCTGATCAAGGGAATCGCGCCGAAGAAGAAATAAAGCATAAAAAAAGCCGAAACTGACGATAAAATGTCAGTTCGGCTTTTTTGGTTTATAAATGACGTAAAATCAAGCGGATTCTCGTGCTTCTTTGTCATAGACATCATGAACGTTGATGAATGGATCAAGAATAGGGTTTTGTCCGTCTAAATCTGATTGGAACCGAATGCCATCGATATTGATTCGAGCATTTCGATAGAAATCCGCACCTAATTGTCCCCAAGCGGGAGTAGAAGCATCTACATTGCAGAAAATATCGAAACCTTGACTCTTTAAGTAAGCAAATTTTTGATTTTCTGCTGAATAAGGCTGCCAGTCGCTAATATCTGCACCAAATGGATAAATCAGGATATTTGTTTTTCCTAGGATAGGTGCAACTTCTTGCTGCCATAATTCATTGTCTTTTTTGACATCCTCTAATGAAGCTTGAGTCATATTCAAGTGTCCCCAGGTATGGGAAGCAAAGCTCCAGCCATCTTTCTTCAACTGATCAGCTACTTTTTTAGCTTCTTCGATCTCTTTTTTTGTTTTCTCGTTATCTCCGTATTGAGACTTGGATGTTCGATAACCTAAAACACCGTTGTAACCTGTCAGGGCCAAGGTGCCTTTTGCGCCTCGATAAGAAAAATCAGGATGTTTCTTGACAAAAGCATCGATCAGAGGAACCATGTCAAAGTCCCCAATTTCTTCCTTATCATTCTCTTTATAAACATTTTTGATTTCATTGTTATTTGATACGACTAATCGGCTAGGAAAACCGGAATTATCCATATATTCATAATAGCTGACATCATCTTGCGAAAGAACTAATGGTTTTTTTCCTTCAGGTAGCGCAAGCCCGTTAAAGGAAAGGTTTCCTTGTTCGTCTTTTTGGATCAAATCATTCAAATTGACTAAAACAAAATCATTTTGATAGAGTTGTTCGATCGAACGGTTGAACTCTTCAACAGTTACCATATAGTCTTTATATCCTTGCGACTGTTGAGAGTGGAAGGCTTTTTGCGGGTCCACGATCAAGCTGTGAAAAAAGACGTGAGAGATCTGAGTAGGATCAGACCAGTCAATCAGTTGTTCTTTCTCCTTTTTCAGTGTTTGAAGAAGCTGCTGTGTTTCCGCAGATCCGTTTTTACTGTTTTTCTCCAATAAAGCAATCGCTTGGTCATAATCATAGCTTTGTGCCAGATTTTTTGCTTGAGTAACTAGCTGTTGCTTATCATCCATTGGCTCTTTTGTCTTTTCTGTTATTTTTTTTTCAGGAATGATCGGTTCTTTTTTTGTGTATGCTCGGATGACAAAAAACAGACTTAAAATTAAAATAACGACAGTTAAAGCAGAAGTAGCTCCTAAAATAATTTTTTGCTTTTTTTCCATATACCTCGTCCCTTGCTTTTTCATTTTTTTACTCGTCCCATTGCTCATTGTAACGAAGAAAGAATAAGAGGAAAAGTAAAGTGACTTCTCGATAAATTGCAGAAAAAATACAGAAAAAATAGTTTCTTTTAACAATATTAAAAATAAAATGTTCGGGATTAGAGCGGATTCAAAAAAGAAAAAATGAGGAATTTAAAAAAAATATCCTTTTTCTGTTGACAAAGAAAAAGTTGCGCTCTATGATAGACACATATTAATAATAACAAGACGAAGATCGAAACGAAGTAGTTGTTAAAGCCAATGTTTCAGAAAGCTGGTGGTTGCTGCAAACCAGTACATGCTTTAAAGCGAATTACATTTCAGGAGTCTCTGGCAGTGATTGCCACGCGACAGCGTTAAATGTTCGAGAGGTATGTTGGATATCTAGACATACAAATTGGGTGGTACCGCGAGATTTCGTCCCTTGGCTATATGCCAAGGGACTTTTTTTATTTTCCATCCCGAAGAAATACTTAATGACGCATGCTAGCAGGTTCCTGCTTTCATAAAAAACTACACGGAGGTCAGTAAAATGAATATTATTGATGAATTAACTTGGCGCGACGCCATTAATCAGCAAACAAACGAAGAAAGACTTCGCGAGCTCGTTGAAGAAAAGAGCATTTCACTTTATTGCGGCGTTGATCCAACTGGTGATTCGATGCATATCGGACATTTGATCCCATTTATGATGATGAAAAGATTCCAATTGGCAGGCCATCATCCATATATTCTGATTGGCGGCGGAACAGGAACGATCGGCGACCCAAGCGGCCGTAAAACAGAACGTGTGTTGCAAACGATGGAACAAGTGCAACATAACGTGGATGCACTTTCCAATCAAATGAGAAAATTGTTTGGTAAAGACGCAAATATCACATTTGTGAACAACTACGACTGGTTGTCAAAAATCTCTTTACTTGAATTTTTGAGAGACTACGGTAAAAACTTCAACATCAACACGATGTTAGCAAAAGATATCGTTGCCAGCCGTTTGGAAGTAGGGATCTCATTCACAGAATTCACTTACCAAATCCTGCAATCCATCGACTTTTTACATCTGCATAAAACATACGATGTACAACTACAAATCGGTGGAGCAGACCAATGGGGAAATATCACTGCTGGTTTAGACCTGATCCGAAAATTAGAAGGACCAGAAGCAGAAGCGTTCGGTTTAACGATTCCATTGATGTTGAAAGCGGACGGAACGAAATTCGGAAAAACCGCAGGCGGTGCCGTTTGGCTTGATCCTAAGAAAACTTCACCATTTGAATTCTACCAATTCTGGTTGAATCAAGATGATCGTGATGTAGTGAAATACTTGAAATTCTTTACGTTCTTATCTCAAGAAGAAATTGAAGAATTAGCGAAAAAAGTAGAGACAGAACCTGAGAAACGTGAAGCACAACGCCGTTTGGCAGAAGAAGTTACAAGATTTGTGCATAGTGAAGAAGACTTGAAAGAAGCGCAAAAAATAACACAAGCATTGTTCTCTGGAAATATTAAAGAACTAAATGCGGAAGAAATCGCGCAAGGATTCGGTAAAATGCCGAACGTTGAAATTTCAAGCACACCTGAAAATATCGTGGAGCTACTTGTTTCCACAAAAATTGAACCATCTAAACGTCAGGCACGGGAAGATGTTTCAAACGGAGCTATAAGTATTAACGGTGACCGCGTTACCGATTTAAATTTTGTCATAAATCCATCCGATGAATTCGATGGTAAGTTTGTGGTTATTCGAAAAGGTAAGAAAAATTACTTTTTGGCCAAAGTAATTGATTAGAATTTAGTAAGTTTTTGCCTTGAAAAAGGGGAATACTATTACAACATTCCAATTTTGAAACCCATCCTAAAATAGAACGCTGGTTGTCGTTAATACAATCTTTGCGAGGGAGTTTACTTTTGTAAATTTCCTCGTTTTTTTTAATTATTTCAAAAGTATGAACAATTCGAATAATTGATACATATTAAAATACGATTAAAAAACGGTCGAAAGCTTAGTTTACAGAATAGGAGAACAGGTGTAATGTAGGGCTCGACAAAATTTAAATATTTTTTTAGGAGGGTTTCACTATGAGTGAATCATTGTCGAAAGATCTAAACCTAAATGCCCTATTCATTGGGGACAAAGCTGAGAACGGCCAAATCTATAAAGCTTTGTTGAATGAATTGGTGGACGAACATTTAGGCTGGCGTCAAAACTACATGCCTCAAGACATGCCTATCATTACGCCAGAAGAAAAAAGCAGTGCTAGTTTTGAACACACTGTGAATAAAACAAAAGATGTTCTATCAGAAATTTCAGCGCGGATGCGTACCCATTCCGTTCCTTGGCATAATGCCGGACGCTACTGGGGTCATATGAACTCTGAAACATTGATGCCATCTTTACTAGCGTATAATTTTGCTATGCTATGGAATGGTAATAACGTTGCTTACGAATCTTCTCCTGCAACAAGCCAAATGGAAGAAGAAGTAGGCATGGAATTTGCAAAATTAATGAGCTATAAAGATGGCTGGGGACACATCGTTGCTGATGGTTCTTTAGCAAACTTAGAAGGACTTTGGTATGCCCGCAACATCAAATCATTGCCACTTGCTATGAAAGAAGTGACACCTGAACTAGTTGCTGGAAAAAGCGATTGGGAATTGATGAACTTGTCAACAGAAGAAATCATGAACTTGTTAGACAGTGTTCCAGAAAAAATCGACGAAATCAAAGCTCACTCAGCACGTAGCGGAAAACATTTAGAAAAATTAGGGAAATGGTTGGTTCCACAAACAAAACACTATTCATGGCTAAAAGCTGCCGACATCATCGGTATTGGTTTAGACCAAGTAATTCCAGTGCCAGTTGACCATAACTACCGCATGGACATCAACGAACTTGAAAAAATCGTTCGTGGTCTAGCAGCTGAAAAAACACCAATCTTAGGTGTAGTCGGTGTTGTAGGATCAACAGAAGAAGGAGCAATCGACGGTATCGATAAAATCGTTGCATTGCGTCGCGTATTAGAAAAAGACGGTATTTACTTCTACTTGCATGTAGATGCTGCTTATGGCGGATATGGCCGTGCGATTTTCTTAGACGAAGACAACAACTTCATTCCATTCGAAGATTTAAAAGACGTTCATTACAAATACAATGTCTTTACAGAAAACAAAGATTATATCTTAGAAGAAGTACACAGTGCATATAAAGCAATCGAAGAAGCAGAATCTGTAACGATCGACCCGCATAAAATGGGCTATGTTCCATATTCTGCCGGTGGTATCGTCATCAAAGATATCCGCATGAGAGACGTTATCTCTTACTTCGCAACATATGTATTTGAAAAAGGTGCAGATATCCCAGCATTACTTGGAGCGTATATCTTGGAAGGTTCAAAAGCAGGGGCAACAGCAGCCAGCGTTTGGGCAGCACATCATGTCTTACCTTTGAATGTCACAGGATACGGTAAATTGATGGGTGCATCAATCGAAGGGGCACATCGTTTCTACAACTTCTTGAATGACTTGTCATTCAAAGTAGGTGACAAAGAAATCGAAGTTCATCCATTAACTTATCCAGATTTCAACATGGTAGACTACGTATTCAAAGAAAAAGGCAACGACGATTTAGTTGCGATGAATAAATTGAACCATGACGTATACGATTATTCTTCATACGTGAAAGGAAGCATTTACGGTAATGAATTCTTAACTTCACATACTGACTTTGCTATCCCAGACTATGGCAACAGCCCATTGCAATTCGTGAACCAACTAGGATTCTCAGATGAAGAATGGAACCGTGCCGGAAAAGTAACTGTATTGCGTGCCAGCGTAATGACACCATACATGAACAAAGAAGAACACTTTGAAGAATATGCTGAAAAAATCAAAGCAGCTCTTCAAGAAAAATTGGAAAAAATCTACGCAGACCAATTATTGGCAAGCGAAGCAAAATAAGCAAAGTAATCATGTTAGAAAACAGCTTGAATGCTAACTGTTTCTGACGCATGTTTGGATCTGAAGAGCAAGGGGTGACCTAAGCTCTTCGATCCCTTTGTTTTGAGGTTGTCTTTGAAGAACTCCTTCAAGCAATAGACTCAAAGAATCCCCTCAAATATTCGCTGAATTGTTTCGTTTATTGCTGAAACTACTTCAAAGACACCGTTATTTTATCCAAAAAATCAAGGAGAGTGTCAACGGTGAGTAAATCTGAAGTAAGTAAAATGGGTCTTGGGACCTTTATCGGTCTGACAATGGCACTGTGTGCAACGGTTCGGAGTATTCCTACGTTAGCCGCAGTCGGTTGGACATTGATTTTTTATTCAATTTTTGCAGTTTTGTTTTTTGCCGGTCCGATATCAATGGTTTCCGGTGAGCTTTCAACGATGCTTCCTCAAGAAGGCGGTCCTCAGTTATGGGTAAAAACAGCACTGGGCAGCAAATGGGGATTTGTCGTTGCATGGCTATTATGGGTGCAAATGTTCCCAGGTATGGTAATGGTCGCTTCTACTTTAGGACCATTGTTAGGAAACACATTTGGTAATGTAGAACTTGGCAATAATCATTGGTTCGTTTTAGGTTGTATTTTAGTTATCTACTGGATCATCACGATCTTGAACTTGAAATTCGATATGGCAAAAGTCGGCGGGAACATCGGTGTATGGCTAGGGGTATATATCCCAGTAGTCATCATGTTCGTTTTAGGTGTTTTGGCAGCCTTCAAAGTCGGACTAGTCTCAAACGGCTATCTAGGTGACTTTTCATGGTCAAAAGCTTTCCCTGACTTGGAACATATTGATTCATTGAAATACTTAGCTGGTATCACATTTATTTTTGTTGGGATCGAAATGAGTTCTGTTTACATGCCTCGTTTGAAAGACGCAACAAAAAATTATACAAAAGGCGTATTTATCGCTTTGATCGGATTAGTTTTATTGAATGTCATCAATGCGATGCTTGTTGCCAATGTCGTACCAGATGGAAAAATGGAATTAGCAAATATCACGCAGCCAATCTTGATTGATTGCCAAATCCTAGGCTTACCAGAAGTGATCGGAAATATCTTCAGCTTCATGGTATTTATTGGTGTGCTTTTACAATTATCAGCTTGGGTTACTGGACCATCAAAAACAATCATCCAAGTAGCTCGTGAAGGATTCCTACCACCAAAATTCGGATTCCATAAAGAAAACAAATACGGCGTATCTAGAAATGTCGTTCTAACACAATCAATCGTTATTTCATTATTTGCTTTACTTTATGGTGTAATGGATGACGTAAGTGCTGTATTCTTGACACTTACAAATGCTACAACTGTTATTTATTGTATCGTGTACATTTTGATTGCTGTTTCATTGCTTAAAATGCGTAAGAAACATCCAGAATTCGAACGTCCTTACCGAATTGGTAAAAACGGAAACGGCTTAGCTTGGGTAGTCAGCTGCATGCTGATCTTCTCTATCATCGTTGTCGTATTTGCTACATTAGGTACAGCGACATTGAGTGATGCATTATTAGTAGCAGCTATCACAGTGGTCATGTTCGTTATTCCATTGATTATCAATCACTTCAAGAAAGATTCTTGGGGGATTGAGGTAGAAAAAAGTTTAGAAGAAAAATAAAAAAATAAGTCTTTCAGCCGACGATCTGTCGCTGATTTAGTAGGAGGTCCTGCCAAGTGAATAGTTTTTTCATGGCAGGGCCTTTTCATTTGAAATAGGAGATCGACGATGAATAAAAATATTTCTTTAAAAGAAAGTATCGCTGTATTGATCGTGTTGTTGGCACTCCTAGGAGTACTGATCATCGGATTCCAACTCTCGCCACATATCCCGATCCTTGCAGCTTTCATGTGTTTGTTGTTTTATGGCAGATTTAAAAAGTTTTCATGGGATGAGATCCATGACGGAATCATCAAAGGAATCACCCCGGGGATCATTCCGATCCTGATTTTTCTTTTGATTGGCGTCTTGGTTGCCTCTTGGATTCTATCTGGAACCATCCCTACGATCATGGTTTATGGATTTAAGCTTGTCTCTGTACGTTTCTTTTTACCGACAGCATTTCTTGTTTGTGCAATTGTCGGAGTGACAGTCGGCAGTTCATTTACGACGATTTCGACGATTGGGATTGCTTTTTTGGGAATCGGTCATTTGCTTGGATTCAACGATGCAATGACTACAGGTGCGGTCGTTTCTGGTGCATTTTTAGGGAATAACTGCTCGCCTCTATCGGATACGACGAACTTGGCGGCTGGTATCGGCGGAGTCAATCTATTCGAACATATCGCTGGCATGCGTTATACGGATTTTCCGGCATTCGTCCTTTCGTTGCTTTTTTATACGATATTAGGACATAACAGTCATTCAGCCGACCTAGCCAGTATCAATGAAATGATCCAAAATATGAAAGCAAGCTTTTGGATCTCTCCTTGGACATTGATTCCGTTAGTTATTTTATTTGGCGGGGCAATCAAAAAAATCCCAGCTATCCCTACATTATTAGCAGGATCGACAGCCGCCCTCGTTCTTTCCTTTATCCATGAGAAAAGTTTGACGATTGGAAAAGCAGCAGACATCTTGATGAATGGTTATGTCGCGCATACACCTGATCCCAAGCTAGATGAACTGCTTTCTCGAGGCGGGATCATGAGTATGTTGGGCTCAGCCAGTTTGATTTTACTGGCATTGGCATTAGGTGGTTTATTGATCAAATATTTGATTGTTGAGACCATCGTGCAAGAATTAAAAGAAAAGATGGACCGACCTTCTCGTTTAGTCGGGTTTACTGCCTTGAGTTGTATCGGAGTCAATCTGATCGTTGGAGAGCAGTACTTGTCCATCATTCTTCCGGGAGAAACATTCAAACGCTCCTTTGATGAGGTTGGCTTATCAAAAAACTATTTGACACGGACGCTAGCAGATTCAGGAGCAACCGTCAATTCTCTTGTACCGTGGGGAGTTAGCGGCACATTCATTATGGGGACGATGAAAGTTAGCGCGTTGCATTACTTGCCATTCGCTTTTTTCTCGATCCTTGCTCCTGTCTTTACAATAATAGGCGGTTTTTTATTGAATCGCCGACATGTGAAAAATTGAAGAAAAGATCAAAAGGTTGTGACTATTTTTGTCACAGCCTTTTTTGCGAAACTAGCGATTTATACGATTGAAAAACTATCTTTTCTTTAAAAAGAAATAATAGGAATAGAAGCTTTGATAGTTGCGATAAAATAAAAATGGATAGATAAAATTCGAGAGAAACATGTATTGACGTGGCAGATGAAAGGGGTAGATTTGTTAGTGTATCAGGAGTGCCGTTAGAAGAACAAAAGGAGAGAAAAGATGGAATTATTAGAAAAAGAAAGTATTGATTTTTATTTGGAGCGTGCTTGGACCGTGTTACGGTATGCTTTTTTCAAGGAAGAAGAGTATGACGGGCTAAATAGTCATCAGGAGGCAGTTTTAGAATTTCTCAATTACTCAAGCAGATTGTGTGCTGGGTGGTCATGGGGAATCAAAGAAGGGCTTATAGTTTCTAAAAAAATATATGCACAAAAACTTTACGAATTCAGAGAAGAAAAAATCAACTATACGGATATCCGATTTTTTGACAAGATGAAAGAGTACCCTATTTATGTGAATAAAGAAATGATGAAGGCGAAAAGAATCACGCCTGAATCATTCTGGGCGGACGATGGTATCTATCGGACTTCTTTTCTTGAAGCAACTCAAGGAGCAGAGGGAACGGAGGAAGAATTTAACCAGTTGAATGATCGTCTTTTCCCAGATAAAGATCATCTGCATATTTACCTTTGGAACAATGAATTTACGAATTATTATAATGAAGGTCGTTATTGGGATGGCGCTTATGTGTGGTCAGTGTATGACGAAAAGAGAAAGCGGTTTACTGTTTTCGATGCTAGGTTAGTGATGATTTGATTTTTTGCATATAGTGATGAACTGGAAAAAGGAGAGAGAAGATGGAACTATTAGAAAAAGAAAGTATTGATTTTTATTTGGAACGTAATCGAATCCCATTCACTTATGCTTTTTTCAAGGAAGAAGAATATGACGGGCTAAATAGTCATCAGGAGGCAGTTTTAGAATTTCTTAATTGCTCAAGTAGACTACAAGCTTGCTGGTTATGGCGAATCGGTGATTCTATTGAAAAAGGAACGATGGTTTCTAAAAAAACATACGCACAAAAATTTTATGAATTCAGAGAAGAAAAAATCAACTATACGGATATCCGATTTTTTGACAAGATGAAAGATTATCCTATTTATGTGAATAAAGAAATGATGAAGGCGAAAAGAGTCACCCCTAAAGCATTATGGGCTGAGGATGGTATCTATCGGACTT
>NZ_BNJW01000025.1 GCF_015751045.1 Enterococcus lactis
CCATTAACTAAACCACTTACAGTATACCACTTCTTTGCCCAGATCGAAAATTTTTTACGAACGGGGCTTTATTTGGTGTGCCTTGATTTTGTCGCTTTCGTTTACGAGCTATTTTTCTTGCACCTTTTACTTGACTAATCGTAGGAAAGAGGCTGGGACAGAAGCGTTTAACTCCAAGAAATAAGAAGAAATTCACGAAAATTGCTTTTCAAATTTTTGTGAATTTCAGCTTATTTCCGAAGGAGTTGCTTCTGCTTCCGCCGTTTATACGTTTTTAGAGCGTGAGACAAAAGTGTTCTTTACTTTTGCCCCACGCTCTTTTTTTACGAATAATCGATGCTCAATCAGCTGGTTCTCGGCATTCCAGAAGTAGATTCTCCAGGAATTTTATCTTATTTTTTGAAGCTGCTCCCTTTTGTCATAACCTTTTTGTATACCGTTTTTCTTATTATATGCGTTAGTTCTAAATAGGTTTTTTTATCGAATTTTACCGGATTTGCTTGTCGCCCATATATTTCAGCTTCATATTGAGCAGTTAATCGAATGAAACGTTGATCTAGATTGAATGTTTGTTCTATTCGTTGGCTGTATGCCTGCAAAGATTCTGCGAGGGTGCGCGGTACCAGTGTTTCCAAATGGTGAAGAAGTTTTTGATACGCAACCGCATTAGTAGAAGCAAAAAAATGAAGATAGATAAGATAACTTGTCCAGCGCAGAGATTTTCTAAATAACAATAGAAAGAACAACAAGACGGATAAACACACCCCAAGGCTGAATAAGACGATTTTATAAGACGGTGTGAGTGTCGTGTTATCTGACGAAATAGTCGCAGGTCTCTCACTGGTAATAGTTTCTGCTATATTTTCGCTTTCTTTTGGTTGTTCTTCAGCAGATTGGACGGTTTCTGTTGTTTCAGCGGCTGGTTGTGAAACAGTTGGATTGGCAAATGAAGGGGTTGGTTCAAATGGAAGCCAGCCAAACCCAGGAAAGTACACCTCTGGCCAAGAATGAGCATGACTATTGAGAATGCTGTATTCCTCATTTCCTTGCTCATCTGTACCTGTTCTAATCCCATCCGTAAAACCTTTTGTCCACCGAGCAGGGATGCCTAGTGTGCGAAGAAGGACGACCATAGAAGTTGAAAAGTTGTCACAATAGCCGACTTTTGAATCGAAGAGGAAATAATCTACATAATCGCGTTCTTTAGGCGTATGTCCGGTATCCGTTTTGGAATAGCGAAAATTCCCGCTTGTTTTCAAATACTGTTCGACAGCTTCGACTTTACGAATTAAAGTTGCTTCATTTTTGGTCAATTCGATCGCCAAGTCCTCAATGCGTTGAGGCAACCCTTTCGGCAACTGAAGATTTGTCTGTTGATTTTCTAAATCATCGGCCTCTAACTGACTGCTTTTTAATTCTTCTCTCGTAAAAGCTAATCTTTCTGTTTGTAAGGACGCCAATCGCGTCGATTCATTTGGGACAGGGATGAATCGTTGGCTTTCAGGCAAATAGTAAAGCGTTTGTCCACTGGCTAATGAAAAATCAGTCAAGGTAGTATTTCCATAAGGATAAGGTAAGAAAGCTTGGTTTTTTAGCGTCAATGTAATGTTTTCTTTTTCTTCCATAACTGTTTGGTAGCTTGTGATATCAACAGGAAATTCTTGGATTGATTGGTTGGATGGGTGCATCCGGATCTTCTACCCATCCAGAACCGGTGTAATGATTCTTATTTTCTATCTTCCAATAGCCGTTTACTTTCTGGTTCGCTGTAAAAACAACTTCACCATTATCATACAATGGACCACCAAGTTGTTCATCATTTTCACTGAAACCCGTTCTGGCACTTCCGGTTAATTGGTACTCATGGAGTGTATCATAAAGCCCTTCATCATTAAGATATTCTCGGATCGGTTCACTCGTTTCCTCAAGAGATTGGTGTACTTTTGGGAGATATAAAGGCAAGATGGCGCTGAAAGTGAACAAACAAATAAGCAGGATCGTAGTAAACGACTGGAATCGAGCGTTTCCCGACAACAATCGGATGGCGAAAAATTGCCTTGCTGCCAAATGTACGCATAAAACAGCTACTACCGCAATCATTTCGTACAATAGTTCTTTTTCCCGAAAAACGGTAAGCATCATGAAGTAAGCCATCAACGCAAGAAAGGGTGCATACCAATAGTCGTAATCCACGGTCAAAGTAATAAATAAATAGATCAACAACAATATGAGAAAAAAAGCTGTCTTTTCTGGTAAATAATGAAGTTTACCTTGGGATAGATGGAAGAATTCCTCTGTAACTGACGAAAAAACTGTATGACCCATAATAAAGAAAATGTCTTTGAAAGAAAATAGGCAAACAAACAGCCAATCATTACTGGCAAAGAAAGCAGCAATCGTACCCATTTTTTAGAAATACAGCAGACAATAAGACATAGGATACCAATAGTTAGGATAAGAGGGGAGCTGTTTTGCAATTGATTAGCTGCTACAAATATCGGAGCACCTACACTTAGTATCATAAAGGAGTAAACGCCGCGCAGGTATTTTTCCCATTTAATCGTCAATCCATTCACCTCCTGGCAGTGAACATACCTTGTCTTTTTCTTGGATCATGATTTGTTTTTCTGCGAAATAAACAAGATAGACTGTTCGATCTTTCGACAATGTTTCGACAGCTTCTGAGACTTCAGGAGAATGCGCAGGAATAAAGAGGACGATTTGTTTTTTTGCCTGTTTTTTCAAGTGTGCCAAAAAAGTTTTCTCATCTCCAGCGTTCAAAGAAGCAAAATAGGTATATCCAGGATCTTTGCCATGAAAGGTACGGTCGCCTAATATCAGAAGTTCCGGCTGCTTTTCTTTTCTCAGATGCCATAAAGAAAAATACAAATCTAGCAGATGGTCAAATTTCAAGCTAGGTGAACCCCAAAAGCAAAGAAGCGGAGAATATTCTTCTTCTTGATACTCGTATTCGCGGTATAACCATTCTTGACTATGAGCAGACAATTTCCAATCGATTCGGTTAAAAGAATCGCCGGGGCGATAAGAGCGATGTTCTCGAAAATCAAGACCTTTTTGATACGCGTTCAGCTGTTGTTTTTTTTCCAGAACTCTTTGCAATGCTTCTGCTTGAGACTTATGAAAAGCTGGAAGAACAGTCACAGGAAAAGAAAGCTCTCTTCTTGTCCTTTTTCTAAAAAGTCCTAGACTATCATAGGCTGTAAAAATGACGGTTAATGCTTCATGGAACCCTCTCTCTTTTGGTTGCCAAAGTACTTGGACTTCTTGCGGTTTATTTGTAAGGATCAATATTTCTTGTTTTTTTTCTGCAAAGATCTCTGGAAAGACGATCTGTAAACGAGGGAGAGGGAAAGAAAAAGCTCTCTTTTTGGCTATAGAAAAACTAACCTGTATACTTTTTTTACGATAAACGACTGGCTGGACTGTGCAAGTAACAGAAAGTTTCTTTAGAAAGGTGCTTAATGAAAACACACTCCATGATACATAAAGAGTAAAAAAGGCCAATAAGAACCACCCTAAAGAATTGTTGAATACAAGAGCAAAAAAGACAATGACGAAATATATCAGAAATAACACAAAATTAATGAAATAATCTTTGGCTTTTTCCATTATCTACCTCACGGGAATTGGGATTTGTGCAACAAGGGCATGGATCATTTGTGTCTTTTCGTCTTCCTTCAATGAACGATCGTAAAAAATCAGGCGATGGGAAAAAACGAAAGGAACTAACTCCTGCAAATCTTTGGGCGTGACGTAATTTCTCCCATGGATCAACGCATAGGCTTTTGCTGCCTGAATAAAGGCAAGGCTTCCTCGTGGACTGATGCCAAGCTGGATAGCAGAGTGGGTTCTTGTTGCGGATACTAACTGCAAGGCATAAGATGCCACTTCTGGACTGACAAAGACATTCGCCACACTTGTTTTTATTTCTTCTATTTCATGACTGTTCAAGACGACCTTCAAATTATCCAACACTTTTTCAAATTTATCCAAAAGTAGCAGAAGTTCGTCGTCAAAAGAAGGATAACCAATTTGTAGTCGGAATAAAAAACGATCGAGCTGTGCTTCCGGCAAAGGATATGTTCCTTCATACTCGATTGGATTTTGTGTAGCTAAGACAAAAAAATGATTGTCTAGGGGGTATGTATTGTTGTCGATCGTTGCATGATTCTCTGCCATTGCTTCTAAAAGTGCTGACTGAGTGCGAGGAGTCGTACGATTGATTTCATCTGCTAACAAGATCGTTGTAAAGATTGGCCCCGGACGAAATTCAAACTCTTTTGATTGTGAGTTATAGACAGAAAAGCCTAAAATATCATTAGGAAGAAGATCGGGTGTGCATTGGACTCTGCTAAAGGTTCCTTGCACAGCCTTTGCTAGTGCTTTGACTAGTAATGTTTTACCTACACCGGGAATATCTTCGAACAAGACATGACCACCTGCTAGCAGGGCAACAATCATCAATTGGATAGTGGAACGTTTACCGATGACCGCTTTTTCTAATTCTTGTATCAACTGATCGATTTTTTGTTTGGATTCTTCGATTTTAGCTTCCATTTTCACATCACCTTCTCATGAAATCACTATTTATTTTAATTGTAATGGAAGGGGATACATCCTACAAGCAAAGTGATTTTATTATGTTTTTTTAAAGTACATTCGTTTTAAAATGAGAATACAATTAAATTAAGTAAAATAAAAAATAATGAGAGAAATTTGCGTAATTAAGTAAATGGAAAGGGACTTTTTATCTTTTTAGAAAAGAGCCCTTTCTGATCAAACAATATGTTTAGAAACTAGGTGAGAGATGATCAATGAGATGGCAAAAACTATTATCAAAAAATGCACAGAATTTATTTTCACTAATCAACCTAATGAAAGATCTGATCTGGCGAAAAACGGATTTAGCTGAAGAACTGAAAATCGATGTCAAAACAGTTGATCGGCATCTAAAACGTTTGGCAGAAAGCGACTGTCCAATCCAACTGATTCTTCATAAGAAAACCGTTCAGTTAGTTTATGATCAAGGATATAGCGAACCTTACCTCCTTTTTGTTTTTCTGATCCAATCACCACCTTTTTGTCTACTGAAAAATCTGCTGTTGAATGAACCTTATGAACAGGAGTATGATCGTTCGACACAAGAGCGGTTGAGAAAATGGTTTGGTGAGTATCACCTTTCGTTTTCTTATAAAAAAGCGCAGATCTTTGGTTCAGAAAGAAAAATACGGTACCTGCTATTTTGTTTTTTGAAAGATTTCCCCCATTTTTTTGCAGACGATGGAGAGCAATCCTTTTCAGAGACATTCATCCAATTATTGAAGCAACGAAAGGATCCGGCAGAAATCGAGATTTTAGGAGACAGTCGAACCCTTTTCTTTGAGTTGTTTCCAGAATTGCTTTTTAGAGAAGAGCAGATTTTGCCAATAAAAGAAAAAAATTATCTAGCGATTTTGCGCTTGAGCTGTAATCAGATTACTGAAAAACGGTGGGAACGGATAGAAGAGACACAAGACTATCGGAAATTGACGATCGTAACTGAGAAGCTTGACTCGCTGTTTTGGCTGAATAGTGAGTTTGAAAGTGGAAATAAGTCAAAACTGACAAAAGTACTTTACCAAGAATGGCTTCGTTATGTGATTGGTATCCATGACCGACTGGTGGAAAAAGAAGTTCGTTATTATCAGGAAACATTAGAAAAGTTTCCTAATTCCAAAGATAAACTCTATCAATTTCGTCTAGCAATCCAACAAGCACTTGCACACCCCGCAGTTGAATGGGGAATGCTTTTACTTAAGACACTCCAAGAACGGGGGTATTTAGATGTCCATCCTCCTGAAGTGAAAATCGTCTTTTTTTTTCGTTATGAACATCAGGAAGCAAGAAGACTTGCCGGGGTACTGAACAAAACCCTAAGACATCGAAAACGGATCTCGATCCATGTTTGCACTCGAAATAAGCCACCTCGTTATGCAGATCTAGTGATTACGGATCATTTTTTTCCATTAGACCATAATGAAGATCAAAAAACGTATCTGTACCATCCTTCATTTGGTATTGAAAGACTACTTACGGATATCAATTACTGGTTAGGGAAAAACCGATAAAACCTTTGGAAAACAGATCAAAACAAGTCAGTCTATGCTATAATAAAAAGCGATTAGTAAAGGAGGAAATCCATTGGAATTAAAGAAATTAGAAGTTCCCACATCTTCGATCACAGAAGTGAAACGATCGCCGATGGATGTATTTGCTCAAGCGCGAGACGCGGGAACTGGCGTATATATATTTAATCGGGAAAAAGTAGCTGGTGTGATGCTGACCCAAGAACAATACGAAACGCTCTTGCAAGAACTAGATGTCCTTCGTCAAACAGTGAAAGAGGAACTGAAAGAACCAAAGGAAAAAGAAATACATGAAGAATCTGTCAATAAAACAGCTTCCGTCGTATCCAATGCTGAAGGGATGGAAGAGTTGGCTCAAACATTACAGCACTCGCTTATTACGGGTGTGACGATTACAGCAAAAAATCTAGATGAACGAATGGTCGCACTTGGTTTTATTACGAAAAAAACCGGATTTGGCGGGGTCGTGGATATGCTCAGCGAATTGATGAAAACCGGGAAAATCAATTACCAGCTAAGAAGAAAACCGCAAAATCGGACCATCATCGCTGAAATCATAGGGGAGCAAAACAGTCAGTCCCAATTGATGGATAAGATCATTATCAAAAAAATTTTTCTACATGAATTATAAGAAAACCCTATATGTACAAAAAGAAGAAAAACAGCTTCTCTTTGTACATATAGGGTTTGTTTTTTTAGGGATGCCGTGCTTTTTTATAAGATAAGGCTACCGCCCATAACGATCCAAGGATTTGTGGAACTAAGTAAATGCCAGCTAGAATCAAAATCAGTTGGGTCGGTTTTAAAGGATGATAAAAGTACCGCCATTCAGCAAAATTGACGCAAAATAAATAGGAAGTGACAGTAGATATAATATTGGCGATAAATAAAGATAAAATACGCCTGCTTTTTTGGAAATAATACCCAGCAAAAAGAGATAAAAATATCAACGTGATGAATCCGCTTACGGAATGATAATGGAAATCAAGCAGTAAAGCGAAATGCACATAAGGAACAAAAGATAAAAGCAATGGAAGATTCTTCCAACACGTTTTTATCATATTTTGTCACCACCTAACAAGTGTTATTATTTTGTTAGTTTTATTGTAAATTGAATCATATAATAATCAATTACTTTTTCATTATTTCTAGATTAAATGAATAAACTCTCATGCCATTATCTCTAAAAAAAAAGTTTTTCCCCCTAATTTTTTTAGATAGAAAATTGTATAGTATGATGAAAGAAAAATTGGTTTGGGGGAACATTGATGAGAAGAAAAGCAGTAATCGATCGGCTTTATTTATTTTTTTGGTTTTTTCCTATCGTTTTGCTACCTTTTACATGGGTAAATGCTGTTGTGCAAGGTGCCGAGATATTAGGGCTGATCCAAGGAAGTGGATTTGTGGTTTCTAGAAATTTTCCAGCTTTGACTGTTTTTTACTTAGTGATAAGTGTAGGTCTATTACTGCCAAAATCTCTGATCAATCATTATAATTGGCAGCTGCTTTATTTTTCTTGTTTACTCATATTCACATCTATGTTTTCCTTGTTGCCTCGCATGATCATCGGTCCTAATGGTTTGAGCGAGAGCGGACTGAAGGATTCAGCATATCCCTCCATGTATTTCTTGACCATTAAACCGTGTTTCTATTTAGTCATTGTCTCATTTATTCTTGCGACATTCTTTTACTTCTGGACAGAGATCCGGATAAAAAGTGAACGATCTGTATCTATAAAAAATAACCGTTGATGGTGGATCATCGGTAACAAGCATATGAGCGGCGGAAAACGCCTGTTTCTCATATGCTTTTTTATTCTCGTGTAAAGAATCCGAAAAACGTTTACATGATTTTTACATAACTTAACTATATTTTTACAGCAACCATACGAGGGATTTACAGTCGACTGATAAACTTTAGTTGTAAATAAGAAAGGAGCAATAAAATGAAAAAAGTATTGTTTACTCTAGGTATGATGGGAATTCTTTTAGCCGGATGCGGCTCAGGATCAGGAAATACAGATGGCTCTGCCACACAAAATAATTCAAGTGACTCAAATGAACAAGTAAAAATCGTTGCGGTAGGTTCGACAGCATTGCAGCCTTTGGTCGATGCAGCGCAAGAAAGCTTTGTACAAGAAAATCCGAATTATCAAATCTCTGTACAAGGAGGAGGAAGCGGAACTGGTTTGAGCCAAGTCGAAGCTGGAGCAGTTACTATCGGAAACTCTGATGTATTTGCAGAAGAAAGAGACGGGATCGATGCTTCTAAACTAGTGGATCATAAAGTAGCAGTAGTTGGGATGGCACCCATCGTCAACAAAGATACAGGTGTCAAAGATATCACAAAACAGGAATTGATTAATATCTTTACAGGAAAAATCACTAATTGGAATGAAGTTGGCGGGAAAGATCAAAAGATCAACGTTGTGAACCGTGCAAACGGCAGCGGTACCCGTGCGACATTTGAAAAATGGGGATTAGATGGTGCCACACCTATACAGTCCCAAGAACAAGACTCATCAGGAACTGTTCGGCAGCTTGTAAGTCAAACACCAGGAGCAATCAGCTATTTAGCCTTCTCATATCTCGATGATTCCACACAAGCACTAAGTATCGACGGTGTAGAACCAAAAGAAGAGAATGTAGCAGATAACAGCTGGAAAATCTGGTCCTATGAACATATGTACACGAACGGAAAACCTTTCCCTGAAGTCCAAAAATTCTTAGACTACATGATGACAGAAGAAATCCAAGAAGGACCTGTCAAAGAATTGGGCTATTTACCAATCACAATGATGAAAGTAGAACGTGACCACGAAGGAAATATCAAATAACTAGCAGATAAATATGCTACAGTTATCGTGACTATCAAGGAAAAATCAACTATGTTTCCCCGCATATAGATTTTTCCTATAATTGAGAAAAAGAGCGACGACAGTTCTATGTCGTCGCTCTTTTTTTGCTATATGACAGGAATGAAAGGTGTATGCAAGCTTAATAAGAGGAACACTTTTCATATCTGTTCTATACTGGATAGGAGAAGTTTTTAAATATCCAGAAAACGAAATTGATCGAGGTAGCCACATGAAGAATAAATGGACAAATCGAAGTAAAAAAAAGAAAAGAACACAAAAATCATCTGACAAAGTTATCCGTCTTTTTCCCTCGTACAAAGAAGGATTGACAGCAGAACAAGTCAAGGAACGAATAGAAAAAGGTGCAGCAAACGATTCAGTCGATCCCACATTCAAAACAAACCAACAAATTATATTGGAAAATATTTTTACGTATTTCAATTTGATTTTTCTTATCTTAGCCATTTTGCTTTGCCTAGTAGAATCTTATAAAAACTTGACCTTTTTACCAGTTATCATAGCCAATACAGGAATCGCTATCTTTCAGGAAATTCGATCCAAAAAAATCTTGGATGAATTGAATGTATTGAATACAGCAAAAGTCAATGTCATAAGAGAGGGGATAGAGCAAACAGTAGATATAGAAAACCTTGTATTAGATGACATTGTTATTCTAGAGACTGGACATCAGATTCCAGCAGATGCAGAGGTCGTGGAAGGAAAACTGCAAGTCAACGAGGCTTTATTAACAGGTGAAGCAGATGAGATAACCAAAGAAATAGGTGATCCATTGATGTCCGGCAGTTTCGTTGTTTCCGGAAAAGCTTACGCCCGATTAGACAAAGTCGGAGCGGATTCGTATATTTCCCAATTGACAGTCAAAGCCAAGACAATGGGAAAAGGAGAACAGTCGGAGATGATCGCTTCTCTTAATCAATTGATCAAATGGATTGGGATCATCATTATTCCTATCGGTATTCTGCTTTTTTCTCAAAGTTACTTTTTTAATGGAAACACGATGAAAGAAAGTGTCGTCGCAATGGAAGCAGCATTGATCGGTATGATACCTGAAGGACTGTACTTGCTAACGACGATCGCATTAGCATTAAGTGCGACTAAACTAGCAAAGCAAAGAGTTCTTTTACACAATATGAAAAGCATTGAGACATTGGCAAGAGTAAATGTCCTTTGTGTAGATAAAACAGGAACGATCACAGAAAACAAAATGTCTGTCCAAAAAGTGATTGTCTCTAAAAAACAAGAAATAATCAGCCAATCAGATCAACTGGAAGAGCGCATTGCTGACTATGCAAAAGCGATGGCAGGAGACAATGCAACAATGGAAGCCGTCAAAGAATACTTTACAAAAACCACTGATCAATCCTATCACCAGGTCATTCCTTTTTCTTCTGTCCAAAAATTCAGCAGTGTAGCGTTGGAAGACAAGGTATATGTTTTAGGAGCACCCGAAATGGTTTTGCGAGATCAGTTGCCGGAATATGCGGAAGAGTTTGTTTCTTTCGCTGAAAAAGGCTATCGCGTGTTGGTCTTTGGTGTGTACGATGGGATTCTTGAAGAACCAGTATTGACGGAGGCAGTCACACCATTAGGCTATATCCTGATCGCTAATCCTATCAGAAAAGAAGCAAGAGCCACATTCGATTACTTCAAAAAACAGCAAGTAGCCATCAAAGTGATTTCTGGAGATAATCCGCTCACCGTATCTAATGTAGCTGTCCAAGCAGGGATTTCACATGCTGATCAGTACGTTGATGCGTCTAAATTATCAGAAGAAGAATATGAAGCAGCTGTCGAAAAATATACAGTTTTTGGACGCGTCAAGCCAGAACAAAAGAAAATCTTCGTTCAATTGCTAAAGCGTAACAATACAGTAGCTATGACAGGTGATGGCGTGAATGACATTCTAGCCATGAAAGAAGCAGACTGCAGTATAGCGATGGCTTCTGGCAATGAAGCCGCCATGCAGGCCTCACAAGTGGTCTTGCTTGATTCTGACTTTTCACGCATGCCGGAAGTTGTTGCAGAAGGACGGCGCGTCGTGAACAATATTGAGCGATCAGCCAGCTTGTTTTTAGTGAAGAATATTTTCTCCTTTTTACTTTCGCTGTTTTCAGTCATCTTTGCTTTGACCTATCCTTTAGAACCATCACAGATCACACTGATTAGTTTGTTTACGATCGGACTCCCATCTTTCTTGCTTGCTCTAGAAGAAAACAAAAAGCGAATCAGAGGGAAATTCATCATGAATGTGATGGAAAAGGCTGTGCCAGGTGGACTGACAGATATGATCGTAGTCGGTGCGTTGGTGATCTGCGGGGTGACTTTGAATCTAAATAAAACAGATGTTTCTACAGCATCTACTATGCTTTTGATTGCAGTAGGATTTCTCGTTCTCTATAAAATCTGTTCACCGCTGAATAAATTCAGAAGTCAGATTATTCTTTTCTGTGCTAGCGGTATCTTTTTTTCGGTGGTTTTTTTGCATAAACTGTTTTCAATCACCGGTATCTCAGCTGTATCGCTTTTGCTATTGAGCATTCTATTTTTCTCGGCAGATTCGATCTTTAGGCATTTGACTACATTGGTAGAATATTTGTTTGAACGTAAAAATGAAAAAGAGCCGGAGATAATAAATAAATTGCCTCGGTTCCTTCGATTATTCAAAAGAAATAAATAACTAATAAGATAAAAGAAGCTTAAAAAATACATTAACCAAAAAATTGTATTTTCTAAGCTTCTTTCTGTATAAAAAACAAAGCAAATTTTTATCTAGAACTTATAGAAAACCAATTAAATCTTTACTTCAGGTGTCCTATAATCATTTTGAAAGCGTTTTTATAAAATTAGGAGGGATGCTTCAAATGAAAAATAGAAGATTGCTTCAATTTAGTTTATTTTTAGGTGTACTGTATGGGATTTTCTTATCCGTTTCCATTGATGCTTGTACGACGGTTTTAGTAGAAAAAAATGCTTCAGTAGATGGATCAACGATGATTGCTAGAAATGAAGATCTGAACACGGCTTGGTCCAAACACTTTGTTGTCAGAAAAGAAAATACGAATCCTTCACATTTTGTATCCAAAGGGAATGGATTTACCCTTGATCTTCCAAAAGAACAGCTGAAGTACACAGCGACCCCAGAATGGGATACGTCAGAAGGATTATTTGAAGAAGATGGTATCAATAGCAAGAACGTTGCAATGAGCGCTACTGAATCAGCTACGACAAAGGAAGAGATATTGAAAAAAGATCCATATACTGCGCATGGTATCGCAGAAGACTCTATGTTGACAGTGACCCTTCCTTATATTGATTCAGCAAGAGCAGGAGTAGAACGATTAGGAAAAATCGTTGCTAAGCAAGGAGCTGCGGAGACAAATGGTGTGATTTTCTCTGATAAAAATGAAATCTGGTATATGGAGATACTTAGTGGTCATCAGTGGGCAGCTGTCAAAGTTCCAGATGACTGTTATGCAGTTATTCCTAATATGTTGTCAATTGATTCATTTGATTTGAAGGACAAAGATTCTTATCTTTGTTCAGCAGATTTAGAATCTTTTTTAGAAAAGAATCAACTGATAAATACGAAACGGGATATTTCTTTAAGAGACATATTTGCAGATAAGTCAAAGGATGAAAAATACAATCTTCCTAGGATATGGGATGCACAGAGAAAACTGACACCTTCAAAGAAACAAAAAATAACAGACCGTTCATTTGAGATGTTCGTCAAACCAGATAAACCTATTTCAATTGCAGAAACAGCTTATATCATGACATTACACTTTAATGGTACTGAATATGATACCATCGAAGGGACAAAGCCAGATAAGTATCGTCCAATCTCTGTGCCGAATACGATGGAATCTCATATTCTACAGATAAGAAACAATGTACCAGAAGAAATCAGTGGTATCCATTGGTTAGCGTTGGGGATTCCTGATACAAGCAATTATATACCATTTTATAGCAATATAAGCGAGACACCCGAAGCTTATCAAAAAGGAACAGATATGCCAGATGATATTTCTGCTTACTGGACATATCGGTTGACGAACATCTTGACGAAGCCATACTATAGTGATTTCAAGAAAAATATTACTTTACCAACTCGCCAAAAAGTTCGAGACCATCTATCGAAAGAGTTAGCAAGTACAGACCAACAAGCAAGAGAATTAATAGTAAATCATCCCGAAAAATTAACGGATTATTTGAATCAAAAAACACAAAGTTTTGCTGATTATGCTATAGATGCTTATCAGAAAATGAACCAGGAGCTGATTGTAAAGATGTCAGAAAAGACAGCTACACATCATGACAAAGATTTATAACATGTGGCTCAGCATTTTTAGCTAATAAAAAGCCTGCTTTTCAGCGTAGTAGATGATCGTTAGACATCTAAACATTGCTGCAAGCAGGCCTTATTTAATTGCTTTTCGGAATGGTAACGGTGAAAGTCGAGCCTGTTCCAAGATGACTGTCTACAGTAATCGTCCCATGAAGGAGTTGCACGTAGTCTTTTACAATCGCTAACCCTAGTCCGGTCCCACCTGAATGCCGGCTTCGCGCCTTATCTACACGGTAAAAACGCTCAAAGATCCGTTCCTGATCCTCAATGTCGATACCTATACCAAAGTCTTGGACAGAAAACGATAATTCATCTGTTGCCTGATAACGGATAATGATCTTGCTGTCGTTTTTTGAGTATTGGACAGCATTTTCAATCAGGTTTTTGAGGATTGGATAAAGGATATCTGTTTTAGTAGTAAACGGTTCGTTCTTTCCAATCAATCGAATCGTTAACCGTTTCTTTTCGATGATTGGCTGATAATTTTGAACGATTTGCTGGAAATAAGGTTCTGTATAAATCGTCTGGATCTCGTAAGAATTCTCACCGTTTTTTGACAGCTGGATGATTTCCCGAATCAATTTATCTAACCGAATCGCATCTTTTTGCATGATCTCAAGAAAAGAAGTCAGAGTTTGCGGGTCATCTTTTGCACCATCCAGTAAAGTCTCGGTAAAACCAATCAGTGAAGTCACAGGAGTTTTTAATTCGTGGGAGACGTTGCCAACGAAATCTTTTTGTAGCTTTTCTAAACGTCGCACTTTCGTTAAGTCATACGCCACCCCTAGAATCTGTCCGGTACCTTCTGAATTAGTAAAGTAGCGCAAACTCAAGTCTAATGTCTGTCGTCCTTCAGTGATGGTGATCTCCTGATGGATCAGCGGATGCTCAGGAGTCACTTGGTGAATCAGCTGAATGAGTTTTGGCTCTTGGATGACTTCTGTGTACCGTTGTTCAGGTTCATAGCTAGTCACGTTTAAATGCAACTGCATCTTTGGATTAAGCAGTAGTAAACGAGAATCAGCATCATCAATCAGGAATACGCCTATCATCAATTCATTTAATAATGTGTACAATTGTTCTTCTGTTGTAGTATACGCTCGATACATCTTACTCATTTGTTCGCTCAGCGCATTGATCGTCTGATACAATTCCTCCCATTGGTCAGGTGTCTGCATGATTACTTCTGCTTGGTTTGGATTTTGTACCATTTTTCTAAGAACAGGCAGGACAGTTTTCAAAGGCTGATTTTTTTGGTAGATCAGGTAATAGATCATTCCTGCAAGAACAAGGAAGAAAGACAGAAAGAAGAAAAAGACCCAACGGCGAAAACTTTCCGTTCTCGGTAAAAATCCGCTTGTCGGTTCTGCGATACGTAAAATGGCTTCTAACTGGCCTCCTTTTTTGACTGGTAATGCGACGTATAAAAGATCCTCATTCAAAGTAGTACTTTTGCGCAAAGCGCTACCTAGGTTCCCACCATTCAATACAGCTTTTATTTCTGGACGAGAACTTCGCTGTTCATTCAATGTTTCATTGTTTGTGTCAAATAAGATTTTTCCAGTAGCATCCATTAAAGTGATCCGTTCGTTCGACTGATGGACGAATTCTTCCAAAGCAGTTTTGTTTTGCGCCGCTTGGAGGTTTTCGACATCTAATTGCCGGATCAGTAGTTGTGCTTTTTTTGTCAGGTAGCTTTCTTGCTGTTCGACGATCTGTTGTTGGAAATAATGGGAGATCAATTGCCAACCACCAAAAAACAAACTAATCAAAAGAATAAGAAAGAAGAGACGCTCATAAACTTTTTTCCATTTCATCGTTTTGGTTCCTGAAACTTATAGCCAAATCCTCTAACAGTCACCAAGTACTTTGGGTGTTTTGGATCTCGCTCGATTTTTTCTCGCAAATGACTAACGTGCACATCTACGATTCGGCTTTGTCCTGCGAAGTCAAAATTCCAAATGCGGTCTAGCAATGTGTCGCGATCGATCACACGGTCTTTTCGTTTCATGAAATAAACGAGTAATTCAAATTCTTTCGGTGTGAGTTCAATCAGATGATCGTCTACGGTGACTTGATAATTGGTCAAATCAGCAGTGATTTGTCCAATCGATAGATATTCAGGCTCAGCTTCATCTTTTGATTGCTTACGAGGTTCGATCCGTCTGAATATGGCTTTCATACGGGCTAATACTTCACGTGGACTAAATGGTTTGGTCAAATAGTCGTCAGCACCTATCTCCAGACCAATGATCCGATCCACTTGATCATCTTTAGCCGTCAGCATCAAAATCGGTGTTTCATTTTTTTCTTGACGCAGCCGCTGAGTGATCTCCATGCCATCCATCGTTGGAAGCATCACATCTAAAATGATGAAATCAAATGATTGTTCTAATGCTAATTCTAATCCTTCGCCTCCATCTGCGGCACTGGTTACCTTATAGCCTTCTTTTTCCAAATTGAACGTCAAGAGCGTCACAATAGAAGGTTCATCATCAACAACTAGTATTTTTTTCATTCAAATCTCCTTTAAATAGGTTTCATTCTGTTTATATTTTAGCATAGAATCAGTACAAGGGGCTATTTTACAAAAGAAATAAATGGTATAATAGGAAGGCACTTTGCTGAATAGAAAGGAAGAGCAGTCAATGATTGGAATCAGTGCATGTTTAGGCGGTCTAGCCTGTCGCTATGATGGACAGAAAAAAGAAGTACCAGAATTGATGGAACTAGTTGAAACTGGCGAAGCTGTCATGGTCTGTCCAGAAGTAATCGGTGGATTGCCAATCCCTAGAGATCCTGCTGAAATCATTGGTGGAAATGGGTTCGATGTGTGGAAAGATCAAGCAAAAGTATGGACGACAAGCGGCGAAGATGTAACGGAAGCGTATAAAAACGGCGCGATCAAAGCATATCAAAAATTGCAGGAAAAACACATTGATCTAGTCATTATGAAGGAAAAAAGCCCTTCATGCGGGACCCATTCGATTTATGATGGAAGCTTTTCCGGAATAACAAAAAATGGCGCCGGAGTGGCCACTGCTTATTTTATTCAGCAAAAAATGACTGTGCTCTCTGATGAAGAATGGCTGAAAACTAGAGGTGAGCAGAATGGAAATCGAAAAGACCAATCGAATGAACGCGCTCTTTGAATTTTATTCGACCTTATTGACAGAAAAGCAAATGAACTACATGGAGTTATATTATGCAGATGATTTTTCATTAGGTGAGATCGCGGAAGAATACGAAGTAAGTCGACAAGCAGTATATGACAATATCAAGCGGACAAGCAAGATCTTGGAGGATTATGAAAAAAAACTCCATCTCTTCTCTGATTATATTGTCCGAGAACAGATATTAGAAAAGATGACCGCATATATTACAGATAAGTATCCGGAAGATAAAAAACTGCTTGAATATGTACAGCAAATTCAAGCAATCGAAGAATAAATAAAAGGAATGAAGAAAATATGGCATTTGAAAGCTTAACTGAACGTCTCCAGCAGGCGATGGGAAAACTAAGAAAAAAAGGGAAAGTATCAGAAGCTGACGTAAAAGAAATGATGCGGGAAATCCGCCTTGCCTTATTAGAAGCCGATGTTAACTTGCAAGTAGTCAAAGACTTTACTAAACGCGTACGCGAACGTGCGGTAGGGGCAGAAGTGCTGGAAAGTTTATCACCTGCACAACAAATCGTAAAAATCGTTGATGAAGAATTAACGATCACACTTGGTTCTGAAACAGCAGAGTTAAATAAATCACCCAAAATACCAACTGTTATCATGATGGCTGGTCTACAAGGGGCAGGTAAAACAACTTTTACCGGTAAATTAGCGAATTATTTAAAGAAAAATGAAAATGCTCGTCCGCTCCTAATCGCAGGGGACGTATATCGACCAGCAGCGATTGACCAATTGAAAGTATTGGGTCAACAGCTAGATGTTCCTGTATTTGACATGGGAACAGAAGTTAGCCCGGTAGAAATCGTTCGTCAAGGGATGGAGTTAGCAAGAGAAAAGAAAAACGACTATGTATTGATCGATACGGCAGGACGTCTGCACATCGATGAAGCATTGATGGATGAGTTGAAACAAATCAAAGAATTGACGCAACCAAATGAAATCTTGCTAGTTGTCGATGCCATGACTGGTCAAGATGCCGTCAATGTAGCTGACAGCTTCAATCAGCAATTAGGGATTACTGGAGTCGTCATCACTAAACTTGATGGGGATACTCGAGGCGGGGCAGCCTTATCGATCCGCTCAGTGACAGGTGCACCAATCAAATTCATCGGTTCTGGTGAAAAATTGACTGACTTAGAAGTATTCCACCCAGATCGTATGGCTAGCCGTATCCTTGGTATGGGGGATATGCTGACACTGATCGAAAAAGCGCAGCAAGACTATGATGAGAAAAAAGCGGAAGAACTTGCACAGAAGATGCGGGAAAACTCCTTTGATTTCAATGACTTTATTGAACAACTCGATCAAGTGATGGGGATGGGCCCACTGGAAGATCTAATCAAAATGATTCCAGGAATGAATCAAGTCCCTGGAATCGAAAACGTCAAGGTAGATCCAAAAGACGTTGAACGCAAAAAAGCGATGGTTTATTCTATGACACCAGCAGAAAGGGCGAATCCTGATCTGTTGAATCCAAGCCGTCGCCGCCGAATTGCTGCCGGTTCTGGAAACAGTGTGGTTGAAGTAAACCGAATGATCAAGCAATTCAAGGAATCAAGAAAAATGATGCAACAAATGTCCAAAGGGGATATGAACATCCCAGGTATGGACCAAATGTTTGGTTCAGGCGTCAAAGGAAAACTAGGCAAAATGGCGATGAATCGAATGATCAAGAAAAATAAGAAGAAAAAGAAAAAACGGAAATAAGATAAAAAAAACAGCTTCGGTACAGACTGAAAATGTCTACTGCCGGAGCTTTTCTATCAGCAATTTTTATTCTTTACTGATACAATTACTCTAAACGAAGAGGTGGCACAAATGAGATGTCCGTGGAGTGAACAAACAGAAAGTATGCGGCAATATCATGATACTGTCTGGGGTGTTCCTGAACATGATGACCAAAAGCTGTTCCGAAAATTGATGCTCGACATCAATCAGGCAGGATTGAGTTGGCAGACGATTTTAAATAAAAGTGACGCATTCGATGAAGCATATGATCAATTCGATATCCAAAAAGTCGCAAATTATGGAGAAACAAAAATGAGCGAACTAATGGAAAACAAAGGAATTATTCGGAACCGCAGAAAAATCGAAGCAGCTGTCCAAAACGCTAAAGCAGTCTTGAAGATTCAAGAAGAATTCGGCAGTTTTTCTGAGTATCTTTGGTCGTTTTCTAATGGAAAAATCGTTGATTCTTCTTATCATTCACAAGAAGAAGTCCCGACAACAAGTCCTCTTTCAGATGAATTAGCAAAAGATCTAAAGAAAAGAGGATTTAAATTTATTGGCAGTACGACAATCTGTGCTTTTTTAGAAGCAGTCGGGATCATCAATGATCACCTTGACAGTTGTTTCCGCAAAGAAGAGGTCATACGTATCGGCAGAAAATGAAGAAAGGGCGAATAAAACATGCGAAAAATCATATTTTATGGCGCTGTAAGTTTAGATGGTTATTTGGCAACGAAAACGGATGACCTTCAATGGCTTTTTGACACTCCGACAGGTGAGCAAACCACTTATGTAGCTTTTTATGAAACAATCGATACGACCATCATGGGCAGGAAAACTTATCAAGAAGCAAAAAAATATTTGGAAACCGAAGCAATTTATCCAGAGAAAAAGAATTTCGTTTTTTCAACCAATGCACAATTACAATTACCAGATGCTGAGGTCGTACACGAAGAGCCTGTTGCTTTTCTAAAAAATCTACAAATGGCAGAAGGAAAAGATATCTGGATTGTGGGTGGGGGTCGATTGATCAAACCGTTAGTAGAACATCAAATGATTGATGAATGATATATCCAGATTGCCCCTGTATTATTAGGGGACGGAATCCCTTTATTCCAAAAAGGAACCTATGAAGCACGTTTCGAATTGCTAGATACGACACGATTCGGTGAATTTATCGAATTACATTATGTACGAAAGTAGAAGTAAATAAAACAAAAGGAGCGTGAGACAAAAGTGTTCTTTACTTTTGTCTCACGCTCTAAACACATATAAACGGCGGAAGCAGAAGCAACTCCTTCGGAAATAAGCTGAAATTCACAAAAATTTGAAAAGCAATTTTCGTGAATTCCTTCTTATTTCTTGGAGTTAAACGCTTCTGTCCCAGCCTCTTTTTTTATTATTGTTCTGATTTTATTCTGCTAATTTGTTAGAAAAATCTAGATACGCATCTAAAATCGTTTGGAAGAAACTTAATGTTCCTTCAACGATATTGCCGTTTTCATCAATTAGATTCGCAACGTTTCCGATATATGCTTCCGGTTGTTGCAAGGTTGGCACATTCAAAAAGACAAGTGATTGGCGTAGATGGTGGTTTGCGCCAAAGCCGCCGATCCCACCTGGTGATGCAGTAACGACTAAACCTGGTTTATGATCCCAAACACTGTGTCCATAAGGTCTTGAGCCTACATCTAAAGCATTTTTCAATACTGCTGGCACAGAGCGGTTGTATTCAGGAGTAACGAAAACGACACCGTCTAATCCGCTCACTTCCTCACGAAAACGAGTCCATTCAGCAGGAGCTTTTTCTGGGGTTTCAAGATCCTCATTGTAAAATGGCAGATCATCGAATTTTACAAATACACTTTCGTACCCTTCAGGAAGCAATTTTGCAAAAGCTTCTGCTACTTTTTTGTTGTAAGAATCTTTTCTTAAACTACCAATAAAAAATCCAATTTTTTTTGTCATACGATTTTTCCTCCTTCAAACTATCTATAATAATCTTACAAAAAATAAGTAATTGGAGCAAATAAAAACACTTACTGGCAAAAGTTTCGTTTTAGTTGACAAATGATCGCGAAGTATCGTTAGTCTCCATTGCCAACCCTCTTAGAAAGTCTATATAATGAAGAAAAAGGAGGGATAAGATGGAAGAATTATCATTATCGAAAAATGTAGCAAATTTACGAAAGAAAAAAGGCGTGACTCAAGAAACTCTAGCTGAATTCATAGGTGTGACAAAAGCTTCTGTTTCCAAATGGGAGACAGGCCAAAGTATGCCTGATGTACTCATATTGCCTAAATTAGCCAGTTTTTTTGATGTGTCTGTTGATGAACTGCTCGGCTATCATCCTCAATTGACGAAAGAGCAAATCAGACACTTTTATCAGCAGTGGACCACCGCTTTTTCTGAAGAGCCCTTTGAATATGTGATGGAGGACTGTAGAAAAGCGGTCAAACAATATTACTCATGTTATCCTTTTCTTCTACAAGTAGTCGTTTTGTGGTTGAATCATTTTATGCTAACAAAGGATCTGGAGGAACAACAAGCAATTCTGTCTGAAGCAGAAGCGTTATGTACGAAAATCGTTGAAGAATCAACAGAATTATCTCTATGCAATAATGCTTCTTTGTTAAAAGTAGCGGTCATGCTCCAGTTAGGCAAACCAGAAGAAGCTTTATCTGAAATCGAAGAAAAAGCGGATCCTTATCGTTTTGCCCAGCAAAGCGACACCTTGCTTATCCAAGCGTACCGAGCCGCTGGTCAAACAAAAAAAGCGGTAAGCTATACTCAATTCAGCATGTTTTCTCATTTAATCAATCTCGTATCTTCAGCCACTCATTATCTATTGATCCAAATCATTCAATTACCGGTTATAGAAGAAACTGTCAATAGAATAGATGCTGTGATCCAAGCATTCAACCTGACGGCGATCCATCCCAACAGTTGTGCTCAATTTTCTTACGCTGCAGCCTGTGCTTATGCGAAACATGAAAAAGAAGAACAAGTAATAAAGTGTTTAAAACAGTTTGTGGATTTGACACTTATACTTTTAAGTGAGGAAGGCAGGATTCTTCATGGTGATAGGTATTTTGATGAGATAAATGAGATATTTGAAGGAGCAGATCTTGGGGTACAGCAAATAAGAGACACGAAAATCATTAGGGAAGGGGCATTGAGTGCATTAGAAAATCCGATTTTTCAACAGATTGAGAAATCAAAAATTGTAAAACTAAAAAAACGATTGGCAGGCGAGTAATATGGACATCAAAGAATTTCTTCCGTTTTTAATTCCTTTAATCATTGTACAGTTTGGATTACTTATTTATGTACTTCATCATATCTTTACACATTCTGCATATAAACATGGAAATCGAATGATATGGGTGATTATTGTTATTGTTGGTATGCAGTTCATCGGTCCTGTCCTTTATTTGATTTTTGGCAAGGAGGATGCGTAGTGGCTATCTTGACACTTGAAAAAGTCTCAAAGTCTTTTGGTACAAACAAATTGCTGGATGATTTATCTTTTTCTGTAGAAGAACAGACGATTTTTGGTTTCATCGGTAAAAACGGTGCTGGAAAAACGACAACTATGAAACTGATCTTAGGTCTTATCAAAAAAGACAGCGGAACGATCCGAGTGAACGGAAAAGAAGTAGAGTACGGACAAACAACGACCAATCAAGAAATCGGCTATCTAGCTGATGTGCCGGTTTTTTATGATTATATGACCGCTTCTGAGTATTTGATCTTTTGCGGCGAACTCACAGGAATGCCTAAACAGCGGATAAAGGAAAAAACCAATGAACTGTTGTCACTTGTCGGTCTGTCGAATGAAAAGAAGCGGATCAAAAAATTTTCCAGAGGGATGCGACAACGTTTAGGGATTGCTCAAGCATTGTTGAACGAGCCCAAATTACTCATTTGCGATGAACCAACTTCTGCTCTTGATCCTGTTGGTCGAAAAGAAATCTTAGATATCTTATCCTCTGTGAAAGAGCAAACGACGATTTTATTTTCAACTCATATTTTATCTGATGTGGTGCGTATCTGTGACAAAGTTGCTTTTTTGGATAATGGAAAAATCGTGTTGTCTGGATCAGTGGACGAATTGAAAAAGCAAACAAATGCTAGTGGGTTTGAGATCGTATTTTTTTCCAAAAAAGAGCGCGAACAATTTGAAGAGCTTTTACCTGGAGGGATGATCCGAAGTGAACTGCGTATAGCTTATCCACAAAAAAGTAAAGAAGAAATGCTTTTTGCTATGGATTTGCTAGCCAAATATCAATTGCCAGTCCAATCAGTCCAGATGGAAGAACCTACGCTAGAAAAACTCTTTTTGGAGGTCGTTCAATCATGAGACAACTCATTGCCTTCGCCAAAAAGGAGCTAATGGAAAACTGGCGTACTGGAAAAATCATCACGCTAAGTGCGCTCACAGTGATTTTCGGTATAATGAATCCATTGCTAGCTAAATTGACTCCTTATTTAGTGCAAACTATGTCAACAACTCTGGCAGAGTCAGGGATTTCTGTTCAGAAAATCACAGTTGATGCAACGACTTCATGGACACAATTTTATAAAAATATTCCGATGTTGCTGATTTTCTTCCTTCTTTTATTCAGCGGGATATTGACAAGCGAATACCAAAACGGAACAATCATCAACTTACTGACAAAAGGGATGAAGCGCTGGAAGATATTTCTGTCGAAATGGATCATGGGTATACTGTTTTGGAGTGTCAGCTATTGGTGCTGTTATAGTATTACGCTAGCATACACGATTTATTATTGGGACCAGTCGATTATCTCCCATCCTTTATTTATCAGTTTTACTTATTATTTTTTTGGCTGTTGGCTTTATTCATTGATTTTATTTTATTCAGCTTTTCTTTCTTCCAATTATGCGGTTCTGTTGGCTAGTGGGGGAACGGTTATTCTGAGTTATGGTGCTGGGTTGTTCTCTAAAGTAGCAGAATATGTACCGACTTATTTGATTTCTTCCTCAAATTATCTTACGAAAGAAATCCACCTTACAGATTATACTCAGTCATTAGCAGTGACATGTTGTTCTATCGTCATATCCATCGTAGCTGGGTGGCTTGTTTTTAACAAAAAAGAAGTCTAAAATCTGCTATTTCCTAAAAAAAATCGAATTTAATCAAGCTGTAAAGAAAAAAAGCTTTACAGGGTAAAAAAAAACTGTTACACTACATCTTGTGAATAAAACAATGGAGGTGGAAATAAATAATGGCAGTTAAAATCCGTTTAAAACGTATGGGTTCTAAAAAGAGTCCTTTTTACCGTATCGTCGTAGCTGATTCACGTTCTCCTCGTGATGGACGTTTCATCGAAACTGTAGGTACTTACAATCCTTTGAAAGACCCTGCAGAAGTAGTTTTAAAAGAAGACTTAGTTCTTGACTGGTTATCAAAAGGTGCACAACCTTCTGACACTGTACGTAACATCCTTTCAAAAGAAGGCGTTATGCAAAAACACCACGAAGCTAAATTCTCAAAGAAATAAGGTGACCGGATATGAAAGATTTAAGCGACTTAGTCTTAACAATCGTTCGTCCGCTAGTCACTTATCCTGATCAAGTCAAGTTAGATGTCGTAGAGTCGAAAGATTTTTACGAGTATAACCTAACAGTGGCACCTGAAGATATTGGCCGTATCATCGGAAAACAAGGGCGTGTTGCCAAAGCAATCCGCACGATCGTTTACGGTGTTCGGATCAATGCACCAAAAAAAGTGCGTTTGAATATCATCGATGATAAGGAAAAGTAAATAAACGTGCTGTACTCGAATTTCCGAGTACAGCTTTTTTTGTTTTTTTATTAATTGAAGAAATGATTATTTGGCAAAAGAAGCAAGAAAGCGTATCCTTATAATAGGAGGGAGTGAACAGATAATGAGAAATACTATGTTATTTATTCCGTTTGTCTTATTGTTAAGCGCCTGCAGTTTGATTACTGAAAAATCAGACAATACGCAACCATCAAGCAGTACATCTGAAACTGTTGCAAGTACAGAAAAAAGTAGTACTAAAACGGCTTCATCTACTGAACAAACAAGGACTACCTCAAATAATGAGGAAAAGACTGCTTTAAACCAATTGAAAGAACAACAACCAAACGTGCCCATGCCTTTAGATATACCGATTTCTTCTGGCTATCTCAATGTCGCAGCGGCACAAACAAAGCAAGGTTATTCTATTTTATATTACGGATCAGATCGTCCCCTCAGGTTGAATGCTGACGAATTGAATCAAGAAACGCCTATTGCAACTTATCTCTATCAATATGGATTTGCTTCTAGTCAAGAAACGATACAAGTCTTGCAGCCATTTGAGATCGATACAAATGGGCAGAAAATGGATTTAGGTCATCAAATCACGGGGTATCAGCAAGGAGCAGCAGGTTCAAGCTACCTTGAATGGCAAGAAGGAAATTGGCGTATTCAGATCCGTGGGAATAATATTGATGGTCAAGAACCCTTGCCGTTAGCTAAAGAAATCGTAGCCTATTTGGAAGAAAACAGGCTGCCAGCACCTGAACAATTTGGTAAGATAACTATTGATATGGGAGATACGACGAATCGAGCCGTAGAAGTAAGTTGGCAAGAACCGAAAAATGTCTATACGATCACTCGTCAAGACCCTATGGCTGCATTGAAGATGGCAGTTTCTATGAAGAAGCCATGACAGAAGTGCTGAGCTTCAAGAAATAAGAAGTCATCAAAAACAGTACGCCACATTTTTGCAATAAATTTGGCTTAATACCCTAAAAGAAAACTAGAATTGCCTCTCCGCACATGCTAAAATAAAACAGACAAAAAAGAAATGGGGATATAAGTTGACTGAATACTTGAATGTAGGAAAAATCGTAAACACACAAGGTATCAAAGGTGAAGTCCGTGTGATCTCAACAACGGATTTCCCAGAGGAACGTTACAAAAAAGGGACGGTGCTGACATTATTCCAAGATGGAAAAGCACCTATTGAATTAACGGTCAAAAGTCATCGTAAACATAAAAATTTTGACTTATTGAGTTTTGAAGGTCATCCTTCGATCAACGATGTGGAAAAATATCGGGATGGCATATTGAAAGTGTCAAAAGACAACTCTGTAGATCTAGATGAAAATGAATTCTATTACCACGAGATCATCGGTCTGCGTGTGGTGGAAGAAGATGGAACGGAACTAGGTAAAGTAAAAGAAATCTTGTCACCAGGCGCTAATGATGTTTGGGTCGTTCAACGTCCGAAAAAGGCTGATATCTTGCTTCCATATATCGCTTCTGTCGTCAAAGAAGTTGATTTAGAAGCTGGAGTGATCCGTGTAGAAATCCCAGAAGGACTGATTGACGATGAAGATTGATGTATTGACTTTATTTCCACGAATGTTTGAAGGTCCTATGGGTGAATCCATCATCGGCAAGGCTGTAGATAAAGGTTTATTAGACATCAATATCTCTAACTTCCGCGACTATTCAGATAATAAACATCAGACAGTAGACGACTATCCATATGGCGGAGGAGCAGGTATGTTGCTTAAAGTCCAGCCAATCTATGATAATATCCAAGCAATTGAACAAGCTGCACCTGATGTCAAGAAACGAGTCATCCTTCTTGATCCAGCTGGTAAACGATTCGATCAGAAAATGGCAGAAGAATTTTCACAAGAAGAACACCTGGTATTCATTTGTGGTCACTACGAGGGGTATGATGAACGTATCCGCACATTAGTGACAGATGAAGTTTCTTTAGGGGATTATGTCCTTACTGGGGGAGAATTAGGTGCGATGGTCATGATCGATGCAACAGTTCGGCTGTTGCCAGATGTGTTAGGCAATCAGACTTCTGCCCAAACCGATTCTTATTCAACTGGTCTATTAGAACATCCCCAATATACTCGTCCAGCAGAATATAAAGGGATGAAAGTACCAGAAGTATTGACAAATGGAAATCATAAATTGATTGAAGAATGGCAATTAAAAGAGTCGCTAAGAAGAACCTATCAACGCCGACCTGATCTCTTGGAAACACTTGAATGGACGCCTCAAATGACGAAATTTTTAGAAGAAATCAAGAAAGAAGAGCAAGAAAAAACAGCAGATGTAGCCAAGTAACTTTTTCTAAAATCTTCTTTACAGTAGATTGATAGTATGTTAATATTTTATGGTGAGTGCACAAGCACTTAACTATTACGATATTCCGCTGTGAGAGAAGCTCATAAGAATATTTGGAATAAGGAGAAGAAAACCATGAATCCATTAATCGAAGAATTAACAAAAGACCAATTACGTTCTGACATCCCAGCGTTCCGCCCTGGTGACACTGTGCGTGTTCACGCAAAAGTTGTCGAAGGTACTCGTGAACGTATCCAGTTATTTGAAGGTGTTGTTATCAAACGCCGCGGTGCTGGAATCAGCGAAACTTATACAGTACGTAAAGTTTCTAACGGAGTGGGCGTTGAGCGTACATTCCCATTGCACACACCACGTGTTGCAAAAATCGAAGTAGTTCGCTACGGTAAAGTACGTCGTGCAAAATTGTACTACCTACGTGCATTACACGGAAAAGCTGCTCGTATCAAAGAAATCCGTCGTTAATCATCGTTATCAGACTGAGAAAGAACCCTTGGTATTCAAGGGTTCTTTTTTTGTTCTTATCATGTACGCAATATTCTTGATTCAGTATTTTTTTATTACTCGACTGGGCGAATAACTTATTAGGATGAGTCTTCCGACAAATATTAGTAAAAAAAAGAGCCATGTGATAATATCTTTCTTGAGAGTAACCGCTTTAACAAAAAATACAGAATATTCTAACATAAATGGAGTATTCTTAGAATCAAAAGGAGAAATAAGATGATTTATACTTACACGGAGCAAGAGAAGATGAAAGTTTTGGAGACGTTTATGAAGGATGGAAAAGTAAAATAAGTACCAAGCGCAACAAAAAAGAAATACATCCTGCTGAAAGAAGTCTTGAAACGATTCGAACATGGAGTAATCTATACAGAAACAGAAGTCAATTCGATATTGATGGACATATTTTCTAGTGCTGATTATGTCGAACAAAGGCGTTATCTAATCACATTCGGTTTTTTCAAAAGAAGTTCGGATAGTCGAGCGTATCAGTTGATGGGAAATGAAAATTAGAAGTTTTGATGTATACTAATTGAAAAAAATTCAAGTATGCGGCGTAGAACCAATGTCGCATACTTGAATTTTTTTTGTCATCTTGTGAAATTGGTTGAAACTTTCAACCAAGAATGACAGTTTTTTATGTAAAAACTGTCATTCTTTTTCATTTTTTGAAACATATGGCTAAACAAATGAAATAAAACGTGCTATACTTCTGAATGAAACAGGTTTAGAAACTGTATCACTTGTTTGTGATTATTTCTAACTAATAATTAAAAATAAAGCATAAAAAGGACGATGTTCAATGGCTGAAAAAATGAAACAAGGTTCGAAATCTGTAGTAGAAAGTTTGATCAATCATCACGTTGATTATGTATTCGGTATACCAGGCGCAAAAATCGATGGTGTATTTAATGAATTAGAGGATCAAGGTCCTGAATTAATCGTAACTCGTCACGAACAAAATGCTGCATTTATGGCACAAGCAATCGGACGTATCACAGGAGAACCCGGGGTTGTTATCGCAACAAGTGGTCCAGGTGCTAGTAACTTAGCTACAGGTTTGGTAACAGCGACAGCAGAAGGAGACCCAGTTTTAGCAATTGCCGGACAAGTAAAACGAAGCGATCTATTGAAGTTGACCCATCAAAGCATGGATAATGCAGCGCTGTTCCAGCCAATCACAAAATACAGTGCAGAAATCCAAGATCCGGAAACAATTTCAGAAGTGATTGCCAATGCTTATCGTATGGCTAAGAGCTCAAAAAAAGGAGCGAGTTTTATCAGTATTCCTCAAGACGTAGTGGATGCGCCAGTTCAAGGTAATATCATCAAGCCATTGAGTGATCCTAAATTAGGTTCTGCTTCTGCAGATGATATCCGTTACTTAGCCGAACGCATCAGGGAAGCAAAACTACCGGTATTATTAGTAGGTATGCGGGGATCAAGCGAAAAAGAAACATTAGCTATCCGACAATTAGTTGAAAAGACAGCATTGCCTGTTGTAGAGACATTCCAAGCAGCAGGAGTGATCTCACGTGAATTAGAAGCGCATTTCTTTGGTCGTGTGGGATTGTTTAGAAACCAACCAGGCGATATGCTTTTGAAACGAAGCGACCTAGTCATCGCAATTGGCTATGATCCAATCGAATATGAAGCAAGAAACTGGAACGCAGAAAAAGATGCGCGGATCATTGTGATCGATGAAGCACCAGCTGAAATCGATCCGTTTATGCAGCCTGAAAGAGAGTTGATTGGCGATATCTCAGCTACTCTTGATTTATTGACAGGTTCATTAGAGCCTCAACAAGTGTCAGAAGATGCGAAAGAATATTTAGCTTCTCTTCAAGCAAAACTAACGGAGCGGGATATTGTCCAATCAAAAGGAGAAGCAGGTATTTTGCATCCTTTAGAAGTCATCAACACACTTCAATCAAAAGTAACAGATGATATGACCGTTACTGTAGATGTAGGGAGTCATTATATTTGGATGGCACGCCACTTTAGAAGTTATGAACCCCGACATCTGTTATTCAGTAATGGTATGCAAACGCTTGGTGTAGCATTACCATGGGCAATTTCTGCTGCACTGGTACGTCCAAATACACAAATCGTATCAGTTTCCGGAGATGGCGGATTTTTATTCTCTGCCCAAGATTTAGAAACGGCCGTACGTAAAAAATTGAATATCGTTCATTTGATTTGGAATGATGGACGCTACAATATGGTAGAGTTTCAAGAAAAAATGAAATATCAACGGGCGTCAGGTGTAGACTTTGGTCCAGTTGATTTTGTGAAATATGCAGAAGCTTTTGGTGCTAAAGGGATCCGAGCTACAAGTGTAGAGGAATTAGAAAAAGCTTTAGAAGAAGGTTTTGCGACAGAAGGACCCGTAATTATTGATATTCCGATCGATTACCGTGATAATGAGAAATTGGGAGAAACAATCTTACCAGATCAATTCTATTAAGGAAGTGGCGACATGACTGAAAAAATCTTATACCAGCACGGGACATTAGGAGCTTTGATGGCCGGCTTGATGGATGGAACAGAAACGATTGCTCATATATTGGAAAAAGGAACTCTGGGATTGGGAACATTGCATGGACTTGATGGTGAAGTCATCTTTTTAGATGGCGTAGCTTATCAAGGAAGATCAGATGGCTCAGTTGTCCAATTAGATGGAAGTGAACTTACCCCCTATGCAGCAATTACAGATTTTACGCCAGATACTAGTTTTTCTGTTTCAGAATCTGCAGATGGAGAACAATTGAAAAAAGACATCTTAGTAAAAGAAGATGGGGAAAATCTATTTTTAGCAGTGAAGATAACTGGATTATTCAAAAACATGCATATCCGTATCATGCCGAAACAAGAAAAGCCTTATCGAAGACTAGCAAAAATTTCAGAGTCTCAACCAGAATTCCAACAAAGCAACATTCATGGAACATTAGTTGGGTTCTTTACGCCTGAATTATTCCAAGGAGTTGCTGCAGCGGGATTTCATCTGCATTTTATCGATGATACACATACATTTGGTGGACATGTAATGGATTTTGAAGTAACTGAAGGAAATGTGGAAATCAGCCGCATCTCGTCCCTTGTACAGCACTTTCCAGTTGATGATCCGACTTTTGTTCATGAAACGATTGATTATGCTGATTTAGCAGCAGAAATCCAACAAGCAGAATAGAAAAAGACAGCGAGATGCGTTCAAGGTGATCAACCTGACGTATCTCGTTTTTTTGAGGAGGAAACCTAGCGTTTACTAAAAAACTGAGCTATAATCTTCTCCATAGATCAAAAAGGAGCGGTTTTTATCATGTGGACAGAAAAACAGAAAAAAGATGCATACGAAATTCTATTATTACAGCAACAAGGATTATTAGAAGCAGAAGATAACTGGTTAGCAAATTTAGCAAATTCATCTGCATTGTTGAATGAAACATTACCTGAGACCGTCTTTGCAGGATACTATTTATTTGATGGTAATGAATTGATTTTAGGACCGTTCCAAGGGCGAGTTTCCTGCACACGTATCAAGATGGGAAAAGGAGTTTGTGGAGAGTCAGCTGAAAAACAAGCGACATTGATCGTTGACGATGTCAAAAAACATGAAAACTATATTTCCTGTGATTCAGCCGCACAATCAGAAATCGTTGTACCAATGGTAAAAGAGGGTCATTTAATCGGTGTTTTAGATATCGATTGCGGAGTAACGAAAGGGTACGATGAAATCGATCAAGCATTTCTAGAAAAATATGTAGATCTTTTATTAGCAAATTTTAATATAAATGCCTTTTCATTTATTAATAACTAAAATCGATTATTGAAACAAAAAAGAAGAGAAATCAAGAATAAAAAGAGCCGGAAAGACAGTGGGCATATCTGTTTTTCGGTTTTTTTATTTTTTTATAAAATCACAAGTGTTATTGGTTTTCATAATCATATTTTAATGGTATTATCATTTTAAATAATGAAAAACACATTAAGGGTGGATGAAATATGAATAACGAAACTATCATTTTAGGAAAAAAATATATTTGCCAACCTATTGGCTTGAAACAAAAAGTGGTTGGAGAAGTAATCAGTAAATTAGAAAATTGTGTTGTGATCTGCGTAGACGAATATCATGACGTCGATCGCAATGAAATATTAGAAAAATGCGGAAAAGTAGTGGCAAAATACACTCACGTTTATGAGTTGGAAACGACAGAATATCTATATAATTACAGCAATAAATATGAACATACTTTAGTTTCATAAAGATTTTAAATAAAGTGCCTTCAAAAGCGAGGAGTCCAAGCTTTTGAAGTCACTTTATTTAGTTGGCGTTGTTTTTTTATGATTTTTGATTTATTAAAAAGGTTCGCCTAGAGAATCTGTTTCTGTAACAATACCTTGTGAAGAAACTCGATAAAAATCTATAGTACCAGAGCCGTCCAGTTGTCGAATGGATCTACTAGTTGCCTTAAGAAGATAGCCCGAGCAAATCATTTTAAAAAATGCAAAACTGATATCATAATCATTTAGATCAGGTTTATTATCCGTAAAGTATTTGTAAAGCTTGTGCCTGATCAGGAGTAAACGTAGAACTATCATAGTTATTTGTTGAAGAAGACAAAGAAGTTGACTTAGAGTTTACTTGAAATGATGAAGATGTGCTGTTAGTTTCTCTAACATGTATTTTTTAGTGGAAGAAACTTTTATATCGGAAGTTTCAGAAGTTTCTCCAGAAGAATTTTTCTTATTTCTAGAAATTGTTGATCGATACTACTCGAAATGTGGATATCTGAAGATATACTCTTTGACTAGGAATTTCCACAAGCAGTAAGTAAAAATAAGCTTGATAAACTGATAAGTAGAATTTTTTCATTATATACACAATCCTTATACTGTAATTTGGCATATACCTATGCTAAATATTAGGCAAAAACAATGCAAAAATATTAAGTCTTTTATTAAGCCAAAATAAAAAAACGTTGATTTATCAACGTTTTTTACAGTATCTATTAGTCTCAACCATACATATATATATGGAGACGGCGGGTTCAGGCAATAACATTGGGGTGTACGTTGATGCAGCAACTGCTAGATATGCCAAGCCAGTTGCAGGATTTGCGACAACTGAAAATAAAATTATTGGCAGAGGTTTGATTATCAATAATGGGCAGGTGTTAAGTTAATGGTTTATAAGATGAATGAATCGATCATTGTGATTCAAGCAGAAGCCACTAGTCCAAACAGGACGAATGTTGTTTTTTGGTCGCATGATCGAGGAACAGCTAAGCTTCGAATGAAGTTAGTTCGGAAAAACGGCATCCCTCAAAGCTTACCCGAAGGGACAACTGTTCCGATTCGCTTGATGTTCAAATCTGCAACGGCAGAAGGTGGTTATGGTAAACATGACTATCTAGCTACGGTAGAAGATCCTGTGAATGGTATTGTATTTATCGTATTAGAAGATAATATTTTAGGATATGTCGGTAAAGTAGGAGGTAGCGTATATATTGATTTTCCAAACGACCGCTCGTTAGATACAGCTGGTCGTTTTACTTTTTATATCAAACGCAGTCCAATTGATGATAGTACGCCAGAGCTGGAAGATTATTATTTCAATGGGTTTAGCCAGACAATCGATAAAATCGAAAAAATTCTAGCTGATGGAAAGCTAGAGATTGAAAAGAAAATTGCGGAATCCGAAACGCAGATTGATGCGAAAGTAAAAGACACAAACGACAAAATCACGAAAGCTAATCAAGATGTCGCAACTCTCAATACTAATATTGATAAAGCGAATGATCGTATTGATCAAACCAATCAGCAAATCGGCGACCTCGGCAAGCTGAAAAAGATGTACAGTAACAGCATTGACTTCGGGGACTATGATTATTCGGGAAGACCTAACTTATTCCTAAATTTAGATTTTTCAAAACTAAGTAAAAATGCTTCAGAGATTACAGAACCTCCTGCTTATGTTAAAGACGGCGGTTCGCATTTTGTACTTGACTTTAGCGATCCGTCAGCAAACGATGTAAGTAGAAGCGTATATATTCCATCTGTAGGACGGTTAGAAAAAGGCTCTACTTATATCGTAACTGTGCCTATAATGATTAGTGAGGATTTCTCCACAAATTACGGCTCTTCGCCTATCTATCCGTATTGTGTATCAGCTAATAACGTTGTGACACGTGTCACTTATTTATATCCAGATAATAGTTGTAGGGGAAAATGGGGGTTCATTAAAGAGACATTTACTGTACCTGAAAACGTGTCAGACGGAGAATTTACTTATTTTTAGGTTTACTCGACTAAAGGACAAGTCGGCAAACTCTACATTGGTTATGATATTAAGATTGAGAAAGTAACGTCAACAAGTGATACGGCAACTCCTTACCAGCCAAATTTACTCGATGCGCCATATTATTTGAGTAAAAAAACACTAGGTAAAAATTTACTTGATCCAACTGGCATTACAAGTAGCTCATATTTGCTTCTAACTAAAACACCAAGCGAAAAGTTACTTAAAGACCAGACCTATACTATTACACTTAAAGGAACTAAACCGGCAACGCAGACATTCCGTTGTTTTGTACAATATGAAACTAATGGTTCTACTGTGAATCTTTTTGATATGAAACCAGTTGAAGGTCTTGTTGATGAGTGGCAATTGACATTTAAAGCAACTAGAAGCGCCACTGATATAACTGGGAGACTATATGTTTATCAAGTGCCAAATACAAGTTTAGGTCAATGTAAAGTAGAATGGATAAAACTAGAAAAAGGCGACACACGAACCCCAAATATTAGTGAATATAAATACTGTGGTGAAGGATTGAAAGACAGCAACAATCCCAATGATTACAGTTGGGACATCACGCCTGAATATGCTGAAAAAGGCTTGAATAATACGGTTAGTTTGACCGAGCCACAGTCAGTTGAAGGTTTAAAAAACTTTGAGGATGGGTTGCAGATTGCAGGTGAAGAAGTTGCGACAGTTGCAGAAAGTACAGGTTGGCTTGCTCTTACACTTGTGGACGGTTTCGAAGTAGCTGAGAATAATCCACCTCAATATAAAATCACGTATCAAGCAAATGGTGATAATGAAATTGAGTTTAGAGGTGAGTTCCAACTGACCGGAGGGACAAAATTTACAAAGGATACAAGTTATTATCCATTCGGACGTGCTAATCAAGCTACAAATATACCAAATGAGTTGAAACCTGACCGAACCGCCTTTGGTTACGGCGCAACAAGTACAGGTGTCGGTGGTCGGCTAGCTGTAACCACAACGCCAACTTTTGTATTCATACCTGGCGATTCAGATGGTACTTATTGTTCCATTAGTCCTTTACGGTACACGCAAACAAAAAAATAAAGGAGTGAAATAAATGAAAGATATTTGGAAGTATGGCAAGCCTGGTGGGGAATATGCCGGAAAAGTGTTAGATGATATGGTTATGACTGTCCCGTTTACTGATGTCCCACCATTAGAAGGAATTCGTTCAGATGGGGAGCCTTTAACAATTAATGATCAATTATTTGATCCGCAAGAAAAACGATGGATTGTTTTGACGAATGTATTGGATCACAATAAGCTAAATAATCTTGAAGCAGTGTATGAAGCTCTGGAACATGAAAACGGCAATCTAAAACAGCTCAATGCCAAACTCATGCTAAACGATGTAGCAATTAAACAGGAAAACACTGCATTAAAAGAAAAAGCTGATAGTTTAGCACAAATCAATTCAAAAATGATGCTTGCTTCGATTCAAAACAGCAAGGATATTGCAGAAATTAAAGAGCAATTAAATCCAGCTTCAAAGGGAG
>NZ_BNJW01000026.1 GCF_015751045.1 Enterococcus lactis
AGAGAAGTGAATCAGACATTTATTTCCAGTGTCAGCAATCAACGTAATCATATTCCAAGAAAATCATTGAATTACAGAACACCAATCGAAATATTTTTGAGCTATGTACAAGAAGCATTTTATTCTAGCTTAATTTGACAAATCATAACCTATAAAAAAACAAAATAAAAAAGCAGAAATAACTGGCTATTTCTAGCGGATTATTTCTGCAGCAACTCATTATCTATTTTTTATTTTCAATTAATTTAAAGCTTGACCAAGGTTTCAAAAAGTCAAGGAGGAACAGTTCGTCATCAGAAATTCTTCCTACGACATTGACCCGTCCGTCATTTTTCATGTCCTTCAAGGCAATTTGTGTTTCTCCCTTATATTGACCATACCCTTCATTATCAATCAGCACATCACCATGATGCATATCTCGCGTATTGTGAGGTGGAAAATCTTTTTCTTTATAATATACACGAGTCATCGTCGAACGAAGGATATACTCTGAGCGATCTCCTCGATAACTGTGGAGATTGTCAAACAAGCAGATTCGTTCGTTTTCTGTAATCCCTTCTTCCGTATCTACTTTCAATGTTGGATAATCTGCATTAAATGCTGCTGCCATTTCTTTCAATTCTTCTTCGCTTGCATACGCATTTCCAATAGAAATATCATCAATCAGCCCTGTAAGGATCAAATGCTTCACTTGTGTAGCAATCTCAAGGTCTCGGTGGTCTTCTAGTGTGCACAAGCCATCTTGTGTAGGCCAAGGGCCAAACTCAGCGGATTGCGAATTGACGAACGCCATCGTATTCAAATTATATTTTCTAAATTTTTCTGAACAAAAAACAAAATGGTCGTAGCCTAAACCAGAATATCGATGAGGATAAAAATTATGAGAACCTAATAAATTATCCGTGTTTGGCGAATAACTCATGATGTTGTCAACATAATTCGTGCCCGAACTCATATTGATCTCGATTTTGATACCGAAAGGATTACGCGTCATTTTTGCTTCTTCTGCTCCGGTGAACCCGATATCCAAGCGAACTCCATAGGCACCCATCTTATGGAAAAAGGATAAGTCATCGTAAGAAATCTCCAACTGTTCAAATAACGCTGGATTGATATCTACCATTACTTCCATGCCTAGGCTATTCGCATAATCAACTACTTCTTTAAATTCTGAAAGAACTTTTTCTTTGTCGTCGTTGATCTGCAGTAAACTGGTAAAAACCCGTTTATACCCATACTTATGAGCTAAATCCAAGTACGCTTTGTCCTTTTCAAATGTTGATCGTTCTGGATAAATCGAGATTCCTAATTTTCCCATATTACCATTTCCTCCTGCATCTTTTCGTTTTTGTATCCACTTACATTATAGCAAAGACAAAATAAATGGTCTACACCTTTTCTTTTTCTTTTAAAATAAATGATAAATTCCAATAATTTAAGTAGGTATTTCTCCTCTATTTTGTTATCATTAAAGATAACAAAACAGTAAATTGGAAAGGAATAGTTATGAAGAAAAATAAAGTTATTTTAAGTATTAGTATAGCTGCAGCATTATTGTTTGCTGCTGGTTGTTCCGCAAACAGTACGACTTCTCCTAGTTCATCGGCTGAAAGTTCAAAGAGTACATCCACTGCGGAAAGTACAACTGCCAGTAGTGTCGATTTGAATGCATTGGAATTGCCACAATTGACGAAAGATGTAGCTGAAAATGAGGATTTGGTCGAAATGGTGACAAATAAAGGCACAATCAAAATCAAATTATTCCCTGAATATGCACCTAAAGCAGTTGAAAACTTTATGACACACGCAAAAGATGGTTACTATAATGGCCTGACTTTTCACCGCGTCATCAAAGATTTCATGATCCAAGGCGGTGATCCTAAAGGCGATGGCACTGGAGGCGAAAGCATTTGGGGAGAAGGATTTGAGACAGAGATCAACAACCACCTTTACAACATAAGAGGTGCGTTATCTATGGCTCGCTCACAAGATCCTAACAGTAACGGCAGCCAGTTCTTTATCGTTCAAAATTCAGATGATATGCATGATGGTCTTTTAAAAGTTGATTACCCTCAAGCGATTATCGATGCTTATAAAAACGGCGGTTATCCTTCCCTGGATGGTCAGTACACTGTCTTCGGTCAAGTGATTGAAGGAATGGATGTCGTGGATGCTATTGCAAATGTCGAAACAGATAGTTCAGACAAACCAAAAGAAGAAGTAAAAATTGATAAAATCAATATACTGCAAGAAGCAAAATAAACAGAACATAAAATGACGTCTGAATCTAGCAAATATGACAAAATGTGCTAGATTCAGACGTCTTCTTTTTACATAAGAAAGCAAGTAAACATCCTTCTATTTTTCTATAACAACTTTTTTATGATCAAGCATTTTGGTTGACGATGAACGTGAACTCACACTCACAGACTTTTTTATCATCTACATATGCTGCAGATAACGCTGTACCGACTGACCCCTTCATTTTGGTGATTTCAAAATGACATTTCAGTACATCTCCTGGAACAACTTTTTGACGGAATTTGGCCTTATTGATTCCACCGATATAAGCTCGTTTTCCTAGGAACTCTTCTGATTTTAGGATAAGGATCGAACCTGCTTGTGCCAGTGTTTCTAGGATCAACGCACCCGGCATCACTGGATTGTCAGGAAAGTGACCTTGGAAAAAATCTTCATTGATCGTTACATTTTTTGTCGCAACGATCTTTTTTCCTGGTTCTAATGTATCTACATAATCAATATAACAAATAGGATAACGATTAGGGATCAAGTCCATTACTTCAGTAGCAGATAATACATAAGACATAATTAAACTCCTTCTTTCAGGCAATTGCCATTTTCATTACTTTGACTATCAAAGTATCATATTCCTAAATATTTAGCAATCTTTTTTTAATTTAAGAAAAAATAGTTTGACAATCAAAACATTTTGACTAATAATTAAGAAATCAAGAAGTTATTTTAGCTATTATTTTCTATTTTTTACGACTATCAAATTTTTATTAGAAACAAAGGAGAGTCATTATGTCATTTCTAGAAGGAAAAAAAATCGTCATCATGGGCGTCGCTAACAAAAAAAGCATTGCTTGGGGGTGCGCTGAAGCAATGTTGAAACAAGGGGCAGAGATTATCTATACTTACCAAAATGAACGAATGAAAAAATCATTAGTCAAATTGGTCGGCGAAGAAGCATTCACGGTAGAATGTGATGTTTCTAGCGACGAAAGCATCGAAAAAGCAATGAATGCCATCGGTGAATATGCTGGAGAGATCCACGGCCTTGTCCATGCAGTTGCTTACGCCAACAAAGAAGAATTGTCCGGAAATGTGTCTGATATTTCCAGAGACGGCTATCAATTAGCTCAAGATATCAGTAGCTACTCTTTGATTGCTGTATCAAAATACGCGCAACCGTTTCTTGCACCAAATAGCGGAATCGTTAGCATGACTTATCTAGGTTCAGAGCGCGCAATCCCGAATTATAACATGATGGGTATCGCGAAAGCTTCTCTTGAAGCAGCTATCCGTTATTTGGCAGCTGAGTTCTCACCTAAAGGCATCCGAGTCAATGGTATTTCAGCTGGAGCAATCAAAACATTAGCTGTTACAGGGGTTAAGGACTATCAAAAACTGATCCAGTTATCTGAATCTCGTACGCCTGATCAGCAAGGTGTAACGATCGAAGAAGTCGGTAATGCTTGTGCTTTCTTGATCAGTCCTCTTTCCAGCGGGATCATCGGTGATATTATCTACGTTGACAAAGGTGTCCATCTTTCATAATCCTTTTGTTACATTCTTTAAAGTAAAACATATAAAAATCAGGAAAAAACTTTTTAAAGTCTCTTCCTGATTTTTTCTTTTTTTACGTTTTTTCAACTTATTACTTTGAAATTACTCCACGACTTCAATCCAGCCTTCTGGTGCTTCTATGTCCCCGAATTGAATACCTGTCAATTCATCATACAACCGCTTTGTTACTGGTCCTACTTCCGTTTCGCTATAAAATACATGCAGATTATTATTGTGGTAGATCCCACCGATCGGAGAAATAACAGCCGCTGTACCACATGCACCAGCTTCTGCAAATTGATCTAGATCATCAATGAAAATATCTCCTTCTATTGCTTGAAGTCCTAGTCGTTCTTCAGCTAATTGCAGCAAAGAGTATTTCGTGATACTTGGTAAGATAGATGGCGATTGTGGAGTGATGAATTTTCCGTCTTTCGTAATCCCAAAGAAATTTGCTGCCCCTACTTCTTCGATTTTCGTGTGTGTGGCTGGATCAAGATAAACACAATCTGAGTAATCCAGTTCTTTTGCTTCTGTTCCTGGAAGTAAACTTGCTGCGTAATTTCCGCCGACTTTTGCTGCGCCTGTTCCCTTAGGAGCAGCACGATCATAATCAGATACAATAAAGTTCGTTGGTTTTAACCCACCTTTGAAATACGCTCCTACTGGCGTACAGAAGACGACAAATAAGTATTCTGGAGCAGGATGGACACCGATGTTTTCACCGACCCCAATCAGTAAAGGACGCAAGTATAATGTAGCGCCTGTTCCATACGGAGGCACGAAAGCTTCATTTGCTTTTACCACTTGCTTAACAGCATCAACGAACATTTTTTCAGGGACCATCGGCATCAGCAAGCGTCTAGCACTTTGATTCATCCGCCGACTATTTTGTTCAGGTCGAAAGAGATTGACCTTCCCGTCTTTTCGACGATAAGCTTTTAGACCTTCAAAACATTGCTGACCATAATGAAGCGCTGGAGATCCTTCATGAATCGTCAGGTAATTATCTTCTGTCAATTCCCCTTCTTCCCATTGTCCGTCTTTCCATTTGGCAATGAAACGCCAAGGAGTTTTGATATAAGAAAATCCTAAATTGTTCCAATCGATTTGCATATACTTACCACCTTCGTTATTTTCTCCACATTTTATCATTATCCATATTATTTGTCATTTTATTTTCAGCTTTTTTCCTTCATTATAGTTATTTTTGCTATTTCCTTTTTTGAAAACTTCTTGGTACAATACAGAAAGAATCAAATTTTAGAAAAGAGGATTTTATGTTTTCATTATTAGCAACTGCCGGTACGACAGACTCTTCTGGCGAGACATTGACAGATCAAGCTGTCAGCAAAGTAAATGCGTTTCAGCGGTTTTGGGACGGGATTGATTGGGACGCCATTTTGGCTGCCTTTATCCAAAAAAGTTTATATCTGATTTTTTTGATCGTCCTTTTTTGGATTCTTCACCGTGTGGGAAAATATCTGATTGATAAGTCTTTTAATCAGTATTCTAAAAAAGCCATTCTAAACGAGAGCCGCTTAAAGACTTTACATAGTCTTTTAAATACTATTTTTCATTATACCCTTGGTTTCTTCTTTATCTATGCAATTTTATCTGCTATCGGTGTACCGATCGGTTCACTTTTGGCTGGTGCCGGAATTGCAGGTGTGGCGATCGGCCTTGGTGCCCAAGGGTTCATGAGTGATGTTATTACCGGATTTTTTATTATCATGGAACAACAGATGGATGTTGGAGACTACATCAAGTTAGCAAACTTAACGATTGAAGGAACCGTCGTATCTGTTGGTATCCGTACCCTTCAGCTGAAAGCAACGGATGGTACTGTCCATTTCATCCCGAATCGAAACATCACCACGATCAGCAATCTCTCTCGTGCAAATATGCAAGTACTTTTAGATATCCGGATCGTTCCTGAAGAAGGATATGACAAAATCTATGAGATCATTGATCGAGTAAATCATACATTAGCTGAAAAATACCAAGAAGAGCTTCAAACTGAACCTTCCATCTTTGGTTTAGTGGATCTTGGTAATAGTAATTTTGCTATTCGAACGGTCTGCTACGCATTGAACGGAAAACAATATGCCTTAAAAGAAGAGTTTTTGAGCTCCTATGTCAAAGAATTGACAGCTTCTGGGTTCACGATTCCGAACAGTCCGATTGCTGTCGGAAAATAATTTGGTCAAACGATGCAACGGATCTCACTAAAAAGAGCGTGGGACAAAAGTAAAGAAAAACTTTTGTCCCACGCTCTAAACATGTATAAACAGCGGAAGCAGAAGCAACTCCTTCGGAAATAAGCTGAAATTCACAAAAATTTGAAAAGCAATTTTCGTGAATTCCTTCTTATTTCTTGAAGTTAAACGCTTCTGTCCCAGCCTCTTTTTCAAGATAAAGTCAAAACTGGTACGCTTTTGTTTCTACTTATTTTTTGATTATCTTTCAGTTTCTCGTTCTTTAGCTCACAATATCGATTTGTTCTTTTAATTCTTCGATTTTCGGAGACAATATATTGCGACGTTCTAATTCATGCACCATGAAGTTTACGGCTTTAAGCAGCTCTTTCCTTGTGATGATTCCTTTGAAAACCCGTTCTTCTGTGACAACCGGTAAAAAAGGCGAATCAACTAACAAATGGAGTACTTCTTCTAGTTCCCAATTTTCATCAATCGTCGGAACATCCGTTTCTGTTACATCAGCAACTGTTAGTCCTTCTAACGGATCCATGCTGATTGTTTGCAAGTCAATCATTTTATTGACCACATCTGATAAACTTACTAGTCCTACAAAGTGATCATCTTTTCCTAATACAGGAATTTTGGAATAACCGACCTTCGATAAGACAAGTAAACCATGGGATAATGGATGATGATACATAACATTTGCCACATTTTCTGCAGGAATCAAAAACGTTTCCTGATTTTCCAGCAGCATTTCTCTTACTATAGGTCCAATCATCTGATGGCCTCCATTTCTATTTCATTCAACACTACTATTTTACCGAAACCGGATGCAAAATTCACAAAATAAAGCTTATTTTTATTAAAAATTAGAGTTTTTTTATTCAGCGCTCTCTCGAAAAAGAAAAGGCCAATTCTTCAACTGCCTGATGGGCACGGTTATAGTATTGAACAGAAATTTGGTCATCTAAACTTTCAATAAGAGCATATGATGGGATTTGGATCGGGCCTCTAGGTTGAGAAATACTTCCAGGATTCAAAAACAGGATTTTCTGATCCATCTCACAGCCTATTTGATGGGTATGACCAAAAAACACCATATCGGCATTTGCAGCTCGAGCTTCGATTGCTAACTGTGTCAAACCAAATCGAACATTCGATAAATGGCCATGAGTCATGAATACTGTATCCTGACCAGTTTGGATCACTTTTTTCTGTTCGAATCCTGGTCCATAATCACAATTACCTTGAACCACTTGGAATGTATCCCATAATGGGTCAGAAGCTTCTAATTCCGAATCACCACAATGGAAAAAGATGTCCACTTCAGAACGATAACGATCTACTAAGTCAACGAGGATATCTCTGTCTCCATGATTATCACTTACTACTAAATACCGCATCTATCTCTCTCCTTCCAGCCATTGTTTCCACTCGGCACTCAATTTTTTCATTGCTTGAGCCCGATGACTGATCTTGTTTTTTTCTTCGCTCGATAATTCTGCTGCTGTTTGTTTCTTACCTTCTGGGATAAATAAAGGATCATACCCAAAGCCATTTTCGCCAGATGGTATACGGGCTACTCGACCGGGCCATTCCGCTTCTACTACGAGGCTGTCTTTTTTGGGTGCCGCGAATACTAATGTACAATGGAATTGTGCTGTTCTTTTTTCATCCGGCACATCTGTCAATTCATATAATAATTTGGCGTTATTCCCCGCATCACTTTTTTGTTCCCCTGCAAAACGTGCAGAATAGATTCCTGGCATACCGCCTAACGCATCCACTTTCAAACCTGAATCATCTGCTAAGACTGGTTGATCAAGCAATTGTGCAATCGTTTCTGCTTTTAATCGGGCATTTTCTTCAAATGTGCTGCCAGTTTCTTCCACATCTGGCAATTCAGGATAGTCAAGTAATGTTTTTACATGATATCCCGCTTCTTTGAACATATTTCGAAACTCTTCTGCTTTTCCTGGATTTCTTGTCGCAATGATGATTGTTTTTGTTTCTTCTATCCGCTCATTATCTTGAGCAAATTCTGTTAGCAAAGCATGTTTTTGCTCTTTGATCAAATCTTCAATCGCGTTTTTTCCAAAAAAGAGCATTTCATTCAACTGTTCTCCATCAAACGTTGCTTCTTCTCCAGTTCCTTGAATCTCCACGAATTTTCCTGATTCTGTCATCACGAGATTCATATCTACAAGTGCTGCGGAATCTTCTTGATAGTCCAAATCTGTCACGCAAGTCCCATCCGGCAAGATCCCTACGCTAACTGCAGCAAGATGCTCTTTGATTGGATCTTCTGACAATTCCTTTTCTCTTAAAAGCTTTTCAATTGCTAGTCTCAACGCGACGAATGCCCCAGTGATGCTAGCTGTTCTAGTTCCGCCATCCGCTTGGATCACATCGCAGTCTATGATGATACTACGCTCTCCCAGCTTTTCCAAGTCTATTACTGCACGCAAGGAGCGACCAATAAGACGCTGGATTTCCATTGTTCTACCAGAAAGTTTTCCTTTGCTGCTTTCTCTACGGTTTCTCGTACTCGTTGCTCGAGGTAGCATACTGTATTCAGCTGTTACCCACCCTGTTCCTGTTTCTCTCAAAAAGGGAGGTACAGAATCCTCTACTGTTGCAGAACAAATAACTGTTGTATCACCAAAACGGATCACAACCGATCCCTCTGGATATTTGAAAACATTTGTTTGAAGCTCCAGTTTACGAAGCTCTTGGGCTTTTCTCCCGTCATGACGCATCCTTATTTTCCTCCCAATTCAATATGGTCTACATTTAGGTGTCCGATTCCAAGCCAGTCTTCGGCTATTTCTTGGAAAAGTTTAGCAGATCCTGTTGTATAAAACTGACATAATGTCCGTCCATTTTGCGGTGAATTGCTCAAATTGAAATAATCGAGTAGCATAGATACTTCACCTACTGTTTCTGCTCCAGAATCGATCAGTTGAACATTTTCACCCACTACATTTTGAATGATAGGGCGTAATAATGGATAATGGGTGCATCCCAAAATCAATGTATCGATTTTTTTAGTCGTTAACGGAGCTAATGTTTCTGCCACGATTTTTTTTGCCACAGATGAATGGTATTCATTACTTTCGACAACTGAAACAAATTTGGGACAAGCAAGACTTGTCACAGTCAATTCTGGCACTTTCTCTTTCAGTGCTTTTTCATAAGCTTGACTTTTTACCGTACCAATCGTACCGATAATGCCAACTTGTTTATTTTGTGTTTTTTTTACTGCTGCTCTTGTACCGGGAAGGATCACACCGATGACTGGAATAGAAAGAGCAGCTTTGATTTCTTCTAAAGCAACCGCAGTTGCGGTATTGCAGGCAATCACCAGCATCTTGATTCCTTGCTCCACCAGATAATCCGTCATTTCCCAAGTATACTGGATTACCTGTTCCGCAGGTCTAGGACCATACGGGCAGCGTGCTGTGTCTCCTACAAATAAAATATTTTCATTCGGTAATTGTTTCAGGGCTTCTTTTACTACAGTTAAGCCGCCAACACCTGAATCAATAAATCCGATAGGGCGATTATCTGTCAATCGTATCATCCTTTTTTTCAATAAATTCTATCTTCCCTATTGTGTACTTTTTAGCGTGAATTTTCAAGTGCTCTCACTTGCTTAAAACAATCAAAATCTCTTTTTTTCGAATGGAAAGAGGAAAAGCGGTTGTGACTTAGTTTGCCACAACCGCTAAAAGAATCATCTATTAATAACTGTACCGTCTCTTTTCCAAGTAACCGGAAAGCAGAGAAAGCGCGTAACACACCACGAAGTACATAAGTGTCATGATGATGAACATTGGAAGCACATAATTGGTATTCTGTCCATAAATAATACGTGCCTGATGAGAAAGTTCAGGTAAAGAAATGATTACTGCTAATGATGTATCTTTGATCAGTGAAATCAATTGGCTCACAATTGCCGGGATCATCGATTTGAATGCTTGCGGCAAAACGATCGTCCGCATCGTTTCTACATAAGTCAGTCCCGTTGACAATCCTGCCTCCATCTGCCCTTTCGGAACAGCATTAAGTCCAGCTCGGAAAATTTCCGACAGCATAGCTGATTCAAAGATCGTCAATGCTGCAACAGCAGACCAGAAGATGTTCATCTGGATGCCAATCTGAGGCAAAGCAAAATAAGTGAAGAAAATGATCAATAATAATGGAAGATTTCGTATGATATCGATCACAATACCAAGGATTTTGGACAAGAAAGGGATATTCGCAAAACGAATCACACCTGTCAGACCACCAATCAAGAAACTGAAAATGATCGAAAACAATGAAACTTCAACAGTAACCTTTAATCCTTCCAATAAAAAACGGACATTCATCCATGAAAAAGCGCCGCTAAAATCCATGTATTTCCCCTCCTTCTATGAACGAACCGCCCATTTTTTCTCAAGATAAACCATTAAGTAAGATAACGGCAGCGTGATAACTAAGTAAAATAACCCAACGATGATATACGTATCGAAGGTATTGAATGTTTCACTGGCAATCAAATCTCCTTGATACATCAAATCCAAACCAGCTACGATTGCTAAAATAGACGAGTTTTTCACAAGATTAATAAATTGGTTGCCTAATGGCGGAATAACGATTTTGAATGCTTGGGGCAAAACAATATAACGCATAATTTCTGAATAGGTAAATCCAGAAGACAATCCTGCTTCTGTTTGGCCTTTTGGTACAGTTTGAATCCCTGAACGTACTGTTTCAGCAATAAAAGCGGATGTATAGATAGTCAAGCCAATCGTCCCTGCTTGGAATCCGTCTAGATTAAACCAATAAATAGGTACGACAACATAAAAAAACATCACGATGATCAATAATGGAATGTTTCTAAAAAATTCTACATATGCCTTTGCTAAGGCACTTACTACTTTATTCTTTGATAATTGGAAGATTGCCATCAACGTTCCGATAATCAAACTAAACACAAGTGCTAAGACACTCGAAAACAATGTGATCTTGAACCCGTCGACAAAGATTGGTCCATAAGTCTGTATCAATTCGCTCATTGCCTCTCCCCCTTACTCTACTTTTCCTTCAGTTTCATTTGGAAACCATTTTTGATAGATTTTATCATATGTGCCATCTGCATGCATTTCCTCTAGCGCTTGGTTAACAGCTTTCAAGAAGTTTTCTTGTCCTTTGTTGATCGCAATTCCATAAGGCTCATTAGTAAACGTTCCGCCGACTAACTCGTACTCTGGATTTTCATCTGCAATCCCTAACAAGATCGCATTATCCGTAGTCATTGCGTCTCCCTGGCCAGATTGTAACGCAGTAAATGCTTCTGCATAATTTTCCAATTCCAGAATGTTTGCATCTGGTGCATGCTGTCGGATATTCGCAGCCGACGTAGAACCTTTGACTGCTAGAACTGTTGTAGAAGCATTCAAATCATCTACACTTTTGATTTGGCTTCCCTTCTTTACCAACAAAGCTTGGCCAGCATCGAAATAGACATCTGAAAAATCGACTTGTTTTTTTCGTTCATCTGTGATCGTCATCGTCGCAATAATCGCATCGATGTTTCCGTTTTTCAATAACGGGATCCGCGTTTTAGAAGTGACTTCAACAAATTCCGCTTTTCCATTCTCACCAAGGATCTTTTCAGTGATTGCTTTTGCAATATCTACATCAAATCCTTGTACGGTTCTGCTCTCAATATCCATCATTCCAAATAATCGAGTATCATATTTGACACCCCAGATGATTTCATTGGTAGATTTGCTTCGCTCTAAAATATCTTCATTTGCCAACCCATTTCCTTTACATCCGGCTAGTGCAAGAAAAGCAATGCCTAAAAGGAAAATCAGGCGTATTTTTTTAAACCTGCGCATCTTTTTCCTCCTATCAATGATTGATAACTTTACTGATAAATTGCTGTGCTCGGACTTCATTTGGATTTTCGAAAAAGTCTCTCACATTTCTGCTATCTTCCAATACTTCTCCGTCAGCCATGAAGATGACACGATCCGCAACTTCTTTGGCAAAGCCCATTTCATGCGTCACGACAATCATTGACATGCCGTCATGCGCCAATTTTTTCATGACGTCCAATACATCACCAATCATTTCCGGATCCAAAGCAGAAGTAGGTTCATCAAACAGCAGCATCTCAGGATTCATCGCTAAACCTCTGGCGATTGCCACCCGTTGCTGTTGTCCACCGGATAACATGGAAGGATAAGAATCTTTCTTATCTAACATATTGACAGTTTTCAGAAATTTCTCCGCGTTTTTGACTGCAGTTGCCTGGTCTTGCTTTAACACTTTGATTGGTGCTAATGTAATATTTTCCAGAACGGTTTTATTAGGATACAAATTGAAATGCTGGAAAACCATGCCGATATTCTTTCGGACTTCTGTCAACTTTGTCTTTTTATCATGCAAGTCAGTATCATTAATTAGTAGCTTACCTGAAGAAATCGTCTCTAATCCATTGATACAGCGAAGCATCGTGCTCTTTCCTGAACCAGAAGGACCAATGACAACGACAACTTCTCCTTTCTCGAATTCGAGATTGATATTTTTTAATGCGTGGAACTTGCCATAATATTTATCCACGTGATCAAATTTAATCATTGCCATAGAATTACACTCCCATTATTATTTAGTAAGATTTCTTTTAAAGATGTATAATAAAATACATTATATCTGATAGTTTAGTAATTTGTAAAGTTTCTTAGAACGTTTATTCTCCCATAAATATTTCTTTCATTTCTAATCTATTAGTTATTTTATCCTCTTTCCTTGTTTTTTCCTTAGGAACTGTTGTTTCTTGTCAGGAAAAACGGTAAGATATTAAGTGCTCAGACTTACAAATCGTAAAGAGGTGTCTTTTTTGAAAAATATTATTTTAACGGGAGATCGACCAACTGGGAAGCTGCATTTAGGGCATTACGTCGGTTCTCTAAAAACCCGAGTGGCTATGCAAGCAGACGAAGACAACCAACTGTTTGTCATGATTGCTGACATGCAAGCACTGACCGATAATGCTAAAAATCCTGAGAAGGTTTCATCAAATGTCTTGCAAGTTGCTTTAGACTATTTAGCCGTGGGATTAGATCCTGCAAAATCTACTTTATTTATCCAATCACAAATTCCGGAATTAGCTGAGTTAACCATGTATTATTTGAACTTAGTCAGCGTAGGACGCGTTCGGCGCAATCCGACTGTCAAAACAGAAATCGAACAAAAGAAATTCGGTGAAAGCGTGCCTACAGGATTCTTTATCTATCCTGTTTCTCAAGCAGCTGATATCACTGCATTCAAAGCGAATCTCGTACCTGTTGGCGAGGATCAAAAACCAATGTTAGAGCAGACACAGGAAATCGTACAAAGCTTCAATCATACATATGGTGAAGTCTTGGTGGAACCGAAAGGCGTATTCCCACCAAAAGGAATGGGTAGGTTACCTGGAATCGATGGAAATGGCAAAATGAGTAAATCGTTAGGAAACGGTATTTATATCTCCGATCCTGCCGATGTCTTACAGAAAAAAGTTATGAGTATGTATACTGATCCAAACCACATCCATGTACAAGATCCTGGACAAGTAGAAGGGAATATGGTCTTCACCTACTTGGATGTATTCGGAACAGATAAAGAAGCAATTGAAGAAATGAAAGCTCATTACCGCCGCGGCGGACTTGGTGATGTAAAGATCAAACGATACCTCATTGATGTATTGGAAGCTGAATTTGCACCGATCCGCGCACGCCGAGAAGAATTGGAAAAAGATCCTTCAGCTGTTATGGAAATCTTACGTAAAGGTAGTGAAGAAGCTGCTAAAGTAGCTGCACAAACACTTTCTGAAGTAAAATCAGCAATGGGAATCAATTACTTCCATTAATTCATTTACTCTAAAAAACAGGCTGTAAAGGCCTGTTTTTTTATCTCGTCTCTGTGCTATTCCTTTTTTAAAATCAAAAAAAGAGATGTGACAAACTTGTGTCACATCTCTTTTTCAAATGAATAGTCTTCAAAAGCTACTTGATCGTTACTTACTATATTTTCCCTCTTAGCGAATACTTGCCTCTAGGTTTTCTATCAACGCTTTTTCGACTTTTTCCATTGCTTTATTGATTTCTTCATCTGTCAATGTTGCTTCAGGATTGACGAATGTCAGGCTATAAGCCATGGATTTATGTCCTTTTTCGATGTTTTCTCCTTGATAGACATCAAATAATTGGATATCTGTTAAAAATCTTCCGGCAGCAGAATGGATCACTTCTGTTAATTCCTGATTTGTCACAGTTTCTTTTACAAGCAAAGCGATATCCCGGCTGACTGCTGGGAATTTTGTCACTGCTTCAAAAACGATTCCTTTTTGGGCAGCTTCCACTACAGCAGATAAATCAAACTCAGCTACATATGTTTCTGGAATATCGTAACTTTTGGCAATTGTCGGATGCACTTGACCGACAAAGCCGATAAATTGTTCGCCAAGATAAATTGCAGCTGTCCTCCCAGGATGCATTTCTTTTATTTCTGTCACTGTTTGATAATGGATATCTTCAGTGATACCTAGTTGTTCAAATAAGTTTTCTAAAAGACCCTTGATGGTGAAAAAGTCTACGTTTTGTGTTTTCGTCTGCCAATCTTTTTCTTCCCAAATACCAGAAATAGCGATGGCTGCATGTTTTACTTCTTGCGGCAGATGTGTGCGCGGATCATTTTCTTGGAAGAATACCCGACCAATTTCATATAAAGCAATCTCTGTATTTTTTCGAGCAGTGTTATAACTGATATCATCTAATAGTCCGCTGATCAAATTCATTCGTAATACAGAACGTTCTTCGCTCATTGGCCAGTCCAAACGTGTAATATTACTTTCTTTTATAACAAACTGTCTTGATTTTTCTTCTGTTGTCAATGCATAACTGATTGCTTCGCTCAATCCACTTCCTTCAAAGATTGTACGAATTTTACGAGTAGTTTCTTGTTCTTTTGACAAGCTTCCAGCAACCGTTTCTCCACTTGGAAGTGTAGATGGCAACTGGTCGTATCCATAAATACGAGCAACTTCTTCGATAATGTCTGCTTCGATTTGGATATCCCAGCGTCTTGGTGGTACGACTACGGAATAAACATGATCCTTTTCTTCATAGCTAAATCCAAGTGCTTCAAAAATCTCATTTACTTCTTTAACGACAAGAGATGTTCCTAAATATTGATTGATGCGTTCAAGTGAAATCTTCACTGATACGTCTTCTGCTTTGATCTCTGAACCTTTGACCGCACCTTGTAGAACTTCCCCACCTGCAAGAGAAACGATCATTGCTGCAGCAACCTCACTGGCTTCTCCAACAGTTGCATGGTTGATCCCTTTTTCAAAGCGTGCAGAAGATTCGCTACGCAAATTAAATTGTTTTGCTGTACGACGGATCGAAATTGGATCAAACAAAGCAGATTCCAGTGCCACTGTTGTTGTTTCATTCGTAATCTCTGAATCTAATCCACCCATGACACCAGCCAAAGCAACTGGTTCTTTGCCATTAGTGATGACAAGATTGTCAGTTGTCAATTCCCGAGATTCTCCATCTAACGTGACTAATGTCTCATTTTCTTTTGCATGACGGACAAGGATCTCATTTGATTTCAATTTGTCGTAGTCAAATGCATGTAGTGGTTGTCCGAATAAAAGCAAAATATAGTTCGTCACATCTACTACATTGTTGATTGGGCGGATGCCTTCATTCATCAAAAGATTTTGCAGCCATTGAGGACTTGGTTGGATGTTTACTCCTTCAATGATGCGGATTTGATAGGCAGGAACGACTTCTTTATCTTCAACTGTCACTTTGATTCTATCGCTAGCAAGTTGTGATGATTCTACTAATTTCTCGTCATCAAATGTAGGCGTCTGACGATAGATTGCCCCAACTTCATAAGCTACGCCACGCATTGACAATGCATCTGCACGATTTGGTGTGATAGACAATTCAATGATCGAATCATCCATATCTAAATAAGAAAAAACTGGATCGCCATTTACAGCTTCTTGTGGCATATAATAGATACCTTCAGCGTATTCTTTCGGTATAACACTGTCTGAATAGCCAATTTCTTGTAACGAGCAAATCATGCCATTTGATACTTGACCACGCATTTTCCCTTTTTTGATCTTCACATTTCCAGCAATCCGTGAGTTAGGAAGCGCAACGATTACTTTGATTCCGACCTTCACATTAGGCGCTCCGCAAACGATTTGAGACAGTTCGTCTTCACCAATATCGACTTGACAAATAGAAAGGTGATCAGAATCTGGATGTGGTACACATTCCTTGACTTCACCGACAACGATTTTTTTCAAGCCTTCTTCTGGAACCGTGATTCCCTCGACTTCGATTCCTGTTACAGACATTTTATCCGCTAATTCTTTTGGTGTTACATTCGATAAATCCACATAACGATTAAGCCATTTATATGAAACTAACATCTTCTTACTCCCCCTTGAACTGACTTAAGAAACGTAAGTCATTTTGATAGAAATTACGGATATCATTCACTCCATACCGCAACATAGCTACGCGGTCTGGTCCAAGGCCGAAAGCAAAGCCTGAATATTCTTCTGGATCGATTCCTGACATCTTCAACACATTCGGGTGCACCATGCCAGCTCCTAAAATCTCGATCCATCCAGTGTATTTACATACGTTACAACCGGCACCACCACATTTGAAACAACTGACATCTACTTCTACTGATGGCTCCGTAAATGGGAAATAACTTGGACGCAAACGGATTTCACGTTCTTCCCCAAACATTTTTTTCATTACGACTTCTAATGTTCCTTTAAGGTCGCCCATCGTGATGTTTTTATCAACAACTAGCCCTTCAATTTGATGGAACTGATGGCTGTGGGTCGCATCATCTGTATCTCTGCGGAAAACTTTTCCTGGCGAGATCATTCGTAGAGCACCCTTAGAGAAATCATGCTTTTCCATTGTTCGTGCTTGGACTGGTGAAGTATGTGTCCGAATCAATATCTCGTCTGAAATATAGAAAGTATCTTGCATGTCCCTTGCCGGATGGTCTTTTGGCAGGTTCATCCGTTCGAAATTGTAATGGTCAGACTCTACTTCGTAACCTTCTACGATCTGATACCCCATACCTACAAAAATATCTTCAATTTCTTCCATGATTTGCGTCACGATATGACGTGTACCATGCTTTACTTTTCTACCAGGCAATGTCACGTCTACTGTTTCTTTTGCCAAAGCTGCATTTAACGCTTCTTCTTCTAATACTTGTTTTTTTCGCTCTATTTCTTCTGTCAAAAGGTCTCGGATCTCATTTGCGAAACTTCCGACTTTTGGACGTTCTTCTGGACTTAGATCTTTCATCCCACGCAATACTTCTGTGATCGGTCCTTTTTTTCCTAACGTTTCAACACGTATTTGATTTAATTCTTTTAAATCTTGTGCCGCCGTGATTTTGACGATTGTTTCTTCTTTCAAGCTCTCTAATTGTGCTTGTAAAGACATGTGCTTGTTCCTCCTTTAAATTCCAAATACAAAACAAAAAGACCTCATTCCTGTTAAGGAACGAGGTCTTCGCGTTACCATCCTAATTTGCGGATAAATAAACTTACACCGCACTCTTACTTCGTTAACGACAGTTGCCGGTCTGATAATGATCAGACGAACTCGGAAAGTGAACTTCATTTTTCAAACACAGGACCTGTTTTCAGTCTGTGACAGATCTCCCTGAACTGGTTTAGCCAAACTACTCTTTTTCGTCATCGTTCTTTTACTTATTCGTATGGACTATAGTTTACAAGATTTTTTTTACAAAATCAACCGCATTCTTCCTCTGTGACCCATTTTTCGCTCCAAACTTGTATTTGACGCATTGCTTTTTGCAAGTCTGCTCCTTTTTCAGTCAAGAGATATTCTGAACGGCTTTTTTCACTACAGGCAATGTTTCGAGTGACTATTCCTTCTTTTTCTAATTCCTTCAAGCGTTCGACCAATACCCGATCACTAACCATCGGGATTTTTGCCGCAAGCTCGACAAAGCGTTGCGGACCATTTTCGAGTAGTACATCGATAATCAATCCGTTCCATTTTTTTCCTAAAATAGAGAACGTTTTTTCAAATTTAGGACACAAAACGAATTCTGTCTGTGTTAGCTCCATCATACTCACCTCTTCCCAGAGTATAGCATAATCCTTACAAAACATAAGTCAAGTTTGCTCAATTATAATTATTTATTAATGTTTATGATTCGTTTCACCCGAAGTAAAATTAGGAAAACATTTTCTACAGGTTTATTCAGTGCTTCTGTCATTGCTTGTTGGTAAAGTCTTAGCTGTCCTTGATATTTTTGGACGATCGCGTCTATTTCTGCTGGATCATCCGGATGTAAAATGAAATCTGTTTTAAAATCATAGATATGGAGATGATCTTTTTCTTCTAAGTATCCATCGACGATTCCGTGGATCAATAGCTCATCTTCCTGATTTGGATAGTCTTGAAATACTTCATCAGCAGAAAGCAGCATGGAAAAAGGTTGTTCCCGTTTTACGTTTTCTTTGTTGGCAATCAATTGTTGCCCAAGTTCTGTTTGAAAGAACCATATAATAGAAGAAACATCTACTTTTTTTGCGACCTTTTCGTCTATTAACCGTTTCTTTACTAATTCCTGCAACTTTTGATTGATGCTCTCTGTAGTTGGCATCTCTAATGGCAGCAATTGCAATAAAGCATGGGTAGCTGTTCCAACAGCAGCTGCCGACACTTGCCGATCTTTTTGTAAAAATTTTGGTTCTGCTAGTTGTTCTTGCGTATAACGGAATTGACGAGATGCTGCCTTTGTCTGACTACTTTCCAGAGTCAAACGTGATTCTTGTGTATCATCTGGATCTTCGAATAATCGTTTGATCTCAGATACAGATTGATAACTTGTGGTTTGCGAAGAAGCCTGATAAGGATATTCATAGGCTAGACGTTTTTGTAACGAATCTGCTAATACAGTTTCCTTTTCTTTCATCTGCTGATCTAAGTTAACCAGTTCTTTTTCAGCAAGCAACTGTCTTTGTTCAATGATTGTTTGCTGATTCATCCATGAAATAGAAAACTGTGCATTTGAATCTTGAAGGAGAGAAGTCGAAACTTCTTCCTCTAAGTATTTCTGCATTTCAGGATGACGGATCAATCCGTAACCAATCCAATTCATCAAGCTGCTTCTGCCCTTCAAACGTAGCGCAGGATCAAAAACCAACTCCTCATGATCAGCTGCTTCAGACCACGTTTGGATCATTTGCTCTTTATTTTTATAGGAACCGACAATGAAAAGCTTTTGTTCTGCCCGAGTCAATCCTACATACAATTTACGCATTTCTTCCGACAACAATTTGTTTTGCTTTGCCAATTTGATGGCTTGAAACGGTAACGTATCATATAACACCCGTGTTTCAGGATCCATATAGCGAATACCTGCTCCAAGTTTTTCTTCAAAAGCATACCGATTGCGCAAGTCTTGTAAGTTAAATTCTTTCGTCATATCTAACAAAAATACAACTGGAAATTCCAAGCCTTTACTTGCATGGATCGTCATTACGCGAACAGCATTATCTTCTATTGAAATGACTGGTTCTGCTAAGTCTTTATCTTTTTCTTGCATTTTTTCAATGAAACGCACGAACTGATATAATCCTCTGAAAGAACTTTGCTCGTATGCTTTGGCACGATCGACCAATGCATAAAGATTGGCTTGTCTCTGTGCTCCTGCTGGCAAACCGACCACATACTCTAGATATCCCGTCTCATAATAGATATCCCATAGCAAGTCAGTGATCGAAGAACGGCGAGCAAGTTCTCGCCAATGATCTAGTTGTTTGCCAAAATGTTCCAGCTTAGCCGCTAATTCATCTTCGTTTGATGCTTGATAAGCAAGCACAGCATCATAGTAAGTATGTGCACGGTCGGCTAATCGGATGCTGGCTAATTCTGGTTCAATCAAACCCACGACTGGCGAACGCAATACAGCCGCAAGCGGAATATCTTGATAGGGGTTGTCAATTAATTGTAGCAGCGAGATCATCGTGCGAATTTCTGTCGCTTGAAAATAATTTTGAGCATCATTCATCTCCAAAGGAATATCCAATGTTTTGAAAATCTCTAAAATCGTTAAGTTGTTCTTCTTTGTAGGTGTCAAGAGAACAATGTCTTTGTACTCTATCGGACGACTTTTCTTTGATTTTTTATCATAAATCATAAAGGAGGAATCAATTAATTGACGAATTTTTAGTCCTGTCATAAAAAGTTCGCCTTCTGTTTTGTCTTCCAGTATATCGTCCGTCGGAATCTCGATCTCTGATTCTTCCTGTTCTTTTTCATAGATCATGATTTCTGGCTCAAACTGTTCATTCTCCGGAAAGTCTGAGAATCCCTGTATGAGTTTGGCTGCTTCGTCATAATTGATTTGACCTACTGCTGGATCCATTAGTTGTTCAAAAATAAGATTCGTAAAAGAAAGGACTTCTTTTCTAGAGCGGAAGTTCTCAGCCAAAACGATCCGACGTCCGCCTTCTTTCTTTGAAAAATTCTCGTATTTCCCGATAAATAAACTAGGATCTGCTAAACGGAAAGAATAAATGGATTGTTTGACATCCCCAACCATAAACATATTTCCTTTTGTATCGTCAGGTTCTCTTAGCCAGTATAAAATGGCTTCTTGTAATTGGTTCACGTCTTGATATTCATCTACCATTACTTCTTTGAATTTTTTTCGATAATGTTTTGAAGCTTCACTTGGCAGCCATGCATCTTTCGTTTTTTCTGTGAGAATCTGCAACGCTAGATGTTCCAGATCATTGAAATCCAACACACCTTTTTCCCGTTTACGCATACTGAAACCGTCCATAAAGATTTGCGTGACTTTTGTCATTTCTTCGACTAACGGTAGTGCTTTTTCCGTTAATTCTTCTATTTGGCTTGGTGAAACAGGAAAGTAACTTTTACTTATCTGCTGAATCAATTTTTTTGCTTTATCCCTCATGCCCTTGACTTCATTGGATATTTCTTTCAATTCTGCTTTACGACTGCTCTTAAAAGTTGAAAAAGTCAGTTGTTCCAAACTAGCATAAGCTTCTTCTAACCGATCTTGCGAGAAAGCTTCATAGATATTTTTGATCTGCTGTTGTTCTCCGGCCACTTGCTCATGCATTTTTTCTAATTCTTCACCTTGTGCTAACTGAGTCATCTGTTCATATAATTGTACACATTGGTATATATCTGCCAAAACTAAAGGACGGATTTGTTCTTGATATAATCGAGATTTCGCTAGCCCCTCAGTCAAACGATAATTATCGCTTAACTGTTCTAGCCATTTTTGGGGGTCAGGGTTGGCACGGGCAAACTCATAAAGAGAAAACACCAGATTCGTCAAGCCGTCATCTGAACGATCATTAGAAAAGTTCATTGTTAATTGGAAAAATCGTTCATCATTTTCTGCGTAAAGTGCTTCTCTCAGCTCGTCCCACACATCCTCCTTCATCAAGATCGTTTCTGTTTCATCTGTTAACATGCGAAAGACCGGATCAATATCAATTAAGTAATAATAACGTCGAATAACTGTTAGACAAAAAGCATGTAAGGTTGAGATATTCGCTGTGGGCAATAAAACTAACTGCTTAGTAAAATGCTGTCTTCGTACAGGGTCGCTTTCGCTGTTGACCGCTTCTTGTAATGCCTCTTGAATTCTTTCTTTCATTTCTCTTGCGGCTGCTTCAGTAAATGTCACAATCAGTAATTCATCGATATCAAAACCCATTTTTAATTTTTCAATCACTCTTCGAACAAGCACTGTAGTTTTACCTGATCCGGCAGACGCAGAGACTAACAAATTATCTCCTTGATCGAAAATCGCCTGCCACTGATCATCTGTAAATCGTTCATTTTGCGGTTTTAAAGGAATTTGATTCACTCTTCTTCACTCCTTTTCAATATTCTGCGCAGTGCTTCTTCCTTATCTATTTTCTCCAGACGGTGGTAATTATTTTCTTTCAGCATCACATCAAACGTACAGATGCTTCTGAATGGACAAAATTCGCAGGCAATTCGCTGTTTATCTTTATAAGCTGGGTTCAGTTTGATTTCTCCGGAAGTGATTGCATCTCCAGCTAACCGCATATTTTCCCGATTATGCGCCATGAATAGTTGCAGTTCTTCTTCCGTGAAAAATTTATCTTTGCTGAAACTACCTTTTTGGTATTCATCTTTCGCATTTTTTTTCACTGGATAGATCAGTGATTGTTCTTTTGTTTCCAGTGAATGATCTAGTACTTCTAAAAGAGCGGGATCATCGACAAAAACGCCATCATAACTAAATTTTTTCAATGTATTCTTCTCTACATCATCTGTCTCTGTCAATACAGGATTATGAACATGTAAATAATAAGAGCCTGCTGGTTTAACAGCCGCCTTTCCAGTCAAACGTACCGCATCCATCAATGCTACGTCCAGATACGTCAATAATTGCATAGCCATGCCATAATAAGCTTCTGTGACATCAAATGAACGTCCACTAGATTTGTAATCAATAACGCTTAACCAAGTGTCTTCTTGTTCAGAAGCTACATCAATCCGATCGATTTTTCCTCGAACGTGGAGTTTACCACCATTACTCAACGGTAATTCCAGACCTGTGATACCTTTTGCTCCAGCAATCTGACCAAATAAAATCTCCGTCTGTAGAGGATGCATGCCCGTATTTTTGCTCTGTTTGTGCAAAGCCCATGCCACTTTTTGGATCGTCTGTCCTAATTGATAGCGGATATAGTTCATTCTTGCAGAACTATCCAATATCTCAAACCGAAGTTCTCCGAACACTTCTTGCAGCACTTTTTCAGTGAAGTCTTTACGCTGCGCATCGGTCATATTCACTAAGGATAATTGGTTTGAAAACAGTAGCTTGAAGAAACGATCCAATGATTCATGATAAAAATCACCTGTTGCTGCTGGAGTCAGACCATAAACAGTTCGTTCTTTCAATTTCAAACCAAATTGCATGAAGTATTTGTATTCACAATTATAAAAATTCTCCATACGTGAAATCGAAGTATAAATTTCTTTTCCATAAAGCTCTTCCGCCATTTTTTCTGGCATCGAAACAGGCACATTCAAATGTTCCTGACTTTCAAAGATTTGTAAAGCAAAATTGCGCCATGAGGAATTCAGTACTAATTCTTTGAGCTTTTGCCAATGCTTTGGTACAGGTTTCTTTTCATCTAAAGCTAATCGATAAATCCTATTGACTGTATTGATTCCGCTTCTGTAAGTTCCTACATAACAATCAGGATCGCTTTCGATCGTCAAATGCTCTTTTCTCTCGACGGGAACTGATAAATATTCTGTGATTCTGCGCAAATAAGGAGACATCTTCAGTGAACCATCTGTGTCATAGCTTTGTGCATAGCTAAGATATAATCGATCCGTTCCGGAAAGAAAAACAAGGTAGGCTTGGAAAGGCTCAAAAGAGATACTTTCTTTGGATGGGTCGAATAAAAACTGTCCATCTGGCAAAGCTTGATTTAATACTTCTCGTTCTTCACTGGACAACAATCCTTTTGTTTCTTTACGGTCTGGAAACACTTGATCATTCAAACCTAATGCAAAAGTGACGGCAGCTTGATTCGGTCGAACTAATTCCAAACGGTTGATTCGCACTTGGTCGATTGCGGTAGGGATTTTACCATAACTTAGATTTTCTAGACCACTCGTAATGATTTCTTGGAACAGTGACCAGTCAAAAGCCGATTCACCATAAATGACTACATATTCATCCAGCAGATCAATCAGCGCTCCCCATGTCTGCTCATGGTTTCTTGCCGCTTCTAAGTTTCCTCTATCTACTTCCTGATTACGCCAAAACAATAATTGTTGCTGTACACCACTTTGGATCAAAAATTGATAAAAAACATTTGCGGCCGCTTGTCCTGTTTTGCTTTTCTTTATTTTTTTAAAAAATGCAGGTATAGATTTCTGAAATAATCGTCTAATCGTATTTGACTGTTCTTCCAGATGCTGTACGTCTTCAATCTGCTCTGCTTCAAAATCATACGCTACAAACTGCCAATCTTTTTCACGCGTCCAGTAAGTGCCTTGATAATTATAAGCAAGTGCGACATTTTCTGTGATGTCCAATTTTTTCCTGAATTCATCTCGTTCTTGTTTCCATTCATCCAGTTCGGTTTCTGTTTCCATCGATAGGAACAATTCCGTCTTGAAAAAACGCATAATATCACTTAATCGATAAGAATAACGGTCAAGAGCGAACAGACTGTTGATCCATTCAATCAGCGGATGATTTTCCATCATTTGTTCTTCATCGATATAAAAAGGAATCGCCATTTCTTGAAAGATTGGTCGAAGAATATTTCCATATAAGGACATATTTTTTGTCAGTACTTGGATATCACGATAACGGTAGTTTTCTTCACTGACTAGCCGTCTGATTTCAACGGCTAACTGTCGGACTTCCTCAGTTGGATTTTCAGCTTCCCACAAATGGAGAGCCTCTTGTTCCCCTAATTTGCGGACGGTTGCTTTCTTTTGGCTAGAAGTCTCTTCCCACATCGTTTGCAGCAACTGCAGCGCTGTCGGACGATTCTGCTCTGGCGCAAAACGATCTACTAATATAGGGACTTTCCGTTCTCTCGCACTTTGAAAAAGACGGAAATAAAGCTTTCCAGTCTCATGAAAGAGCGTAAGTACTTCTGGAAGATCCGCTGTATAAGGACGATCCAACAATAAATCGACAACTAATTGCCCCTTTTCCATCATTGCCTGCAGTAATTGATACTCTTGCCCATTGATTCGGGAAAAACCGCTGACGATAAATTTGACGTTGGTGAAATCTTGTGTCTGCATATAATTTGCTAGTATAGCCAGTGCATCTTCATTTGATAGGGCACGTTCGGTCAATTCGCTGTCATAAGCTGAAAAAATCAGCTTCAAGTCTTTCATTTTAAGTTGCTGGTCTTCTGCATTCGGTGAATCACCAAATAAAAGCATCAAGTCTTCCGGTTGAATATTCCCTATGCGCAATTCACTATAGAGTTCTTGCAATTGGCGAATAAATCCTCTTTTATTGATTTCTCCGCGAAAGATCGTTAATTCTTCCTCATGTTTTTCTAAAATCTGTCGCAAGATCATCGCAGATCCGGATTCTGATAACTCATTTCCTGTAAGAAGGGTTGTCTGTTGCAGCAAATACCAAGCCAGACGGTAAAAACTGAATACTTGAACATTTGTTGTGCTGAAAGCTTTTTTCCCGCTTCTTCTTCGCATCTCCGCTAAAATTTCTTGTTCCTGTTCGAATTTGCTGTAATTGGGAACAAGAAAAAATACTTGGTTGCTTGCATCCTGGTCGAGCCAAGCTGACGCTTCGTCGATCAAGACTTGACGGTGATCTTTTTTCCCGTTTCCAAGAATAAATTGTAAAGACATGCTTTTCCTCCTTCAACACATGATACGGTGCTTCTTTATTATATCAAAAAATACTGAACATTTGTTCTATATTCTTCAAATTATATACTTTTATGGTTCTGATATTTCTATCTTTTTTGAGTATACGCAAAAAGACAGGAATCGCTACAAATAAGCAATTCCTGTCTTTTCGTGAGTTGATTAATGGATAGATCCCATTAGTTTTTTGATTGGTTCTTTCACAGTAAATAGCAAGATACCACCAACGATTGCTACTGCACCGATAATACCGAAGTAGGCAGATTCTGTTCCCGGTGTGTAGAAGCGTGCAATTTGTGCATTGATTGCTTGTGAAGAAGCATCAGCTAAGAACCAAATAGCGATTGTTTGTGATTCAAATGCTCGTGGTGCTAATTTCGTTGTTACAGACAAACCAACTGGTGAAAGACACAATTCAGCAATAACCACGATGAAGAAACTTCCTAACAACCACAATGGACTTACTTTTCCACTTGTCCCATAAAGCATACCTGGCAACATCAATAGTAAGTATGATAATCCTGCAAACAAAAGACCAAGAGAGAATTTCACTACTGTAGATGGTTGGCGTTTGCCAAGTTTTGTCCACATCGTTACGAATACCGGTGTCAAAATAAAGATGAAAATCGGATTCAATGATTGATACCAGCTTGCTTGGATCGTCACACCAAATAGTGTAGATTGCGTACGTTCACTAGCAAATAAAGCTAAGATAGATGAACCTTGTTCTTGTAATGACCAGAAAATGATTGCTGCAAGGAATAATGGGATATACGCCCATACTCTTGGTTTTTCTTCAGCAGTTACATCTTTTGAAGTCAACATTTTGATAAAGTAATACAACGGTAAGATAATCCCCAATACACTGATTGTATTGACAAAAAAGTCGATTGTCAGATGACCAGTTAATTGTGCCCCACCGAATACTGCAGCGATAACAACAAGTGCGATGATCAAGTTACGGATGAATCCTTTACGTTCTTCAGTTGTCAAAGGATTCGGCGGTGTAGTACCCACTCCGTCTAATGTCTTGCGTCCTTGGATAATGTATTGTAATAATCCAAAGAACATCCCAATAGCAGCTAAAGAGAACCCTAAATGGTAGTTATATTCTTGACCGATTGTCCCAACGATTAGTGGTGCTAATAATGCTCCTAAGTTGACACCCATGTAAAAAATCGAAAATCCTGCATCTCTTCGCAAATCAGTCTTTGAATAAAGATGTCCGACCATGCCAGAAACGTTTGGTTTCAAAAAGGCGGTTCCGATAATAATCAATGCCATTGAAACAAATAATGTACTTACACCAAATGGTAAAGCCAAGACGATGTGTCCAAGCATAATGAAGACTCCACCAAAGAATACAGTGCGTTTTGCTCCTAACACTCGGTCAGATACCCATCCGCCGACGATACTAGACATGTAGATCAGCGATCCGTATATCGACATGATAGCTAATGCTGTTGCTCGTGGTAATCCAAGTCCCCCGTTGGCAACTGTATCGTACATATAATAGATAAGTAATGCACGCATACCATAATAACTAAATCGTTCCCACATCTCAGTGAAGAACAAAGTTGACAATCCCTTCGGCTGCCCGAAGAAGCCCTTGTCTTGCTGTTTTTCCATAATCTATACCCCAATTCTTTAAATTTTCAGAAAATATTATACATCTTTACCGAAAAATTTAACTAAAAAACTTATTTAAGAAATATAAACTAATTTTCTATAAAAACAAGTAATTTTTAATGGCAATATCATAAAAAAAAGAAGATAGAGATTTAATAATTATATATCAGCTGTTTTTTTCGAATAAGCAAAAATTCCTAAAACACAGCAATGAAAGCGATAACCAAGAAAATCCTTTTCTAACGATTTCCCTTATTAAAATTGTTTTTTGAACTTCGCTTATTTTTTGTGAGCATATCTGTTTACTTACTTTTTGTAAGATGATATACTTCATTTCGTAATCAATTAAAAAAATGCAAAACGCAAATCAAAGGAGAAATTTTATTATGACAACTTTTACTGACACTTTAAAAAATCGCCGTTCAATCTATCATCTAGGACGTAATGTTTCACTTTCTAATGAAGAATTGACAGCTTTGATCAAAGAAGCAATTAAAGAAAGCCCAACTGCTTTCAATGCTCAATCAACACGCGCAGTTATTCTTTTCGGAGATGCACATGAAAAACTTTGGGAAATCACTGAAGAAGTACTTCGCCCATTGACTCCAGCAGAAGCTTTCCCAAATACACAAAACAAATTAGCTGGTTTCAAAAATGGTTATGGTACAGTATTATTCTTCAAAGATACTGACGTGGTAAAAGGTCTACAAGAACAATTTGAATTATATGCAGACAACTTCCCAGATTGGTCAGAACAATCAAACGGAATCGCAACAGCGAACACTTGGGTAGCATTAGTTGATAAAGGATTGGGCGCAAACCTGCAACATTACAACCCAGTTATTGACGAAGCAGTTGCAAAAGAATGGAATATCCCTTCAAACTGGAAACTACGTTCACAATTAGTATTCGGTTCACCAGAAACACCAGCTGGGGAAAAAGAATACATGAACGATGCAGATCGCTTCCGTGTATTCGGATAATTTTACTTGAAAAAAACAGAGGTTGTGACAAACATCTTGTCGCAACCTCTATTTTTTATTCTGGATCGATCATAATATCAATCTCCGCCTCATCGTTCAAGCGTTGGGACAAAAATGGAACTAATTCTTCTAATGATGCAGAAAATTTCAGCATCGGTCCCCGCCATCCGTTTCGGAAAAAATTCATTTTTACAATTTTAGAACCTTTTGGTTGGTACAACACGATTTTATTGATTTCAGAAAAAGGAACACCTTTTTTATCAAAGCTATTCAAGACAAGCCCTTCTTCTGTAATTCCTCGACTGTCCAACAAAAAACTAATAAAAATCATCGCTGACAAAATCCCTTTTGCCAATTCATCTGCTGTAGGCTGGCTGATGAGTGTGTACCAAATGACTAGTACTACTAAGAATGGTATGACCAAGTAGACCCATCGATTCCGAACAGTCCGATAAATAATTTCTTTTCGCACCAGCCAAAGAAATAAGAACATAACAACAACGAATAAAAACAATAGGACCGTAAAAAATGTTACCATGACAACTCGCCTCGCTTTTTCTTCACCTGAAAACAGGAAAAGAATACTGATTTACCTTCTCAAAGAAATTGGACTTGCAGCACGCCGCACGTCCAATTATTTTCTTTATTCAAATGTATCATATTTTGCAACAACCATGCTTGCTTTTTCATCTAATAACTCTTGATCCTCTGCAGCACATTGGGCAACTTTGACCACGGCACAGTTTGTCATTTTTGATACAACTTCACCAACGACCGTTTTTGTAAAGCCAATTGGTTTGCATGCATATTGTTCTCCTAAATTAATCATTTCTTCCGTCATCAAAATCCTCCTAAACTGCTGGAACTTTTCTCCATATTACAATTGCTATTTTTTGGAGATTTAACTATTTGATTTTTTGTTTACAGTCAAAAATCAACCTTACAGGCATTATAGCGTACTGTTTTCGTTTTCACAATTAAAACAGCTGTTGTATCTAGAAGAATTTTTTCTAAAATAATAAATAATATTCCTCAAAAACTGATTATTTCTTACATATTTAAATAAAATACTTCCCTTCCCAATAAAAATACACTTATAATAGGAAAGATAAACAGCTGAAAAGGGAGATTTCCAATGAAGAAAAAAACATTTAAAAAACTATTGTTTCTAGGAGGTACAGCTACTCTTTTATTAAGTGGTACAAGTTATTACCTACATATCCATTCTCCAGAACATACAATGAATACTACACAAAAAAGTTCAACACAAAAAACGAAAAAAACAAAAGAGAAAGCAGAAGTTTTGCTAGATGTTCCATTAGAGAGCCAGTTTGACTCTCCTTCTCTAGAAAATGGCTGCGAGGTCACTTCGCTTTCCATGCTTTTATCTTTTTATGGTTATGAAACGACTAAAAACCAGTTAGCTGAACAATTGGATTACGTCCCTGTTTTCAATGCAGATGGGACTCATGGCGATCCTAATGAAGGATTTGTTGGAGATATCAGTGGCGGAGACTGGGCTATGGGCGTCTATGTCCCTCCTATTGCCTCTCTTGCTCAACAGATCGTCCAAACGGATTATCATACTTTACCAAAAACAGATGCTCAACTAGATGATATCAAAAAAGCTCTATCTAAAGGAAATCCTGTATGGACTTCCGTGACTATCAATTTTGAAGTCCCTGATGAAACTGATTTTATGACTTGGACAACAAACAACGGAGAAGTAAGAGTCACTCCACTTGTTCATGCTTGTGTAGTCACTGGATACGACAAAGAGAATATTTACGTCAACGACCCCTATGGCGTAAAAAATCGAGCAGTACCGATCAATGATTTTTCGGCCATTTTCACTGCAATGGGCGGACAAATGCTAACTTTGGAGAAAAGCTAGTAATTAAAGTAAAAATCCCTTATACTCTAGATACCGAACCTTTGAAGGGAGCACAGATAATGGAAAAATTCACTCATAAAAAAATGAATCCAAATGAAATTCCGATTATTTTTGTCCGTGACCGCAAAGGAAATGTTCAAGGTAAAGTTTCTATTAATGAGTGGAACGAACGGCGCAGACCTGCTACCCTCAATGAACTAGAAATCAAACTGTATCGTCAAGCTCTTGTCTATTATGGAGACCAAGAGTATGGAAAAGCAATCGATTTATTAAAATTTCTAATCGCTCGAACAGAGTACACCCACTTTGAATATATCGAGCGTTTAGCAAACATTTACCATATCATGAATGAACCTGTCAAAGAATATCAGTTGCTTGACTCCGTCTTGTCAGTAGCAGAGCGGATTGCCCTTCCTGCTGGACTGGAAAAGAAACTGGTGCGTCGCCTTTTACGAGTAAAACAACAACTATCTGATCAAGAAAAATAACTTGCGTTTTTTTAGAAAAGTGCTATGATTATTTTGTTGAATAAATGGGATGTAGCCAAACTGGTAAGGCACTTGACTCTGAATCAAGCAATTGTAGGTTCGAACCCTGCCATCCCAATTTGATGAGCTTGTTGATAAGAAATGAACCCCTGAAAAAAGAATGATCTTTTTTCAGGGGATTTTGGAATATTTTTATTATTTATTATTTAGTTTACATAATCTTATTATAATCAACAATTAAATCTGTAGCGCTCATACAGTAGATTTAGCCAATAATTGCTAATGCTTTTTCCGGAACTTTTTCTCTAGGAACTTCTTCATACGTTTCTATGTGTGCTCCTTTATTGCTGATTTTCAAATAATGATTTTCTTTTAACACAGAAAGTCCATTAAATTCAATTGTTCGTTCTTCCCCATCGGCATTAGCAGCTTTTTGAACATACCTTGCCGTTCCATGTTCATTTACTTCCTCTGGTTTTTGTGTTTTTACATAGACCTCACCTTTTTCAACTAATGGATTTAGTTGGTCAAGTATACCAGGGATTTCCCCGTAACTTCCTTCAGTATAGTATTTCAGTCCAAATAGCAAAATACCACTAATCGCCGCCAATCCTATCAAATATTTAATCACTTTCATCTTTCTACCTCCTTGTTATATATCCAGTATATGGGGCAATTAGAGAAATTCCATCCGTCCTAAGTTGGAGATTTTTCTCCTACTTTAGAAGCGAGAAACAAGTGTTTTTTTAGCAAAAATGATCGTTATTTGATATTATGGTGATGTGGATAATTTAGATTTTCTCGCTTTATCCATGGAAAAAAATCAAGTTGATGGCAAAGGATGTGTTCAAAATGAATCAAGAAGAATTATTTCAAAAAGTCAAGGAAATGATAAAAGGCGGCAACTTCGACGGCGCAAAACGATTTATCGAAGAACATAAAGAACAACTAGGTCCTTACAAAGAGAAAGCACAAAATCTTCTAAAAGACGTAAATATCGACAGTGTGAAAGACAAGTTCAAAAATCTATTTAATAAGTAGGAATTTTCATTTCTGGAACACCGTTTGTCCAGAAGAAGGGACTGTGACACGACTTTTGTCACAGTCCCTTGTTTTTTCTGAATCATCCTTACTAAAATAAGCGTGTCGGATCATAGTGATAAGTCACATTGCCGTTCAGCGATGCTTTTCCTACCACATATTTACGATTCTCCAATTTCAGCCATGCTTCTCGAAAAGCCATCAATTCTTCTCTTTTTACATCGATTTTTTCGATTTTTCCATCAATCAAATCTTGGATAAGTTGTTCATATGGATTCATTTTTTTCCTCCATTTACTGTGAATCAATAAGTTGTAAAAATAGGTTCATATGCCTTTTTAGTATCCAGATCTTCTCTGACTTTGACTGTCGTATAAATAATTTTTTCTACTGGGATACTATAATAACTACCTTCACCGTTATTGAATCGGTGAACGTCTTTCTTTGCTAAAATACCATTGATTTTATTCGTCAGTACACGTTGTTCGACACTATTGCTTACAACATAGTAAATCACCCGAATATTATTGATTAAATGCAAATCGATTTCTAACACTACATGATCCATGAAAATTCCACTCCTTCTTTCACTTTGATTATAGCAATTTTCCCCTATAAATTCAAAATCAATACATATTTTACTGGATAAATCCATAGAACTGCTTGCGCCTTCACGCACAAAGTGTTATTTTGTATCTTGGACTTTATTTATTGGAGGCAATAGTATGATCGCGATCGGTCAGTTCGTTTTTTATATTCCTTTTTTTATTATGCTAAGCATTCTTTTCTATTACATAAAATGGACGAAAAAGAAGTTTTCAGTTTTACTGGCCTCTTTACCTGCCGTATATTTTACTTATCAGATTTTTTCTTTTAGACATTGGGAAACAACATCTGTATTAGTGATACACATCATCGAATTGACGCTTGCAGTAGTTTTTCTAATCATTTGGATCTATTTTTTATATAAAAATCAGAATTGAATCCTAGCAGTTTCAAAAGAAAACGATTAAAGATCAGCAGAGATTTGCTGTATCTTTAATCGCTTTTTTCTATTCTGTGATACCAAAAAAATGTTTGAATCGATGAAGAAGCGTTCCTTGTTTCAATTCTATAAATTCTTGTGCAATCGGATATTTTTCTTCCAAATTTTCTTTGTTCTTTTCAATCAGACTTTTTGCTTCTTCATATTTTTTATCTGCACATAATACTTTTACTTCCTGTAAAACTTTTCCTGCTTCCATTTACCTCACCCTCTTGCCTTTTTTATGGCTTTAAGTTTGATTTAAGCTATACGCATTATTCTATATTCATCCCAAATAACCTTTTTTCATTTTTTACTCCTCGAACCAATCAGTTTTCTAAAGACTGATTGGTTCATCTTTTTTATTTTTCATCCATTTTATGCTGCTCTTCTGCTAATTTGTCTAATGCTTTAATGGATGTGACAGTTTTCGCATAATCATAGCTGTATAATTCTGTAAATTTATCAGGCAGAACAAACCACGCTGGATGGTAGCCGTTCGCAGTGATCGGGAATCCTTTGTCTTGTTGATTATCTCCATCCCACCTTACAGCAACACCTTTTTTTCCTTTCCACTTTATTAAAGCAATCGAGTATCCTTTTTTTGTTTGTGTGCCGTCTTCAATAATTGCTAAAATTTCTATTTTTTCTTTTGGTGCACGAACTTCTTGAGGGCGAACCATTTTCTATTCCTCCCTTATCTAATTACTTCACGACCAATACACTGCAAGGGGCATGTGAAACGACATAAGAAGCGGTCGATCCGACTAGTGCTTGTTGTATCGCTCCTTTTCCTGTCGCTCCCATAACGATCAAATCAATATTTTCTTGTCCAGGGATGACATTGGCAATCAAATTTCTTGGATCTCCAGTTTCAACTATTGCATGGATCTCAGCAATGCCGAACTCTTTGGCATCATTGATTTTTTTCAGCATGGCTACTTCTGTTCTTTGTTTTTCATCTGCATAGATTTTTGAAAAGGCATAGGCACTATGGGTCAGCTCAACTTTGTTGATGATTGACACGATAAATAAGTGGGCTTCATTGTCCTTTGCTAAGTCAAGGGCTTCAGCGAACGCTTTGATCGATTGTCTTGATCCGTCAACTGCTACCATGATGTTCTGGTATCTCTTACTCATTGGAACCGCCTCCTTTTTCTTTTATTGTAACATCTCAAGCAAAAATACAAAAAATATACGCAATGTGTAAATAAAATGATGATTAATAGCAATTTTTTTCAAGTTATTTATACATTTCTGTTCTCATCAGAACACTTGTTCTAAACCTATCATTTCTGCATTATGTGGAATTTCTCATCATTTTTCACATGAGATGAACATCATTCTGTTACAAAAAACGTGGATTTGTCATAAATTGTCATGCTTCTTTTACCTATGAAATATTTTCACGTGTTAAAGTATTCCTCGTTGAACACAACAAATAAAACTTTTTAACGAATAAAGGAGATTTTTCATGACATCACTTAAAACTTTACTTTTTGGAACAACTTTGGCTGCCGGTGCTGCATT
>NZ_BNJW01000027.1 GCF_015751045.1 Enterococcus lactis
AATGCAGCACCGGCAGCCAAAGTTGTTCCAAAAAGTAAAGTTTTAAGTGATGTCATGAAAAATCTCCTTTATTCGTTAAAAAGTTTTATTTGTTGTGTTCAACGAGGAATACTTTAACACGTGAAAATATTTCATAGGTAAAAGAAGCGTGACAATTTATGACAAATCCACGTTTTTTGTAATAAACACAGTAATTTATGAAATGAAAAGGATTACGTTTAAGAAAAACTAATTTTTTTCATTTATTTTTACTATACATCTATATTTAAGAAAGTGTTAAGGTATATTTTTCTCTATGAAAAGTTTTTGCAGATACATAAAAAAGGAAGATTAAATGAGAATTTAATAGCGTTTCTATTAAAATTACAATTGTAATTTAAAAGTGCTTGACATTGCATGTGAAATCACTTACTTTTAGTGAGTAAAAATATTAAATGAAGGAGCTACATAATGAAAAAGAAAATTATTGCTGGTGGGATCGTGGTTGCATTTCTATGTCTAATTGGCTACACAGGCACGCGTTACGCAAATGAAATTATTTTGTGGGGTGGAGAGACAGATATCGATACAATCAATGAGAATCTGACACAGCTTGACCATACGTTGACAGATAAAGAGCAAAAGATTACAGATCTTACCGCACAACTAGCACAAAAAGAACAGACATTGCAAGATTCAAAGGCAGATGTCCAAGAATACCAAGCAAAAGTAAATGAATTAGAAAACCAAAAAAATCAATCGGCAGCAGAAAAACAAAACTTAGAAAGTCAATTAGTCAGCAAGGATGCACAACTACAAAGCAAACAAAATGAAATCAATGCGAAACTAGACGAAATCAACCAAAAAAATGATGAAATCAATCGTTTGAATGCAGATTGGACGGCAAGACTACAAGAAGCACAAGCAAAACTTTCAGAATTACAAAATACTGTAAATGGTTTGAACCAACAAATCGCAACACTGACACAAGAAAAAGAAAATTTAGAAACTCAGTTAGCAGATACACAAAAAAAATTAGACGAAGCAACTGCTGAAAACACAAGTTTGAAACAATATATTCAAAAGTTAGAAAAAGCAAAAGGCGAAGTGGAAGATACAGCTGATAAATCTCAACAAATCGTTGAAGAACATTTGAGTAAATAATCTTTCATGATAAGTAACCCTTGATCAGCAATGCGGCGACAGCAATTATGCTGTTGCCGCTTTTTTGTTAATAAGTAGTCCTTCATCGTCGCAAGAAGAGTTATATGTTCGTTAAGAAAAATAGCTGGACAAAAAAATCACAAGATAAAAAGTGTTTCTTCTTTACAAAAGGGAATGTATGTTCGTATAATAGTAATGAGGTGAAGGCAATGGAGATAAAATATGGAACAGTAGATAAGATTCGTACGTTGCAGGTCAGCGCCAGACCACTGATTCGTTTTAGCTTAAATGAGGTCAATTGTTTGATTGCTTCCCATAGTTTGAACTTCCTAGCTGAAGTAGACGAAGGGATGAAACTAGTTGTTACAGGATATTACAATAATAGAAAACAATTCGTGGTGAGATCTTATCATGTGTTAGGAAAACCAAAAATTGTGGTAGAATATGAGAAAAGTCTATACCCAAGAAAAAAGGTCCAATAAGATGAAAGAATGAACGAGAAAAAGAAAAGCGGCTGAGACAAAAATGTCCTAGCCGCTTGTTTTGAAAGAAAAATGCAGACGATGGGATTTGAACCCACACGAGCGTACGCTCACAAGACCCTCAATCTTGCATGTCTGCCGTTCCATCACGTCTGCATAAATAATAACACAATAATGATAGCGAAGTTTTACATAGTTGTCAAGCTCAAAAAGTGGGAGGTCTTATGAAGATGGAGAAATATGACGGAGAATTTTCAGGACTGGGGATGATCCTAGGCATATTGATTGGCCTTGCATTTGGTCGTTTTCTATTTGGGTTGATGCTGGGAATCATTTGTGGGATTGCAATGGATTGGGCAGCAAATCTATGGAATGACTATCATGACCAGTAAGTTCTCAGCGCTTCTCAGCGTTTTTCTGATACTTATGTTTTTCCTAAATAAGTGGCAAATTTTTCTAGAATGGAGTATGATATTGAAATAGTAAATAACAAAAAATTTGGAAAGTTCTAACTTTTTGAAATGAGGGATTGGCTAAGTGATGAGAGAATTTGAAAAATCCAGCAAATTAGAAGGTGTTAGTTACGACGTTCGCGGTCCGGTTCTAGAAGAAGCAGAGCGGATGCAAGAAGAGGGCATCAGTATTTTAAAATTGAATACAGGAAATCCCGCACCTTTTGGATTCGAGGCACCAAACGAAGTCATTCGTGATTTGATCATGAATGCCCGTGATTCAGAAGGCTACTCAGACTCTAAGGGAATTTTTTCTGCTAGAAAAGCAATTGAGCAATATTGTCAACTGAAACATTTTCCGAATGTGACGATCAATGATATCTATACCGGAAACGGAGTCAGCGAACTGATCACGATGTGTATGCAAGGGTTGCTAGACAATGGAGATGAAGTACTGGTTCCAATGCCGGACTATCCGTTGTGGACTGCCTCGATTGCTTTAGCTGGAGGTACACCTGTTCATTATATTTGCGATGAAGAGGCAGAATGGTATCCTGATATTGATGATATCAAATCAAAAATAACGAGTCGGACAAAAGCGATCGTCATCATCAATCCTAATAATCCTACTGGGGCACTTTATCCAAAAGAATTATTAGAAGAAATCGTTGAAGTAGCCCGACAAAACAACCTGATTATTTATTCTGATGAAATTTATGACCGCTTAGTGATGGATGGCCTAGAACATATTCCGATTGCTACATTAGCGCCTGATTTGTTCGTTGTTACGCTGAACGGTCTATCCAAGTCTCATCGTGTGGCAGGCTTTCGAGTCGGCTGGATGGTCCTAAGCGGAGATAAATCACACGTCAAAGGCTATATAGAAGGGCTGAATATGTTGTCTTCCATGCGTTTGTGTTCCAACGTCTTGTCTCAGCAAATCATCCAAACGGCGCTGGGCGGTTATCAAAGTGTTGATGAGCTGCTCCTGCCAGGCGGAAGGATCTATGAGCAAAGAGAATATATCTATAATGCAATCAATGATATTCCTGGTCTTTCAGCTGTAAAACCAAAAGCTGCTTTTTATATATTCCCTAAAATCGATACAAAACGATTCAATATTTTGGATGATGAAAAATTCGTCTTGGACTTTTTACATGAACATCATATTCTGCTCGTACACGGTGGCGGATTCAATTGGAACCAGCCAGATCATTTTCGGATCGTCTATCTTCCTAAAATGGATGATTTGAAACAAACGGCTAAGAAAATGAGAGAATTTTTAGCGACATATCGACAAAAGTGACTTTAAAAAAAGCAAATTTTCCAGAAAGAGAGCCACAGACAAATGTACTGAGGCTCTCTTTCTAATGGAGATCTCTTAAATAACTAAAGTCATATTATTTAGTTGCAAGTCTTTTCTTGAAGTTTGCGACTTCCTAAAGTAAAATACGGATAGAATGCGAATACGCATATTTTGGGGAGGATACTTATGGAAACGTTAATCGAGTCCTTTGGCACGATCATTAAAGAGATTCGAAAAGAACAAAAAATGACGCAAAAGATGCTTTCGCAAGATATTTGTTCACAAAGTGTACTAAGCCGGATCGAAAATAATGAGGAACTGCCGAATGTATTGGTGATGATGCAGATTTGTCAACGGCTAGGAGTAACGATTGATCATGTGATGAATCTCTCTCGAAAAACTACTCGGACAAACGATAAATTATTTGAACTGTTGGATAGTTGTTTCCAAAAACGTGATTATCGCAAGTTAGAACAAGTACTAAAATCTTCTGATATTTCTGAGAATCTGTATCAAGCAACTGACTTTCAACGATATTATTATTATCTCGGTGTTTGTGAATTCACGTTGCGTCAAAATATTTCTCAGTCTCTTTATTATTTAAAAGAAGCATTAAGCTACTCTAGCCAAAAAGAAAGAATCCATGTCTCTGACACAGAAATACAACTGATTAGTTGTATCGGAAAAATATATGGTGTGGCAGGAAAAACTGCTGAAGCCCGCTACTATTTGAGTCGAAGCATCCAACTGCTGCATCAATCAGCTGATGAACGATCAAAAAGTGAATTTTCGCAAATTTTTTATAATTATGGAAATTTCTTATTCCATCAAAATGAAATTGACGAAGCACTAGAGCAGGTGAACCAAGGAATCTATTGGGCTCAAGAGAAAAATAGTTACTATTATCTCAATGATTTATTTGTGCTTAAGAGCTTGATATACAAGCGTAAAGAAGAACCAGAAAGAGCAGCATTTTATGAAGGATTGGCACAAGCTGTGAAACAAATTTCAAAAAATCTATAAATGGTGTAGACCATTCTTGACTTCTTCTCTAAATAAGAGTACTTTAGAGGTAGAAAAACAAAGGGAGAGAATAGAATGAGAACTTTTATCTATGCTGACAAATTCTTTTTAGCGTCAGGCGTCAAAAATGCAGGCTATCTTGAAATTACCGATGGGCTTTTTGGTGAATACACCAAAGAACTACCTGAGGGAGAAGTCAACATCATTGACCAAAGCGGCAAATGGATTGCTCCTGGTTTGGTAGATACACATATTCACGGCTATATGAATCATGATGTAATGGACAACGATGCAGAAGGTATCAAAGTGATGTCTGAAGGTCTATTATCTTGTGGAGTGACTTCATTTTTACCAACAACATTGACGTCAAGCAAAGAACGTTTAAAAGATGTAGCTGAGACAATCGGCAAAATGTATCAAGAAGCACCAGGAGCTAAAATCAAAGGAATCTATTTTGAAGGTCCTTTCTTCACAGAAGAACACAAAGGGGCACAAAACCCAAGTTATTTCGGTGATCCTGATTTGGATACTTTCCATGAATGGCAAGAAGCTTCAGGCGGTTTGATCAAAAAAATTGCTTTAGCACCGGAACGTCAAGGTGTAGAAGAGTTTGTCAAACAAGTGACTGAAGAAGGAGTAGTTGTTTCTCTAGGGCACAGTAACGCTACGCTAGAAGAAGCGCAAAAAGCTGTTGAAGCAGGCGCCAGCGTGTTTGTCCATGCTTTCAATGGGATGCGCGGATTGAATCATCGCGAACCAGGTATGGTAGGTGCGTTATTATCTTTAGAACATGTCTTTTCTGAATTGATTTGTGACGGACATCATGTACATCCAAATGCGGCAGGAATCCTAATGGAAAAAGCAGGACATGAGCATGTCGCTTTGATTACAGACTGTATGATGGCCGGTGGGATGCCTGATGGAAATTACAATTTAGGTGAATTTCCGGTAGTAGTAAAAGAAGGAACGGCACGTTTGGAATCTGGCAACTTAGCTGGAAGCATCTTGAAATTGAAAGAAGCAATTAAGAATGTCGTGGATTGGGGACTAGCAACACCAGAACAAGCAGTCATGATGGCTAGTCTGATTCCAGCAATCAGTTGTAAAATCGATGACACATGTGGAAAAATCGCTCAAGGACGCGACGCAGACTTTATCGTATTGAACCCTGATATGACATTGGAAGCAACTTATCTAGATGGTGTGGAACGTTTCCACGCATAATATAATCTAAGATAGAGGCTGGGACAGAAGCGTTTAACTCCAAGAAATAAGAAGAAATTCACGAAAATTGCTTTTCAAATTTTTGTGAATTTCAGCTTATTTCCGAAGGAGTTGCTTCTGCTTCCGCCGTTTATACGTGTTTAGAGCGTGAGACAAAAGTGTTCTTTACTTTTGTCCCACGCTCCTTTTTGTGTTCTAACGAATATCACTTTACATAAGTTTCAAAAGTTTCTTTAATTCCTTATTGTTCAATAGTTAACAATATAAAGATAAAATAAAAAATATTAATACGTATTAGCTAAATAAAAGCATTTTAAATTGTGAATAAATGAACATTAATAGGAGGAAAAAGATGAATTTATTTGATATTTTCCGATCGACTTTGACAGATATGTCGATTGTTAGTGCAATCACTTCAACAGTTTTTATTATATTATTAGGGTTTATTTGTAGAAAAAAGGAAATTTTTTCTGAATCTGTTGGAAAAATCCTATCGAAAGTTGTCTTAACAGCGGCTCTGCCAGCACTTGCATTTCGAGCTTTCATGCAAGATATCAATACAGAACTATTGATGCAAGGAATCAATGTCTTGATTTGGGGGTTAGTGATTTATATTATTCTTATTCTAGTTTCAAGACCATTTTTCTTAAGTTATAAAGGGGATAAGCAATCAACGTTGCGTGTCCTGACAATCTTTGGTTCTACGACCTTTTTCGGGACACCGATTGTCAGTGCGATTTATGGACCGGTCGGCGTGATGTATTCCTCGATTTTCAACATTGGTTATCGGATCTTTTTGTATTCTTATGGATACATAAAAATGAGTGGCTTGAAGATGGAAGCCAAAAATATCAAAGCGATGTTCGTTAATCCAATCATCATCGCTACTTTTGCCGGCCTTTTCATTTGGCTTTTCCAAGGATATCTTCCATAAGTGTCAGTTACAGGTGCAGAAGGAGAGATAAGCCAAGTAGCGTTTTTGCGAATTGACCAGACAGCACCTTGGCTATTTCAGCCAATGGATTATTTAGCTGGTTTAAGTTCGCCATTGGCATGGCTAGCAATCGGCGCAACATTAGGTGAAGTAAGTTTCAAAAAAGCTGCTTCTGAAAAAACATCATGGTATTACAGTTTAGTCAAAGTGGTATTTGTACCTGCGTTGAATATCGTGATTTTAGCAGTTTTGACGGCAACAAATATTCTACCGGTCAATTTTGAAGCACTGGCAACGATTGTTATCATGATGGCTACACCAGCCGCAACTGTGGCAGCAGCCTATGCTATCAGTTTTGATAGGGAGGCACTTTTAGCCTCTAATGCATCCTTACTGTCAACTATTTTTGCTATAGTACTGACACCTGTATGGATCGTTGTATTGCAAATGATTCACGGCATAGGTTTGTTTTGATAGGAAATGGAGGAGGAAAGTATGAGAATCGCATGTTATGGTGTTCGTCCGAATGAGATCGATTTTTTTGAGCAATTGAATATTTACCATTATGAACTGAGTCTTTATGAAGAACTACTGACGCATGACAATATTGAATCAGCTAAGGCCCATGATGCTGTACTGCTGAGAGGAAATTGTATAGCAGATGAGATCAATCTTGCAAAAATGCAGAAATATGGGATTCGCTATGTTTTTACCCGAACTGTGGGAGTCAATCATATCAATCTACAAGCGGCAGCTGATTTTGGTATGACAGTAGCCCGTGTCCCATCATATTCGCCAAATGCTATAGCAGAATTATCTTTGACTTTTGCCATGATGCTTTTGAGAAATACAGCGTATACGACGATCCGAACATCTTTCAAAGATTTTCGAGTGGATGAACAAATGTTTAGCCGTGAAATCAGAAATTGCACAGTAGGTATCATAGGAACAGGCAGAATAGGATTGACGGAAGCGATTTTGTTTAAGGGGCTAGGAGCCAAAGTGATCGGCTATGATATCCATCAGACAGAAGCTGCTAAAAAAGTATTGACGTTTCACTCACTCGAAGAATTGTTAGCAAAAAGCGATATCGTCAGTATCCATGTACCTCACATCCCAGGTGAAAACGATCAAATGATCAATGAAGGATTTTTGGCTCAAATGAAAAGAGGCAGTATCTTGATCAATACAGCTCGTGGAGAGCTTCAAGATAATGCAGCTATTTTAAGAGCTTTGAAAAGCAATCATTTAGCTGGTTTTGCAACCGATGTTTTTGCAAATGAAACAGATGTCTTTTTCCGATCTTTCAAGCCATGGGAGACGATTCCAGATCCTGCTATCCAGCAACTAGTAGAATTGTACCCTAGAGTTCTTATAACCCCTCATGTAGGTTCAAATACAGATGAGGCATTGTCAAATATGATTTCGACAAGCTTCGAGAACTTCCGCGAAATAATAGAAACTGGAAAAACGAAAAATGAGGTATCTCTTCCTAAAGCGCGTCAATTAAAATAAGGAAACATGGGCACGCACCACTAATATGTTTAAAAATAGAGGTTGTGACAGAAGTGGTCAGCTTCAAGAAATAAGAAGGAATTTACGAAAATTGCTTCTCAAATTTTTGTGAAATTTCGGATTATTTTTCGAAGAAGCTACTTCTGGAACACCATTTATTCGGAAAAAAAGGCTGTGACAAGACTTTTTTCACAGCCTTTATTTAGTATTTATTAGATAACTCGATGACTCAACAATAATCCGTGAGTTTTTTCGCCCATTCTTTGTCAATTCATAACAGGTTAGTGGTCGACCAATCTCCAAATATCTGATTCTTTCATTCAGTATATCTTGTTCCACCAAAAAATTTAAATATTTCTTGACGGAGATACGTGAAAGTGCACTTTTTTGAGCCAGTTCTTTTGTTGAAAAAATAGTCTCTTCTTTTAGGATAGATGCACTGATTTTTTTTAAAGTCAGTTTTGACAGACCTTTAGGCAAATCAATGAATGAAGGTGTTTCGTGAATGGGAGTGGTATGGTTGAATACTTGATCGATCAATTTCTGATCTGCTTTTTCAGTCGTTTGGATCGTCTGAGAGAAAGCAAGGTATTTTTCAATCGCCAACTGGAAACGTTGCAAAGTGAAGGGTTTGATCAAATAATCTAAGGCACCATATCGGATCACATTTTTTATGGTTTCGATATCATCTGCAGCGGTTATCAAGATCACTGGGATATCGTTTCCTTGCTGTCTCAGCCAAGATAAAAAATGGATACCACTTTCGCCAGGCATATATACATCAAGCAACAGCAGATCTGCGTTTTTTTGTCTGAAATATTTTTTTCCTTCTTCTACATTTCTGAAACTTTCGATTACGTTCATATTAGGTATACTTTCCACAAACGTACGATTCAATTCTGCAACCATTGGATCATCTTCAATTATTAGGACATTTGTCATCATTTTGATCTTCCTTTTTTGGTAATTCTAGATAGACGATTGTACCGCCATTTGCTTGTTTGGAAAATTCTAAGATCCCACCGTGACGTTTGACAATTGAATGGATGATATTCAACCCATATCCACGATTGATTCCTTTCGTCGAAAAACCTAGCGTAAATATTTTTTCTGAGATTTCTTCTGATATTCCGACACCGTCATCGCAGACGGTCACGATGAATACTTCCGCTTCTGTGTCATAGTTTAAATCGAGCCGAACCTGTCCGTTTCTTTCAGGCATTTGAAGTACGGCTTCTTTAGCATTATCAAGTAAGTTCCCTAACACTTGCAAAAGTGAATGGATGGAGTCGTCCATCTCCATTTTAGGGATAAAAGAATCGCTTTCTAACAACATTTCAACAGATTGTTCTTTGGCTTCGTTTATTTTTCCTAATAAAAAACCGGAAATCGCAGGGACTTTGATCAGATTTGAAACTTGGCCAATCTCTTTTTTATAATTTTGATTTAGCTGTTGGATAAAATGGGTGACTTCTTCATATTTCTTCAAGTCAATCAAGCCAGAAATGACGTGAAGTTTATTCATAAATTCATGAGTTTGAGCTCTCATAGAGTTTATATATTGTTTCGTCCCTCCAAGCTCCTCCATTAATTTCATTACTTCTGATCGATTTCGTAAAGTTGCGACTGCTCCTAAAAAACGGTCATTGCTAAAAAGAGGTGTAACGCTAGAAATAGTTTCTATCCCATTTAAATACATGGATTGAGTCCGAACAGTCGTTTGGTGCTCGATTGTCTCTTTAAACAATACGTCATATAGATTATCGCTGATTTTTTTTCCTACTTCGAAATCCGACAGCCGTTTTGTTTGATAGAAAATATTTTTTGCAGGTGTATTGATCAAGAGGATAGTTTTATCAGAAGAGATGGCCAATATTCCTTCATCTACTTCATTTTCGATAATCGTTTTTTCACTTAACTGTTCCGCTATTTCTTGCGGTTCAAGTCCAAGCAGTACTTTTTTCATTTTTTGGGCAAGAAAAACGGCGCCTATGATGCCTACGCTAAGTCCGATGATCAATGAAAAAACAATCATTTTTTGTCCATCTTTGACCTGATTGTCGATCGTGTTGTTCGTCAAGCCAACACAAACTGCACCAATAATCTCTTGATCATAATAAATAGGGACGAAATAGCGGAAGCCGAACCCTAACATTCCTTCTTTTTCAGAGAAAAATTCTTGTCCTCCAATCACTTTTTTCACATCTTCATGACTTGAGAAAGGAAGGCCGATGTAACTTGGGTCTGCGTGAGAATATCGAATGCCTTCAGGGTCCATGACAACAATAAAATCTAAATTCGATGCCACCATGATTTCATTCGTGATTCCTTGAATCACATGTGTCGGATCACCAGTCTGAAGCTTTTTTTGGATGAGTTTATCGCTGGCAACGATTTTAGCGATGCTAGAGATTCTATCTGACACACTAGATCGGTTCATCGAAAGAATAAAATTCCTAATCAATATGGCAGAAACAATCAAAGAAACGAACGTGGAGAAACAAACGACAAGAATGATGGTATTTTGGAGCTTTAATGGTTTTTTCTTAAGGAAAGGAAACATAGGCTACCTCGAAAGAATTTATTGTGAAAATTTTAACATGAAAAATGAAAATTAACAAATTGGCATTGATAAATAGAAGCTTTCTATGAATAAATACCTTTGAATCGGTGAAAGAAGCTATACAGAATTTTCAAACATTGGTATGATAGACGTAGAAAGGGAAGGAGGCGTGTATATGATAGGGGGAATCGCACTTGAGACGATTTATTGGTATACATTGCTGATTTGTGCGGGGTTGGCAGTTCTTTTGATTATTTTTGGAGATGTCTTCGACTTTGATGGCCCACTTGATCCAATGCTTATTATCCCTTGGCTAACTTTTACAAGTTTGTTTGGTTTTCTTGGTGAGCGTCTAACGGATCAATCCTCTTTATTTTTATTTATTGCCAGTGGAGCCATATCGACAGTTTTGGTATTTTTGCTTAATTTCTATCTATTGATGCCGATGAAACATGCCGAATCAACGATGTCGTCTTCTGAAAAGACTTTGGAAGGGCAAGTAGCTGTTGTGATCACACCAATCCCTGTACGGGGCATGGGAGAAATCCAATTAAAAAGTGTTACCGGTTCCATTAGTCGTCCTGCTTGTTTCTACAGCCCCCAAGAACAGATAGCGGAGCGGGGAACGAAAGTATTGATCATTGAGATCAAGGAAAGAATCTGTTATGTCATGCCTTATGAAAGCATGATAAAAGCTTAAAGGAGCGTGTGTTAAATGGGAATACCAGTTGTTTTTATCGCGATCGCAATCGCAGCGTTGATTTTGCTGATGCTACTGATCGTCTTTGTAGCGAAGTACCAAACAGCAAAACCAGATGAAGCGTTGATCATCAGTGGAAGTTATTTAGGAAGCAAAAATGTACACAAAGATGAAAGTGACAACAAAATCAAAATCGTGCGAGGAGGCGGAGCGTTCGTCTTACCGGTTTTCCAACGTTCGAATCGAATCAGTCTATTATCTAGCAAATTGGACGTTTCTACTCCAGAAGTGTATACAGAACAAGGCGTACCGGTGATGTGTGACGGTACTTCGATCATTAAAATTGGTTCTTCTGTAGAAGAGATTGCTACAGCAGCAGAACAGTTTTTAGGTAAGACTAGAGAAGAATTGGAGAATGAAGCAAGAGAAGTATTGGAAGGTCACTTACGTTCGATTCTAGGTTCTATGACTGTAGAAGAAATCTACCAAAATCGTGATAAGTTCAGTCAAAGCGTACAAGAAGTCGCTTCTGTAGACCTTGCAAAAATGGGATTGATCATTGTTTCTTTCACTATCAAAGAGGTCAGAGACAAAAATGGTTATCTTGACTCTTTAGGGAAACCAAGAATCGCCCAAGTCAAAAGAGATGCAGATATAGCAGAAGCAGAAGCTTTAAAAGAAACGCGTATCAAAAAAGCTCAAGCAGAAAAAGAATCACAAGCAGCTGAATTACAACGACAAACAGAAATCGCAGAATCATTGAAAGAAAAAGAATTGAAACTAGCAACCTACAAACAAGAACAAGATGTTGCTAAAGCGAAAGCAGACCAAGCCTACAACTTGGAAAGCGCCAGAGCACAACAACAAGTAATCGAGCAAGAAATGCAAATCAAAATCATAGAACGTCAAAAACAAATCGAATTAGAAGAAAAAGAAATTACACGTCGAGAAAAGCAATACGATTCGGAAGTGAAGAAAAAAGCAGATGCCGATCGTTACGCTAAAGAACAAGAAGCACAAGCTCAAAAAGTCAAAGAAGTGACCGAAGCAGAAGCCGAACGTTTCCGTGTGGAAGCACTAGCAGAAGCGGAAGCCAATAAGACAAGGTTAGCTGGACAGGCAGAAGCAGAAGCAGCATTAGCAAAAGGAAAAGCAGAAGCCGAAGCAAAACAAAAAATTGCCAATGCCTTCAAGGAATATGGCGAAGCAGCTGTCTTGAGTATGGTTATCGATATGCTACCGCAATTGATGCGCGAAGCAGCACAGCCGCTAGGAAATATCGAAAAAATCTCTGTTGTCGATACAGGAAGCAGCTCAGGAGAAACCAGTGGAGCGAACCGAGTGACAAATTATGCCACAAACTTGCTTTCTACTACTCAAGAAACATTAAAAGCGACAACAGGACTTGACTTGAAGGAAATCGTAGAGAATTTGTCGACACGTGGGACTACTAGCCAAGTAAATATGTATGAAGCACCAAAAGAGGCAGAACAACACTCGATGAAGGAAGAATAAAGTAGTACACTTCACCGATCAATAAAAAATGGAGGAAGGCTTTTCAAGTTCTTCTCTCCATTTTTTATGTTATTTCAAAAGAAAATCAGTCCTCGCTATTTTTCTTTTGTTTTTGGATCTTAGCTTCTATCTCTTGTAAACTTGTTCGCAGCAATCGTTCTTTCTTTTGGAGTTCGACCAAATCTTCTGATAGTTCTTCCTTCTTTTCTGTTTTAGGCGGACGAAGAAAGAAATTGATACCGATCGCAATGAATGTTCCTATAAAAGTATCTAGTACTCGTTGGATCGCGTACAAAGCAGATTCACCTTGAGGGATACTCAATGCGATCAGCAATAACGTAGCGATTGCGGAAATGATGCCGGAATTATTGTTGATGCCGTCTGACACGACAATCACAATAATTACTAGAATAGGAAGCAGGATCAATTCTACCAAAAAATCATTGTGAAAATAGCTTTTGACAAAAAAATAAATGATAGCTAGTGTACCACCTAATGTGTTGCCAATGATCCTAGATTTTCCAAAAGAAACGGTTGTAGTCAAGTCCTGACGCAAAGAAAAAACAGCAGATAATGCAGCAATCATTGGGATTCCTCGTTGAGTCAAATGAAAAAACAAGATACATAAAAAAACAGCTAAGGCACTTTTGATCGTACGCATACCTAGTCGAAAACGGCCAAATTGCATAGAGATTCTCCTTTTTGTTCTTTTTACCATCATACCTAAACTTTTGTCTGATAGCTAGTTTTTCATTATTCAAGTATAATTAAAACAGAAAAAGGGGGGAGTAAATGCGTATAGGAATGCGAACAATCAAAACGGTGATCAGTGTCTTCTTTTCAATGGTCACAGCGGGTAGCTTATCGCTATTGTATTGGCCAGCTGCAGGAATCATTGCATTATTGAGTGTGGGAAATACAAAACGCTCTACATTGCGTACAGGGATGAATCGAATCGCAGCCTTTATATTAGCTACGGCAACAGCACTGTTCAGTTTTTTTGCTGTTGGGTATACTATTTTTGGCTTCAGTCTTTTTTTATTCCTGTTCATCCCACTTGCCTCTCGCTTCAAATTAACTGAAGGAATCGTCGTAAATTCGGTTTTGGTCACTCATTATTTAGTGGAGGAAAACATGTCTTGGCAGCTGATCGGCAATGAAGCGGGATTAATGGCGATTGGATTAGTATTTGCTTTGCTTGCGAATGTCTATATGCCAGATCGTACGAAGCAGCTGAAGGAAAACCAAATACAGATTGAAAAAGAATTTCGGAATATCTTGAGACAAATGGCAGAATTTCTTTTATCGGAAAATAAAGGAGATGTGCAGATCAAATGCGAACATTTGCTGACATTCATTCGCGAAAGCCAAGAAGATGCCAGAGAACATCAAGAAAACTACTGGCTCAGACAGCCGCTATACTATGAAACTTACTTCTCTATGAGACGAGCACAGGTCAATGTGATTAAAGACATGTTGGAAAATCTAGAGCGGATCCAACAACCAGCTTATTATGGAAAACATATCTACGGTTTATTGATTTATACGGCAGAAACATTTTCAGAGTCAAATGATGGCAGACAAATCTTAGCGCGTATTGAAGAAGTTTATGTATTGTATCGGCAAATGCCTCTGCCGACTAGTCGCCCTGAATTCGAGGACCGAGCAGAATTGTTCCAGTTTTTGCAGTCTTTTAAAAGTTTTATTGAAATCAAGGCAGAATTCTCCCAACAAAAAATCAAAAAATAGAGGTTTTGAATTCAGCTAATACTCAGGTCAAAAAGCTGATTTCACAACCTCTTTCTTAAACGGTGTTCAAAAGCCAGTTTCTCGGTATTAAGCCAAATTTGTGCAAAAATGTGGAAAACCATTTTCACAAAATTTTTCTTAATACTCGAAACTAAGCGGCTTTTTCACAACCTCTTCTTTAAACGGTGTTCAAAAGCTTGCATCTGCGGGAACAAGTCCAGCCAAACGAAAAATAGGAGGAGCTATTTTTGTTCGGCTGTTCTTATTGCTTGATGCAGACCAGCTTTTTCACAACCTTTTAAAATTACATATTTTTCCATAAAACTTGCATTTGATCCAAGATGTCGATGACATCTTTTGTCAAGAAGAGAGAACGATTTGGCAAGTCACCTTCGATCATGTGTACCATATTGTTGTTTATTTCATAATTCATGGCTTCAGAAGTACGCCCGCTTTCGATGAATTCCTTCGTACCGTCTGTAAATAGGATCTCCGCACGATCCGCACGAGGATAATCAGCAATCGTCACATAGCCGTTTTCAAAGGCCACGATACCGACTTTTGGCATTTTTGCCTGAAAAGTCAAGCTGACAGCAGCAAGTTCATTTTCTTTGTTGCGCAAAATAGTGACTGATTGCTCGTCTACGCCTGTTTCAAAAGGGACCATTGTAGAGGCAACTACTTCAGGCTGAGAACTCAAAAAGAAACGAGCGAAAGATACCGCATACGTACCGATATCCAATAGAGCTCCACCAGCTAATTCAGGATTGAAGAATCGGTTTTCTGGATCTGGTTCCTTATAACTGCCGAAAGGTGCTTGGATCATTTTTAAAGCCCCTAGTTTTCCTGTATCCATTATTGAGCGTAATTGCTGATAAAGCGGCATGTTGAAGATAGTCATGGCTTCTGCTAAAATCAGATTCTTTTCTTCTGCTAAACGCATAGCGTCAGCCAGTTCTTTTTTGTTCATCGTGATGGCTTTTTCGCATAAGACGTGTTTGCCTGCTTCCAATGCTGCCAAGATATGGTCGATATGCTGTTTATTTGGTACAGCAATGTATATGATGTCGATTTCAGCATCGTCTAACATTTCTTGATAGCTTCCGTAAGCTTTTGGAATATTGTAACGGTGTGCGAATTTTTCCGCTTTTTCTGAAGTTCTGGAAGCAACCGCTGTTAGTTCACTTGTCTCTTGATTGAAGCTTTCGGCAAACTCATGCGCGATGGTACCTAGTCCAACGATTCCCCATTGATATTTTTTCATCTGAAAACGCTCCTTCATAGTTGGATTGAGATTCTTTTCTGTCTATCATTATAACAAAAATCACGAAGAATGAAGGGGAGAGGACTTGAAACATTAAAAAAAATGAAAGCAGCGATTTAACAGGTGCTTTTTGACTAAAACTTAAGTAGAATAGTTAAAAGGAGGGGATAAACGTGCATCAAGTATATATTGATCTTATTATGAGTGTATTATTGGAACAGTTTGAAACTGAAAAAAACTTTTTAGATGAATACTTGCTGATCAGCCCAGAACAATGGCAAAAATGGAAAGATGGCGAGAAAAATTTGCCTTCTGAAGCGATGCAGAAAGTAAAAAATCTTTTCACTGATTATGAATGGATGCTTACGCAAAAGATTTTGCGTCAAACGATTATTTTTCCCGAGAAACGAAATATTGCTGTTGCAGAGTATAAACAAATTAAAACACGTATCGCGCAAAAATGGCTAAGCAGCAAAGCAGCAAAAGTCGAGCTGATCCCTTTGAAAAACAATCAGCAGGCTGGTAGGTACCTTGACTTGAAAGTAAGTATTCAATATGATGAATGGGGCTATGACGATATTTTGAATTTTCGTCTGCCAGCAGATGTTCAAAAACAGATTGAAGGAGAAAAAATCGAACTTCTTGATTGGGTGAATGAAAATCTGGAAGAAACTTACGTTCATGATACGAACGGGGAACGTGAAGAACAACGAAAGGATTTTTCAAGTGAATAAATTTTTAGGAATTGGAGCAGTTGTGATTATGATCGCAGCAATGGGCTATGTTATTTTTAGCGATGATGACGCGCATGTTCAAGCCGGCAATCAAACGGTCGAACGAACAAGCACCAAAACAACTGCTAGTAAAGAAAAGAACAGTCAAACAACAAGCAGCAAGGCAAAGGACAAAGAAACACAAGATCGTACATCCAAACAATTGCCAGATGTTAAAACAGACGATTGGCAGCTAGTTTTGGTTGGTCCAGATCACAAATTAGAAAAAGAAATCGATGAGTCTACTCAATTGGCATCATTGAGTAATGGCTATTTGATCGACAAACGTATTGCTCCGGAATATGAAGCATTTGCTAAAGCTGCCGAAGAAGCTGGGTTTCCGTTAGTTATGGTTTCAGCTTACCGGTCTGTATCATCCCAACAACAAGTTTTCGAACAAAATGTCCAAGATGTGATGAGTCGCCAAGGTGTATCAGAAGAGGAGGCGACAAAAATCACTAAAGAAACGATTACGGAGCCAGGATACAGCGAACACCACACAGGTCTGGCAGTCGATGTCGTCGATCAAAACTGGTACAACAGTTATCCTTCTACTGTATTGGATGCAAGTTACGGAGATCAGCCTGGAGCTAAATGGATCGCAGAGAATGCTGCGCAGTATGGATTTATCGTTCGTTATCCAAAAGGACGCGAAGATATAACTAAAATCACATATGAACCTTGGCACTTACGTTATGTCGGTAAAGAAAATGCTGAGTATATCACCAAACACCAATTGACGCTAGAAGAATATCTGAATGAATTAAATGAAAAGTAGGAATTGATCATGGCGAAAAAAAAGTGGAAAAAGCAAAAGCGTAAGAATATCCGTTGGCCAGCAGTGGTTGCCGGTGTAGTAGTGATACTCCTAGCCTTTGTTTTTTCCTTGAAGAATCTGTCTTCTCCTTTTACTGATAATCAGCAAGAAAATGAAGCGCAATCCCATCAGCAATTTATTGAACGGCTTGTTCCACATGCCCAAGAACTACAAGATGGTTATGGAGTGCTTCCTAGTATCATTTTAGGACAAGCTATATTAGAATCGAATTGGGGAAAAAGTACCTTGGCTAGCAAATACAATAATCTTTTCGGGATCAAGGCTTATGGGGATCAGAAGAAAGTAAGCCTGGAAACAAAGGAATTTGTTAACGAAGAATGGATAACTATCCAAGGAGACTTCAAAGTGTATGATTCATGGGAACAGTCCATGGATGACCATACACAACTGTTCGTCCAAGGAGTAGATTGGAATCCTGCACTGTATGAAAAAGTGATTACGGCCACCAATTATCAGGAAGCCGCACAAGCATTGCAAGATGCAGGTTATGCGACAGACCCCGGTTATGCGCAAAAAATCATCCAGGTCATCGAGACGTACCAGTTGAATCAGTATGACCGGAGATAGCAAAGGAGAAGTGGCTGATGGCAGAACAATTTACGCCGGAAATCATGACGGAATTGAGAAAAGATATCGTAAGAGTACCGGAAATCATTTTAGAAGCAAGCGGGATCAAGATATTTGGAAAATTGATTCGTTCGATCATCTTTACTACGGATATCGCAATCATACGAAATACAAATGCGAATGCAGTAATTGCTGTGTATCCTTTTACACCACATCCAGCAATTACTAAAAGTATCATTGAGGCAGCTGATATTCCGGTTTTTTCCGGTGTAGGAGGCGGATTGACACAAGGTGCTCGTTCTTCTTACATGAGCATGTTTGCAGAAGCGCAAGGTTCTTTAGGGGTCGTTTTGAATGGTCCTACACCTTTAGAGACAGTGAAAGAAGTTTGTCGAGTAGTTGATATCCCAGTTATCAGTACGGTAACATCGAAATATACAGAAATTGATGAAAAGCTAGCAGCTGGTATTTCGATTATCAATATCAGTGCGGGAAAAGAAACTGCAGAAGCAGTACGTCATTTTCGTAAAAAGTATCCTGAACTTCCTATTATTGCGACAGGCGGACCAACGGAAGAAAGTATTGCTGAGACCATTCAAGCAGGAGCAAATGCCATCACGTATACGCCGCCAAGTAGCGGAGAGCTTTTTAGTCGTAAAATGGAAAAATATCGGGAAACTGAAAAAGGAAACATGGATAACAGGTAAGAAGTAGAGGCTGGGACAGAAGCGTTTAACTCCAAGAAATAAAAAGGAATTCACGAAATTTGCTTTTCAAATTTTTGTGAATTTCAGCTTATTTCCGAAGGAGTTGCTTCTGCTTCCGCCGTTTATACGTATTTAGAGCGTGAGACAAAAGTGTTCTTTACTTTTGTCCCACGCTCTTTTTCCGGTTAAACGGTGTTCTCTTACCAATTCCTCGGTCACAAGTCACAATATTCATCAAACATGGGAAGCTGTTTTTTTTAAATTGTTTCTTGTGACTCGGAGCTGAACGGCAGGCTCGCGACCTCTTTTATACTTGGTCCTATTTGTTCGAAATTCAGAAATAAAAGAAGATTTTTTTGTTTTTTTATCTGTAATGTACATATAAACGGTCGGAATATGTTGTTATTATTAGCTTTACGTCAAAAAAATGTCTTGATTTATTGAAGCGCTTTCTATAGAATGAAAAACGAATAAAAACTAAAAAAGGCACCCGGCAATTTAGTAGCAGCTAAATCGCCGGGGCTTGAAAAGTCAGCGGGAACTGACCAATCAAGTTGCCATAGTCAATGCTTGTGCATCGACGTGTATATTGTACCTAATTTCATACAGAATTACTAGTTATTTTTTCTGATTTTTAAGGGAATAATATACGCAGAGTGGCACGCTTATTTAGCTATGTCAAGGATATTGGACGGTTGTCTGATATCCTTTTTTCTTTGCGCAATTATCCTCCCATCATTGAAGCAAGAAGTGTTTGTAGCAATGGAAAAAGAATCAGCACTATCTAATTTTCTTGAAAGTATTGAGTTGTTCATCCTAGGCAGAACAAAAAGGCAAGCCTTGGTTTTTATTCGCCTTAAAAAAAGATGGTTTTATAAATATATACTGTATAAAAATACAGTATATTGAAAAATGTCAATGGAAGTAGAGGTGTAGAAAATGAAGAAAAAAATGAGAATCATCTTAGCATTAAGTGTTATGTTATTATTCTTGACAGCTTGTGGGCAAGAGGATGACGAAAAAATCACGTTGAACATGGCTTGGTGGGGTTCACAAGTTCGACACGATGCAACGGTAAAAGTAATCGAGCTTTACGAAGAAAAAAATCCCCATGTGACGATCGAGTATGAATTCTATGATTATGAAGGATATTACACAAAATTAGGTACGCTAGCAGCATCAGATGATATCTGGGATATTTTTCAATTAAATAATCAATTTCCTCAATACATCAATCAGATTGAACCATTAGATGAATATGTGGAGCAAGGGATAATTGATGTTTCTAATGCGGATGAATCCTATTTGGCAACGACGATTTACGACGGGCAATTAGTTGGACTGTCCAACGGGGTGAACTCGTTTGCGATTGCTTACAATAAAAATATATTTGAACAATTAGGTATCCCTGAACCTGCTTCCAATTGGACATGGGAAGAATTTGAACAAATCAGCTATCAAATCACTGAAGAATTAGGGATCTATGCTATTTCAAGGTTCGAAGATTTTATAGCTGGCTGTATTATTCAAATACCGCAAGTTGAGAAAGGATTGAATTTTTATAATCAGGAGGATTTATCTAACAGCTTGGGATTCGAAAATCCGGATTATTTAACAGATTTTTTCCAGCTGCGTAAAAATCTGGTAGACAAAGGTGCCCATCCAGAACCGGGTGGTGGAGCTGCAAGTACGACAGATCTGTCTTTTCAGGCAGTTAGAGATAGCGAAGCAGCGATGGTTTTTCTATCAAGTAACCAGTTGACAGAAATTTTGTCAGGCGCTCCTGAAGACATGGAAATTCGATTGATTAATCCCCCTCGCAGAAAAGCAGATGGAGAATCTGGTATTCCTTTACGTTCTTCGCAAATGCTGAGTATGGCAAAAAATTCAGCACACAAAGAAGAAGCGGCTAAATTTATTGATTTCTTCCAAAACAGTGAAGAAGCCAATGAGATTTTAAAAGGAGAACGCGGTGTACCAATCATGTCCAATATTCGAGAACAACTCGCTCAGACAGATGATACAACTTTACAAGCGACATTCGACTATTTAGAAATGATCTCCGATATGGACAACGGTGAAGTAAATGTTTTTGATAGCGCTTTAAATCCAGAGATCCAAGATCAATACAATCTTTTGGTAGAAAAAGTCATCTATGAAGAAATGACGGCAGAAGAAGCAGCAGAGAGTCTTTATGAGTTTGCTTCAAACATTCTGGAATAGTAACAGGAGGAAAGCATGAAAAAAGAAAAACTAAAACGATTCATGAATCAAGATAACGTGGTCGGTTACGTATTTGCTTCTCCATTTATTCTAGGATTTCTATTGATAACGGTAATACCGATGATCTTGTCTCTTTATTATTCGTTCACCGATTATCGTCTGGGGAATCCAGTCTCATGGATTGGCTTGGATAATTATATAAAAATGCTAAGTGATGCTCGTTTTTTGAACTCCATTCGAGTCACTTTTCTCTATGTATTTGCCTCTGTGCCTGTGAAACTGATCTTTGGTCTATTGATTGCTTATCTTTTAACGAGAAATATCAAAGGGACGACTTTCTTTCGTTCTTTGTATTATGTACCTAGTTTGATTGGCGGCAGTATTTCTATTGCTCTAGTGTGGCGAGAATTATTTTCTAAAAATGGGTTAGTGAATATTTTTCTAGAACGACTAGGCGCACCAGCACTTTCCTGGTTTGGCGATCAAAAATTGGTCATGATCCCTCTTGTTTTGATGTCTGCTTGGCAATTCGGTTCGGCAATGATCATCTTTGCTGCAGGTATCAAAGAGATTCCAGCCTCGTATTATGAAGCGGCAGAGATCGATGGAGCGCATAAATGGCAGTCGTTTTACAAAATCACGCTACCTCTTCTTTCACCAATCATTTTGTATAACTTGGTCATGCAGACGATTGCAGCGTTTATGACTTTCACGCAAGCGTTCATCATTACCCAAGGTGGTCCGAATGATGCCACGAACTTTTATGCTCTTTATGTGTATAACCAAGCATTCTCTTTTAATTCTATGGGGTATGCTAGTGCTATTTCGTGGATCATGCTGTTGATCATGGGGGCTGTCACCTTTCTGATTTTCAAATCATCAAAAAAATGGGTCGTTGTGTGAACGAGGGAGGAAAAAATGAATAAAACAGTAATGAAATGGTTCCAGTACGGGTTTATTTTGCTATTAGGTCTAGTCATGATTTATCCAGTCTTGTGGATGATCGCAGGTTCTTTTAAAACGGATCAAGAGATTCTGAGTGGTTCACTGAATTTGATTCCAGAAACTTTTCGATGGGAAAATTACGCAGAAGGATGGGCAGGTTTTGCTGGAATCTCATTTTTCACGTTCTTTAAGAATTCGTTTGTCATCTCTGCGGTATCAACGATCGGGACAGTGCTGAGCTCGACTTGTATTGCTTACGCATTATCGAGGATCGATTTCAAAGGAAAAAGGTTCTGGTTCGTCGTCATGTTAGTAACGATGATGATTCCTGCACAAGTGATTTTGATCCCGCAGTTTATTATTTACAATCGGCTGAATTTGGTTGGTACGTATGTGCCGCTGATTTTACCGCACTTTTTTGGACAAGCATTTTTTATTTACCAGATCATGCAATTCATGGTTGGTATCCCCAAAGAGTTAGATGAATCTGCGATTATTGACGGATGCAGCAAATATAGTGTCTTTACCAAAATTATTTTTCCTTTGCTGAAACCTTCGATCATCACCACGATCATTATCCAGTTTTATTGGAAATGGGATGACTTTATGGGACCGCTGATCTATTTGAACAAGCCGAGATCTTATACCGTATCGATTGCCATCAAATTATTTGCAGATGCTGGATCTAGCACGACTTACGCTAGTATGTTTGCGATGTCTACGCTGTCTCTGCTGCCGGTTTTTCTGATTTTCTTATTCTTCAATAAATATCTCGTCCAAGGAATCAGTACAAGCGGCTTGAAAGGCTGAATATGAAAAAGCCAATAGAGGAGATGTTTCTTTACAAGATCAACTACTATTTCTGTCGGATTTTTTTAACCAGTCTTATCAGTCATGGTCTTTTCGCTTTTTTTCTAGGATGTTTTTTCACTTTAGGATTAACGCTTTCTGCTCATGTTATCTATCTGATTTATTTTTTGATGATGTATCCTGCTTATTATCTATCTGCCCATTATTTGGCGGAAAAGAAGGTAGGTTGGCGGAAAGAAAAAATCAAAAGGTCATGTTTCATTGTTGCGTTGTTTCAGCTGTTCGTTCTTATTTTTGCAGCTGATTGGTATTTGTTCATAGAAAAGGCTGATGCTTGGTATCTGATTCCTTTTCTATTGTGTCTGTTGCTTTTTGTATCCCATGGTTTTTTAGTACGCTAATTGATGTCTGCAAAGAAGAGAAAGCAGATAGTCTTATTTATTTGATCAAAAGGAATATCTGGCTGTTGTCAAAAAACGTCAAAGGGTTTCTGTGGTATTTCTGTCTTTTGTATGGGCTGTTTTGGTGTATACAGTATGATTTTTTACTTGCTGCATTGCTGTATCCTGGACTGCCGTTTGTCACGGCATGCTGGTTAAAAGAAAAGGAGAATGAGTTTAAATGAAGAAAAAATATGTACAAGTCGGTCTTGGCGGAAGAGCTCGCTTTTTTTATGAGGCAATTGCCTCTACGTATCATCAAACTTGTGAACTGGTCGGTTTTTGTGATGTGTCTCAAACAAGAATGGATTATGCAAATCGAGTACTTGTGATCAAGTATGGACAGAAGAAAGTAAAGACATGTATGCCATCGCAATTTGAACAGCTACTGGATGATGTACAGCCAGATGAAGTCATTATTACGTCAGTAGATCGAACGCATCATGATTATATCATCCGTGCAATGAGAAAAGGGTATGATGTTATTTGCGAAAAACCTCTGACTATTGATGAGGAAAAAGCGCAAGAAATAATAACTGTCCAAAAACAAACGGGAAGGAATCTGCGAGTCACTTTCAATTATCGTTATGCGCCATATCACACGAAGATAAAGGAACTGCTGGAAAAAGACATAATCGGCGATGTTTTCTCTATCCACTTTGAATGGTTGCTGAATACGCAGCACGGGGCAGATTATTTCAGAAGATGGCATCGAAATAAACACAATAGTGGCGGACTTCTCGTGCACAAATCTACCCATCATTTTGATCTGGTGAACTTTTGGTTGAGTAGCCAGCCAAAAAAGGTATTCGCATTTGGTGGATTGAATTTTTATGGAATGCATAATGCGGAAAAACGCGGAGTAGAAACATTTTACAGTCGATGCTATGGAAGCGAACTAGCCAAAAATGATCCATTTGCTATAGATCTATCAGCCAATGAGGAATTACGAGAAATGTATTTGGAAGCAGAAGAAGACAGTGGATACATTCGTGATCGCAGTGTATTTTCCGATGATATCTCTATTGAAGATACGTTAGGAGTGACGGTCAAATACGAGACTGGTACGATATTGACGTATTCGCTAAATGCGTATATGCCGTGGGAAGGATTCAATGTTTCTTTTAATGGCAGCAAAGGACGGATCGAAATGAAAGTGATCGAAAAGTCCTATATCAACGCTGGTGGAGATAAAACAGACGAGGGAGCAGCCGTTCTTCAGTCCATCCAGGTCTATCCGATGTTCGGTGAACCCTATGAGGTAATCGTTGAACAAGAAGCAGGCGGACATGGCGGAGGAGATCCACGTTTGTTGGATGATCTATTTGGCGAAGCAAAGGAAGAAGATCCGTGGAATCGAGCAGCAACTCACGTAGATGGTATCCTGTCGATCTTGACAGGAATTGCAGCAAATCACTCTATTGCTTCAGGAAAAGCAGTGGCGATTGACGAACTTGTCAGCTTCAAGGAATAAGAAGGAATTTACGAAAATTATTTCCTGTACGTTATAAATCTGTGCGCTATTGCCGTAGGTTGTCTTTGGAACACTATTTATTCGAAAGAAGGGTTGTGACACGTTTTTTTCACAATCCTTTTTCCTACGATTAGTCAAGTAAAAGGTGCAAGAAAAATAGCTCGTAAACGAAAGCGACAAAATCAAGGCACACCAAATAAAGCCCCGTTCGTAAAAAATTTTCGATCTGGGCAAAGAAGTGGTATACTGTAAGTGGTTTAGTTAATGG
>NZ_BNJW01000028.1 GCF_015751045.1 Enterococcus lactis
CTAGCGAGGCAGTCTAACTTTAACTGTTAGCTCCTGCCGAAGATCGTCACATCCGAGGAGGCTCATTGTCAAGGACAATCGGAATAGCATACGGAAAGAAGTTCTGCACCTTATAAAATTTGTCAAAAAAACTGTTGCCATTCCAAGACAATCAACCAAACTCTAACAGAATTTGAAGTATATCAAGAATATTGGGAACCACTAAAAAAAGTGACTTCAACTTATGCATCCTTTGATAAAGACAATCTCTACTATGATTTCCCCTCAGTATCAGGATTTAGTTCAATGAACAATAAAAAATATTTACTAATGTTAACGAGATTAGGGTACTCAACAAGTAACGTCCGTGCTAAACGGAATGGTGGTACAGTTATTACGGATATTTTGCTAAGCAACCAATACCAAGTAATTCCTAATCAAGAAATCCAGCATCAAGCGACTAGCGGTGTAAAGATTATAGAAAGCGAAGTGAGTTAAACCTCAGATATTGCTTCTTTTTCATTTGACGTTCTAGAAGTAACAAAAGATGAGTTACTTTATGTTTATTTTCCCGTCAACTTGGCCAATAATTTGCACTATGTGACCAATTTGGAAAGTCGACAATTTGATCCCTGCTGGCATCAAATTGATGCTCAAACGAAAGAATTGTTGCTAGGTTGGGAAGAAAATCAAGTAGTTCGTGATTTCTCATTAAATTTTATTATGATTGATTACTATAATTTGGCGACATCAATGCAACGGTTCCCGAATTATGGTATGGACATAGATTCATTCAAACAGAAAAGCTTTTCTGGAGAAATTCAAAATGAGGAAAGCAATAATCTTGTTATACCTATTCTCTATGAACCAGGTTAGGTTTTTACTGTGGACGGGGAAGAGTATCCTTACAAAGTAGCTTTTGACGATTTGATTCAATTGTCTAACTTACCAAAAGATAGTAATATGAAAATTGCTGGAGAATTTTTCGCACCAGGATTCTTGGTAGGCTTGGTAATCTCTAGTATTGCAACTGGGTGCTTTTTATTTTTACTTTTTCTGGATTATATCAAGAAAACAGAGGATATTCCTTAGGAAAATCACAATCTAAATCTTCCCTAGAAACTATAGAATGACAAGGGGGATATAAGCAAATTCCTAAATGATTAAATAGGGTGCGTTACTAGTTAGCTCCATAGTAAGATTTTTTCAAAATTTTCTTGAGGTTGGATCAAAAAGGGCTCTTTTCAATTAGATTAAAGACACTCATACAAAATAGAGAAACGAACTTATAATCGCGTTCGTTTCCCTATTTAATTTATTATGACCATAAACCAATTTGAATTTAGAAAGCACCTTCTTTCTTTAATAAAAAGTACTACTCGTAATCTGTCAGGATTGATAAGACTTTTTATATTAGCTAAATAAAGAATGGATATATTGATTAGCATTCTTAAATTCAACTGTATCGATCAGTGTACCTTGTACAATCAATCTCGTTACAGCAGCCAAATCTCCGCATGTAACAAGAGTGATCATATTTTTATTAGGAATATCATCAATGACTTCGACTCTTGATGGATCCACTTTTTCTTTAAAGGACACTTGGTAAATATAAATATTCTTTAAGTCTGTTACATATATTTTTTCTTTTAGAGAAATAAACTCTAATGGGGAAAATAAAATAGTTTTATCTTTAGCACTATGACTTGCTAAAGCGTAATTTCGTTTTCCCATCTGCTGATCTGGTTTCATTGTTCCAGCCCCAGAAAGGAGCGAGGTGTTGTCCAATCCGTTGTATATTGGTAAAGATAATTTTACATTGTGTATAGCGATACCACCTATTATAGGCAAATCATTATTCTTGAATTGTGCTTTTAATACTAACTCATTTGATATAGATTCAACAGAATCAAAATCAAAGTTTCCTTTCCTTTTCAGATTGTCTTCCAAATCTTTCTGTGAATAATTTGCTATGTCATATTGTGGACTTGTTTATTCAGTAAGTAAGATCGAATTTGGAAATTAAATATTAAAACTAAGCCTATAAGAAAAAGGCTAATTAGAAGTAAATTTAAAGAAAGATGCTTGATTTTTTTCATCATTTTTAGATTCCTAGAAATGGAGCAGGATCTACGAATCCAGACCAATTTGAGCTAGTCGCTATTCCAAAATGCAAATGAACTCCGGTTGAATTTCCTGTAGTTCCCATGGTACCGATGGTCTGTCCAGCACTCACTGATTGGCCTGGTGTAGCAATATAATTACTTAGGTGAAGGTAATATGAATAGTAACCATCTCCGTGATCAATAATAATGTAATTACCTGCGGATCCATCAAATGACGCCTGCACTACAGTTCCTGATCTTGATGCCATGATAGGCGTTGAAGAAGTTCCACCCATATCTATACCATTGTGAAAAGATCCAGAAAATCCAGTAGGATCAGCTCTTCCCCCAAATGGACTTGTGACGATAATGTTGGCTACGGGTGCGCCCCAACCAGAAGAACTAGGACTTTGAATCTGAGTATTATCGGAAGAACTATTGTTGTCTTGGTACTCATTTTGATTAACTGAGTTCGAATCTTGCTCCGAAGTTTCATCTGGTATCTGTTCTTCTTTCTGTGTATCAGTATTTTCTTGACCTATTCCTATGTCATTGGTATCGGCTAGTTGTGATACATCTTTTTCCTGATCTTTTATAATAGATGCGGCTTCTGCCTCTTGAGCTTTTAAAATAGCCGCAGCTTCTGCTTCTTTTCTCTTTTCCTCTGCTATAGCTTTAAGCTCTTTCTCCCTTCTTTTTTCAGCTTCTTGTTTTTGATTTTCAAATATAATAGATGCGGCTTCTGCCTCTTGAGCTTTTAAAATAGCCGCAGCTTCTGCTTCTTTTCTCTTTTCCTCTGCTATAGCTTTAAGCTCCTCCTCCCTTCTTTTTTCAGCTTCTTGTTTTTGATTTTCAAATTTTGCTTTTTCGGATTGCTCTGTCGCCAAAGAAGCGGATATCTCATTGATTTTTATACTTTGAGTTAATTTGGCTTCTATAAGGTCATTTTCTTTCTCTTCGAGAGATCGAGTTTCTTTTTCCGCATCTGTAACTTTTTTCTCAGCTTCTTTTTTTAATTCATCTAAATTTTCTTTATCATCTATCTGGGCCTGCATAATCTCATTACTAGCAGAAATAAGCTTAGTCATACCAATGGCTGCTGTGACTGCATCTGATAATGATTCGGCATTTACCATGACAGATATTATAGAGTCACTTTTTTGATTTACTTGTGCATTCCTAGCCTGCTCTTCGATAAGTTTATTCCTAAGGCGTATTCTTTCCTCAAGAGCAGTAATTTTCTGATTAATCTCGGTAAGTTTCTTCTCAGATGTGTTTTTTTCCACTAGCACTTTTTTATATTCTTTTTCTAGCTGAGTTATTTTGTTATCTAAATCAGTAAGATAATTTTCAGCTGATTCTTTATTTTTTACAATCGCTTCAATTTTATCATCTTTTTCTTTGATTTTTTCCTCTATAGTCTGTGCTTTAGCTAAGAGACCATTACTAAAAAATAGCGAAAACACAATGACAGAGGTAGATATAAATGTTTTTTTCAAATTGATTTTTCACTTCCCTTATTTTATTTGTGAAGAAACATTTTACATAATATTCTCCTCTCTATTTTATCGTTGCTACAGGTTCTACTAGGAATTGAAATTGGAATTACTATACAAAAAGTAATAGGATCCATATGCTATATTTCAATTTAATAGACAGCTTCAAAATAACTAAAACTTATGGAGATTTTATGGAGCATATACATACCTACATAAAATTCACACAACTGTAAAGTATGATATCAAAAGTTAATACAGGAGAACGAATTTAGTGAATAAAACATTGAGACTCATGAAACCTTGGGACTATTTCATTATTACTGCGGTCATTATGGCATCATTCGTACCATATTTACTATTTGATACTAATAATGATGAAAATAATAATAGGGAAAGTACAGATGTAATTGCAGTTGTTAAAATAGATGGAGAAGTTGTAGACAAATTTAACTTATCACAAGTTAATGAGTCTTTTGAGAAAACATATTACCCTCAAAAAGGGAAATACAATATTATTGAAGTAGCTCCTGGAAAAATCAGGGTAAAAGAAGATAATAGTCCTGATCAAATTGCTGTTCGTACAGGCTGGATTAGTAGACCAGGGGAAATGAGTATATGTCTGCCTCATAAATTGATTGTTGAAATTTTAGGAGTAGAGGAGAATCCTTTAATTTATTAGTATGAACTAATAAGTACCACGAATCCTATTATAGAGACATGGACGGAGTAATCTAAGGAAAGACCGTTAACTAAAATCGCTAAAACCTGTTTACATTATTCTTCATTTAAGGTGGTTACGGAATTTTGCATATAGAAAGCCATATTAGAGCTAACGAGTTTATAAAATATTAATAGGGATGGTAGGTGTCATTACAGTGGATAATACTTATTTAACAGATGTGTTTAATCAATATAAATTACGCGAAAATTTACTGTATCAAACTTGGTTTATCAAAAGTGAAAAACGTTTGAAAGCGTTTAAAAAAGTTAGGAAATACGTACAAGTACTTATCAAACATGTCAATAACGGAACGTTCCCAACAGATTTTAAAAATTCAGCCCTAGAGGACATAATGAATGTAATTGCAGAACAAACAGAAATTTTTAAAGGAGCCAAGCATGCATTTATGTGGAAACCTAAATTGAGAATTCCGGATATTTATGAAAATAGGGAAAATCAGTTAGCTTTTTCACTTTGTCTTGATCAAATTCTTAAAGCTAATCAAGAAATTAAAATGTTATTTGCTGTAAATATTCTAGCAGAAAAGAAAATCAGAGGGCTTGGTCCAGCTGTCGCAAACATTTTATATTTTCTAGAACCTACCATTTTCCCTCCTTTTAACACAGCTATTGTAAATGGATATAATTATCTTACGGGCTCGAAAATTCGCTTAGGTAAATGGGAGGACTATTTTAAACTCCGTGATGGTATGATTGAACTCAACTGCTTAGGAGGACTTTTTTCGAAAGATTTGGGTGCTATCTCAGCTTTTTTATTTGATATTGGGAAACTAAATTATATTGTTCGCGAAAATGAAGAAGAGTATGTCAGAATTTCAGAAAGTAACACCCAGAAGTTAATAAAACAGAAGTTGGAAAAAGAGGATGGCAAAAATGTGCACCAAAAAATCCAATATATCTTAGCTACTTTAGGTAATGAGATAGGTTATCATGCTTGGATTGCCTCAAACGATCATAATAGAATTGTAGATGGGAATCGCTTAGGAGATGTGTCTATACCTCTATTACCAGAAACAATCTATCAATTACCAAATCCGTTAAGTAGGACGATTGGTTTGATTGATGTTATTTGGTTTTCAAAAAATGGGGAACCGATATGTGCTTTTGAGGTTGAAAAATCGACGTCAATAATTTCTGGGATGAATCGAATGGATGATTTGTATTCGATTCATCAAGAAAATTTGATGATGTATATTGTCTCACCGGATCAACGTGAAGAGGAGATACGAGCACAATTTAATAGACCACATTATATGCGTAATCAAAATTTGCATGATCACTTACGATACATTCTATTTACAGATTTAGAGAAACATGCTAATTTTATGAAGAAATTTGGCAAAGATTTTACAATTTTAGCCCCGATATCTCATTATCCAAGTGGTGAACTAGTTCGGTAGTTATTCTGGACAAAGAAGTTGAAATTAATACGGTTAATTGTAGTATAAATAAGCATTTGGGCAGAATTGGAAATCAATCTTCCCTTTTTTTACGAGTAGCTTCCACATTTATAATGGCGCTCATTGCTATTGAATGTCTTAGCAACGTCCAGAAGAAAATCATCATATTAATGCTGCCCATGCTTCCATTTTAGTAACTTTTCGTTGAAGAAAATTGCGGATAGAGTGAATACTATCTATTCATAACCTAGAAATGTTATCTAAAAAGGTATTTTCCTTATATTCATCGAAGATAATGGTTCTATTTGCACTTAAAAAAGAAACAATAAATCTTACTTCTAGAATCCCCTGGTGTATGGACTACCCTATACACCAGGGGATGTTATGTACTCTTGGTGGAATGCAACGAGTGGATGGAATGATGAGGATCATTTTCTTTGGTGTCAGAAATACATAAAGAAAGATTATAAACCACGCATGCCTTATTCGTTTTATAAAGAGTAAAGTTAGACTAAATATTTTGAGAGAATCAATTCTATTCTGAACCATGAATTTAGTGAATTTTAAAGGGACTGTGACATAAGTCCATAGAAGAAAACCGCAAGAAATGACGAGAAAGCGTTCATTTCTTGCGGTTTTTTTGGTAAAATAAAAAGGAGCACCGGTTCCCGCCAATGCACCATCATTTAATCCTGAAAGGACTAAACAAAATGTATACTAATTATAACATGAATCAACTCACTTTGGATCTATCTACTTCATTTTCTCCAAAAGAAAATCATGTCGCCGTTTTTATCCATGAACTGGTCGAAGCGCTTCAGATTAATGACCCCTATCTTTTTGGTCGACCAAGAGAATATGATTTAGGTGCCATGATGAAGGTGGTTCTTTTTGCGTATACGCGAGAAACCTTTACAAGTCGCAAGATTGAACGCTTAGCTGAAGAAAACCTATATGCTCGCTGGTTGACGCAAGAACGGGTTCCGACTTATCGAACTATCGCCCGTTTTTGTGTATCCAACGATGTACAGGAGTTGACCAATAAAGGTTTAGATCAGTTGACAGAGTATCTGCGTGCACGGAATCTGATTGATGATGCGTTGTTTATTGACGGGACCAAAATCTTGGCGGATGCGAATAAATACAGCTTTGTCTGGAAGAAAAATACGATCCGGTTCGATCAAATGAATCGCGAAAAATTGCTTACTATGATGACGGAACTAAAAGAAGCATATGCCCTGAAACAGATTCCCGAAGGGACGACCTTGACCGTAGACATGATAGATGAACTGTTAACACGGATGGAACTGCGTCTGGATGAACTAGAAAATGAAGTTGAGGCAACGAAACGTCTTTCGCCAAATCCAGCGAAACAACAACGGCGAACGTTGAAAAGCCAAGTACGCAAACTAAATGCAAAGTGAGAAAAACTTCTGGAACATCAAACGCAGTTTTCTATTTATGGGACTAGAAACAGTTATTCAAAAACCGATCATGATGCGACATTTATGCGCGTAAAAGAAGACCACATGAAAAATGGCCAACTTAAACCTGCGTATAACCTGCAGATCGCTACATGTAATCAATTTGTGCTCGGCTACGATGTCTTTCAAAACCCAACAGACACTAAAACACTGAAACCATTACTGGAAAAAATGAAGACTGCACAAAAGTCCCCTCATTATTTGGTCGCCGATGCAGGTTATGGTTCAGAAAGCAATTACCGCTATATAGAAGATGAACTTCCTCAGCATACTGCACTGATTCCTTATGGAACGATGTTTAAAGAACAAAGTAAGAAATGGCAGACAGATGACCGGAAAGTAATGAATTGGGTTTACGAGCCCAATGAGGACTTTTACATCGACCCCAAAGGGGTACGATTCAATTTTCATGCCTACCGTCAACGAACAGATGCGGATGGCTTTGTCCGAGATTTTAAAGAATACCAAGCAGAAAAAACGGATGCGAACCAAGCGCTCATTCCTGAAGCCTTAACCCCAAAGGGGAATCGTAGAAAGATCACTGTAAATCCGTCTTGGGAGTATCATAAAGAAAAACAAAAAGAACGGTTATCAACGCCTGACATTCAAAAAATATATGGGCGGAGAAAAGTCGACGTGGAAACAGTCTTCGGATTTATGCAGGCTTGTTCGGGCTTCACTCGCTACACGGTTCGAGGCTTAGAGAAAGTCAGAAAACAGACGGGTTTACTCATTACGGCAATCAATATGATGAAATTGACAAAAATAGGAACTTGAACTACTCAAAATGAATAAAAAAACAAGAAGCACTCGAAAAATCTCATGATTTCCAAGTGCTCCTTGTTTTTTGGAGAGCGTAACTAGGTAACTTATGTCACGCCTCCTTTAACTTATTTTAACCTTGACTTCAAATCGCTTAGTTCACTACTTAAGATATCATTTTGCTCTTTTAAATTTTCAAGATCCTGTTTCAATTGTTCGTCATCTTTTTCATTATGCGATCCTGAGTGCATACCCCTCATCATAAATATCATCATTATCGGACATAATAAAAGTAATAACCACTGCATTGTCATCGCTCCTTAACTAAGTTCTTTAGAGTAGCAACTTCTTCTTTTAATTGCTCAGTTTGGATTTTTAAACTTGCTATATCATTTTCGGAACCAGTGTGTTTTGAATGATCTTCTCCATGCATATGATGATGCCCAGCATGTCCGTGCCCTTTATGCATAAACATCATTGAGATAGGGCAAATTAGTAGTAATAGTAGTGGTAAGAGATTAAGTAATGCTTCCATGTAAATCTTCCTCCTTAGATTTTTTGAGATAGATGTAAGTTAATATAGAGCCAATTAATAGGACTATGGACAGGACTTGAGCCATTCTCAAGTTTGCTGTTAGCATTAAACTGTCGGTCCGTAATCCTTCAATCCAGAATCTCCCGACGGAATATAGTGAAACATAAATTAAAAATATTTGCCCAAAGAACATTCTATTTCTAGACACCAGAAGCAAAATAATGAGTACTCCTATATTCCATAAAGACTCATATAAAAAAGTCGGATGATGGTAGGCCCCATCAATATACATTTGATCAATTATGAAAGATGGGAGTTTCAGAGATTGCAGGAACTCTATGTCTACAATTTCTCCATAGGCCTCTTGATTCATAAAATTTCCCCATCGTCCAATGATTTGTCCAATTACTATACTGGGAGCAACTACGTCAGCAACATTCCAAAAAGAAAGATTTTTCTTCTTGCAATAAATAACCCCTGTCAATACAGCACCAATTAATCCACCATGTATTGCTAGACCACCTTCCCAAATTTTTAAGATACTTAAAGGATCATCAATGTACAAAGGTAATTCAAAAAGTACATAGTATAATCTGGCCGATATAATAGAAACTGGCAATCCATATAACAACAGATCAACAATTGTATCCTCAGGCAATGCCGCACGCTTTGCTCTTCTATTAGCAACAAAATATCCGATTATGATCCCAAACACTATGAAAATGGCATACCAATAAATAGTAAATGGACCAAACGAAATAAATACTCTGTCGTAGGGTTCTCTCAAATTCTTCCCTCCTTCCTAATGAACTTGTTTTGACTATAGCAGGCTATTATGGAAATTTTATGTAGACTTTTTGACAGATACATTGGTACACATTTTCTACACAAGTTTTTTTATCATTATATTAAAAGGAGTGATCTAATATAAATATTAATTTAATGAAAAAAAGCATGCTATTTCTATTATTTTTTGTCTTTGCTTTATCCCTCGCGATTACATTGACAAGCAACTTCCCTGGTTTGCTCAAAATCAATTTATTCTTTCAAAGCGATATAAATTTTCAAAACTGGAGTAGATCTCAAGTTAATCAAGATTTTAGAAATTTAATGGGCTATTTAAATAATCCTTTTCAAAAAGAATTGGTTTTTGATAATCTATACGTCTCAGATCGCGGTATAAACCATTTTAAAGATGTTAAATTTTTGTTCCAGCTTAACTATTCATTGCTTCTTTCTACGAGTAGCGTTCTTTTATACCTAAACAGGAAAAAATTAGTAACGCGTGATCAAGTCAGAGAAATCACTAGTTTAATCAAGTGGATGATAATATCAGTCTGTGTAATGGCACTTCTGTTTTTTGATAAAGCATTTGTGCTTTTTCATCAAGTATTTTTTGACAATGATGATTGGATGTTTGACTATCGTACAGATCCAATTATCAGTTTTTTACCGGAAACATTTTTCTTTTTATGCTTTTTATTAATTGTAACTATAAGTGTTTCTACTTTGACAACAATTCATCATTTGTTTAATAAAGAAGAACGTACTTTATGAATAGCCTAAGGAGGGATGGTCTTGGTCGAACACAAAATACAGGTATCGAATTCAGAGTTAGATGTTTTAAAGTTTATCTGGAGATATGAACCGGTAACATGTGGTTTAATAACACATGGAATGCAAGAGCGTAATAGTTGGCATCCCTCCACAACAAAAACGTTAATAAGAAGGTTGTTAGATAAAAATGTGATCACGTTTAACACTTCAAAAAACCAAAGATACTACACTTCACTGATTAAGAAGCAAGAATTTTTAGAAACCGAAATACAAAGGTTACTTTCTGGAATGGATGAAGGTTGTATCTCAGAAGTAAGCTACTATTTAAACGGATTGGTTAAACGTTCTGACACGGAGGAATTCAATGATTTCAAAATATAATCTTTATGGAATGACTTGTGCAGTTTGCGCAACAACAATAGAGAAAAAAATTCATGAGTTGGATGGAGTATATTTCGCTAAAGTTAACTTAACAACTGAGGTTCTAAAATTGGAATATGATGAAGGTGTTTTGTCTAATCATACAGTTATAACAGCTATTCAAGACATTGGTTATGACGCTGAGATTCGAAAAAAAACTGAGATAAAGGTATTTGGAATAAGTGGAATGACTTGTGTGTCCTGCGCTAACAAAATTGAAAATGTAGTTAAATCAATGACTTATGTCAAATATGCCAACGTAAATTTTGAAGCAGAAAAACTCTCGGTAATATCAACTGACCCTTCAGCGGTTGCAAAAATAAGTGATGTTGTCAAAATTCTTGGATATCAGCTATATGCTCTTTCTGAAGATGAGGAACAAGTAATATATAAAACAAAAGAACAAGAGCAACAGCAACAGAAGCTAAGGCGAAGATTTATCACGTCAATGCTATTTACAATTCCTATTATATATGTTGCTAGTGCAAATATACTTGAGTTACCCCTATTTGAAATAATTGATCCTACGACAAACCCTAGTTTTTTTTCGATGACGCAATTAATACTTACCGCTCCGGTTATATTGGCCAATAAAGACTATTATAAAATTGGATTTTCCTCACTCATGAAAAAACATCCGAAAATGGACACATTAATTGCTTTAGGTACAAGTATTGCTTTGTTATACGGCATCTTTGCAACAATACAGATTATATTGGGAAATTATCTCTATACAAAAGAGCTCTACTTTGGAGCATCAGCAGTGATATTAACGTTAATCAGACTAGAGAAATACCTAGAGTTGGTGACGAAAGATAAGACATCTGAAGCAATACAAAAATTAATGAGGATGACTCCCAAAACAGCGAAAACTATCAGACATAATAAGGAACAGACTGTTCCTATTGAATCAGTTTTAGTAGGAGATGTGATCATAGCAAAACCAGGAGAGCGTTTGCCACTGGATGGTATTGTAATAAGTGGTAAGTCTTTAGTTGATGAATCTATGCCTACAGGTGAAAATCTTCCTGTTGAAAAGAAAGCTAATGACCGAGTAATAGGACCCAGTAAAAATAAAAATGGCGTAATAAGATATGAAACAACTCATATTGGTAAAGACACCACTTTAGCTCAAATAAGCAAACTAGTGGATGATGCACAATCTTCGAAAGCTCCAATCGAAAAACTGGCTGATATCATTTCAAGTTACTTTGTATATATCATTATTGTAGTTGCGATTGGATCTAGTCTACTTTGGGTGCTATCTGGACAAAGTATTTCGTTTTCATTCTCAGTCTTAATTTCAGTTTTAGTTATAACATGTCCTTGTGCATTCGGTTTAGCTACACGGACAGCTATTATGGTCGGTATGGGAAAAGGCGCTGAAAATGGTATCTTAATTAAAAGTGGTGAAGCTTTAGAAACAACTCATCACGTAAAAACAATATTATTCGATAAAACTGGTACGATTACAAAAGGAAAACCTGTGGTAACAGATATAATACTTGCAGAAAATATGGATAGAAACTTTCTCTTGTTTTTAGCGGCCTCTGCTGAAAAAGCATCCGAGCATCCGCTTGGGGAGGCAATTGTAAAAGAAGCCGAAATCGTGGGGATTGATCTGGTTGAACCTAGTATATTCGAATCTTTCTCTGGATTGGGCGTTAATGCTATATTGAAAGGTACCGAAGTAAGTTTAGGAAATGAAGAGTTCTTTAAGCAGTTGAATATAGACATTAGTAAATTTAAGTTAATTTCAGATAATTTAGTATCTAAAGGAAAGACACCAGTGTATATTGCAAATGATCGTATCTTTCTCGGAATAATTGCGATTGAAGACACTATAAAGCCAGCAAGTGCATTAGCAATTCAAAAGTTGAATAAACTTGGCCTCAATGTGGTTATGCTCACGGGTGATAATAAACTTACTGCACAGGCAATAGCTAATCAAGTTGGGATCACCAACGTTATTAGTGAGGTATTACCTCAAGAAAAGGCCTACTATGTTAAAATGTTGCAGTCAAAAGAACATAGGGTTGCAATGGTAGGTAATGGGATAAACGATGCACTTGCCCTCGCTCAAGCGGATATAGGTTTTGTGATGGGTTCTGGTACTGATATAGCGATGGAATCTGCGGATATAATATTGATGAACGACGATCTGCAATTGCTAATGTCCACGATTGATTTAAGCAAAAAAACAATTTGGAATATAAAGTCAAATTTGTACTGGGCATTTGCTTATAACATGTTAAGTGTTCCAATAGCGATGGGTGTTTTGAACATTTTTTGGAGGCCTTTATTAAGCCCGTTAATTGCAGGAGTTGCTATGAGTTTTAGCTCAATAACAGTACTTTTAAATTCACTTCGCTTAAAAAACTTCAAAGTCAAATAGGAAAGGTGATTGTCTTATGACTGAACATTTACAGCCCTTATTTATTAGTGGAATGGCTTGTCTAGGATGCGCCGGAGAAATTAAGTATGCATTAGAAAAGAATCCCTCAATTTCTGTTAGGAAAGTAAATCTCGAAGAAGGTTTAGTAACTATTGCAACAAAGACAGATTTATAAATTAGCGTTATTAATCAATTGTTGAAAAATACGAATTATAAGGCATTATAAGTTTGGTGAATCATCACATTAAATATGTGAATTCTTATGGTAAGAAAGTTCCTCTATATTCTACTTTTTTCAAATTGAGATATATAGAAAAACCAGTTTTTTAAATTTATTCACTGCTTTTTGTGCATAAGTATATGTTGAATCCAATGGACGGATTTCTGAGAGGCATTTCATGTTTTTTTGAACTCAAAAATCCTTTGGAATCCCAATGTAGGTTTTTGGTATTAGTTGAAATGGATTTTCACTTGGTAGTAGAGGAGGGTAGAGAGGATTGTGAAATTCTTATGTAGAACAATTATTTATTTGAATAGGAGGAAGAACTATCCAAAATAGCAGTTCTAAACTTATATTTCATATTAGGATGCTTATCGAATATCATCATAGCACTTCTACCTGTTAGGATATTCATGAAACTCGAAACCTATGTTTTGGGCGCGATACTTAGCGATATATGTCCATGATATGCAATCATACACTAAACAAATCAATCTGTATCTATCCTATATTTAAAAGCTCTAAAACAAACTCTATACATGGTTTCTCCATAAATTTTCCTTATGATACTTGTAAGACAATTCTTAAAAGATTGATTAGATTAGTAAATCCAATATAGGCGACTTTTTTAAGAAAGAAGGAATTTTATGATGAAATATTTGCAAATAGTGGTTATTGACGGAATGAATTGCTCAAGGTGTGCATCAAAAGTAAGAAATGCTTTGGAAGCAGAGCCAACAGTCAGTGTAAAAATAGTTGATTTGGCTAGAGGTACAGTTACTTTCGATGCTGATTCAAAATTAACTTTAACATTCTTAAATCAACTACTAAAAAATACAAAGTATACTGTAACTAGGGATATATCTATATAAGTATAAGTATATGTGGGGGAATCAACACAAAATCTCCACATATTTTTTTTATGGTAACTACATAATAGATATGGGAGATGATGGGTTGAAGAATAATAAATATATTTGGTTATCAGCAACAATATCAATGTTGACCCTAGGCGGTGTTTTCATATTGATTCAACAGCAGAACAAGGAGGAGCATGCTGAAGTTGTCTTTCAAGAAGAACAACGACAAATCTCAAGTAGAATGTCCAATATGATGGGGGATAATCAAGAAGCTGATTTGAAGGTAGTACACCAAACGGAGAGACAACTATTGATTCCCCCTGTTCTTGAACCATCTTCAAAAAGCAAAGAAAATGTGATATATGATATAGTTGCTCAAAACGGAGAAGTTCAAATAATGGATGGAGAAAAAACTGAAACATTAGGCTATAACGGGGATTTTTTAGGACCAGTTATTAGACTGAAAAAAGGTCAAAAAGTTACTATCAATACAAACAATAATCTTGATGCTAGCACATCTTTTCATTGGCACGGTTTGAAAGTAGCTTCTGATGCAGATGGAGGTCCACATCAGATTATAGAAGCAGGACAGAAAAAAAGTGTAACATTCGAGGTTGATCAAGAAGCTTCTACACTCTGGTTTCATCCCCATCCGGAAGGAGAAACAGCATCTCAAGTTTATAAGGGTTTAGCAGGTTTGATGTATATTGATGATGACAACTCAAAATCATTAGATTTACCTTCCAAATATGGTGTCGACGACATTCCCTTGATTGTGCAAGATAAATCTTTCAGCTCCACTAATCAAATTAACTATGAAAATGATTTTAACTCTGATGGAACAAAAGGGGAGACGTTGCTTACTAATGGCACTATCAATCCATATATTGAGATAAAAAACCGATGGATGAGGTATAGAATTGTTAATGGATCTAATTCAAGAAACTTCACTTTTACTTTGGATAAAGATGAATCATTCTACCAAATTGCTACAGATGGTGGTTTTCTGAATACTTCTGTTAAACTTAGTAAACTACTTTTAGCCCCCGGGGAAAGGGCAGAAATATTAGTGGATACTCAGAATTATAAAAAAGGTGAGGTAATTCATTTACTAGCAAATAATTTGGTTGCCTTGACAATGAGAATTGAGAATACGATAGAAAACAAAGAGTTTACTCCCTCTGATAGTCTAAATACTATTAGTACTTTAGATGAAAAGAAATTGGAAGATTTAGCAAGACAAAGTATTAATTTAAGAGGAATGTCTCACATGGTAAACATCAACAATAAGCAATTTGATATGGAAAGAATAGATTTATATAAAAAATTAGGTACTCAAGAGATTTGGGAAGTTAACAATATTAGTAGTATGATGGGAGGCATGATTCATCCGTTCCATATCCATGGTGTTCAGTTTCAAATTTTATCTAGAGATGGAAATCAGCCCGCACTAAACGAGCAAGGATGGAAAGATACTGTGCTGGTAAATCCGGATGAAACAGTAGAACTTCTTGTGAAATTCGACCGTGAAGGTATTTTCATGTATCATTGTCATATATTAGAACATGAAGAGTATGGAATGATGGGACAAATGGAAATTAAATAGAAAATAATTTAAGAAGGATGATTGTCTATGAAAATTCTTATTGTGGACGATGAAGAAAAAATATTAGAAATTATTGATGCCTATCTAGTTGCTAATCATTATTCAGTTTATAAAGCAATAAGTGGCGCAATGGCATTGGAAAAGTTCGAGAAAAATAATCCTGATTTAGTTGTGTTAGATTTAATGCTTCCGGATACTGATGGATTGACTGTGTGTAGAAAAATCAGAGAAGTATCAAATGTACCAATTATAATGTTAACAGCTAAGTCTGATGAGGATGATATTCTTACTGGTCTCAAGTTAGGTGCCGATGACTATATGATTAAACCATTTAGTCCCAAAGAATTAGTTGCGAGAATACAAACTGTATTGCGCAGAACTGAGACCTTATCAAATCCTAATAAGCTTTCTTCAAGTAATGGGGAATTGATAGTATATCCTGAAAGTCGCCAAGTTTATCTACATCAAGTGGAATTAAACCTCACAACAACTGAATTTGATATTCTACACGCCCTAATATCCACACCTAATAAAGTCTTTTCTCGTAGTGATTTGATAGAGAAAGTTAAGGGAATAGAATTTGATGGACTAGATAGGAGCATCGATTCTCATATAAAAAACTTAAGACATAAAATTGAGAATGATGCTAAATCACCTATGTATATTTTGACAGTCCATGGTACAGGATATAGATTTGGTGGCCACTAATGAGAAAAAGAACGATAAAAACTCAATTAGTTCTTTCCTTTTTAGCAATCGCAACATTAATAATAGGATCGATTAGTTTAGTCGCATTAAGTTTGACGAACAATCATTTTAGTAAATACGTAGAAGAGCGACAAGAAGATTTGTTGAATCAGTATGTATATACAATTGATTTATTGTGGTTAAATAGTGGAGAAACATGGAACAGCGAGGAACTTGCAGCACTTTCTGAGAAAGCATTAGAAAATAATATTTATTTTTCTATAGAAGACGAACAAGGCAACATGGTTTGGGAACTTAAAGGAAAAAATTTGAAGTCAGCACAGGACAAACTGAAAAAAAATGCCTTGAAAGTTTCTGAGAAAAAAAGTGTGAAACTAGACGAAACAATAGAAGCGAAAAAGAAGTTAATTAATGATGGAAACGAGTTTGGAAAAGTAACGTTTTATTATTTCGGACCTTTTGCTTATACTGAGCACGATGCCTTGTTTATCTCCAGTATGAAACAAAGTTTAATGTATGTTGCTATTGCAGCTCTTCTTGTATCATTTATACTTGCTTCGTGGATCTCTGCTAGATTAGGATTACCACTAAAGCATGTAAGCGACTTTACACATAAATTAACCCGTGGGGAATATGCTGATAAAATCCCACAAGAAACTTCAATTATTGAAATTAATTCCTTGATTGATTCCCTAAATGATTTAAGTAATCAGTTGGAGAAACAGCATGGACTTCGAAAAAGATTAACTACTGATATTTCACATGAATTAAGAACTCCATTAGCTACCCTTAAAGGCAATGTGGAAGGAATGATTGACGGAGTCTGGAAAATAACTCCCGAGCGCCTACAATCTTGTTATGATGAAATAGATCGTCTAACTCGTTTAATTGGAAATATAGAAGTAATCAACAAAATTGAAGCAAAATATGATCATTTAAATAAAACTGAGTTTAACATATATAAGTTGATTGAATCCGTTATTGAAAATTTCGCCAGCAAAATTGAGTCAAAAAACCTTCATGTTGAAATCCAAGGGGATAACATCAATATATCTGCAGATAAAGATAAAATGAACCAAGTTGTTATCAATCTTTTGAATAATGCTATTAAATTTACGCAAAAGGAGGGAACCATTAAGTTTTCTATAAGTAAAAATAAAGACCATGTTCTTTTAATTGTTGAAGACAACGGCATCGGTATAGAAAAAGATCAGCAACTTCATATTTTTGATAGATTTTATATGGCTGACCCCTCCAGAAGTAGAGCTTTAGGGGGGCAAGGTATCGGATTAGCTATTGTAAAGAGCGTTGTTGAAGCGCATAAAGGTAGTATAACTGTAAAAAGTAAATTAGGTCTAGGAACTAAATTTGTTATAAAGTTACCATTTCAATAAAGGAGGAGAGTTATTTGTTTCAAAAACAGATAAAAATTGCTAAACTAGTATGTGAATGTTGGGCAAAAAAAATATTTTTTCAACTGATTTCGATAGATAGTGTCGAAAAAGTTCATTTAGATATCTTATCAAATTCTGTAGTAATCTTTTCTAAGAAGGACTTATCAATAGCTACAATTAAAAAAGAAGTTTTTGGATTACAAATTTATGAGATGACCTAAATGTGATTAATTAAAGGAGGATGAAGACAGTGAAAAAGATGATAAAATTAGTATTTGCAAGTCTTGGAATTATTGTATTTTTAGGAGCGTGTAGCAATCAAAGTGAATCGAATAATTCTAAAAGCACAAACGAGGAATCGACTTCTACAGCGTCTAGTGAAATGAATAGTATGGAGGGAATGAATCACGAAGGTATGGTTCCTTCTTCAATGAAAGATGCTGCGAACCCTAAATTCCCGGTGGGAAGTAATGTTATACTGCTAGGCGATCATATGGAAGGGATGAAAGGTGCAAATGCTCAAGTTGTAGGGGCCTTTGATACTACAATGTATGAAGTAAGCTATGAGCCAAAAACTGGGGGACCAATGGTTAACAATCATCGATGGGTAGTACAAGAAGAGTTAAAAAATACTGAGACTGTAGCAAATGAGGGCGATACTGTTATCTTGAATGCCGATCACATGGATGGGATGATGGGAGCTGAAGCAAAAGTAGATAAATCTATTACAGGAACTGTTTACGTTGTTAATTACACTCCAACCGATGGTCAAGAAGAAGTTAAGAATCATATGTGGGTAACTGAAGATGAGATGGAATATGACGAAAATAATGAGTAATTTTATATACTAAACCAATAAGCTGGTACATGGCCTTCGTATTCTCAACATGAGGAATATGAGCTCTTTGTTAATAAGGACTGATGAGTTGTGCAAAATCAAATCTGGGTCAGAACGAACCTCATTCTGGCTCAGATTTTTGGCTCTTCGACATTTAGTGCTGGTAGAGAGACAACTGAAAATTTAGGGCTCTTTGTCAAATGATGTTGGTAAAGAGAAATCTTAGAATAATTGGAGATCAAGTGGATCAGTTCCTCTTGATCTTTTTTAGTTGAAAATCAATGCGTTGCCATGACGAATCATGATGCGCAATTTGAAATTATAAAAGCTACGAAAGCCATATGCATTTCGTTTTAACACTTTGATATGGTTGTTCAGACATTCAAGTGGGCCATTTGAATAACTTTGTTGTAAAGCATTTTTGATTTGTGGCAGAAATTTCTGGAACGTTCTCAAGGTCGTCTGATAGCCTTCGGGAAGCATGATATTATTGGTAAGTAGTTCTTCAAACGATACGTAGTCTCGTTCATTTACAGCGTAAAGAAAGTCTTGATATAACTGATAGCCTACACGCAAAGCAGGGCTCCCTTTCAGTAAGCGATCCACAATATCGGTTTCTGTTAAATGAGCTTTGAAGCCAGGTCGCCAAAGGCGTCGAGTATAATCAAGCTTGCGTTCATCTTTTTGAAGAAGTTTCCAGTATCTTTTTAATTGCTTACCTAATTGATAGTGTTTTTGTTCTTTGCTTTTTAATAGTTGGTTCGTTTCTTTGATTCGATGATTGCGAAAGGTACGACCAATATGTTGGACGATGTGAAACCGGTCAATAATCAGCTGTGCTTTTGGAAACAGCTTTTTAACGAGCGATACATAAGGAGCGTACATATCAATCACGATCCATTCGACCGCTTCACGAATTTCTCGTGAAAAATGACTAAAATAACGTTTTAAAAAAGGCAGTTGTCGGTTCTCGACAATGTCCAATAAGCGCTGTGTTTGTCCATCCATCATGATGAAACTCATAGCACCTGAAACACCCCGAACTGATTTGAATTCATCAAAACAAAGTACCTTAGGTAACGGTGTCCGAAAAGGATTCAACGGACGATAAAATCGCTTCATAATACGGTAAACAGAAGAGACCGATAGATTTTTCTGAGCGGCGATCTCTGTCATTGAGGTATTTTTTTTCAGACGAGTCACGACAGACCAGCGGACTTTCTCACTGATGAAACAATGTTTTTTCGCAACAGAAGTATCTGCGACAAAGGTCCGCTGACAAGCTTTGCATTTGAAGCGTTGCTTTTTCAATTCGAGGTAGGTACGGTATTCAGAAACATCGTTCATTAACAACCGGACGGTTGTTGTACCCCAACGCACAATATCTGAAGCAATCTGGTGTTTACAGTGGATGCATTCTTGGGCTGTATAAATCAAGTTTCCACGATAAATATGACAGATTTGCCCTTTGTATTTTTCTTTTGTGAGACAATTTTCGTTAAAAGTAACTGATAAGTCTAGAATATCTAATGTTTCTTTGATAAGGTGAGTGTAAGACATCTTGATTCCTCCTTTTGGGTTGGTTCGCCAAATTAATTCTAAAGGATTTCAAGGTGTCTTTTCTATATGTTTTGGAAAATAAAAAAGATGCTGGTGTCATCCACCAACATCAAAAAGTATAGAGCCTTTAAATAATATAATTGACGAATATAGCCGATTGGCTAAATTAAAAAATATTAATATAACTTTGAGTAATAATGATAAAATACGTTTCAGATTTAAAATGGAAAATCTACCACATCTTTTAGGGTTGCAGCATATAAAGGATATTCCTTTATTTTATAAATACAGTGAAAAGCAAATATATGCTAGTGAGTTATTAAAAGAAATAAAGCGTGGATCAATAACACAAAATGAAATAGATTCTAGCGAATTATTTAAAAAAATTTATGATAATAGAATTCAGTATATTAATTATGAGTATATTTCTAATTTACTTATAAATGGTAATGTCTCAAGCTTTGATTCTCAGAAGATTAAATTTTTTGATACTAAATTAGAAAAAATTGATTATATAATCTGGGACAATTTAAATGAGGGGTATAATCACTTAGGAATAGGGTTCTCTATAAAAGATAATTTAGGGCATCCAAACACTTTCTTCTACCGCAATAATAAAGATTATGTTGAAAATCAGGAATTACATAATAAATTGACCTTAAATGTCGAGAATCCTCAAAATAGTAAAACAGAATTATTTAAAATTTACTGGGAAAATGTCTCTGATTCATTAATTGGTACTACTCATTATAAAAAATTAGAAAAGCATACTGATAAAATAGGATGCGATGTAAAAGACCTTACAGAAGACATAATTCATTCATTGAATTCAGAAGAGCACGATAAGGAATTTATAATAAAAGAATTTAATTTACTTCAGATGGACAAAGCTCAAAAAATATACGAACCATATTTTTTGGATAAATATTCTGAATTTAAGTGGAATAATAAAGAAAAGCTATTTATTATAAAAGCTATTAAGGATAAAAATGAAGACTTATTACCCCATGAGGTGTCTGTATTATTAAATGATTTTAGGCAAAAAACAATAATTTAATTCTTCCTTATATATAAGTAACCTTATAATGTAATAAATAAATCTTCAAATGATTTATGCTTTTTTTAAATTTAAATTCAATAAAGTCTTGCTAATATAATCATTAGAAAGAGTATAATTAAAAAGCAGTTCTCTTTTTTGTTTAAGAGAACTGTTTTTTTGTTGGAGATATTCATTTTCGAAATTAAGAATAAGCAGTCCGCATTTTAAGAAATAAGAATTTAGATGGATGCAAATACTAGGTTTGTTATAGTCATAACTTAAGACTTTAGACAACATCCCAAAAGCAGAAATATACGCCGAAGGCGCAACGATTTTCATTTCGTTTTGTGCCTTGAGCGAAGCGAAAGGAATGCTTATAAAAATGATGAATTATTATGGTTATGACATGATGGGCGGTTGGGGAATTTTCATGATGATTATCCTGGTAATCTTAATCGTTATTATCGTATACGCGGTGATGAAGCTAGTCCAAGGAGGCAATAATGCTGGCACAACTTCAAATGGCCGGGATGAGGCACTTGAAATCCTTGATCAGCGTTATGCAAAAGGAGAATTATCAGACGAATAATACCAACAAAAGAAGAAAATATTGAAAAGTTAGTTGGGTAAGTCTTAAGTTTCATGCTCGAACTGAGTTTTCTCAAAAATATATTCCGGAAATGAACTATTCATATCAAAAAGCCAAGATCATATACAAATCTTGGCTTTTTGATATGGTTTTTTTCTACATAAAATCAACACATTCATATATTATTATAAAAACAGAAACATAAAATAAATCAAAGCAAGGGGATAAATTATGCACCACCATGAAAGTAAAGAAGAGAAATCAGGAACGCAGTACCACAATCTTTTCAGAAACCTACGGAAAAATTATGAATAATTCAGGCAATTATAGAGCAATAAAAATAGTACGAAAAGTAAAAAGTACGTAGTAAAAAAGGGGATATTAAAATGAAAAAAAGAATCACTTTAGCACTATTGTCGTCAGTGGGTCTCTTGCTTGCAGCTTGTGGTCAAGAAGAGTCAACAAGTAGTCAAAATTCTTCTCAACAAGCAATTGTATCAACGTCACAAGAAACTAGTGAGTCTCAATCTAGTTCTAAAGAAGAAAATAAGGAACAAACAGAAGCCTATTACACTTCCGATACTGGAAGTGTTACAAAAGTAGATGCTCAAACGCACGAAGTTGTGGATACGATTGCCATCGATGGATCCGCACATAATGTACAAATTTCACCTGATGAAAAAGTCATTGGTGTAACAATTGTTCCCAGCGAGGGGCATGCTGAAGACAGTTCAGGTAGTAATGAAAGTATGGAGATGGAACACGACGAAGATAGTGATACCAGTATGAGCAATGAAAGTATGGAGATGGGACAGGACGAAGATAGTGATACTAGTATGAGTAATGAAAGTGACGATGAAAAAGGTATTGCAGCTTTTTATGATGCTGAAACAGGTGAAAAACTTGCAGAAGTTGAAGTAGGGAGTCACCCTGCTCATATCGTTTTCACTAACGATGGCAACTATGCAGCAGTTTCCAATAATGGAGAGAACACTGTTTCAGTCATTGATGTATCTACTTATGAAGTGGTTGAAACAATCCCAACAGGCGAAGGTCCACACGGTTTTAGAATCGCTGAAGACGGAAAAACGGCTTACGTTGCCAATATGGGTGAAGACACTGTAAGCGTCCTTGATTTAGAAAGTATGGAAGAAGTTAATAGAATAACTGTTGGCAGTACTCCAGCTACAACTGGTATTACCTCAGATGGACAAACGCTCTTAGTAACATTAAATGGAGAAAATGCGTTAGCAATCGTTGATCTGACAACCAATAAAGTTGAGAAAGTAGCAGTTGGAAATGGTCCTATCCAGTTGTTTGTTCAACATGATGATCAATATGTATTTGTGGCAAATGAAGGTACCGAAGAGAATCCTTCCAATACCGTTTCAAAGGTTGATTTAAATAGTAATGAAGTGGTCGAAACAATCGAAGTGGGTAGCGGTGCACATGGAGTTGTCATTAGTGAAGACGATAAATACACCTTTGTCACGAATGCATTCGATGATACGGTCAGTGTTATTGAGAATGAGACTAGTGAAGTTATTGTCACGGTTGAGGTTGGTGAAACACCAAATGGGATTACTCTGAAATGATTATTAGTGTTAAGTTAAACTAAAAAATCAACTTAATGATTTCTGAAAAGGGATAAATATTCTAACGTTTAAAAATCTTAATTAGTCCTAAATTAAATGGAAAACTTTATCATGAAGCTGAAAAAGCGGTTCACTTTACATAAAAGTGAACCGCTTTTTTTGATGATTACTATCTTTTGACAGGAAGAATAACGGTAAATGTAGAACCTTTTCCATAATCACTTTTGACCGTTATGGTTCCGTTATGAGCCTTTATGATACTTTTTACGATAGATAAGCCAATTCCTTGCCCGCCTAGAAAACTATTTCTTGAAAGATCAGACATATAAAACCTCTCAAAAATACGATTAATTTCTTTTGGGTGAATTCCTTCTCCCGTATCTGCGATAGTCAATAAAGCTTGATTTTTTTCGTTGCGAATTTTTAGAGTTATTGTTCCTTCTGGGGGTGTAAATTTAACTGGATTTGAGTCAATATCTTGGACACATTTTAGTAGAGACGGTTAAGCCATTTTTTCTTTTGCTAATTCTTCAAATTCCTGTGGGGTTAGATAGTGAATCGAGCTATGGATTCGATTTCGGTTATAAAATCCTTCAATGTAGCTAAATAGCGCTCGATTTGCTTCTTCAAAATCTGAGTAGCTAGTCGTGTAGACTTCTTCTTTTTTCAATGAGGCATGGAAAGATTCGATTCCAGCATTATCATAAGGTGTTCCTTTTCTACTATAAGAATGCCTTATTTTGTTGGTTTTAAGCCATTGTTCCACTTCTCTTGCTGTGTATTGGCTGCCCAAGTCAGTGTGTAGAATCATTCCTTCTGGAATGTGATAATGTATTTTTGCTTTATTCAATGTTTGAATGACACAATCCACAGTCATTCGTTTTGAAAATGTATAACTAATAATTTTTTTCGTGTGTAAATCCATGATTGAAGATAAGTAACACCAACCATTTTTCTTAGTAGGAATGTACGTAATGTCAGCTGCCCATTTCTCACAGATCGTTTCAGTAGAAAAGTCCTGATTTAAGAGATTCTCTTTTGAAATGATCGGTTTATTAGACCTTTGAGGTCTATATTTTTTAACTACAATCGACCTTAAATTTAATTGTTTCATTAGCTTTTGGACATGTTTAAGAGATACTGAAATCCCTTCTTTTAATAAAACTTGATGGATCTTTGTGGCACCATAGCGTTGTTTATTCGTAAAAAAAATTGTTGAAATCTTCTTTTTCAACTTATTATTTCTGATTTCTGTAGCTGTCAACGGTTTATTCTTTATGATTTGTCAAATTAAGCTAGAATAAAATGCTTCTTGTACATAGCTCAAAAATATTTCGATTGGTGTTCTGTAATTCAATGATTTTCTTGGAATATGATTACGTTGATTGCTGACACTGGAAATAAATGTCTGATTCACTTCTCT
>NZ_BNJW01000029.1 GCF_015751045.1 Enterococcus lactis
CAATTGATTCATTCCGATACAAATGAAATGAAGGCAAATAATATTAAATTAGGCGAATGTTTATTTTTTTTTAGGCTTGTCTAATATTTTGCTTTAATTTAATAAAAAAGAGGTGTATACTTATGATATTTTTAAAGGAAGGTGGAAAGATTTTGAAAGATACAACAAGTCAGTCCGGTAAAGAGCACAAACCTCGATTAATTCAGCATGCGAATGGTCCCTCTTTAGAGGAAATTAACGGAACTGTCGAGGTACCCAAAGGCAAAGGCTTTTGGAAAACCTTGTTCGCCTATTCTGGACCGGGAGCATTAGTTGCTGTGGGATATATGGATCCAGGCAACTGGTCTACTTCGATTACGGGTGGGCAAAACTTCCAGTATTTATTAATGTCGGTCATTTTAATGTCTAGTTTAATTGCAATGCTATTACAATATATGGCTGCTAAATTGGGAATTGTTAGTCAAATGGATTTAGCTCAAGCAATTCGAGCGAGAACGAGTAAAAAACTAGGAATCATTTTATGGATTTTAACGGAATTAGCGATTATGGCAACAGATATTGCGGAAGTAATTGGCGCATCAATTGCTCTTTATTTACTTTTTAATATTCCGCTTGTCGTCGCAGTCTTTATTACGGTATTTGATGTTTTATTATTATTGTTGTTAACGAAAGTTGGTTTTAGAAAAATTGAAGCAATAGTTGTCTGTTTGATTTTTGTAATTCTTTTTGTGTTTGTTTATCAAGTAGCGTTGTCTGATCCTAATTGGGGGGATGTACTTAAAGGATTGGTTCCGACTGGTGAAACGTTCTCCTCTACACATTCAATTGGTGGTCAAACGCCTTTAACTGGTGCATTAGGAATTATTGGTGCAACCGTTATGCCTCATAATTTATATCTACATTCGGCTGTGTCTCAGACTCGAAAGATAAATCGTACGGATGAAGATGAAATCGCCAATGCTGTACGATTTTCAACATGGGATTCTAACATTCAATTGACTCTCGCTTTTTTTGTTAACTCCTTATTGCTCATAATGGGAGTTGCTGTTTTTAAAACAGGGGTAGTGAAAGATCCATCATTCTTTGGGTTGTATGAGGCTTTATCAAATCCGGATACATTGAGTAACGGAATTTTAATCACCGTTGCAAAATCAGGTCTTCTTTCTACATTATTCGCAGTCGCGTTACTAGCTTCTGGACAAAATTCAACGATTACCGGAACTTTAACTGGACAAGTAATTATGGAGGGATTCATTCATATGAGAATGCCAATTTGGCTAAGACGTTTAATTACGCGTTTGATCTCAGTTATCCCAGTGTTAATCTGTGTAATTATTACAAGCAGGCAAGGAACGATTCGGGAGCACACAGCGTTAAATACACTAATGAATAATTCACAAGTCTTCTTAGCTTTTGCGTTACCATTTTCGATGGTACCATTATTAATGATGACCAATAGTGAGGTGGAAATGGGAAGCCGGTTTAAAAATTCGATAGTTATTCGGATACTAGGATGGGGTTCAGTAATTGGATTGACATATTTAAATTTGATTGGATTGCCCGGCCAAATTGAAGGTTTTTTTGGTGAAAAGGTGACATCAAGCCAACTTGTACTAGCTGATTCTATTGCCTATGTCATTATCGTCGCAGTATTACTACTGTTAGCGTGGACAATTATTGAACTGTATAAAGGAAATAAAAAATATAATCAATTAATTAATGAAAGGTAAGGTGCACTATGGAAGGATTTGATGAATTTAAAAATATTTTAGTTGGGGTAGATGAATCAGAAGGAGCTCAAAAAGCCTTTCAATATGCTGTAAAGCAAGCGAGTAAAACTGGAGCCGCATTACTGATTGCCTCAATTTTAGAAATTGAAGAGTTGAATGTTTATGAAGCGTTAGACCCTGAGTACTTGAGCCAGAAACAAAGTCAATTGTTACTTAATTTGGAAAAGTACAAACAATATGCAGAAAATAGCGGTGTAAAAAACATTCAGCTGTACAGTGGAGAAGGTGATCCGGCCAAGGAAATTACTAAGACGATTTTGCCAGCAACATCTGCAGATATCTTAATCATTGGATCGCGATCAATGCATGGAATTAAAGGATATTTTGGTTCGCATGCTACTTATATGGTTAAAAATTCTCCAATCTCAATTACAGTTATTAAGTAAATATTGCAGATAATATGTATTTAGGTCAATATCTTGGACAAATTTTAATAGAGATGGTTATGCTATTTCCTCTCTTGACAGGTCTTCAAACTCCTGTGGAGTTAGATAACCAATCGAACTAATGTAGCTAAATAGCGCTCGTTTGGCTTCTTCAAAATCTGAGTAAGTAGTCGTATAGACCTCTTCTTTTTTCAATGATGCATAGGAAGATTCGATTATTGTATACTGGCTGCATAAATCCGTTTGTAGAACCATTCCTCCTGGAATGTGATAATGCTTTTTGGATTAGAGTCAATAGCTGAGACACTTTTTACGAGAGATTTTTTATGTTAAGCAGCCAGTATCTTTTTCTAAAATTCAACCGGAGACAGATATGCTAAAGCACTGTGAATTCTGTGGTTGTTATAAAATCCTTGAACGTAACTGAAAATTTGTCGCCTTGCTTCTTCAAAAGTTTGATATATTGGTCGTTGGGACACATGTTCTTTCTTCAATAATGCATGGAATGATTCGATTCCTTCGTTATCGTAGGGACAGCCTTTACGGCTGTAGGAATGGTGATAGTTTTAATTTTACAGTAAAATATCCTAGATTGCGATGATTATGGATAGCGTTTGGGGATGATTTTGAATGAAATCAACATTTTCTGAAAATAGATTTGCTAATTTCTATTTTGCTCCGTATACTAATTAAGGAACGTTTGTTCTTTATTACATATTTCTGATCAATAGAGAAGGCAGGAAAATCATGAAGAAAAAACGTACGCTATTGCGTCCTTTAGGCTCTGGATTGGCGATGGGGGTCCCGCTTTTGTTAGGTATCTTATTAAAAGATCCGTTGATTAGTTCAGTCGGCGCCATGGGGGCTTTTTCTTATTTGGCGTTTCAACATGTCTCATTCCTTTATAATTTTAAAGCAATTTTGCTTCATGGTGGTGCGTTGCTGTTGGCATTCATATTAGGTGCATTGACTGCTTTAGCGCCTTGGAGTGCGCCTTTTATTATTGGCTGTTTGTCTTTTTCGGCTTTTTTACTTTCAAAAGTCTATCGCATCCCAAAACCAGATTATTTCTTTGTTCTGATGCTTTATGCAACTGGGTTTAATTTTCATACTGTGGCAGTTGCGGATATTTTCCATCAGAGTTCATATTTGCTTTATGGTTTGGCAGGATCGATCGTATCAGGTTTGTTGATCTCACTGGCAGAAGGATTGCCGTTACATAGCGAAACAACAAGATTTCAACGATTGTCAATGAAAGATAAGTATTATTTAGCACTGTACCAACAGCCTGAAATGGTATTGAAAGCACTCCATTTTTCCATGGTTTTATTTATCGCCACGTATATTGCCTATTTGCTAAGAGAAAGCAATGGCTATTGGATCTTGATCTCTGCGGCTGCAGTGCTAGCTGGCGAACATATGGAGAAAATCAAGAATCGTACGATTGGCCGTGTGCTTGGCGGAATCGTTGGCTTGCTTCTTGGATTTTTATTGATGTCTTTACATTTATCTTTACCGGCATTGGCCGTCGTTTTGATCATTTTAAATGTTTTGACAGAATTGTATATGCCAATCAATTATACAGTTGCCAATTTTTTTACCAATCCACAAGTATTGCTGTTGATGACGATTGGCAGTAGTTTTACCCCGCTACAATTGATTCCGTTGCGTTTTTCAGGTGCGTTGATCGGTAGTTTGCTGGCGATGATTTTGATTTTTGTCATGGATTGGTCCTTGAAACAAATGGAACAAAGTATGATTCATTTTAAAGAGAAGTAGGGGGAATAGACAAGAAAAAAGACTGTCAGTACAAACTGACAGTCTTTTTTTATATTAAGGTGAATGTGAACAACTGGACACCATTCGTGTCAATGGTTGAAAAATGGCGGAACCGATCCGTGATCATGCGATCAAAAACATGTAGTTTCATCATGGTTTTCTGATCGATATACGCTTCGGTTTCACGATCTAACTGTGCGGCCGATTGAAACTGGGCGTAAACATAAAAAACAGCGCCGTGATTGCGGTCAAAGTCCAACTGCTTGACCTGATATCTGCCAGCAGGCAAAACCTGGACATCGATGGAGATATCTAGGGATTGGCTTTCTAGAAACGCTTCTTCAGAAGACAAATGGGGGTCAAAAAAATTCGTATTCCAAAGCAATAACTGATAGTTTTGTCCTTCTTTCGTCATTAAATACTCTTCGCCTTGTGCAATCACTTGTCCCTGCAAACGGCGAATCAAAGACAAACAAAAGAATGCGGGTCTTTTTTTGCTTTGAAAGTGATAAAGATCCAAACCAGTACTGTAGGCATGCAGGCCAGGCTGATCAAATGTGTACTGCTCATGTAATTCATTGTTCAACCAAAATCCATATCCTTGGATTTGTTCAGATAACCCCAGCAGTTCTTGCAGAATAATCGCCCCTCTAAAAAATAACCCATTATAATCGACGGTTGCGCCTGTCAATGTGTTCCAATTTAATAGGTACAAAGGTTTACTGATTGCCAGTTCATGGCATACTTTTTTCAGCCAATGGATTTTTTCGCGCAAATAATGATGGGAAGATTCAATGGCTGTTTTTTGCCTATTATCTTCATGAAAGACGAAGTTGGGATCACCATCAAAATTGATGAAGTCAGCAGTATCCATGATCGTAGCGTGCAACGCGCGTAATTGTTTTTCACTTGTTGTGACATTGAGCGGATCTGGCAGATTCAAGTGGATCCCAATCGAGACAGTTGGCAGAATGTGTCGTATTTGATCATGCAGGTGCAGATAGTACATTTGTACGGCTGATGAATAGTCAATAGGTAGTTGAAATGATAGGCGTAAATGTTTAACCCAGCTTGGATCGATTTTTCGTTTTAAATGAACCAAAAATTTTTGGATCAGTGAAAATGATGTATCAGCTGCATATTCTGTTGCTGCCGTCGGTAATGTGAAACCAATCATCAAAGGTAAACGATGTTTGACCAAAAAATCAAAGGCCGTATCCAATCGTTCAAAGGCTGGAAATGAATTGAGTTGTAATAGATTGGCTAACGTATTGCTGATATCCGATGTATTGAGTAAGTCTTGGCAATAAAGACAATCGATCAAGCCGCTTTCAATCAGTTCAGTCAATTCATGTTGAACTTTGACTTGCGTCAAATCTGACAGTGAAGCAAGTTGAATAATTGTTTCTCCAACACGGAAGCGCCCATTTTTCGTCTCTTCATCAATCACCAAATGACGGTTGCGTCTATCGATCAAAAGAGGCTGCCGCGCTGGTTGTTGAACAGTTTGATAGAGTAAATGCAGGATTTCTTTGTCAGATAGATCCGACTGCACGGTACTTTTGGCAAAGGTTGTTTGTTGCGCCATTGGCGGCTGTGATTGACGATAATCAGTGGGTGTCATTTTGAGAAAAGCTTTGAATTGTTCACGATAGACTTTGACACTGGCAAAACCTGATTCAAGAGCAATCTGTTCAATGCTTTTTTTTGAGTATTGCAGTGAAGAGAGACTTTTGTGAATCTGAATTTTTTTGATGTAGTGGGATAGTTGTTCCCCAGTTTCTTTTTTGAATCGTTTTGAAAGAGCAGATTCTGAAACGTAAAAGTGCGCAGCGATGTCTTTGACTTTGATGCCTTCATGGATATGCGCATCTATATATTGCAGGATATCCGGCAACTGCCGATATCCACTGATTTGGATAGGATGGTGGCGATCAGTTTGATACCATTGCGTCAATAGAAAAATAATGGATTCCAATTTCATCATACGATAGATCTTTTGTTCATCTCGTTGGTTGAACTCATTCAAACCCAAATCAGTGATTGCCTGCAAGAGTTCACCATTGGCAGTTGAAGTAGCGTCCTCAGAAGGTATCTGAAAATGCACATTAAAAAACGCTGGAAACTGATCAGCAAAAAAAAGCGAATCAATCTCTAAGCATAGCACTACTGCTTCTCGTTCATTGTTGGCTGAAAAAACAGCAAATTGATGACCATTTAAACAATAGAGTTGTTGTGTGTCTAGACGTTGTTTATGGGTATCATGTTCTACGATCAGTTGGCCTTTTAGGACCAATAGTAATGTTAAGTGTTCAGCATAAAATCGTTGCGGTGTGGTTATACGATAATAATTGATGTGGCAGGCGTGAAGATTATCCATTAGCATCCCTCTTTTCTCTCGTTCATTATACATCGGATTCTTGATGAAGAAAATATCGTTCTTTAAAGAGTCTAAAAATTTCCTTTAGCAGGATCATTTCTATGAATGTATCTGAAATAGCAATGAAATGGATTGTTGCTAAGATAGAAAATATTAGAATAGACATGAGGAGGAATTGAAATGAAAACAGTACTACAAGAGATATTTGACGTATTAGATGATCGTAAAGACGAGATGATTGCGTTAAGAAGAAACTTTCATCAACATCCAGAATTGTCCTTTCATGAAACGGAAACGGCCAGGAAAATTGCTGCATTTTATGATGGTAAGGACTGTACAGTGATGACGCATGTTGGCGGGGGCAATGGGATTTTGGTGGACATCCAAGGTGGGAAACCGGGAAAGCATATTGCCATCCGTGCAGACTTTGATGCATTACCGATCCAAGAAGAAACAGATGTTCCATTCGCTTCTACCGTACCAGGTGTCATGCATGCCTGTGGTCATGATGGCCATACCGCCTATATGATGATTTTGGCGGACACATTGATTCAGTTTAAAGATCAAATCGCAGGTACGATCAGAGTGATCCATCAACCCGCAGAAGAAGTGACACCTGGCGGCTCAAAAGGCATGATCGAGGCAGGTTGTCTCGATGGCATCGACAATGTCTTTGGTATCCATGTGATGAGTACGATGGAAGTCGGAAACGTGTATGTGCACCCTGGTGCAGTCCATACAGGGCGTGCAACCTTCCAAGTCAAAATGACTGGAAAAGGCGGACATGGTTCAGCGCCACAAGATGCCAATGATGCAATCGTCGCTGCCGCACAATTTGTCTCAAGTGTGCAGACGATCGTTAGTCGTCGCATTGGGCCTTTTGATGCAGCAACTGTCACGATTGGTTCATTTGATGGCAAAGGTTCCGCCAATGTCATCAAAGAAACAGTTACGTTGGCAGGAGATGTTCGAATCTTGGATGAATCTTTGCGTCCGGTTGTAGAAACAGAGTTTCGCCGATTATTAGCAGGGACTTGTGAAGCATTTGGTATCACGTACGAACTTGATTATCAAAATGACTATCCCGTTTGTATGAATGACCCTGAAATGACGCAATTGGTGGCTGATGCAGTAGAAAAAGCAGCAATCCCTGAGGTGGTAGCCGTCAAAGAATGTGGACCGCAAACAGCTTCAGAAGATTTTTCTTACTATGCATTGGAACGGCCTAGTTGTTTCTTCTTTGTAGGGGCGCATACACCCGGTACGCCCATTTATCCCCACCATAATCCAAAATTTACGATTGACGAGGATTGTTTGTTGATTGCTGCCAAATCAATGGCAAGTATCGTTGTAACCTATTTGGACCAAGAATAGAGTAAAAAATAGTAGCTTTTTGCGAAGCAAGAAGTTGCCATGCAATCAAAGATCAAAGCAATGATCTGTTGATCGGGATCATGGGCTTTGCTCTTTTTGCATGCCATTATATAAAGTGAGGTTTAGGAAAATGAAAAGTTCTACTGCAATAAACGAAGGACCCTATCATGGCAATAATCGCCTATTGGTCGGGATCGTTTTGAGTGTTTTAAGTTATTGGCTGTTTGCGCAATCTTTATTAAATATGGCGCCAGATGTTCAAACAGACTTAGGGATCTCTTCAGGTGTACTGAGTACAGGTGTATCGATCACAGGTTTGTTCTCAGGTATTTTGATCGTGGTCGCAGGAGGATTTGCTGATGCATTCGGACGGGTCAAATTGACCTATATTGGTATTTTATTTAATATTATTGGCTCTGCAGCATTGATTTTTGCAAGTGGCACTGGATTATTTATTGCTGGCCGCATTCTTCAAGGTATCTCAGCTGCATGTATCATGCCTGCCACGATGGCCTTGGTCAAAACCTATTTCCAAGGAAAAGATCGGCAACGGGCGTTGAGTTATTGGTCGATTGGTTCATGGGGGGGTTCAGGTTTTTGCTCCTTCTTCGGTGGTGCAATCGATAGTAATCTAGGTTGGCGTTACGTGTTTGTCTTCTCGATCGTGGCATCGATTCTAAGTGGGATCTTGTTATTTGGAACCCCTGAATCAATTGCAGGAACCCAAAAGAAGGGGCGGTTTGATACATTCGGTTTGGTTTTATTTGTCGTATCGATGTTGGCATTGAATTTACTTGTGTCAAATGGGGGAAGTTTTGGTTGGCTTAGTCTGAAAACCCTTGGTTTACTACTTATTGTGGTACTGGGCTTGTGTATATTCTATTGGGTTGAAACCCATACTGATTCGGGGTTTGTTGACTTTGGCTTGTTTGAGAATAAAGGTTATCTTGGTGCGACGATTTCCAACTTTCTATTAAATGCGGTAGCTGGAACAATGATCGTGATCAACTCTTATGTCCAACAAGGTCGTGGACTTTCTGCTGGAAGTACTGGGATATTATCACTGGGGTATTTGGCGCTTGTTTTGATCACAATTCGAATCGGTGAAAAAATGCTGCAAAGAATGGGCGCGAGAAAACCAATGCTGTTTGGCGCATTGATTTCTGGTATCGGTGTTGCATTGATGGCTTTGACTATTGTCCAAGGCATGGCATATCTTGTGCTTGTTTTCATCGGCTATTCATTATTTGGCATGGGTCTAGGCATGTATGCAACTCCTTCAACAGACACAGCCGTTTCAAGTGTACCGCTAGAAAAAGCTGGCGTTGCTTCTGGTATTTACAAAATGGCTAGCTCATTAGGCGGTGCAATGGGGATTGCCATCTCAGCGAGTGTTTATAATGGGTTGAGTCAATCATCCTCGATCACAACAGGAGCAACTGCAGGCCTTTTGGTCAATGTCATCTTTTGTGTGTTGGCTATTTTTTCTATTGTCTTTGTCATTCCTAAACACCAAACAAAATAAATAAGCGTTGCGATAAAAAGCAAAATAACGCGTTGTCAAAGGTGCGGTTTTTCCACTTTGACAACGCGTTTTATTAATCTAACCCTAGGAATTTAGAGGTCCCTTCGTTTTGGATCTTCAGTATTTTGGCTAAAACAGAGGCATCAAAAGTACCATCCTGATTTGTTGCATAAAAGGTGACATCAAGCTGATACTCTTTCAAGTTGTAGTCTGAAAGTGTTGATGCTAATTTCTGAAGTTCTTCAGCTGAGAGCACCTCGCCTACCAAAGTAAGTGCGATGGACTGCTGCTGTTTATCGATTGTTTGTGCCAATAGATAATGATCACTTAAATTTGCTTCAACAAAACGCTTGGCATGATATTCGATGATGGTAGTTTCTACAGTAGTATAGACAAAAAACAGGCCAATCATAAAAATTGGCAGTGCTGCTAGACCAAATTTCCAAAAACGGTGATGTTTAAAATCACTATATTGCAGCAACCGGATGGTGAGAAAGAGGGATAACCCAATCAAAAATGTATTTGTGAAAAAAAGCTGTGCCGAATCCCAGGCAATCGCATAATCTCTGATAGATACCCCATACCCTGTCACACATAGAGGCAAAATCAAGGAAGTACCAATAGACACGCCAATGATCACGTCATTGTCACGCCCCCTGACTTTTGCAAAAGCAAGGGCTGAACCACCAATCAAGGCAATCAAAATGTCCCAGATTGTGGCAGAAGTCTGGGTGAGGATCTCGGGTGTAGAATCTTTTATTGGTGTGAGATAGAAAAATAAAAAAGAGATCACGAGGATAATGATCACTTGGATCGTGAATACAAGCAATCCATTTCGTACTAGGTTAAAATGTGACAGACCTAAACCAAATCCAATGCCATTGACACCATTCAATAGAGGAGAAATCAGCATCGCACCAATGATTGTTGTCGTTGAATTATAGTTCAAACCAATCGACGCGATCAAGGTGGCGCAGACAAGCAGCGCATACACCAATACGGTCTGATCCATATCTTTTTGGATTTTGCCAATCAGTTGTTCTCTTGAAATCAAGTCAGGCGTTAAGTTCACTTCGATCATCCTTTCCAGTTCTTATGTCTCTATTCTGGACTAAAATGGACGATATGACAAAAATAAGTACCGGCCTGCCTGTAAACAGCACCAAATATTTTTGCAAATAAGGTGATCTAGGCTAAGATAAAGAATGTAGAAGATACCTCAAGCAAGTTTGAAAAAAGGGGATGAGAGAATAGTGGATTATTTCAAGTACTTTCAACGATTACGCGCAATTGCAGAAGCCGGCTTGTTTTATGGAAAAGACGCCTATGATATTGAACGATTTCAAGAACTAAAAGATATATCATTGATGTTGATGGAAATAGTGATCGACCAAGAGATAGACACATTGCATGTGTATTTGGACAATCAAGATGGCTATCCGACACCCAAAGTCGATGAGCGGGCCTTGATCAGACAGGGGGATTGCGTCCTGTTGGTGCGAGACAGCCAGAGCAAGGAGTGGTCGTTGCCAGGTGGCTATGCCGAGGTCGGTTTGACGCCCAAAGAAAATATTCAAAAAGAAGTATTAGAAGAAACAGGATTGACCGTTGCGGTTGGCGCGTTACGTGCGGTTTTTGATACCAATTTAAGAGAAGATATCCCCCAATTGTTTCAATATTATAAATTGGTGTTTGCTTGTGACGTACTTTCAGGGGAATTTGTCGCAAACAGTGAAACGACTGAGAGTGGTTATTTTGGTTTAAATGACTTGCCACCTCTATCTATCAAACGGACGACAAAAGAACAGTTGGTTCAATTGCTGCAAGACGATCAGGTATACGTTGATTGAGTTCGATAGATTGTCAAAAAAGCGTTTTAATGAGAATTTTCAGTCAAATGTTATTTACTTGCAGTGAAACTTGGTTTATCATCGATTTCGTTGTTTTCGTTATTTACATCAAGTGTAATTTTCACATCTGCTTGATTGACGGAGGAGTAAAAAAATAAAAAATCATATCAATTCCTATTTTGGGCTTGATGCCTTGCAAATGACAGTCAAACGGGAGATTTTGGCTGGTTTTACAACATTTATCTCTATGGCGTATATCTTATTCGTGAACCCTACTGTGTTAGGTGCTTCAGGGATGGATGAAGGTGCAGTGTTTACTGCCACGGCGTTAGCCAGTGCACTGGGCTGTATCTTGGTGGGGGTGTTGGCCAAATATCCAATTGCCACTGCACCAGCTTTAGGAATCAATGCTTTCTTTTCTTATTCGGTTTGTATTGGTATGGGCGTTCCTTGGCAAACGGCTCTGGCAGGGGTCTTCGTTGCTTCACTGATTTTTATCGTGATCACCATTTTTAAATTGCGAGAGTTGATTATCGATGCGATTCCTTCTGATTTAAAATATGCGATTTCAGGTGGGATTGGTTTATTTATCGCCTTTTTGGGTTTGAGTGAGGGCGGTATTATTGTCTCGGATGATTCAACTTTGGTTGCATTAGGTTCTTTAAGTGTCGGGACCACATGGCTAACGATTTTTGGTTTGGTTATCACAGCTATTTTGATGGTACGACGCGTACCTGGGGGAATTTTCATTGGGATGGCAGCAACAACGATTCTTGGCTTGCTGACAGGATTGATTCAAGCACCAACCAGTATTGTTTCGGCCGCACCTAGTATGTCATCGACATTTTTGGTGGCACTTCATCACGTTGGAGATATCAATTCTCTGCAAATGTGGGTCGTCGTATTGACTTTCCTATTGGTGACTTTCTTTGATACTGCAGGAACATTGGTGGGAACGAGCATATCAAAGCAACGGTTGAACGCCTTGCTCATAAACGAGGCGATAGCTACAATCTGGATGCTTTATATGCTGACAACTCACAGGAAGAGGAACGTGAGCGGAAGTATCAAGATGAAGCTATCCGTGGTTGGTTAAGTGAATCTTTAAAGCCTAAAGAGGCTGCTTTGGCCATTGCAATCATCTCAGACCGTATGTCAATTCAGGAGTACGCGGCATTAATTGATGATAAAGAAAACAATGTTTCTCACCGCTGGAATCGTTTAAAACGAAAAATTGCAAAAAAACTTATAGAAAAACGTCCTTTTTGAGGTCCTCCCGTGGCCTATATGTAGGAAGTCAATTTAGCTTCCAAATAAAATTTTACGGAGGTTCTGCAATATGAACGATTTAGCAGTTTTTAACAATCCGGACTTCGGTTCGGTACGCACATTGATGGTTGGGATATTCCTTACTTTGTGGGTAAGAATGTGGCCAATATCCTCGGGTACGTCAATCCACAAAAAGCTATCTGCACTCACGTTGATGAGGAAGACAAGATGTTGAATGTCGTCTTATTATCACAATTCAGAAAATATCGGGCGTATGCGGAGGGGGTAACGAGCACCTTTAAACCGGTCATCATGTTTAAATCACCTAAGATTAAGGTGTCGCTTGAAGCTACACAAATGTTTAACGAACTAATTGCAAATTTAAATGCTGCTGATTTGATAGCATTTATTATACGTCAACAATTATTAGATAGTAACGAAAGTTCTGCTTTAGAATTAGCCTACAATTTCTATTTAAAAAATGAAGATGACCTATATAGGTTGAATTAAATACTTTACATCCGCACGCACAGTCGGTCAATCACCACAAGGGGACGCTCGTTTACATCGGCTAAGAAACCGCGGACCGACTGTTTGATTTTCTGGACGTGGTCAAAAAAAACATTGTTGATGACCGATTCCTTGAGCCACTTCCAAACGCCTTCCATTAGGTTCAACTGAGGGCTGTAGGGAGGCTGGATCAGCTTGGCGTGGTGGATAAGGGTATTATCCAATACCATCACGATTTTTCCGGTGGGGTATTCCCGCAACGTCCGCTCCAGAAAACGGAGGAAGGCCGCTGCGTCGTATGCCCCTTCTTCTGTACAAATGATCCGACCGGTTTCATAATCCAAGGTGCCTATCAATTTTACCCCTTTGTGTTGTCCATAAGTGGGGATTTTTCGCTGGTGGCCGCGGAGAAACCAGGTGCAGCCAATGGCTTGGTAATCCCGGATCATGGTTTCGTCCTCGAATAGGAGGTGGTCAATATCGCTATTCAGCAATTTTTTTTAGGCTCGGGAAGGTTTCTTCCAAAAATACCTGTTGTTTCTTGGAATCCGCTTTTTTGAGGGTATACGTCGGACGGGTCCAGCTTAGTCCTAGCCGGTGAAGGAGGTCCGCCACGCCTTTTTGCGTATATCCATAACTCCATTCCCGGAGAATCAGGTCACACACAATCGCCAATGTCCAATTGGCACGGGATTTGAAACCTACTTCCTCCGGAGTGTGGTAGGCGACGATTTGGACCAGTTCCGCTTCCTGTTCATCTGTCAGCCGTGAAGGTCGTCCGCTTTGTTTTTTGGAGACTAAACCTTGGATTCCATTATGGCAGTAGTTTTTCACATAGTGGCTGACAGTATGCTCGTCGGGGCCGATGGTGTGCCCGGCTTCTTTCCGGGTGTGGCCTTCAAGAACCAACTTGACTGCCAGGAAACGCTCGTACAACCGGCGGTTGTCTGTCGTATTCATCGCTTTTTCCAATTCACGGATTTGGCGTTCTGTTTCCATGTTCCCCACTCCTCAAGTGTTTTCTTTAGTATACGCCTATAGGAGGAAAAACGAATACAATTTAACTCAATTTATATAAAAGGAAACTATGCAAAGACAGCAGACAAAATTACGGTCAGATTCAAAACGACTTTTGATATGACGACACAGATCGCTTTAGGAAGTGCCAAAACACGTTTTAGTAATTCTGCTTTTGTCGATTATGAAATTGACGGTAACTCTTATAGGGAAGCCGCTCAAGCAAATTCATGGATGGACACTACTTGGACCTTAAACGCGCTAAAAGCAGGGCTTTTCATTCCAAAAGGAGGAGATGTAAAAGCATACTTGCAAGCAGCTTTTAACCGTAATTTCCCAAATATCTTTTCAGAAGATGTTGCTACAAGTGATCAAATCTATTGGATGGGATTATTTAATACGTATAAAGCGACACTTCATGAAGGAACCAAGATTGTCGATCAATTACAAGATGGTCAAACGTTTAAAGAAGCAGTAGTTTATACAGTTGACGTATCCGGAACAGGAAACCAAGTAAGATCTCTGAAGGAAGAATTGAGCTCAGCTGATTATCGCTTGACGTATGATCCAGTGACAAAACAAGTGACAGTAGAACTGTTGAAAGACACTTCAGAAACGATTGCTGTCTTCATTGCTGTCGAAGCAGCTACAGATGTTTACAAGTACAATAATATGATCTCTTTGACAGATGGTACAACGGATTTAACTGCTGAAGCGCAAGTTGAGAAATCCGCAAAAGGAAACTGGTTAACAAAAAATGGCACTCAAAATGTTGACAATAATCGACTGTTGGGTTGGGAAGTGCTGGTTAACCAAGATAGTCTAACGATCAAGAATGCTGTGATTGAAGATACGATCAATTATAATCAACAGACCTTCTTGTACGATGAGAAAGGAAAAGTCCTTGTTGATGTGTATAAAGCCGTCAAAGACGGAGATCAATGGATAAAAGGTGAGAAAGTTATTTTCAATAATCAAGACAATCCAAATGTAACAACGAATGGTATTGATGGAACATTCACATTACGTATTGCTTTTGAGGATGTCATTGACAGTCCATACTTCATCGTTTATCAAACGAAACTTGATCCTGGCATTCGAAATAATGAAGTTGTTTCAAATGATGTGTCTCTTTACGGAAGTCAGACGGAAATCCATCAAGTAACAAAAGACGTAATCGTCAAATCTACCAACGGTAGCGGTACTTCAACGGGAACAAATGGCTCGTTGACAATCAAGAAATATGACAGAGAAGGGGATAAGGAAGCTGGGATCAACAAAGAGGCACATTTCCAACTCAGTCGTAAAAATGCCGAAGGAAATTACGAAGTTGTTTTCTCCGAACTTGTTGTCAGAAATAATAAGTTGATTCAAGGAACTAGCGAATTTGACCGCTTAGATGGGCTACGATATGGAGATTATAAAATCCAAGAAACGAAAGCACCAGATGGATATGAGCGGGATGAAAAAGAATATACGTTTACGATCTCGAGCGAGGAAGTCGATTATGTCTTTGAACTAGCTAATACAAGGGAAATTATCGAAACTAGCCTAGCTTTAACGGCTACGAAAGCTTTGGAAGGCCGACAGATCGAAGACGGGGAATTCACTTTTGTTTTGGCAGATGAAGAAAATAAAATCCTTCAAGAAAAGACGAACAAGGCAAATAATATTCTTTTTGATGAGATTACTTATCAAAAAGAAGGAACCTATCGATATAAAATTTATGAAGTACAAGGACATGACGCTACGATTAGCTATGATGATTCAATCACCAATGTTACAGTAGAGGTGAAAAATAACGACGGACAGTTAGAAGCAACAGCGATTTATGAAGGTAACGCGATCTTTACTAACACCTATACGCCAAAAGCCGGCAGTGTAGTGTTGGAAGCTGAGAAAGTCTTGACTGGCCGTTCACTAGTCGCAGGGGAGTTCACTTTTGAATTAGTCGATCAAGAAGGAAAGGTAATCCAAAGTCAAACCAATGACGGCACAGGGAAAGTTTACTTCGATGCGATTCCATACGACAAAGCCGGCGAATTTAATTACACGATCCGTGAGAAAGTGGGTCAAGATGACACAGTCACTTATGATGATACGGAAGTGCTAGTGACTGTAAGTGTGAAAGACAATGAAGGACAATTGGAAGCAACAGCGACTTATGAAGGCAACGCCGTCTTCACGAACACTTACACGCCAAAAGCTGGCAGTGTAGTGTTGGAAGCTGAGAAAGTCTTGACTGGCCGTTCACTAGTCGCAGGGGAGTTCACTTTTGAATTAGTCGATCAAGAGGGACAAGTGATTCAAAGTCAAACCAACGATGGTAGCGGAAAAATTTACTTTGATGCGATTCCGTACGACAAAGCCGGTGAGTACAACTATACGATCCGGGAAAAAGCCGGACAAGACAGTACAATCACTTATGATGACGCAGAGATTCCAGTGACCGTAAATGTCGAAGATCAAAACGGAACATTGGAAGCGAAAGCAGATTATGGTAGCGAGCCAACCTTTACTAACCGCTACACGCCAGAAAAAGCTCCTGATCCAGCAAAAAATCAGAATACAAAAACACCGACGAAGAAAAACGAACTGCCAAAAACCGGTGAAACGTATCAAGTCAGCTGGATGTTAGTAGGCTTGTTACTAGTAGGCATTGTGGTAGTGGTATATCGCAGACAGAAAAGAAAGTAACTAGCTAAACGATCAAAGATTCCTTGATCTGGTTTCCTATGTTGGAAACGGATCAGAGGGTCTTTTGCTTTTGAAAGAGGTCTTGTTGAAAAAAAAACCTCTGTTTACCTTTTGAGTAACAAAAGATAAACAGAGACACCCACCTTGTCAAACCAGCACGTGGTCGTTAATTGAAAAATATAAGTTGTACGCTTGTAACTGAACAGCAGTCATTAAACTGGTCCCTGCCAGACCCCATTGGTGTACATATAAGCCTGTACCTGCTTTGTGCTCGCTTTTGACTCCCACCCAGCTGTTTTATAAATCAACAAGCCAATTTGTTTGTTGAATCTGCCCGTCTAATTCACGTAAGGCTTTTGCGGTTTGATTCAAACGGTCGGTGATTTGCTTGGTATCGATCGTTCGGATCATACGAATCTCATTACGTCCCATCCGTGGAGCAACCTTGGCTGCTTCCAATGTTGCCGTTAGCATCGCATGCGAACGCCTTAAAGCTTCCCGTTTCTCTAATGCAGCAGCAATCGTTTCTTGTTCACCGATTTTGGCGACCGCATTTCGCTGATTGATCGCAATGACCAACTGGGCAAATTCTTGGTTTGTTGTTTCATAATCCAGCAGTAAGTCGTCGATGCTGCGGTCTAACGTATCGCCTTCTTGGATCACGGCACTACTGGCAATCTCTTCTCGTAACAGAGTGAGTTTGGATTCAAGATCTCTTCGTAGTAATAATGCTTCAGCAAGTTTCATTGATTTCATCCTTTCGAGCAAGGTTTCTTTTCTTTATCTTAGAAAAAAAACACTAAGCTGGCAAGTATTTGCCCTCCAAAAAGTCTCGAAGCCATTATTGAAAAGATTGAAAATTCTAAAAACTGTTTGACTTGAAAAACGAGGAATAGTATACTTTTATCAATTCAGTAGAATATAGGACATCGATGAGAAGAGTAGCTTTGATGACTGTTTAAAGAGAACCCGGGTTGGTGAGAAAGGGGACAGAACGCTAAGTGAAGATGAGCTCAGAGTCTTTTAACTGGTTTACGCTGGTTAGACGGAACGCAGCCGTTATCCTGCCGAGTATGCATACGTACTGATGAGGTGTTATTTGTAAAAATGACACGAAAAAGGGTGGTAACACGAAGTCTTCGTCCCTTTGTTGATCAATGATGATCAGCAAAGGGACGAGGATTTTTTTATTTGATCAAGCTTGCAACTCGCAAGTGAAAAGGAAAGAGGAGAGTAAATGAAAAAGGGTTTGGTTGTTGTAGGAATTTTAAGTTTTTTGTTAGCAGGATGTAGCACGACTGGATCGTCCGCAAAGGAGACAGATCCAGAAGTTCAAGAGATTTCAGTCAGCTTACCGGCAGAGTTGACAACATTAGATACGACGCAAACAACGGATAAAGTTACGTTTACCGTTATCCAGCATCTTTTTGAAGGGTTGTATCGTTTTGATGAAAAGAGTCAGCCAGTTCCCGGTTTGGCGGAGGAAGCAGTCATCAGTGAAGATGGCAAGACATATACCTTTAAACTAAAGGAAGAAGCCAAATGGAGTGATGGGCAGCAAGTGCAAGCAGCAGATTTTGCTTATGCTTGCAAGCTAATGGCGGGCATCACTGGAAAGAAAGGATAAAAGCGGCGTAATTCTTGAATAAATGAATCCTGTAACTCCGAAAAGTTTTGTTTAAGTGCTTGGTAGATGGTCGTTGTACTAAAAAGGGCATGTCCCATCAAAGCGATCCAAACGGTTAAAGCAACCGTAGGGCGGATGATATTTAACAGATCGACGGCTGCAACTTCGATCGGCAGTAAATTACCTTCAAGATCAGTGGCAGTAGCGAAAGTATAAAGTGCTAATGATTCTTTGCCAGCAACAGGATGTTGATGAGCTTCTTCAATCAATCCTTGAGCCCATTTCTCAGATTTTTTACGATCCTCGACGCCTCTTAAATGGGCGACAGGGGAGGTGACAGTCCCGCTGAACATAGCAACTTGATAATCAGCTAACTCACTGATCTCTGATTGAGACAGTGGTGCTAGATTGATTCCTGACCATTCACAAATCGTTTTGAATAGAACATTTTTTGTGAGTGAAAAAAGCTCAAAGGTACCGGATTGTTTATCCAGTTCATGAGAAAGGTTTCGTTCCAACAAATCATGGTAATCGGTCATTCTCTCAGGTGTCATCAAGTCCATAAAGTAGTTTTTCCGATGGTGATGTTGTTCCCCGTCTAAAGTTTGAACCCCCTCTTCACCTAACAAGGTTGAACGGACGAGTTTAGGCATTGCTCCTTCACGTTTAAAGTTTCGTGGATCATGAAAAATTTTTGCTGCTTCTTTTCCATAAATGGCAATCACTTCTTGATTCAGAAATTTTGCTCTAACGACTGGGGCATTCACCTCAGACCGTAATTCTCCTAAGATTTCATAACCAGCATCAAAGAGTTCTTTGACCTCAGTTAATTTGATTTTCGCTGTTGGTACTTCTTTCATTGGATTTCCTCCTATCTTTTTCCTATTGATATACTTCTAGCTTAAGCTTTTTTCTTTATTTAGACAAAAGAAACACATAAAAAAGAGCAGATCATCCAAGATGATCTGCTCAAAATGCGGAAGATGGGAGTTGAACCCACACGAGATATACTCACACGCGCCTGAAGCGTGCGCGTCTGCCATTCCGCCACTTCCGCGCATAAATAACCTTAGCGCATTTTGAGAATTTTGGCAAGAAAAAAAATAAGTCTGTCAGCGGGGACTGACAGACAAGGAGTAAAAAATGAAAAAGTTGGGTTGTTTGTTGGGTTATTTATATAGTAACCGGAAAATATGAAAAAATTGTGATCAACCCTTAGCGTTTTAAAGAAAAAAACAGGCCAAAGGTTAAAAAAAACTAAAATAGCACCATGAAAAAAAGGGCCTGCCAGCGGGGACTGGCAGGCAAGGAGTAAAATGAAAAAGTTAGGGTTTGTTGGTATGAATAAACTATACCGCCCAAATGTGAAAAAAGAGTGACTAAAAAGGAACGTTTTTGTTATGATCCGTAGACCAAATCAAGGTTTTTTTCATTGAAGGTGTCTCCATGCTCCAAATCACCATATTTGAACCCCCGGTTGAACCATTCAACTCGTTGTTTTGAAGTCCCATGAGTAAAACTATCTGGTACGACATATCCTTGGTATTCCTTTTGTAACGTATCATCACCGATGGCATTAGCAGCTGTGATAGCCTCTTCGATATCACCAGCTTCTAAAATCGGTTGGCCGTTATAAGTTTTTCCTTGTAGATAATTGGCAAATGTACCGGCTAAATAATCCGCTTGTAGTTCCAAACGAACACTATATTGATTGTATTCTTTTTCAGAAACCTGTTGGCGGATCTTATCGAGTTGCTGTGTAATACCAAGTTCGTTTTGTACGTGATGACCAACTTCATGAGCAATGACATAGGCCATAGCAAAATCTCCGCTGACCCCATACTTTTGAGAAAGTTCTGTTGCAAAGCTGAGATCCAGATAAACATTTTGATCGGCAGGGCAATAAAAGGGACCAACTTGAGAAGTTGCATTCCCACAAGCCGATTGAACACTTCCTGTAAATAAAACCAGTTTAGGATCTTGATACGTAGTCTGTTCTGCTTCAAAAACACCATTCCAATAATCTTCCAAATGGCCGAAGACGACAGCGGAGAATTCTTTTTCCTCTGTATACTCGTCTGAAGCCACATTTTCTGTTTGATAATTAGCGGCTTGTCCGCCTCCCAAAATATCTGTGACGGAGTTTAAATCACCTCCACTGAATAGAAAAAAGAGGACTGCGATAACAATCGTACCGATACCACCGCCGGCCATTATTTTTCCTCCTGAACCTGCGGAACGACCAGAGCGGTCTTCCACATTGGAACTTTGTCTACCCCCACGCCATTTCATTTTGTTTCCTCCTCATTTGACTGTTTACATTTATTATAAGAGAAAACGAGGAAGATGAGAAAAGTTTGGCTTGCTTGAAGCGATTTTGCGGAACAAACGACCGATATTGCTATCAAGGGAAAGGGTGTGCACACCTTTTAATCATTTTTTAATCTAACAATTGGTCTTCATATTTGTTAAGGTATCACTAGAATAAAGGTAGAGGGTGAGCAAATGAAAAACAATTATTCTTTGATCGAAGACCGACGCATGCAAATTTTTAAGCGGCTGATCAATGAGGAGCACTTGAGTTACCAGCAACTTTCTGATGAGTATTATGTTTCTAGGAGCAGTATCGCCAAGGATATCGCTTATCTAAAAACACTGTTTGTCAAAGAAAATTTACTGTTGCGTTTTGATAATTCAGGCACTTATTTTCAAGGAAGCGAGTCACAAATCCAACGAATGTTGAAGCGATTCATTCTCCTTACTATGGAGCAATCGAAAAGAACCAAATCAGAGAATCATCCGAAGAAAACTATAATTGGTTGGTAGTCAAACATGGAAATGAAGAAGAAAAAAAAGAGCTGCTGACACTTTTTGATTTACCGGAAGATATTTTTATTGGCTCCGATGAACCAGAGGAAGTTTCTCGATTAGAACATTTACGAGACACTAAATTAAACAATCCGTTTCTTTATACATTGATCGATCTTTCTTCAAATCATCAAGAACGCATTGAAAAACGCCTTGAACCTGTCACATTTATTCTTTCCAAAGGATTGATGATCACCTATGTCTCTAGAGAATCGAATCTCGTTGAGCGATTGATCGAGAAACATGGAAGTGAGCTTCGACACTTTGAGGATATCATTGCTTTTGCCACATTAATGATCTATACCCACTATATCAATGGGTTGAAAGAGATTAAAAAGCAAATCGACCAATTGGATGCGGCTGCCCGTAAAACAACCGAAAATAATGAACTATTTAATCTGGCAGACACAGAACGAGATATGGTTTATTTGGATCACACGTTGAAAGATCAGAATCTTACAGTGAATCACTTGATGGAACGAAAAGAGTTTTTAGACAAATTAGATAATGAATCGTTAGTTTACGACATTAAACTGCGACAGAAATTTGCCAACAAGCTTGTCACGATCTATCGCGATTTATTGGAAACCATCGGTGGTCTATTCTCGGATATGATGGACAATAATTTGAACCATTTGATGAAATATTTAGATTCAGCAGCATTAGTGGTTGCAGTGCCATCATTGATTGCTGGACTTTGGGGGATCAACACTGGCGGACTGCCTGGGAAGGATAACACGATAGGAACGATTCTAGTTTTTGGGTTAGCTGTCTTAGTAGGCATCCTTACTGCTGTCTATCTTTCAAAGAAAGACTTTTCAAAAACAAAATAAAAAAGCAACTTTGTCTAGCATTGAACGCTGGGCAAAGTTGCTTTTTTTCGTGACTTCACAATCGCGAAGACTGTCCAATAAGCAGAGGGGAGAAGCGAGAAATGAAAAATATTAAGAAGAAAGGCCGGGGTACAATCCGAACAATTTATATTTTACTTTACTCGCTATTGCATACGCTCACTTCTATCGTTGCTTTTTCTCATAATCCTTTTACATAGTGAGGGGAAGCAGGTTTCAAATACAAAAGGCAGAATCAAAGGAATGCCAATTGTTTTGATGTTTCATCAGAAGGATGTAGTGAATGAGGTGTGTACGACAATCAGGTTTCTTTGATTGCTTTTATTCATAGGGAAGATGACGGTTGAAAGCAGACAATGAAAGAAAATCGTACATAGTCTAGGTACCCTTTATCAGAAAATAACTTTTTGCTGATCGAAACGCTTTCAAAGAGCTGCGGCAGTTTTTTTGACCTCTTGCAGTGAGTGTTAACGATTCTAAAAAAGTTGACTTATCCTTAATATAACAACGTTTTAAATTTTTTTGTTTTTTTAAGAGCAAAATTTTTGTGTATTTTTAAGAAGAAGCGTAACATAATATGTGTAATAAATATTTCACAGAAAGAAAGAGAAAATTATGCATTGGTTATGGGTATTAATCGTAGGAGCTATTATCGGTTTGATTGCCGGAGCAATTACAAATAAAGGTGGATCAATGGGATGGATAGCTAACATCGTTGCAGGTTTAGTTGGTTCAGCAATTGGACAAGCATTGTTAGGTAGCTGGGGTCCTCAATTAGCAGGAATGGCTTTGATTCCTTCTATCATTGGTGCGATCATCGTTGTTGCTGTAGTATCATTTTTCTTGGGACGTTCAAGAGGTTAATCGTCAAATATATCAGCAATTTTACCTATTATCTTAAGGAGCAGCTTTTCGCTGCTTCTTTTTTTGTATAGATAAACTGCTTCTATCACTGATCATCGATGTTGTCTAACTGATGTCGCCGAATGCAAGCATTACCTTTGTCAGATTAAAAAATACTCGTTACACTTAATATAGAACGACGAAAGAAAGGATGATCTCAATG
>NZ_BNJW01000030.1 GCF_015751045.1 Enterococcus lactis
CTCCCTTTGAAGCTGGATTTAATTGCTCTTTAATTTCTGCAATATCCTTGCTGTTTTGAATCGAAGCAAGCATCATTTTTGAATTGATTTGTGCTAAACTATCAGCTTTTTCTTTTAATGCAGTGTTTTCCTGTTTAATTGCTACATCATTTAGCATGAGTTTGGCATTGAGCTGTTTTAGATTGCCGTTCTCGTTTTCCAGTGCCTCGTACACTGCTTCAAGATTATTTAGCTTATTGTGATCCAATACATTCGTCAAAACAATCCATCGGTTTTCTTGCGGATCAAATAATTGATCATTAATTGTTAAAGGCTCCCCATCTGAACGAATTCCTTCTAATGGTGGGACATCAGTAAACGGGACAGTCATAACCATATCATCTAACACTTTTCCGACATATTCCCCAAGTTGATCATCTGTGGCACATTTGATGATGTGAACTAGTCTCGGCCTTGCATCAAGTACGATGTTTATTTTTTCTTGTCGTGACATGAAAAGCACTCCTTTCTTAGTTAACTAATAATTTGTAGACAATTGAAACAATAATAGAAAGTAATATTGGCAAAACAATCGTACAAAATTTATCTTCAAGAAAATCCTTATCGTTCTTTTTCATTTGATCACCTCTCCATGTGTCACTTTGTTACTTTGTTGATTAAAAAAAATAGTCCAATCAAAGGATAAAACAGTGGCAATTTTCATAGCTACAAATGGACTAGGACTTCTTTTGCCACTCTCAATCATACTATAATAAGAACGCTGAATTCCTGATCTTTTAGCTACTTTTTCTTGAGTTAGATTTTGTCGCTCTCTTTTTTCAATTAGCCATTTCCTCATCATATACCTCCTATTTAAGTGTCATTTCGTTACAAATACATTATAAGTAACACATAGTTACTTGCCAATGCAAAAAGTAACAAAAGGTTACTTGTTTTTAGATTCATTTATACGTAACAGCGTGTTACCATTTATATAGAAAGTGGGTGTCGAAATGTTTCCAGAAAAAATCAAAGAATTGAGGCTTTCAAAGAAAATGACGCAACAAGAAGTTGCTGATAAGTTAGGAATTACTCGCCCTGCTTATACAGCCTATGAAAGTGGAAAGAGAGAGCCTGACTTTTCTATTCTTCAATCTTTAGCTAATATTTTTGATGTTACTACTGATTATTTATTAGGAAGAAATAAAACGCCAAAATGGGCCGATGAAAATGATTTAATTGAATTAGATAAAATGCTCGATTCCAACGTTAACATGGCTTATGGTGGTGAAACATTAACAGATGAAGAGAAACAACGGGTAAAAGATGTTTTGACAGGTCTATTTTGGGAATTTAGAAAAGAAGACAAAAGTAAAGAGAAGTGATTTTCTATGGAGATGGACGTAATTAGTCTAGTTGGCAAACTGAAGCAAAAATATAATTCAGCTAATCCCTTTACTATTTGCGAAAAAATGGATATTCAGATTAGGTATGTTCCTTTTTTGAATAATCCAAAGGGACAATTTCAAGAACTGTTAGGGCGTTCGGTTATTCTTCTAAATCACGAACTAAAGTATTCTGAAGAACGGTTCTATATTTGTGCTCACGAACTAGGTCACGCAATTTTTCATCAAGGTTTATCTAGTTATTATGTCCCTACTCGATCCTCCAGAAGCAAATCAGAAAGCGGAGCGAATTGCTTTGCCGCCAATCTTATTATTTCTCTTTATAAAGAAGATAATGATCAATACCCTAGAAAAATTGAAGATTTAACAAATTTGTATGGACTTCCTAAAAATTCATATAGATTTTTAATTTAATTGGCGACTATCACTACCTGCCTTTAAGTGGGAGTAAATATATTTTTATTGTTATGGAGGAAGAAATGAAAAAAATAGTTGGGTTAGGATTAATTCTGTTCTCTAGTATTGTACTAGGAGCATGTGGAAATAGTAATTCAAATTCTGATACGCCTAAAGAAACAACCACTGCGAGCTCTACAATGGTTTCTCTTGAATTCAGTAGCTCTGTGGAAAAAAAGACTAATCTTCTATCAAATGATTCAGATTTCGGAAAAATAGCTGATAATGTACCTGATGGAAAATCCATAGAAGTACAAGGTAAACAAGATTATTCAACCAATTTTAATGATAATTCTTGGGCGGGTGTTAACCTAAATATCGATCGGGTCTCAGTTGTGAAAACTACTGATATCAAAGACTATTCAGATAATCAATACAATGGTTTTGTAGCCGTGCATTACAACATAGATAATACACAACAAGATGTATCTATATACCCTAATCAAGCCACAATTGTAACTGACTATGGTGAGCAAGTTGATGATGGCGGAGTCTTTAATTATGATTCATGGGATGGTGACTTCATGAAAGGAACAAAAAAAGATGGTTGGGGTATCTATCCTTTATCAAAACTTCCTGTTGCATCTTCAATCAAATCTCTTCGATTGAAGATTGATTCTAGCTATGAAACTGATAATTATGATGATGAAAACTCGTATCACACATATGATATTAACTTAAATTTACAATAAAGACTGGCCTTCGGGCTTTTCTTTTTAAACGCAAAAGAACATAAGTTCGTATAAAAAACTCTGCTAATACGACGATTTTCTAAATATTCGTTCAAATAACATACCTCCCCTAAAATATTCTTATTATTAGGAATGAAATACGAAAGGATTGATTTTAATGGCTTCCATTAAAAAGTACTATTTAAAAAAATCAAAAGAATATCGTTATGAAGTCTATATATCAAATGGAATTGATCCTGGTACTAAGCTACAGAAAAAGATTCATAAAAAAGGGTTTAAAAGTCATGAAGAAGCAGAAAGATTCGCAAAAATTGTCGAAGGCGAAATAGCTTCGGAAGAATATACACAAAAAAACCCTAAAAATTTGACTATAGAAAAGTTTATGGACGATTGGATTAATAACTATAAAATGAATGTTAAAGAAGGAACAAGAATTGTTCACAGAGCAAATATAAAAATGTACATCAATCCATATATTGGAAAATATAAACTAGATAAATATACTAGAGCTGATCATCAAAGATTCATCAATCAGTTACTTACTAAAAAGGGTTTGGGGAGAACTAAGGAAGGTCTCTCAGTAACAACAGCCAAAAGTATTAACGCCACTCTTAGCAATGCTTTCAAAAAAGCTATTCAGTTAGGATATATAAAGAATAACCCTACTACTAGTTTTGTTGAGTTTCCAAGAAATCCATCTGATAAAAAGAAAGTTAAATATTATACTTTTGATCAATCTGAACTATTTCTCGAATTTGCCAAAAAAGAAAAATCATTTATATGGTATCCCTTTTTTCTTATTATATTTGATCAAGGATTGCGAAAATCAGAAGCTTTAGGGCTTCAATGGGCTGATATTGATTTTTCTCAGAATACACTTAATATTAATCGTGAACGACTTGGGGCTGCTGAAAAAGGACCTAACAAAGGTTTGATTATTACAGATGACACAAAAACCCCATCTGGTACACGATCATTGCCTATGACAAAACGAGTAAAGAAAGCCTTATTGACTTTAAGAAATCAAGTAATAAAAGAATTTGGTTTTTTACCTGAAACAGATGACCACGAAGCATTTATTTTTATAAATACTTACGGTAAAAATAAAGGTATTCCAATAAGAGATCGAACCGTTAACGGTGCTTCTCATAGAATTGAAAAACGTGCCAGTCTCCCCCACATAACTGTGCATGATGGTAGACATACTTTTGCAGCTAGAACGAGACAAGCGGGAATACCTTTAGAAGATATCAAAGATTTTTTAGGTCATAAAGATGTTTCTACTACACAAGTCTATGCCCATATTTCTCCCGAAGTGAAAAAAAGATCAATGAATCAACTAGAAAACTATATAGAAGAGCAAATAAAAAAGCACTCAAATTGAGTGCTTTTTTTAAGTTCACTATCACTAAAACTATCACTAATTTTATTTAGAAGCGAACATGTTTCTATCACTGATTTTTTAAATCTAGCGAGAAACCCTTATCTTACAGGCGTTCGTTCAATTCTTTAGCAAGGTCTTCAAAGCCTGGTTTGCCTAGAAGTGCGAACATGTTTTTCTTGTAAGCTTCTACACCTGGTTGGTCGAATGGGTTGATGCCATTCAAGTAACCTGAAATACCTACAGCAATTTCAAAGAAGTACATTGTGTAACCCAATGTGTAAGCATCCATTTCTGGAATTTTGACTAGCAAGTTAGGTACGTCACCGTCTGTATGAGCAAGCAATGTTCCTTCAAATGCTTTTGTATTTACGAAGTCCACTTCTTTTCCTTGCAAGTAGCCTAGACCGTCTAAGTCTTCTGCTTGTTCAGGAATCGTGATTGATTTACGAGGTTTTTCAACTTTCACAACTGTTTCAAAAATGTTGCGGCGTCCTTCTTGGATGAATTGTCCTAAAGAGTGCAAATCAGTTGAGAAGTTTGCGCTTGAAGGATAGATGCCTTTTTGGTCTTTTCCTTCAGATTCGCCATACAATTGCTTCCACCATTCTGAGAAGTATTGCATTCCTGGTTCATAATTGATCAATAACTCAGTTACTTTGCCTTTACGGTAAAGAATGTTGCGCATTGCTGCGTATTGGTAAGCTTCGTTTTCTTCTAGTTTGTCGCTTGAATAAGCTTTGCTTGCATCAGCAGCTCCTTGCATCAATGCGTCGATATCTGCTCCACTAACAGCGATTGGTAACAAACCAACAGCAGTCAATACAGAGAAACGTCCGCCGATGTCATCAGGAATCACGAAAGTTTCCCAACCTTCTGCATCTGCTTCTACTTTAACTGCACCTTTTGCTTTATCTGTTGTAGCGTAGATACGTTTGTTTGCTTCTTCTTGTCCGTATTTCTTAACAAGAAGCTCTTTGAATACACGGAAAGCAATCGCTGGTTCAGTAGTTGTTCCAGATTTTGAAATAACGTTTACTGAAAAGTCGCGATCACCGATTACTTCGATCAAATCAGCGATATATGTTGAGCTGATTGAATTTCCGGCAAAGAAGATTTGTGGTGCTTTGCGTGTGTCGCTATCTAATAGATTGAAGAATGTGTGATTCAAGAAGTCGATCGCTGCACGAGCGCCTAAATAAGAACCACCGATACCGATAACAACTAATACTTCAGAATCAGATTGGATTTTTTTAGCTGCTTCTTTGATACGTGCAAATTCTTCTTTGTCATAGTTCGTTGGTAAATCGATCCAGCCGCGGAAGTCGCTTCCTGCACCAGTTCCTTCCCGTAATTCGTTGTGGGCTGCTGTTACTTGGCTTTGCATGTACCCTAACTCATGTTCATTGACAAACGGTGCTACTTTTGAATAGTCAAAATGAATGTGTGCCATTTGTTCTCCTCCTTATAGGTTTACTCTACAGGTAATACTTTACGTTTTTTTTTATTATTTTTCAAGCAAATAAACAAAATGCTGACAATATTTCCAAGAAAATTTCATTTTTTAAACTAAACCTTCTGCTGCCATTGCTTTGGCAACTTTTTCAAATCCAGCAACATTTGCTCCAAGAAGCAAGTTCTTTTCATCGCCATACTCAGCGGCTGTTTGGCGACACGTATGGTAAATCTTTTCCATGATTTGATCCAGCTGCTCATCCACTTTTTCTCTTTCCCAAGTCAATCGCTGGGCGTTCTGACTCATTTCTAAAGCAGATACTGCCACACCTCCAGCATTAGCAGCTTTTCCTGGACAATACCACACGTCTGCTTCATGAAGAACAGAAACAGCTTTTACTGTACATGGCATATTAGCGCCTTCTGCTACGATTTTGATCCCATTTTCTACTAAGATTTCAGCCAAGCTTTCGTCTATTTCATTTTGAGTAGCACATGGCAAAGCGATATCCGCCTTTTCTTTCAATGTCCAAACAGATTCTCCAGCATGATAAACAGCAGAAGGACGTTGGTTCGCGTATTCCGTCAAACGTTGTCTATTGATTTCTTTGACTTCTTTCAATAGTTTCACATCTATTCCTTCTGGATCATAGATGTACCCGTTGGAATCTGAACATGTAACCACTTTCCCGCCTAGCTCTTGCACTTTTTCGATTGCATAAATAGCTACATTCCCGCTTCCGGAAACAAAAACTGTTTTTTGATTAAATGAATCTTTTTCTTCGTTCAATAGATGTTTGACATAATACACTAATCCATATCCAGTCGCTTCTGTACGTATCTTGCTTCCCCAGAAATCTAGAGGTTTACCTGTCAACACACCAGTATCATATTTTTTCAATCGTTTATATTCGCCGAACAAATAGCCGATTTCTCTAGCTCCTACACCGATATCTCCCGCAGGAACATCAATCGATGGCCCGATATGTTTTGACAATTCCAACATGAAACTTTGACAAAAACGCATGATTTCATTATCAGATTTCCCTTTAGGATCGAAATCACTCCCACCTTTTCCCCCACCGATTGGCAGACCAGTTAAACTATTCTTGAAAATCTGTTCAAAAGCCAAAAATTTTAAGATACTTAGGTTGACACTGGGATGGAAGCGTAATCCACCTTTATAAGGGCCGATAGCTGAATTGTATTGGATACGATAGCCTCTATTTACTCGCCAGTTTCCTTTATCATCTTGCCAAGGTACTCGAAATTGAATAATTCTTTCTGGTTCTGTTAAAAGTTCTAAAATATTCTTTTCGATATATTCGGGATGAGTGTCCAAAAAAGACATTACTGTGGGCATAAATTCATCGATTGCTTGTAAAAATTCTTCTTGTCCTTGATCCTTTTGATGTAGCTTTTCTTGAATTGCTTGAACATATTCTGTTGCGTTTGTCATCGTTCCACGCTCCTTTGCTTATCTTCCCTCATTTTAGCTCATTTTCTCTTTTGGCTCAAAACATTTTTTTCTGTTTTCTTTCTTCAAATATGCTACACTTTCCTTGAGGTGAGGGAATGGAAAAACTGTATGATGTGATCGTAGTCGGCGCTGGAACAAGCGGGATGATGGCAGCGATCAGTGCAGCTGAACAAGGCGCACGCGTACTTTTGATTGAAAAAAACAAAAAAGCAGGGAAAAAACTACTGATGACAGGTGGTGGTCGGTGCAACGTCACGAATAATCGTCCTGTTGATGATTTAATCGCACATATTCCTGGAAATGGAAAGTTTTTATATAGTACATTTGCGCAATGGAATAATTTCGATATCATGAACTTCTTTGAATCACAAGGCGTACATTTAAAAGAAGAGGATCATGGACGGATGTTTCCTGTGACAAATAAATCAAAAACGATTATCGAAGCATTACTTAATCGTCTGAAAGAACTAGATGTGACGATCCTATTCTCTACTCGAGTAGAGAAATTGATCCACAAAGAACATAAAATTTACGGTATACGCACGGAATTCGAAGAGTTCCATGCTCCTGCCGTTATCTTAACGACTGGTGGTCGGACTTATCCCTCTACTGGTTCTACTGGAGATGGGTACAAGATCGTGAAGCGAGTAGGTCACACGGTGACGCCTCTTTATGCGACAGAGTCCCCCTTGATATCGGATGAACCGTATATTCAAGAGAAAACACTTCAAGGGCTTTCTTTACAGGACATCACTTTACGTGTTCTAAATAAAAAAGGCCGTGTATTGACTGAACATACGATGGATTTGCTTTTCACCCATTTCGGTATTTCTGGTCCGGCTGCACTGCGTTGTTCAAGTTTTGTCAATAAAGAATTAGAGAAAACGGGAGAACCAGTGACGCTTTCTCTGGATTGTTTCCCTACACAAACCAAACAAGAGCTTATTCATTTATTGACAGAAAAAAGTAAAGCCACCAAAAAGAACTTAGTAAATGCTTGGCACGGTCTATTACCTGAGCGATTGTTGGTTTTCTTTCTTGAGCGGCTTGAAATGGACAGCCTAACAGGACAACAAGCCTCTCAAAAACAAATTCAAGATTTCGTTCAATTATGCAAAGAGTTTAAGCTATCAATCAACAAGACTTTTCCTATTGAGAAATCATTTGTAACTGGCGGAGGGGTTTCTCTAAAGGAAATTCATCCTAAAACGTTGGAGAGTAAAATCATTGATGGTCTGTATTTTGCCGGAGAATTACTGGATGTCAATGGTTATACTGGCGGCTTTAATATCACAGCGGCTTTCGCTACAGGACATGTAGCAGGAATGAATGCTGGGCAAAGAGCATAATGTATAAAAAAGAAAGAAGGAGACTGGGCAAACAACATCCCGGCCTCCTTCTTTCTTTTATACGTATGATTTATTGTTTTATATCTGCAAATTGTCCGCTCGTTAATGCACAGATATCTTGAGGAGCTAATTCCATCTGCAGCCCTCTTCTGCCAGCTGATACAATGATTTGATCATAGTTTTCTGCGATTTGATCTAAATAAGTAGGAAATAGTTTTTTCATTCCTATAGGCGAGCAGCCACCACGTATGTATCCGGTCGTTGCTTCCAAATCTTTCAAATGAAGCATTTCTACTTTTTTATTCCCTGAAACTTTTGCTAATTTTTTTAGATTCAATTCGGCTTCTCCTGGTATCACAGCAACAAGAGGCCCCGTCACATTGCCCACAGCAACCAGTGTTTTAAATATACGAGATTGGCTCTCTGGGAGCTGTTCTGCGACAGAGGACGCACTTAGGTGGTTTTCGTCCCATTCATATTCGTGTTCTGTATAGGGAATCTTTTTTTGTTCGACCATACGGATCGCATTCGTTTTTACTATTTTTTTCTTTGCCAAAAAATATCACCTCAAACTTGTTCTACAACGGTTCATTTAATAATTGGATAATTTGCTTCAATGCTTTAACCGGTAATTGTCCTGGAGCAGAAGCATTGCTTAAGGAACCAAACGTCATGACGGATCCTGTCGTTCCGCCAGCCAGACGAGAAATTTTTCCCAGATCGCCCATAGACATCGTAATGATAGGCATGGAGACAAAAGCATTTGCCCGTCTAGTCAACTCCATCAACCGCAAAACATCTCGTTCATTATTGGGAGTCACTGCCAACTTTCCGATATCAGCGCCAAAATGTTCCATGACATTCAGTCGGTAAAGCAAGACAGGGTCAGCTGGTGTTTCTTTAAAATCATGACTACTGATAATTAAAGGAATGTTTAAAGACTTGATTTCCTCTATCAGTCCTTTTCCTAGACTTTCTACTTTGAACAACTCGATATCGACCATATCTACTAATCCTGTGTGTATCACATGTTCATAGAGGTCGCGATACTGACGGATCGAAATGTCTTGTTCTCCGCCTTCAGCTAAGGTACGAAACGTAAATAATAACGGCAGTCCATCAAGCATCTCATGGATAAGAACCAATGTTTCTGCAACTTCATCAAAAGAAAAAACCTTACGATAATGATCGACTCGCCATTCTACTAAGTCGGCCCCTGCTTCACGTGCAAGAACTGCTTCACGTAATACTTCCTCTCGGACGGCTCCGATAAGAGGCGCACAAATCTTTGGTCTACCGCTTCCTATATTCAATCCCTTTATCCGAACCACTCTGCATCGCTCCTTCTAATGGTTATTTTTAATTTGATAAACAAACACTTTCAGATAATTACCTTCTAAAAAGGTATCCGTCGTCTGGAAATCTTTTGGCAAACGATATAAAGCAAGTTGTTCAAAAGAAACATTCTTGGCATGGAATTCCTCTTCGATCATTGTTTGGAATTGTTCGATCGAGACATTTGCAGCATTTGTAGACGCAATAAGTATCCCATTTTCTGCTAAAATATCCAGACTATCCTTGACCAGTTCCCCATAATCTTTTGCTACGCGAAAGACTTTTTTCTTGTTTCTGGCAAAACTTGGTGGATCCAACACAATCATGTCATATAAAAATTGTTTTCTTTTTGCGTATTTGAAATACTCGAATACGTCCATAACAATGATTTTTTGCTGATCGACATCCAGGCCATTCACTTCAAACTGTTCTTGTGTTTTTTTCAAACTGCGTTTTGCTAGATCGACACTTGTCGTTTCGATTGCCCCTCCCATTGCGGCAGCAACAGAAAAGGCGCCGGTATAACTAAACATGTTCAAAACTGTTTTCCCAGAAGCGAAACCTTCTGCCAATGATCCCCGTACTTCTTTTTGGTCTAGAAAGATACCAGTCATTAATCCTTCATTTAAATAAACGGCAAATTTTATTCCGTTTTCTTTTACGATCAAGGGCTCCGGTGCCTCTTTTCCGTAAATGAACTGGCTCTCAGGCAGATTCACTGATTCAAAACGAATTTTCTCATATCCACCGATGATTTCCGGATAGATTTCACGAAAAGCTTGAATCAATAATTCACGATGTGTATATAACGTCTCGTTATACCAAGAAAAAACAGCATAACCTGCATAATAATCAATAATCAGACCGCCGATTCCGTCTCCTTCTCCATTGAATATACGAAAAGCGGTAGTAGAATCATCTGAAAAAAAGAAAGTTCTTTTTTCTTTTGACTTCACAAAAAGTTCTTCAAAAAATGATTGATCAAATGGGATATCCTGCTGGCTCAGTACCCAACCGATCCCTTTATTCTGCTTTCCTAAATATCCTTTTGCGATAAATTGATTTTGCGGATCAACTAATTCCACCCATTGCGTGGTTTCTTTTTGAGGATGTGCAAGGTCTTCTTTTTGGATCAATGGATAGCCTTTTTTCAATCGACTGCTTGCTCTTTTTTTTACTTGTACTTTCATTCCTTCACCTGCTTTAGCTTTCTCTTCTCAAGTATAACAAAAAACATAGGTCTTGTCTTACTGCTTCTTTTTCATCAAGCTTAAAGAAAACCTTAATGAAACAGCACAAAGTTCTGGTTTCAATTGACACTATATTGTCATACTAGTAAAATAAATGAGAATAAGTGAGCTGTGTAACATGGTTTCATGGCACTTCTGTGATTAAGAAGTGCAGAAAGGAAGATTATCTTGAAATATATAAAAACACCTGCCTTTTTGAATAAGAGGCTCGGATTTTTTTCTTTACTAGTCGTTTTACTTTGGTTGAAAACGATTTTTGCCTATTTGGTTGATTTCCATCTCGGAATTGAAAGTGGCATTCAATACTTTATCTTATTTATCAATCCTATTGCAACTACACTGTTATTACTTGGAATTGCTCTTTATATCAGACGCCCTAGAGTTGCTTATATCACGATAATGGTCATTTATTTTCTTTTGACGTTGCTTGTTTTTTCGAATGTCACTTATTATCGAGAATTCACGGACTTCATTACGATCAACACGATTTTAGGTGCTGGGAAAGTAGCAAGTGGTCTGGGAGAAAGTGCCATTCGACTGTTTCGCCCATATGACGTGATCTATTGGATCGATTTCATTATCTTGACTGTCCTACTGATCGCCAAAAAAATCAAGTTGGACCCTCGTCCGATTCGAGCAAGAATGGCTTTTGCAATCTCTACATTAGCCGTTATGATTTTCTCAGGAAATCTTTTTATGGCGGAAGCTGATCGTCCAGAATTATTGACTCGTACATTCTCTCGGGATTATTTGGTCAAATATCTTGGCTTGAATGCTTTCATGGTTTACGACGGCGTTCAAACTTACCAGACAAACCAAGTGCGGGCAGAAGCAAGCCCCAATGATATGAAAGAAGTAGAAAATTATGTAAAAGAACATTACGCAGCACCAAATGATGATTTGTTTGGACTTGCTAAAGGAAAAAATGTGATTTATATCCATTTAGAAAGCTTCCAACAATTCTTGATCGATTATAAATTGACAGATGAGAATGGTGTCCAACATGAAGTTACACCTTTCATCAATAGTCTTTATCACAGCAATAGCACGTTCAGTTTTGACAACTTTTTCCATCAAGTAAAAGCAGGAAAAACAAGTGATGCGGAAACGCTGATGGAAAATTCATTGTTTGGCTTGAATCAAGGCTCCTTGTTCACACAATTAGGCGGAAAAAATACTTTCCAAGCTGCACCTGATATTTTAAGTCAAACAGAAGGCTACACAAGTGCAGTGTTCCATGGGAACGCCGGCACATTCTGGAATCGAAACGAGACCTATAAGAATTTAGGATATGATTATTTCTTCGATTCTTCTTATTATGACGTTAATGATGACAATTCGTTCCAATACGGTTTGCATGATAAACCATTTTTCCAACAATCTGTACAATACTTGGAACGTCTGCAACAACCATTTTATTCAAAATTGATTGCTGTATCTAACCATTATCCTTATTCGAAATTCACCAATGACGAAGCTGGATTCCCGTTAGCCAATACAAACGATGAAACGATTAACGGTTACTTCGCGACAGCTAATTATTTAGACACTGCCGTACAAGAATTCTTCAACTATTTGAAAGAAAGCGGCTTGTATGATAATTCAGTTATCGTTCTTTACGGTGACCATTATGGTGTCTCGAATTCTAGAAATAAAAATCTAGCTGAACTAGTTGGAAAAACGAGTTCTACTTGGACTAATTATGACAATGCACAAATGCAGCGTGTCCCTTATATGATTCATATTCCTGGACAAACACAAGGCGGGATCAATCACACTTATGGCGGCCAAGTTGATGCTTTGCCTACGCTGCTCCATTTACTAGGTGTAGATACAAAAAATTATATTCAGTTAGGACAAGATCTATTCTCGAAAGATCATGAACAGCTTGTTTCTTTCCGTGATGGCGATTTTGTTACTCCAAAATATACTTACTACGGTGGTACCATCTACAGTAACGAAACTGGCGAGGCCATTACTGAACCTACTGAGGAAGTACAAAATGAAATTGATTCACTCAAAGAAAAAGTTGATAAACAGTTAGCTGTTTCTGATCAAATCAATAACGGTGATCTTCTTCGGTTCTATACGAATAGTGGATTAGACCCAATTGATACCAGTGATTATGACTACAAGAATGGCTTAGAGAAATTAAAAGAAGCTGAAAAATCTCTAGGTGACAAATCAACTAGTGTCTTTAGTCAACACAACGGACAATCAACTGTTGATCTTTATAAAACTCAAACGTATCAAGAACTTCACGGAACGACCACAAGTTCTTCCGAATGACAAAACAAATCTGAAAGGAGCTGTGACAAACATCTTGTCTCAGCTCTTTTTTCAAAACCTCTTGCTTTTTGCAAGAGGTTTCCTGGTTTTGGTTTTAATTCGTGATTTTACTAAAGGAATTTCATACTTTATTCATATTCATTTTTTATACTTTTTATAGAGGTGAAAAGTATGAAAATGATCCGCTATGCTACTGCTCGATTAATTTATTACAAAAAGCAGACAATACTCTATTGTTTATTTTCAAGCTTTTCTGCTTTTTTATTGATAGCATGCCTGACTCTTTACCATTTGCAATCGGCTTTAGCGAATCAAGTCCAAGATCGGCTTTCATTTATCGGTGCTTCTGCATCTACGGCGCTTCTTCCGGCTTTAGAATTAGCTAGCCGATTTTATCTAAAAGGCATATTCAGTTTATTTTTTCTGTTTGGCTTCTTTTTTATCTTTTTCTTTTACTATTCACTCAGGCAAAACCAGCAAGAATTGATGAATTGGCGCCTGACTGGTCTTTCTAAAGCCAAACTGTTCCTTTTTATTTTTTGGCAGCTGTTCTTTCCTCTCTTTCTTTGTTGTATCTTGGTTTTATTGTGGATCGTCAGCTTCCAGTCGGTTTATGAAACACTGCTTCAAAGGATCAATTTTCTTGTCTTAAAGACTGCTGAGCTGCCAGATATCCGTGATATCTTGACTTCAGTAAGCGGACTTACGATTCCGATGGATCAGCAGACTTTCTTTACTATTGATTTTCAAAATGATCTGTTTTTCACAGATATTCTTAGAGGCTTTGCCCAAACACTTGTTGGACTTAGCGGGTGCTGTCTGATTCTCAGCCTATTCCCATTCACTTTTTTTATCCATCACTTGCAAAGCAGGAGGCCTAAACGTAATGAAACCTGAATATTTGATTAACGCTGACCATTTGACTGTTATCTTGTGTCCCCTCGAAAAACAGGATAAGATATTAGAGCACTTAAAAAAAGAAGTTCTAGTTGCTAATCTGGAAAATTTCGCCATCGTTCAAAAAGATTGGCCAATGTTTCCTTACCTAAAGCTCAAAGACCATGTACTGTTAGATTTACCAGAAAAGGGAATCAAACAAGATCGTTTAGCCTATCAAGAAAAACTTGATATCTCTTCTTCATTACTTAATTGTGCGGCGACTGAGCTTACGCCTTTTGAGAAAGTAAAGCTTCAATTGCTTCATGCGTTGCTTTCCAAACGAAACAATATTGTTATTGAAGACACCTTTGATGAACTTAGTATATTGGAGATCCAAGAACTGCTCCACTTGCTTTCTTATTTAGCTCATGAAGAAAATCAAGGTATTTTACTCTTTACGCATGACGCTACTATTGCTCAAAGTCCTTACATTGATCGTTTAGAGCCTGCGGGTTAAATCAGTCATTTTATTATAAGAAAACAAGCGATATAGAAGATCGATTCATGATCTTTTATATCACTTGTTTTTTTACTCTTCTTTGATTTCTACGTCAGGCAAACGAACAGTGAATTTCGTTCCTTTTCCCAGTTCGCTTTCTACTTCTAATTTTCCTTTATGCAGGCGAACAAGCTGTTGCACGATTGGTAAACCTAATCCTGATTCACCATATTTTGTATTTTTTCTTGAAGGATCTACTTTATAATAGCGATCCCAGATACTTTTCATTTGTTGTTCAGACATTCCAATTCCCGTATCTTCGATCGTGATGATCGTTTCAAGATAACCTTTTTCCAGGGTGACCATGATTTGGCCGTTTTCGGTAAATTGTATCGCGTTTTGAATAATATTGACCATGATTTGGACAAAACGGTCATAATCAGCGTAAACATCGATATCATCATCAGCTTTCAGTATCAACGTATCCCCTGCTGCCTCTGCTTTAGCTTCTAACTGGGCAACAATATTCCTCAATGTTTCTGTACCATTGAATTTTTTTATGACCATACTGATTTGATTCGTACGGATTTTTTCATAATCCAAATTTTCATTCACTAAACGGATCAGACGCTCTGTTTCATTCTTCATCAATTTAATCGCATTTTCTCGCTGATTCTCAGGGATTGCATTGTATTCCAACCCTTCCAGAAGACCGTTGATTGTCGTAAGAGGTGTTCTCATCTCATGGGAAGCATCTGCCATGAATTGTCTTCGACGATTTTCTTGTTCTTCGATTTCTGCTTGAGATTCTTTCAGTGAATTCGTCATTTTATTGAAATCATCTGCTAACTCATCAAATTCATCTTTATCATGTACGGGAAGCTGTACATCAAAATTGCCATTCGTCACTTCTTTCGTCGCATTCCTTAAACGATTGATCCGCTTGACTTGGAATGCTGCAAAAGCATAACTGGCAATGACCGCCACAATACTGGAAAAAATGAAACCTTTGAACAGGTTCAGTGTAATTGGACGAACACTGTTATCGATATTTCGCGCAGGTTGACTGACTACAAGTGCTCCATAGAATTCATGATTCAAATTGAATGGTACAAGTGCGTAAGAGGTCGCCTGTGCTTGCCCTAAAATGTTTTTATTCGTTGTGAATTTCTCTTGACGCCCACTCCTCAGATTTTTCCATTGATCCGTTGTTAAGGTAAAGTTCAGCAATGCTGTATTGGTCGGATAAATGACACGTTCATTTTTGTCGATGAATATAAAATTCACATTTTGTTCTGTCAGTACTTGCTCCGTCAGCAGCAATGCATTTTGAAATGCCTGATCTTGACTAAACTGCGGAAGTGTATCGGCATAGGTTTGCGTTGTCTTTTCAACTGATTCAGCGTATCCAAACAGTTGCTGATAATTGTTTTCTTCAATCGTCTGTTTTGTCAGTTGCGTAAAAGAAACTCCGACGATCAATAAGATCAACGCGACCATTCCGCAAAAAGCTAAGAGTTGCTGATACAAATAACGCATTAGGAAACACCAGAATCATCAAATTTGTAGCCGACTCCCCAAACAGTTTGGATAACTTGTGGTCCGACCTTTTCAATTTTTTGACGCAATTTCTTGATATGGGCATCTACTGTCCGTTCATCACCAAAATACTGGTAATCCCAGACTAGTTCAAGCAACTGTTCCCGAGAAAATACTTGTCGTGGTTTTTTTGCTAAAGTAAACAATAGATCGAATTCTTTAGGCGTCAAGCCTTCGATGGGCCGATTGTCCAGATATGCTTCTCGTGTTTTCGTATTCATCTTGAAATGACTGGTCTCAATATCAAAATGGTCATCTGAAACCGCTGCTTCTTCTCTTGCTTCTGCCAACTCGCTACGGCGATGTAAAGCTTTCATTCGAGCAATAAGCGTCAGCGGACTGAAAGGTTTTGTCACATAATCATCTGCCCCCATCTCCAAGCCGATCACCTGATCACTTTCAGAATCTCTAGCTGTCAGCATGATAATCGGCACTGTGCTTGAAACTTTGCGGATTTCTCTTCCTACTAGCATGCCGTCCATTGTAGGCAAATTCAAGTCCAATGTAATCATGTCCCAATGTTGGGGGTTTTCTAAAAAGGCGTCGAGTCCTTCTTTTCCATCATATTTGAAGGTTGCTTCCCAGCCTTCATTTAAGAAAAACATCTGCATCATTTCAGAAACAGATTGATTATCTTCAATCATTAAAATATTCATTATCGTTCCCTCCAGTTTCCAGGTCATATCTCTGTAATTTTTTTTCTGTCATAATAAAAATGGGCATAATTGGAAATACCAATAATAGCATCTCGATCAAAAAATAATTCGTATGTCCAGATGTCTTTAAATAATAACCGATCAATGTCATCAGTAAGCCCATAAGGAAAAACCAGTTCCCGCTTGTCTTTTGTGCTAGTCGCCAATGAGCGTCTGTTTTTGCGGCAAGAGGCGAATGGTACCCATAAAAAGGCAGGTTTCCTTTTGAGGGCAGAATCCGAAAAAGACTGCCAATTATTAAGAATAAGATACCAATACTGAAAAAAATCATTCTTTCCCTCCTAAATTCTCTTCTTATAGTATACTCTATATTGTTGACTGAACCAATATGTTCAGGAATTCTTCACGAAAGGTTTGTCTTTTGTTCATTCTTTGTTAAGATAAACTTATTCCAATAAAAAAGGAGTTTTATTTGTGTCAAATTATCGTGCAATCACTTTCTTTGATCTTGATGGAACATTACTAGATGGGAAGTCAAAAATCACACCCGAAGTGGCAAAAGCTATGAACGCATTAAAAGAAAACAACGTTCTTCCCGTCATCGCCACAGGACGTACAGAAGCAGAAATCCACTCGATCATGGAAGATGCGGGCATTACTTCTGCAGTCACCATGAACGGTTCTTTCATTCGAGTAAACGGTGAAGAAATCTACTCTCAGACATTTTCTTCAGAAGAATGTCAAAAAATGTATGATCATGTACAGTTGAATGGGCACGAACTTTCTTACTATAACGACCAGAAAATCTGGTGTACCGGTCATAGCCAAACAATGATCGATGCTTATGACTTTATCCATTCAGATGTGCCGGAAATAGATCCTCTAGGCTTTAAAGACAATACAGTAAATATGTTACTTATCTTATCTCAATCGGGTGACGAATACTATCATGAACATTTTCCTGAGCTAACTTTTTATCGGAATGGTCCTTACTCGATTGATACAGTGAAGAAAGGAATCTCAAAAGGCGCAGGTGTCAAACGACTGAAAAAAGAACTTCAATTAGAAGAAGTTCCTACTTTTGGATTTGGCGATGGTCCGAATGATTTTGCCTTGTTGGAAGCTTGCGACAACAAAATCGCTATGGGCAATGCCTATGATGGATTAAAAGAGCTTTCTACTTTCATCACAAAGAAAAATACAGAAGGCGGAATTGTCCACGCATTGAAGCATTTTGATCTGATTTAAGGTCATTTTTTCGGAACTGGACCCTTTCTTAAAAAATCACTTATTTTTTCTTAAGAAAGGGACAGTTTTATATAAATACTGGGGTAGCATCCGCTTTTTTATTGAATTTATCCCAAGATGTGCTATACTGATTTTGTATGAAAAATACACGTAACCCTTGTTAGCTAACGGGGACGTTACGGATTCGACAGGCACAGTCGAGCTTGAATTGCGTTTCGTAGGTTACGTCTACGTAAAAACGTTACAGTTAAATATAACTGCTAAAAACGAAAACAACTCTTACGCTTTAGCTGCCTAAAAACAGTTAGCGTAGATCCTCTCGGCATCGCCCATGTGCTCGAGTAAGGGTCCTAACTTTAGTGGGATACGTTTCAACTTTCCGTCTGTAAGTTGAAAAAGAGAATATCAGACTAGCGATACAGAATGCCTGTCACTCGGCAAGCTGTAAAGCGAAACCTCAAATGAGTTGACTATGAACGTAGATTTTTAAGTGGCGATGTGTTTGGACGCGGGTTCGACTCCCGCCGTCTCCATTGTGAGATTTCAGCAGATTTCGCTAGATGCTTAAATCCTTATTTTATAAGGGTTTGAGCATTTTTTATTTTCGCAGATTTTCGTTAAATGAATGAAAATGGCATTCAAAATAGCATTCAAAAAGAACATTTTTTAATATATATGTTCCATCCATATTATCAACGCTATTCCTACTTTACAAAAAGAACATTAGTTCGTATGCTCTTTTCGAGGTGAACTTTTATGCTGATGGAAGGAAAAACACAATTATGGTTTAAATTTGATCCTTCGAATAGATTTGTAAAAGATTTTTATAAGGTGTGGGATTCAGAAGTTTTCTTTTTGGCAATCGAAGATAGCTTATTAATCAATCTCTACTATTCTAATAAGAACTACTTTAAAATTCCTGCTGCGAAAACGAGAATGAAGAAAGATGTATATTTTTTGTTTGATGTGGTGACTGACGTGCCGGATGCACATAGCGATCATCGGCGTTATGATTATATAAAGTATACTTTCGTTGATCCAGAAAGGTATAAAGATTAAAGTAGGCTACCTAAAAAGGTAGCCCGGAACGGATTTTATCACCATACTTATAAAAGGGATATTTTTTAAGTTAGTATTAAGATTGTGTAATATGATGATATCTATATTTTATAGTATCAGTGCTATAAAATCAAAAATAAGTCACTAATTAACTACCACTCCAATTATAAGCCTTTTTTCTCACTTTTTTTCAAAAATATGGTATGCTTTTTAATGGCTTCAAATATAAAAGAGTTTAAAGCGTAACACACTTATGGGGGAGTGGTTTTTGGGGAACGCTTTAAACTCTTCTTTATTATTATCTCACAATATAACCCAAATGTCTTTCTATTTAAAAATCAAAGTAAAACTTTTCAAATATACAGAAGTATAACTATGTGAAACATCCTTTCATTAATCCATAAAAGGATACATAAAAAAGCCACTCATTTGAGTGGCAATGAAGAAAAGCTTTAGCTTGTATAATACTCTTCAAAAAATTCTAACACAGAACGATTCAAATGGCTACATTAATGTACCCTGTAGGACTCGAACCTACGACCGGACGGTTATGAGCCGTCTGCTCTGACCAACTGAGCTAAGGGTACAGGTTGTTGCCACATAAAGCCATAAACAATCAACCAGTAGAATGTGTGGCAACAAACCTGTTATCGCATATCTTGGAGTGTGACTATTTATGAGTGATAGTGAAGATATGCGATAACATTACTATTTTATCGAATGATTTTTATAGTTTTCAATATAATTATGTACTGCCCCTCACTGAGGGGCTATTTTTATAACGTCAAATAGAACAGATGGTCGATGAACGGAAAAAATAATTAAATAATTTCGCTAATTTCTTCTAAGTGCTTTACTGTAATTTCAAGAAGTGGTATATTTTAGTTAATAAAAGAATCCGGAAGATTACTTCCATGTCTCGCTGCACCAATTATAGCGGGACTTTTTTTTGTAGAGGTGACCAAAATGTCAGATAAACCGTTTAAGACACTAGAAGAACAAATTGAAATTTTAAAACAAAGAAATTTAAAATTTAAAAACAGTGAAAATGCTAAATATGTACTAATGAATAACTCTTATTATGGATTAATAAATCGCTATAAAGAATTATTCTCGATTTCTACTCAAAATGCTGAAGGCGATTTTGAAGATGATTTTCAAGGAAATTACTTTGAGGATTTGTTAAGTATATATGATTTTGACAAAAACTTATCTTCGTTGCTCTACAAATATTTTTCTATGATTGAGACTACATTAAAAACATCTTGTTCTTACTATATCTCTTTATACATTGGTGAAATGCAAACTAATTACTTAAATAAAAACAATTATTCGTGGGGATATATTGTAGAACACGGTAAGATGAAAGGTCGACCTTCAAGAGAAGTCACTATTGATCATTTAGAAAAATGCATCAAAAAAAGTGGAGATCCTTCAATTGAGTATTATAAAAAAGAACATAATAATGTACCACCTTGGATTTCCATCCCTGCACTTTCTTTAGGAACAATCTATGAGTTGTATCGTATTTGCCCAAAAGAAGCTAAAAGTGATATTTCTTCTGTTTTTATGAAACCAAAAATCCAAGATATTAGTGCTCAAAAAAATTTATTTATAAAATCCTTGAAATTTATTCACATTTACCGAAATAGAGTAGCGCATGGACAAAGAATTGTAAATCACTGTGTGGAAGAAAAAAATGTTTTACCTAAATATGAATTTAAATTATTCTCTAAAAACAAGAAAACTCATATGCTAGTCAAAGATGGTCGTTCAGATTCAATAATTGGGCTTTTTTTATCAGTTACCTTGTTATTATCTTCGAGAAGTTTAGTGCAAAGTCAATTTATAGATGAACTAGAATCTATTTTTGTTACCTTAAAAAAAAGAAATTATAAAGCTTATGATTTAATGTGTAGAAAGTATATGATTCCAAAGAATATTTGTTCTCTCTTGAGAAATGTATAGCATATGTATCGCCCCTCACCGAGGGGCTATTTTTATCTTTGTGGATAGGCTACAATTAACTAGACAGAAAAATTAAGGTGTGTAGACTAGAAGAAAATATACCAGGAGGAATTTTTATGTCTAAGAGAACACGAAGAACTTTTTCACAAGAATTCAAGCAACAAATCGTCAATCTTTACTTAGCTGGAA
>NZ_BNJW01000031.1 GCF_015751045.1 Enterococcus lactis
TTCCAGCTAAGTAAAGATTGACGATTTGTTGCTTGAATTCTTGTGAAAAAGTTCTTCGTGTTCTCTTAGACATAAAAATTCCTCCTGGTATGTTTTCTTCTAGTCTACACACCTTAATTTTTCTGTCTAGTTAATTGTAGCCTATCCAGACCTTCTGTAGTAGCTGTACAGCCACTCAATATAGTGATACAACCAATTAACAGAACATAAAATATTTTTATCATTATTATAGAACCTACTCTCTTTTCTTAAGATAGAAACATGACTTTTAAAATGGTGATCGTCCTCTTCTGATATTACAGATACTGCTAATTTTTTTACTTAATAATATGCGAAAAAGAAAAGCAATAACCAAAATAAATAGTTATAGTCTTATTTTAATTTATTATATTTAACGATTAACTAATAATTTTTAAATGATATTATTTTACAAAGTACGTTTAGAGATAGCTTTTGTCTATTGATTATTTAAAACAAGTGATTCAATAAAGCAACAGATTCTATCCGTTTTTATTATATGTATTATTCAAATTAGTTATATCGAGTGAAAAAAACTTTTAAATTGATTCTTTTTATTTATCATAAAGATATAGATACATAATCATTTTCGCTTACATATATTTGAATATGAACTAAAAACAGCAAGAAAGAAGATGATCAAATGTATTATGTAGAAGTAAAAACAAAAGGTGTCAAAAATAAACAATATGTGAAAGGCATGAGTAATGAGTATCCTTTACTTGGTTCATGGAAAGAAGCAGCACCTTTTTCCAAACCATGTGCCATAAAAATAAAGAGCGAGCTGGAAAAAGAACTGACTTGCGGCAAAGCAGTTGTAACCATCATCGAAAAGTAACAGTGCAAAAACTAATGAATGACTTATTCCAACACTTAAGCCGTATAGAAAGGAAGCAAAATATGGATTATACTGTTGAGTTTGACAGTGAACTATTGGAACAATTTCCGCAAGAGGTACATCTCGCATACAAAAAAACTATTTCTAAAAAAGTCATAGAGCATGTAGACCATAATTTTTTTCGTATAAAACCAGTACGAACACGCTCGGCAAAGGGAATATATGAAATGAAAGTCAATATTGATAAAAAAAATTATCGTATAGCATTTTCTTTTAAAAAAAATCATGTATTCATTTTTTATATTAGTCCAAATGTACAAAAAATAGTATTTGATAAAGAAGTGAATAAAAAAATAAAATAGACGAGGATAGGAGGATAGATTGAGTGATACTTGAATCTATCCTCCCATTTTTTTCTTTTTACGTTATTACATGTTATTTGTCATTACCAAAAAGACCCTCTTATCTTCTAGTATCCTTTATGTAAGAAACAGCATCCATTTCTTTTACTTGAACAAATCCTACTGATTCATAAAATTTTTTTGTTTTCTCAGTATCATCTGTCAATAATTCGATTTGGACTGGTCCATAACTGGTGATCTTCTCCAAAGCTTCATTCAAAAGCGCTTTGCCTATTCCTTGGCGCTGAGACCTCGGATGAATGAGGATATCTTGAATAAATGCGATCGTCGCAAAAACAGTGATCCAACGAACGACTCCGATAATCTTCTCTTCTCCATTACGCTTTACCAGAGATTCAGATTGTTCAAATGCTCTAGCTAAGTGGATAGCAGTGATATAATCGATCCCTTTCTCAAGTTCTCGAGCCGGATTATTTTCCGGCCATGCGGACAAATTGCCTAGGTCTGGATATACTTGTAGAAAAGGGGAATGAATCTGTTCTTTGATTTCTAAAAATTTTGAAATGGAGTTCATAAATGGATCATCCATGATTTCCACGGAAAGAATGATGCCATATTTAGAAGCTTCCTTTACGCTTTCTTTTATTCCTTCGATAAAGTCTTCTCTGGAATTCATTGATTTCTCTTCATAATAAACATCGTATCCAGCTATTTGGATTACTTTGACGCTTAGATTATGCGCCAAATGGATTGCTTTTTTCATTAGTTGTTTCGCTGCTTTTTTCTTTTCTGGATCAGCAGAACCAAACGGAAATCGCCGATGCGCACTTAAACAAATCGAATGGATACGTACACCAGAGCTAAACATCTCTTCTCTCAGCTCAGCTATCTTTTCTTCAGACCAATCTAATCGTGCTAACCGCTCATCCGTCTCATCAATCGACATCTCGATAAAATCGAAGTCCATTTCTTTTACAAGGGAAAAACGTTCTTTCCATGAAATATCTTTGGGTAATGCTTTTTCATAAATCCCGATTTGAGCCATTTCCTTACCCCCAGATACGAATGATCTCATCTTTGAAACATTGTGCAGCCTTCATTGGATCTTCTGCTGCTGTAATCCCCCGACCCGCGATAAAGGTATACACATCGATTCCTTCAAACAATTGTAATGTGTTTGGATTTAATCCACCAGTTACAGAAACATTGAAGCCTAGTTCAATCAGTTTGCTGACCTTCGACAAATCTTTTTCACCCCAAGCTTCACCAGATAAGAGTGCATCACGGCTTTGGTGGTAGATTACCTGTCGGATTCCGATGTTATACCAATCCTTGGCTTGCTCAAAAGTCCAATTGCCATAGAGTTCTACTTGTAATTCGCCTATCTCTTTTTGTGCTGCCTTCATCGTTGGCATTGTTGCACAGCAAATGACTGTCATCCAATCTGCTCCTGCATTAGCCACATTTCTTGCTACTGTTCCTCCAGCATCTGCACATTTCGTATCAGCGACCAGTTTTTTGTCTGGAAATATACTGTGAATACAGCGAATCGCTTTTTGTCCTTCCTGTAAGCAAAGGATCGTTCCCACTTCAATAATATCTACTACATCACCGACTTTCATAACATCGCCTAATGCATGTTCTAAGTCATTGTGATCTAACGCAATTTGTAGATTCGGCCTGCTCATCTTGGTTCCTTCTTTCACTTGTTTTTTTGATACCATGTTGTTTCAGCAAATTTTTCACTGATTTCTTTGGCGGACATCACATTTTTGATACCGATAACTGTAACGCCTTTTTTCTCTGCCTGAGTAAACATATTCAAAAAATTGACTGGTGTAAAAACGACATCATATTGACTGGCTGAGCTTTTTCCCTCTGAAATAGCACAATGATGAATCTTGGTAATTGGTATATTTAGTTCTTTCATTGCTTTTTCTACACTTCTCATCATCATCAAGCTGGTTCCTGATCCATTTGCACACGATACTAAAATTCTCATCCTAATCCCTCCATTATGAGTGTTGTCTAATCAGATTTCTTTTATGCTTTCTGCTTTTCTGCATATTTTTCATAATCTTCTACAATCAAGAAATACCCTTCAGGATTTTTCCGATATTGTAACTGCGGAATAGCCAATAGACCAATGACGACTACGGCGATTCCAGCATAACCTAGGACTTTCATGACTACTGTAAATAATGGCCAAGCTGTCGCCCAATCGAACATCCCGATATAACCACCGTATGTTGACATCCCGATCCATGTAGCGAATAATGCTGAACCACCTACTTGTATGATTCCAGAAAGAAACGGGAATAGACAGGCAGCTTTGAATCCACCTCGGTTATTGGCATAAACTGCTATAACAGCATTATCAAAGAACAATGGAATGAAACCGGCTATGACGATCGTTGGTGATTTCAATAAAATCAGTAAACCAATCATCAAAAACTGGCCCAAAGCACCAAACAAAAATCCAATCGTTACCGCATTTGGCGAACCAAAGCCAAAAGTAGCGGCTACATCAATTCCTGGAACAGCTCCTGGTAAAATCGTGTTTGAGATTCCTTGAAAGGATTGAGTTAGTTCATCGACGAAAGTCCGAACACCTAATTGCAAGATTGCCAGATATACCGCAAAATTCAAGGAAGTCGTCATAATGTAGAATAAGAAACTCTGCCCCTCTTGCATGAATTGCGCTTGAATCAAATAATCTTTGCCTAGTACAATCAGAATGATCCCAAAGAAAAATAGCATGAGCAACGAAGTAGCAACCATATTCTCATTAAATATCGATAGGAATCCTGGTAATTTGATATCTTCGATTTTCTTGTCTTGCTTGATCGATCGATTTTTCTTTTCATCCCGCTTTTTCATCCATTCAGCTAGCTTAGCAAAAATAAAGATTCCGAACATTTGCTGATGTGCCACCGCAAATCCGGCACCTTCTGTCAATTCCTGCGTGATCCCTACTGTTAAGTTAGAAGCTACTGCCCAATAACACCCTAAAATCAATCCCATAAATATCAATACTTGTATCCTGCCTAGATCAGGAAAGCAAAACAGTAAAATCCAAAAAGCGGTAGCTGCTTGCTGGACCTGAACATTTCCGGTCGTGAAAACGGATCGCAGTTTCGTATATCTCTGAAAACGGACTAATAAAATATTTAAAACAAACGCAATCAGTAATAGAATCATCACATCTCCAAAGGTACGGCCAAATGTCTCCATTAATCCAGCATCCACAGCATTTTGTCCAAAATAAGGATCTGTAACCATGGCATCCAAATTAAACCGTTCTTTCAGTCCAACCAAGATTGGTCGAAAATTGTTGACCAAACCACCAGAGCCAACAGTCAAAATAAAGTAGCCAACCGTTGCCTTTAAGAATCCAGCGATGCATTCATGAAGTGGGCGTTTCAGCAAAATATAGCCTAATAACACGATAAAACCAATCAGGTACGCTGGCTGTGTCAAGATATTTGTTGCAAAATACGTCCAAATGCTTAACAAAAATTCCCCCATCTTTTTTCTCCTCTATCAATTAATTATATTCCGCCATCACAACTTGGTAATCATCGATGGAGTTCGTAGAGATGAGACGCTCAACCAATCCATCTGTCATTAATAATTCGGATAATTTTTGGATATTTTCTAGGTGTTCTTCTGGATTTTTTGCTGCGAGTGTAAAAAACAAACTGGCCGTTTTCTCCTCATTCTCCCCTTCACTTTCAAAACGGACTGGCTGCTTCAACTTGGTAAATGAAATAGCCGTTCCAAAAACTCCCTCACTTTTTTCTGAAGAATGCGGCATGGCTACTTGAGGTGCAATCACAATATAAGGTCCATATTTTTCTACACAATGAATGATTTCTTCAACATACGTTTGATCAATGATGTTCTTATCAATCAATACACGACAGCTTTCGACGATAGCTTCACGCCAATCCGTGATTTCTTTATCTGGGTAATGGATCAATTGATGGTCAAAAAAGTATTTCAGCAAGAAACTTCCCTTCTTTCTTATAAAAACGACGGAAACGGTGTATCATTTTCAATCGAGAAGACATCTTCAAATCCGCGATAAAAATTAAACTCAAGATCATCTTTGTTTGTCGGATAGATGAATTTCCCGCCTACTTGCCAGATATAAGGTTTAAACCCATACTGTAAGCGATCCTTCTTGAATTTCCAAATTTCAGTAATCTCTTTAGGATCAGCCATAAAATTAGACCAAATATCGTAGTGGACAGGAATCACTACTTTTGCATTCAATGACTCCGCCATGCGCAGCATATCAACAGAAGTAACTTTGTCTGTTATCCCTCGTGGGTTTTCACCGTAGGCTCCTAAGCAGACATCGATTTTGTGGTCGTTGCCATGTTTGGCAAATAAATTGGAATAATGTGAATCTCCTGCGTGATAAAGAGTACCTCCTGATGTTTCGAATAAATAATTTACTGCTATTTGATCCATCTCCTGAGGCATTTTTCCTTTCAATACTTCTTCCGGATCTCCACAAGTAACCAACGCTGTCCGATCAAACGCTTCTAAAGCTACTACATTGATATCTTTGATTTTGACCGCATCACCTGGTTTCACGATAATCGTTTTTTCTTCAGGGATCCCCCATTTTTGCCACGTGCGAACCACTTCTTTTGGTCCAATGAATATTGCTTCAGGACAATTTTGATGAACGGCTGCAGCTGTGTGGATATCTAGATGATCGGAATGGATGTGTGTGACGATTAAAGCGTCTACATTTTTTATTTCAAAAGGATCGATTACGAAAGGCTGAGTCCGTAAGTTAGGCTGCATCTTTTGAACACCGCTCATACGCATCATCTGATGCCCTTTTTTCATCATGCCATTTCCATGACTGCGTTTTCCCGTTCCACACCATAGATCACATAAGATATTCGTTCCTTCATGACTTTTCAGCCAAATGCCCGTACAGCCTAGCCACCACATAGCAAAAGTTCCAGGTTCCACTACCTCTGATTCGATTTCCTCGTTCAAATACGTACCCCATTCTGGAAATGTTTCTAATATCCACTTTTCTTTTGTCACTTCATTCACCGTTTTGCTCATTTGCTTGCTCCCCCCATATCATTCTTACGACTTACAAGTAAATCTTAATGCGTAACCGCATGCATGAAAACCCTTTTATATGACTATTTATCTTTTATATGATTTTCTTTTAAAGATTAATGATCGTTTCAGTATAATAAAGACAGATATGAATATTTAAATGAACAACTAATCAAATAAATCCATGGATCAAGATGACCTTCAGGAGGCAACAGTCATGAAAAACTCACTTGTCAATATTGAAAAACGGCAAAAAGATATTTTGGAACTACTTCAGCAAACCGAACAATTGTCAACTTTTGAATTAGCTGAATCTCTGGATGTATCTATTAGTACGATACGCAGAGATTTAAATTTATTAGAAGAAAAAAACGAGATCATCCGCAATTACGGTTATTGTTCTTATAATTACAAAAACCAGACTGATTTTGATCAATCTGGTCCTGAAAGGATTAAACAAGCGATTGCCAGAGAAGCTAGTAAATACATTAGCGATTATGATACATTGTTTATTAATTCTAGTTCGACTGCATTGAAAACACTGGATTTTCTTCAATCTAACCATTTGACCGTCGTTACAAACAACGTAAAAATCAACTATTCTCCTCACAAAGATAATTGCAGTTATATTTTAACTGGCGGAGAGATGCGCTTTCCAAAAGAAGCGTTGGTGGGCGATATCGCATTAAATACAATTTCTTCGATCAATGCAGACATTTGTATCATTGGTTGCAGCGGGATTGATGTCGCACATGGGGTCACAACGAAAATATTGAATGAATCAACAATCAACGAAATGATGATCAACCAGACAATCAAATGTAAGATTCTAGTTGCTGATCATCGAAAAATCGGACTGACATCAAAGTTCAAGATTGCTGATATTTCAGTCTTTGATTATTTGATCACTGATAAATTTTGCTCTGAAAAAGTATTAGACGAGATCAAGAATACGGGGACAAAAATCATCCAAGTAGATTCATTTTAAGAACTATGATGTAAATATGCTTGTTTAGGTAGTTAAGATTATCGAAAAACTGGTTAAAACACCATTTTTTACAGTTATAACTTCTAATAAAAAACACACTACGTTCAAATTAATAAATGAACGTAGCGTGTTCTCTTGTTTTTCACAAGACTAGCTTATCTCACTGCTAAAAAGATAAATTTTCTCCGTTGCTCGCAATCACTTTTTGAAACCAGTAGAAAGAGTCCTTTTTGCTCCGGTTCAATGTGCCATTGCCGTTATCATCTTTATCCACATAGATGAACCCATAGCGTTTTTTCATTTCCCCGGTTCCAGCTGACACTAGATCAATGAATCCCCAAGGTGTATATCCCATCAATTCGATACCATCATAAACAATTGCTTCTTTCATGGCCTCTATATGCTGACGTAAATAGGCAATCCGGTATTCGTCATGGATCTTTCCGTCTTTAGAAGGGACATCGACAGCACCGTAGCCATTTTCTACAATGAACAGTGGCAGTTCATATCGATCATTGAACCAATTCATGGCATAACGTAACCCATCTGGATCGATTTGCCAGCCCCATTCAGAGGATTCAACATACGGATTGTTTACGAGATCATGTGCTTCATCATAATCATATGATGGACCTTTTCCATGATCTTTGACTGCGAAAGACATATAATAACTAAAACCGATATAATCAACTGTTCCTTTTTCTAACTGCGCTTCGTCCTCTGACGTAATATCCAAATCAAAGTGTTTACGGTCCAAATACGATTTTATATAGCTTGGATAAGCCCCTTTGCAATGAACATCCGTAAACCAATAACGACGTTGCATAGCTACTGTTGCTGCCAAGATATCTGAGGGACGGCAAGAATAAGGATAGATTGGTACCATCGCAATCATACAGCCAATCTCAAAAGAAGGATTAATCGCGTGTCCGATTTCGACAGCTTTTGCACTTGCCACTAGTTCATAATGAGCTGCCTGATACATAATTTTTTCTCGCTCTTCTCCTTCAGTGAATTTCAATCCAGAATTAGTAAAGGGAGCAATATCTTCTTGATAATTCGTTTGATTATTGATTTCATTGAAAATCATCCAATATTTTACTTTATCTTTATAACGAGAAAAACAAACTTCAGCAAACCGCACAAAAAAATCAATCATCTTGCGATTGCGCCAACCACCATATTGCTTGACTAAATGATAAGGCATTTCAAAATGCGATAATGTGATCACAGGTTCGATTCCATACTTTAAACATTCATCAAATAATTGATCATAAAACTTCAATCCTGCTTCATTTGGTTCCAATTCATCTCCATTTGGAAAAATACGCGTCCATGCAATCGATGTACGGAAACATTTCAAACCTAGCTCAGCAAATAATTTTATATCTTCTTTATATCGTACATAAAAATCAATGGCTTGATGATTTGGATAATTTTCTTCTTCTACGATACCATCTGTCATTCTCCGAGGTACATGATTAGATCCTGCAGTCATCACATCTGCTACGCTCATTCCCTTTCCGTCAGCTTGCCAGCCACCTTCAATCTGATGGGCAGCCACTGCTCCTCCCCATAAAAACTCTTTTTTCAATATACTCATATTCCTACCTCTTCATCTTCTGTTTGAAGAACTACATGTCCTTTTGTTTCGTCTGCTAAGTCTTTTTCGATTTGGTCCATACTTTCACCTTGTTCTTGTAAATAATTCAACGCATCAACTTTACGTACAAATGGCAGATAAATGAAGAAACCAATGATTAACACCACTGCTTGCAGAACAGCAGCTCTCCACCCTCCAACTAAAAATCCAGAAATGATTGGCGGGGTTGTCCATGGTACTTGTACTGCCGTAAATAAAGGAACAAGTCCAGTGTATAACGAAAAATAGGTGATCATACCAGAAATCATTGGTGTCAAGATAAAGGGCAAAGCCATCAAGGGGTTCATTACAACAGGTGTAGCAAATAAAATAGGTTCATTGATGTTGAAAAATGCAGGCAATAAAGCTAGCCGTCCTAATTGTTTGAATTGAGCCGAGCGAGCAAATGTAACCATGAACATCACCATGCCGATCGTCATACCAGCACCTGTTATAGTCATGAATTGGTCTAAAAATTGTTGTGTTACAATATGACCCCCATTAGCTACTGTCAACTCTTTTCCAGAATTCAAAATCGTTGTATTTTGTAGAGAATTTGCTTGCAAAATCGGTCCCATGATCCCTCCAACTAAAGTAGAGCCGTGTACACCAAAGAACCATAAGAAAGGTACCAAGAAGCCTAACATCATCGCACCTCCAAAAGTATCTGTTACTCCTTGCATCGGTGCTTGGATTATTGTATAAATAGCTTCTACAACAGTCGTGTTGAAAACTTTATCAAAAATAGCATAAATGATAAGAGATACAACGGTGATTACAGCCGCTGGAATCAAAGCTGTAAAGGAGTTAGCTACATTGGTGGGAACTTGTTCTGGTAATTTGATACGGATATCTCGTTTCAAGAACCAAGAATAAGTCCACCCTACAAATAATCCAACTAGAATTGCACTGATCATTCCTTGACCACCAGTCCAAGTTTTGTCGATAACGTTAGTTACAATGGCTTTTGTCTCAGCATTCGTTGCACTTGAATGCTGAGTTAATAAAAATACTACTAATGCAATCATCCCAGCGGGCAAGCCTTCGAACCCTTCTTCTTTTACATAGGAATTAGCAATACCCATTACAGCAAAAATCGACATGATAGCAAATGAAGCACCGAATGCTTCGTTGAAATAGACAGCCAAGCCGCTATCAGCGACCCATTCAGAAATGGTTGGTATCGGAAAATTCGCTAAAAGCAAAAAAACAGAACCTACGATTGTAAAAGGCATCGTGTAAAGCATCCCGTTACGAAGTGCAGTGATTGCTTTCGTGTTTACAAATTTTAATATAGGCGGTAATAATTTTTCATTGATAAAGTTATTCATAAATGATCCTCCTTCATATTTTTTGAAGCGCTGGCCAGCCACTTTTTGTATCCGTTTACAAATACATTTTAAGCGATTTGAACCTTCTAAGGAATACTTTCAGAACGTATAAAAACATGTACCAAGGAAAAAACAACTTTACTGAAACGATAAGAAATCGTGCAGTTTGATATGTATAAACTGCACGATTTCTTATAATAGATTCCAAAAAATCCTTATTTCAGATTTATCGCATTTTCTTTCTGATAAGCTTGATGCGCTAAAATTTCCAAAAGCGCGATTACTGGTACTTGGGTAGTTAAGTTAATCGCATTATCTGTCGGGTCTGGTCCAGAGACATCCGGCATGTAATAAGAAATATTGCAGTCTGATAGTTGAGCAATCGTTGAATGCTGATCATTCGTGATACTTAAGATCTTTGCACCGTATCGCTTGAAGTTTTCGATTTGTTTAATAACTTCCCCTGTCTCTCCAGAAACGGATAATACAATCACTAATGTTTTCTCTAATCCACGTGTCGGTACAGGAATAAATGGATCAGTAATCGAGTAGGCATTAAACTGTAAATTAGAAAAATAACGTGCACCATAAGTTCCCAATGTTCCGCTAGTCCCAATTCCAGTAAAAATCAAATGATCATGTAATGAAATGAGTTCAATTGCAGGATCTAAAACAACGTGATAACTTTCATTATTCACTTTTTTCAAAAAAGCATCGACATGCACATTTGCTTCATAAAATGACTCAAATGTTTGACGATTTTTCGTTAGTTTTTCTTTTAGAGAAAACTTGAATTCTGAATAGCCTGAAAAACCTAATTTACTTAAACAACGTAATATCGTAGATGTTGATACATGACAATGATTTGAAAATTCGCGAATGGTCCACTCAACTACTTGACTCATATTTTCTAAAATAAATGTATAAACAATCAACTCCAATTCATTTAATTCTTTCACTTTTTCTGAATCAAACATAAATTTCCAACTCCTAGCAGCACAATTTTAAACGAATAACATTCTGAATGATCGCCCATTTTTATTTATAAAGAGTCCCTAGCTTCTCTACTATTTTCTCCACATCCAAAGTTCCATATTCTTCCTTAGATATCACGAAAACAGGTATTTCAGGGAACTGACTTTCTATTTTATCTTTTGCGTATCCAAGTAAAGGAGTGAGCAATAAGATGTCTGCTCTCTTTGCTTCTTTGTCTATTTGGCTAGAATCATAGACTTTGACTGACACATTTTTTTGCGCTTTTTGAAAGAAATGTGTCAATTTTCTTTCTAAACGTTGCGTTTGCAAAAGTCCATCAGAAGAAATCAAACTGAATATCATATCGAAAAGAAAGATTTTCTTTGGACTTTGTTCAGCAATCTTGGGCTTGTTACGATTCATTGGTTACCTTCTTCTCTTTTGTCTTTAGATCATCCCAGTATTTTAACTAACTTTTATTATATATACATTTTCATGAAAGCGCTGTATAATAAGTTAGATTATTATCTAAACTCAACAGAGCTATTTGTTTACGAGTGTTATTTTTGTTAGATATTGAAAGGAGTACCGTCCATGTTAAGCAATAGTTTGATTGCTTTACTAGAAAAGAAGCGTTCCTCGTTAAGTAAAATCGAAAATGAAATATTGGATTATATATTCCTCCATTTGTCCGATATTGGAACAAAAACGATTTATGAAGTATCTGATGATTTATTTGTCTCAACTGCTACTATCTCCCGAACGACTAAACATTTAGGCTATCAAGGTTTTAAAGAGTTGAAATACGCCATCGATCAATCCATCCATGTAGAGGAACAGGAAGGAAATAGCCGAAGCTTTCAAACAATCACGAACCAGATCACTTCAAATGTTACAGAAACGTTCCATCAAATGAGCGAAGAAAAGGCCAAACAAATGATGACATTGATCCATCAATCGAATACTATTGAAGTTTTTGTATTAGGAGGAAGCTTCCCTATTTGTACAGATTTTGCTCGAAAACTGACTTTTTTAGGAAAAAAAGCATTTGCTCGTTCAGATTGGGATGAACAAGAAGCAGCTGTAAGTAATTTAAATCAGGAAGACTTAGCTATTTTCGTCAGTTTCACAGGAGAAACAAAAGGTATCCTCTCCTATGCCCAGATTGCTCAAAGACAACAAGTCCCTATCATCAGCATTATTTCAACCAAGGGAAGTAACTTGGAAAAATTATCGACGATTTCCTTATATGCAAAGGGAACGACTCGCTATCACCACAGTGTCGATTTAAGTTCAAGAATTTCTGTCATTTGTTTATTTGATACAGTACTCTTGATGTATGCAGACCAAATGAAAAACAATTAGCTATAATTTGTTGCTATTTCTAGTGAAACAGCTTACTCAATCATGTATGAGGATACAGAATATCTGTCTCCTCTTTTTTATTTCCTTTAGTTAGCTATAATAAACCTATAAATGAAAACGCAATCATTTTTTTAAGATCTTAAAACTACTAAGAGATGGAGGAAGAAAAATGGATACAAAGAAAAAGAAATCGACCTTTTGGGAGTTCTTTCAAGGGTTGGGAAAGACTTTTATGTTGCCGGTTGCTTTGTTGGCTTTCATGGGTATTCTTTTAGGGTTAGGTAGTTCATTTTCCAGTGAATCAATGATTCAGACTTTACCGTTTTTAGGATATCCAGCAGTCAAAGCAGTGTTCCAATTCATGTCTGCTATTGGCAGTTTTGCCTTTACCTACTTGCCAGTCATGTTTGCCATGGCCATTCCATTAGGATTAGTTCGTAAGGAAAAAGGTGTGGCCGCTTTTTCTGGATTCGTCGGTTACACTGTCATGAATTTAGCCATCAACTTTTACTTAGTCCTGACAAATCGTTTAGTTGATGCCGACCACTTGCGAGAAGCTGGACAAGGAATGGTTTTTGGTATCCAGACGATCGAAATGGGTGTTCTTGGAGGGATCATTGCTGGAATCATCGTTTATAAGTTGCATAACAGGTTTTATACTGTTCAGTTACCAGATAGTTTCGCCTTCTTCTCAGGGGCTCGTTTTGTACCGATTATCACTTCTCTAGTTTTAGGGTTTGTTGGTTTGATCATCCCCTTGATTTGGCCTTTATTCGCTATGGTCATTATGGCTATCGGCCAGCTAATCCAACGTTCAGGAATATTTGGTCCCTTCTTATTCGGCTCAGGGGAACGACTGCTTCTTCCATTCGGGCTTCATCATATTCTAGTTTCGATGATACGCTTTACTGAAGCTGGTGGTTCGGCGATCATTGATGGGAAAGAAGTATTTGGTGCACTGAATATCTTTTATGCAGAATTGCAAAACAATTTGCCTATTTCGCCAAGTGCAACTGCCTTTTTATCACAGGGAAAAATGCCTACATTTATTTTTGGACTGCCTGCAGCAGCATTAGCTATGTATCGTACCGCAGCACCACAAAATCGACATAAAATCAAAGGATTGTTGATTTCAGGTGTGATTGCGACAGCTGTGACCGGAATCACAGAACCAATCGAATTTTTATTTTTATTCATTAGTCCGCTATTATGGCTCTTCCATGTCGTCATGACTGGTCTAGGTTTTATGGTCATGGCATTATTAGGTGTAGTAATCGGGAATACAGATGGTGGAATCTTAGATTTTGTGATTTTTGGTCTACTTCAAGGTAATGACACAAAATGGTGGTGGGTATTAATAATCGGTGCTTTGTGGTTCGGTATTTACTATATTGTCTTCAAAACAGTAATCATAAAATTGGATTTAAAAACACCTGGGCGTGACAAGACAGTGGATGAAACAGAATATACCGATCAAGAAGTGAACTTTCATAAAACAGGCGGATACGATGCAAAAGGAATTTTAGCAGCACTTGGTGGTCAAGAAAACATCCAATCTTTAGATAATTGTATTACACGTTTACGTTTAGTTTTAGCAGATGCAGATATCGTAGATGATGAAAAGTTAAAACAACTAGGAGCATTAGGTGTGGTCCATCTCGATCATCAAAACGTCCAAGTGATTATCGGAACAAAAGTCACAACTGTTCGCAATCAGCTTGATACGATTTTAGGATAAAAAGATAGAAGGTGAATTTTGTGACATTTGATACCGCTATAAATAGAAAAGGAACGTACTGTACACAGTGGGACTACGTTGAAGACCGATTTGGAGAAGCTGATTTACTCCCTTTTACGATTTCTGATACAGATTTTATGGTCCCAAAAGAAGTACTCAAAACTTTGAAAGAAAGGATGAACCATCCAGTATTTGGCTATACCCGCTGGAATCATCATGAATTAAAAGAAGCAATTAAACAGTGGTATCAATCCCGTTTTGACACACTACTGGAAGAAGAATGGATCATGTACACTCCAACAGTTATCTATGCAGTATCTACCCTTATTCAAATGCTTACTAAAAAAGGGGAAGGAGTGGTTTTACAAACGCCAGCTTATGATGCTTTTTTTAAAGTCATCCAAGACAATGACCGACTTCTAGTCGAGAATCCTTTGATCTATGAAGAAAATCAGTACCGGATCGATTTTACGGATTTAGAAGAGAAATTAGCCAGGCCAGAAAACAAAGTACTACTTCTCTGCTCTCCCCACAATCCAACCGGAAGAGTATGGAAACAATGGGAATTAGAAAAAATCGTGGCATTGTGCCGTCAGTATTCTATATTTTTATTATCTGATGAGATACACATGGACATTTTAGGACGAGGACAAAGGCATATACCTATCACACGCTTCAATTATGAACAAGTGGCGATTGTCACCAGCGGTACAAAAACATTTAACTTCCCTGGATTGACATTTGCCTATGCGTTGATACCGAATCTTGGGTTACGTGAGCATTTTCAAAGAAAGTTAAAAAATGCGGATGGGTTATCTTCTACCAATATTTTCGGTATGTTAGCGACAATGAGTGCCTATCGGTATTGCAGTCATTGGGTAGATGAACTGAATCATTATCTTGAAAGCAATCAGCGGTATGTAAAAACATTTATCCAGGAAAAACTGCCAGATGTAAAAGTCGTCGATCTTGAAGCAACCTATTTGATGTGGCTGGATGTATCCAAAGCTGTATCAGATATTCCTCTTTTAAGAGAGAAGCTGATTTCTGTAGGCAAAGTGGCGATTATGGATGGATCGATTTACGGCGGAAACGGTCATCAATTTTTACGATTGAATATCGGCTGTCCGAAATCGAAATTAGTAGATGGACTAGATCGTATGTTGAAAAGTTTTGAAGCGGCGGCTGCAATCGAAATTAAGCCATAATAAAAGAGATGTGACAAAAGTTTTTGTCACATCTCTTTTTTTTTCGAATCAACGGTGTTCTTAAAGTTATACACTTTTGTCATGACCTCTTTATTTAAGGTCGTTTTCGATCACTTTCACCGCGTGATCATTCCCGTTGAAACATGCTACTTTTTTGGCATCCATATATCTTTCTAAATAATCGTCTTCTCCTAGTTGCTTATGGCAAAAAGCAATTTCATAAAGCAAGTATTCCAATGAATGGGTCGATTTATGTTTCTTATTGTATTCGATCCCCTTCTCGCACAACTGGATTGCTTTTTCATAGTTCTCGATTTTGCTGTAATAGGTAGCGATATTATAATATACGGCACAGACCATCAGATTATCAAAATCTGTATCATTCAAGATTTTAAGCGTACGTTCCACATACACTTTTGCAAAGTCTAATTCTCCTTTTGACAAATAGATCATGGCCACATTTGCAGCTGCTTGTAAATGATGGATATCTGTTTCGGTCGTTTGTTCCAACACTTGATTGAAATAAAACAATGCTGCATCTTCTTTTTTTGCATAAAGATGATCAAGCAGTCCTTGATAAAACAAGATTTGGTTTAAAAGATCAGAATTGCTTACTTTTTTCTGATCAATCGTTTGTAAAATTTCATAAGATTCTTTGTACTTCGATACAGCATTCAACGATTGAATCTCACTTAATTTTTTTCTGATCTTGTCTTCTTCTGTTTCCACTAATATATCGGAGATCTCGACATTCAACTTTTTGCAAAGCGCACTTAGGATGTTGATACCTGGTGACATATTTTTGTTTTCGATATTGCTGACAGTTGCCTGTTCGCAAATACCTTCTGCTAATTGTACTTGTGTTAACCCCTTTTTCTTTCGGTATTCTTTCAGTAATGCTCCATCTACTTTTATCAAAACAATTTCCTTCCCTTTAAAAAATTATTTCTCCTTTATATCATACACAAAAAAAGTTCTAAACAACCATAATTGTTTAGAACAGAATAAAAATTTTAATTTTTATCACCAATTATTTCTTGATAAAAAATCAACTGTCTACCTGCAGATCAATCCCCTGAAGTATTTTCTCTATCATTTCTTGTTGACTTAATTCGGCAGTCAGTATCTTCTCATTAGGCAATCCAAGTATATCATGCTCCAACCACCAATCCGCCATTTGTTCTGCACCAAATTCTTTTGACATCTTTCTCTGGCTGTGACGTCTCAGCGTTTCTTCAAAAGAAAGATCGTAATAATAAGCAAATACATTTCCTTGAAAGCTCTCATACAGGTCCATAAGCATCGCTTTGTAGATTTTTGCGCTCATGATCCCCTCAACAAGGACTAAATCAAATCTGTCTTTTCCAAATTCTGCCAACTGACGGATCAAATCTGGTGTAGGATTTCCTATTTTATCTTTGACATTCAACATTCCTCTTCTCACTTCATCTTGAGAGATTCGCATCACCTCCCCCATAGGAAAATGATTTTGAATAGCTTTAGCTGTCGTTGTTTTCCCACTTGCTGAATTTCCTCTTAATATGACTAGCTTCCCCATGACACTGCATCTCCTTGTATACCGATAATCATTCATCCAACATCATTAAACCTTCTGTTGATTGAAAATAAAAAGAGAATCTGTTTGTATAAAATCATTCTGATCTGTAGTAAGCATATGGAATGAGATCCGTAATTTTGATTTTTTTAGCCCCCTCTTCTGTTGAGACAATGATCTCACAATCAGGTGCATACTCCAATATAAACTGTCGGCAATTCCCACATGGAGAATAGATCATGTCAGAATGATCTCCACCCACAGCTACGATACACTCAAAATCACGTTCACCACGACTGATTGCTGTCCCTAACGCAATGATTTCTGCACATGCCCTATGATTCGAATAAACATTCACACCAGTATACACATTACCGTTTGTGCAACGTACTGCAGCTCCTACTGTATGATTGAAAGACACCAAATCAATATTTGATTTAATGACTTCGGTTGCAGCATCCACTAATTCTAAATCCATTGTTGATAAATCGCTCATTTTTATCTCCTTCTTTCTGCCAAATCGGTTAAAGCAATCATAATCTTTATATAAAAAAACATCAATGGCAGAACGGAAAGAAAAGAAACGACTCAGTTAGTATGGAGTATAGTCTATTGTTCTTGATACAACGGTAAAAAAGCAAGCTTGCATTTACAAGCCTGCTTTTTGGAACATTTAAAGCTTCGATGTGACAAACCACCTATGCTGCTCGATCATAAAATTGATAGCAAAAATTCCACAAAGTATATATGTACCCCATGATAATAAAACATTCATCTGCGGTAAAATGATCTTTGGAAGAATCACAATCAAAAATGATGCCAGAGCCCAAACCCAACGATTGATGTGAACGTGACGCATAGCCAGCATATTCAACATAAGTTGGCTTATCGTTAATAAAAAGATAAAAACAAAAAATAAAATCAGCCAATACATTGTTTTCCACCTCTGAAATCAGACTTAAGCAGTTTGTATTTCGTTATCTCCACTATTATTTTGTTCATCTGACAACATCTTTTTATCATAAGCTTTTACAAATGGATAATAGATGATAAATGCTATCAGTGTGTTGATCACGATCAAAACAACCACACGCCAGTCATTTCCTGCTGAGAGATAGCCGCCGATTGGTGCTGGTAATGTCCATGTTGGCAACACAGTAAATCCATTGACCATTTCTAATTTAACTGCAAAATAGCTGACAATAGTCAAAACTAAAGGAACTAAGTTGAATGGAATGAACATATAAGGATTCAACATCATAGGAGCTCCAAAAATCATCGGCTCATTGATATTGAAGATACCAGGAATAATGGAAAAGCGACCAACTTCTTTTAAGAATTTTGATTTACAAAAGAATAAAAACAAAACTGATACCACAATCGTGGCTCCTGCACCGCCAATCGTAACTGTCCATTGATAAAACTGTTCAGGAGCAATATAAGGCAATTTGGTAGCAGCTGTACCATCTGCTAACGCCTTCGCATTCTCATCCAACATAATCAGCCACATTGGACGAACGACAGCCCCTACGATACTCATGCCATGGATCCCAAATGACCACAACAAATGGATCAAAAACATCGGTAATAAAACACCAAGCAGATTATTCCCTAAAATATTGGTTAAAGGCTCGAATAACGATAACAAGGCAGCGTTTACATCAAAGCCCGCGACGCTTCGAATCAACCAAGTCGTTGTTAAAATCACTGCACCAGGAATCAATGCCTCAAAACTACGGGCAACAGCAGGTGGTACTTGTTCTGGCATTTTGATAGTAATATTACGCTTTTTAAAGAAACGATACACTTCCACTGCAAAAATCATGGATAGGATCCCGGCAAACATCCCAGATGCTCCTAAAGAGCTCATCGGTAAGACCCAGCCAAGAGGTGCCTCTTCAGGTGTTAAAACGTTTACAGGAACTTGTAACATAAAGAACGTCCCTAGTGATAATATACCACCTGTCACACTATCCAACCCATATGATTTAGCTAGATCCGAACCCATAACAAAAGTTGCGTAAATAGCCATTAATCCCATCGTAATCCTGAAAGGTAAAACGATCGTTGCCGAATAAGGGGCAATAAATTCATTCCACCAAGGAAACGGTAAATTGATGAAAACCATAAAAAATGTACCAATCAAAATCAATGACAGTGTTGAAACAACCCCATTACGAATTGCCAATAAATGTCGCTGTGTACCAATTTTTGCCATTGGTGGGACAAGTTTTTCCTCAACCCATTTCATCAGCTTTTCCACTAAAACCACTCCTTTTCAATAAAATAGAAACCATTCACTGCATGATGAAGCAAAGAATGTTCATAATTAATTATATAATTATGAAATTTTATTTCAATATATTTTAGTAGAAAATATTATTATTTTTTAATACAGGTTCTTTTTTCTATACAAAAAAATTTTTCAAACCTAATAAACTTTACTGTTCCTATACTGATCTATGGGTTTATAAAATAGTATTTAAATAAAATAAAAAACCTTGAAATTAAATTTCAAGGTTTTTCGTAATACCGGCGGCCGGGGTCGAACCGGCACGTCCTCAACGGACACTGGATTTTGAGTCCAGCGCGTCTGCCAATTCCGCCACGCCGGCAAATTAAAAGAATAACTGGGGTAGCTGGATTCGAACCAACGCATGAGGGAGTCAAAGTCCCTTGCCTTACCGCTTGGCTATACCCCAAGAATAAAGGGCGAATGATGGGAATCGAACCCACGAATGCCGGAGCCACAATCCGGTGCGTTAACCACTTCGCCACATTCGCCATCATAAAAGATGTTATTTAATTTCTCAATAAAAAACTAAGATGAAGACATCTTAGTCAATACCGGCGGCCGGGGTCGAACCGGCACGCCCTCAACGGGCACTGGATTTTGAGTCCAGCGCGTCTGCCAATTCCGCCACGCCGGCAAGTTGATTTATTAGTACTAAGGCGGTAACCGGATTTGAACCGGTGATGAAGGTTTTGCAGACCTCTGCCTTACCACTTGGCTATACCGCCATTATACTATTATCAATCTATAAAATAAAGAATAAATTATAGAAACTGGGGTAGCTGGATTCGAACCAACGCATGAGGGAGTCAAAGTCCCTTGCCTTACCGCTTGGCTATACCCCAAGAATAAAAAGGGCGAATGATGGGAATCGAACCCACGAATGCCGGAGCCACAATCCGGTGCGTTAACCACTTCGCCACATTCGCCATGGCAGGGGCAGCAGGAATTGAACCCACACTAACGGTTTTGGAGACCGCTGTTCTACCTTTAAACTATGCCCCTATAAAATGGAGGAGAGTGGATTCGAACCACTGAACCCTAAGGAACGGATTTACAGTCCGTCGCGTTTAGCCACTTCGCTACTCCTCCATGGTGGCGCGGGACAGAATCGAACTGCCGACACACGGAGCTTCAATCCGTTGCTCTACCAACTGAGCTACCGCGCCATATTTTAAAATTATTAATTGAATAACAAGAACGACGGTTCCGACGGGAATCGAACCCGCGATCTCCTGCGTGACAGGCAGGCATGTTAACCCCTACACCACGGAACCAGTTCATTATGGAGGTTAACGGGATCGAACCGCTGACCCTCTGCTTGTAAGGCAGATGCTCTCCCAGCTGAGCTAAACCTCCAACATTCAATTAAAATGACCCGTACGGGATTCGAACCCGTGTTACCGCCGTGAAAGGGCGGTGTCTTAACCGCTTGACCAACGGGCCAGGTAAACTTGTTACGGAGAGTAAGGGATTCGAACCCTTGAGACAGTTTGCACCATCTACATGATTTCCAATCATGCTCCTTCGGCCTCTCGGACAACTCTCCAGAGTGAAAGAAGCTCAATACTCTTTCTCAAAATGAGAACTCCGGCAGTAGGACTCGAACCTACGACATCATGATTAACAGTCATGCGCTACTACCAACTGAGCTATGCCGGAATAACATCAGCGTGGCGACGTCCTACTCTCACAAGGGGCAACCCCTCACTACAATCGGCGCTAAGAAGCTTAA
>NZ_BNJW01000032.1 GCF_015751045.1 Enterococcus lactis
CGAATCCACGAGAATCTCTTTTCATGGTTTCAGAGAATGGTCAAACGGTTTTAGTTTGACGATTGTCTGAAATCATGAAACAACTCGAGAGTGGATTGGTTGCAAAAAAACTCTCAAAAAATGAGTCCACTTTATTGACACAGATCCAAAATGGACGAGGCTTTTAGGATGATTCATCATTCTAACATGGTTCAATAATTAGAGTTATACATCATCAAGTAATAACTGATTCTTAAAAAGCTTATGGAGCTTTTTAAGAATCAGTTTTATCTATAAAGAGGGAGAAAGAATGTATTAAATGACTTTTTAACTAATATACATAAAAACACTAATAGGAATGAGAATTGAAAGAGCACAAGCATTCTTTTGAATGAGATATTTAATTGAAAACCAATACAGTACTAGAAGTACCCAAAGTGACCAAAAGATAGTTGATAAAAAATGAGTAAGAAAAGTAAAATGAGATAAAAAATTGTCACTTTAGGTACTTTGGTACTAAGAAAGGCTTGTTTTTGTCTATTTGTTTCACTAAAGTATATAAAACAGAATTAATGCAGGAATCATAGAAAGTTTGTCATACTTTCTATGATTCCCTGTTTTACTTGACTTTTTGATATAATAAAATAGTTAAGAAAGTATTCAAGAGAATATTTTAGAAAATAGAGTTTATGCACTGTAGAAAGAATTTGAGCGTCAATGATTTAGTGACTTAATATATGAATGAGGTGATTCTCTTGGTATTGGAAAATAAATTAGGAATAACCAATCAAATAGCTCTTGCGAAGGCAGAGGAACGAATAAGTAAACAAAAAGCAAAACATTTATATGATAGTGGAAAAATAAATGAAATAGAGGTTGGAATATTTAAGGGATTAGCAACGATTCATTTTTATTTGTTTTCAGATATTTATAATTTTGCAGGAGAAATTCGAACAGTGAATTTAGCGAAGGAAAATTTTCGTTTTGCCCCATTAATGTATTTAGAAACTTCTTTACAGTATATTGATAAAATGCCTCAAAGCACGTACAAAGAAATTATTGAGAAATATGTTGAAATGAATATTGCCCAGCCTTTTCGAGAAGGAAATGGTAGAAGTATGCGGATTTGGTTGGATCTTATGTTAAAGAAAGAACTGCAAAAGGTAATTGATTGGAATTTAGTAGATAAGGAAGACTATTTATCTGCTATGGAACGTAGTCCAATCAACGATTTAGAAATTAGTCATTTACTTTCTCAAGCACTAACAGAACAAATCCATGATCGTCAACTATTTATGAAAGGAATTGATGTAAGTTATTTTTATGAGGGGTATTCAGAGTATACGATTGATGATCTATAAATCTGTTTAGGTTTAATGTATTTCTATACAATCATTCTTACAATAAAAAAGAGCTAACATAGAGACTCATAGAAAGTATGAAGGACTTTCTATGAGTCTTTGTTTTTCAAATAGGTATATAAATAACATATGAATTCTTTTTTTGTTTTATGATAAAAATATGTAGTACCAAAGTACCCAAAGTGACCAAAATATATTTCGCCGTTTGTATAATTAAGCGAGACAAATAAAAAAGCCATTTATGTTACACTCAAATCGTAATACCCGCTAAAGCATACAAGGAGAGTGAACATAAATGACTTATACCCATCTTACACCAAACGAGCTTGTAATGATAGAAGCATATTTTCATCAAGAAACTCCGGTTGCTATCGTTGCGAAGCAGCTTAAACGTGGACGCCAAACAATTTACAATGTCTATAACTTTCTCAAATGTGGTGGAACAGCACTTGAATACTTTGAACAATACAAAGAAAATAAGCGACGTTGTGGGAGAACCGAAATCATTTTTCCTGCTGAGGAAAAAGAATACATTGCAAAAAGATCAACTGAAGGTTGGACCCCAGACGTCATTATTGGCCGTGCAGAGCGAACCTTCTCTTGTTCAGTAAGTACCCTCTATCGCCGGTTTAAGACGGGAGAATTCAATGTTTTACATTTACCGATGCAAGGAAAACGAAAACCAAATGGTTATAAGGAAAAACGTGGAAAACAGGCATTCAAAAGAAATATTTCTGAACGTAAAAAAGATTATGTCGTTTTCGAAGAAGAATTTGGACATTTAGAGGGTGATACGATTGTCGGCATCCACCATAAAAGTGCCGTCATCACACTCGTTGAGCGACCTTCAAAAGCCATTATCGCCTTGAAACCAGAAGGCCGTAAGGCAGTTGATATTGAAAATTCGATTAATGAATGGCTTCAATCCGTACCCAAAAATCTTTTCAAATCAATTACCTTTGATTGTGGAAAAGAATTCTCTAATTGGAAAAGTATTAGTAATACAAATGATATTGATATTTATTTCGTAGACCCAGGAACGCCTTCCCAACGGGGATTAAATGAACATTCAAACGGACTCCTCCGAAAAGATGGACTACCAAAAGAAATGGACTTCAACCAAGTCAATCAAGGATTCATCTCATCCGTTGCGTCCAGAAGAAACCATATCCCTAGAAAATCACTAAATTACCAAACACCATTAGAAGTTTTTTTGAGTTACGTAAATGGAAAGTTTTGTCTCGCTTAATTTGACAAATAATATTTGATAAAAAATGAGTGAGAAAAGTAAAGTGAAATAAAAAATTGTCACTTTAGGTACTTTGGTACTTAGAAAAGGATTATTTATTTCACTAAAGTATATAAAACGGAATTAATGCAGGACACATAGAAAATTTGTCATACTTTCTATGTGTCCATATTAAGTAAAGGTTCCCCGTTTTCCCGTTAAATTTAAAAGATAAACAAATAATAAAATACATAGTTTTTTAATCTTAATAAAAAAGAATCTTTTTTGAATTTTAACGGGGAAACGGGGCATTTTTATAGTATTTATTTTTTGATACAATAATAAAAAAGAAAGGAAGTATAGAAATGGAAAAAAGAATTAAAGAAAATGCTATAAAAAATCAGTTTTATGTGTCTAAAAGTACAGTCGATCCAATACTCTATGATGGAAAGAAAAACTTTTATGTTACAACATATAATTTTGAAGGAAAAGACGTGAATGAGGATACTCAGCTACAAAATCATTTGAAAGAAATGTGGGATTGGTTGTATATAGATAAAGGAAAAAAACTAGATAACCTCATTTTGGAAAAGGAATTTGGCGAGAATAAAGAGGATGTTAAAGAAAAAATATTGACTTTTTGTTTATATATTTTATTGCTTCATTCTCGAATTATTGATATCTATAACGCTCAAAGTAAGAAAAATCCAAAAGATAAGGGAGCATTTGAATTTTTCAAAAATCATGAGTTAAGGCATAGAGTAACAGGTGTATTTTTTGAAAAGGAAGAATATCATCCACAAATGGCAAGGGAAATTCAAAAAGAAGTAATTTACCATGAGATTTGTTTAGATACAACTTGTGCTTTTGCGAATTATTACTTAAACTCTGCTGGAAATTTTAAAGAGTTAATTGATGATATATTTCACCAGGCGAGTAAAAAAATTAGAATGATAAAAGATAAATTGGAAAATGAAAAAAAATATGGTTTTGACTTATATGCACTAGAAGAATTAGAAAAATCTATTGCTGAGATATGCAAATTGCCATCAAAAAAATACTATATATTAGCAATGGAATATTTTACTAGATTATTTGATATAAAAGTAGAGTCTCAAACCAAAGAAATTATTATGGAAGTTGAAGAGAAATATTGGGTAGAATTCAGGCTTACCCCACCTTCTTCAAAAGTAAACTATCCAAATTATCACCAAAAGGGATTGGATAGGTGGAAAAAAATTACTAGAAATATTATAGAACTTGATCGTCCACGTAGTTGGGAAACTCCTATTATAAAACAATCGATAGAAGACTATTACATGAAGAGAGATTTCTTAGCTTCTATTGAATTAATGGATTCGATTTATCAAGAAAATTTTGAAAAGAAACGAGATAGTTTATAAAAAGTATGCTTATCTTTTTTGATAAGCATACTTTTTATTTTTTGTCAAGATACTCAGGTGTAGAGCGAGAATGACCTAACGTTATCGCAGCACAGTAATAATAGATCTATACTCCTGCTATAACAATAAAAAGGAGGTAATTCAAAAATGAGAAGAATACAAACAAGTAGTAGGGGTACTCCCAAAACCTATTCTTCAATAAAGGAAGCTCTTATAAATGGAAAAGGCTTTTTATATGACTGTTATTATTTATCTAAAGAAGGAGTGAAAGTTGAAAATCGAGTCATAGCGAAACAACCAATTTGGATTGATCAAGAGTTGTGTGATTTAGAAACAGGCTTGATAAAAGTGGAAGTCAAATTTTGTCGCAGGGAAAGATATCATTCGATAACCCTTCCTTACGAAGAAATAATGAACCATTCTCCAAAGAAATTAATGGCTATGGGATTGCCTATTTTACCAAAATACTGGAGCGATTTACAAGATTATTTAGCACGACAAATCGAGGAAAGTAGTTTAGGAATCATTTCTAAAACGATTGGTTGGCAAAGAGTGGGAGAAAAATGGCATTATTTACTTCAAAGTGAAAGACAGTTATATTGCATCGAAAATCCTTTATTTCACTTAAAACAAAAAGGAAGTTATGAAGCTTGGTATGCTGATTATTGTCAATATATTCGAGGGAACTTAGATTTAGAGTTATTGGTACTATTTGGTTTGTGTCCAGTTGTTATTGGATATACACCTGTAGCCGAACAATTAGATTTAGAACCGTTTGTTCTCCATCTTTATGGTGATTCGAGTAGCGGAAAAACTACAACTTTGATGTTATTGATCAGCATGTATAGTAGTCCAACTATCACCGAACCTAAGGGCTTATTTCGCTCACATTCTTCTACTATAAATGCTTTAACTAAATTGGGGAACTTACAAGGAGTGTTAGTCGGATTGGATGATTCAGCAGCTAGCCAAAATTTAGATTATACTAATTTTATTTATCGTATAGCAAATTCTGTTGATAAATTTCGTTTGAATTCTGCTAGTGAATTGCAAGAAACTGACACATTCAAGGTCGTAATTTTTTCTACTGGTGAAGCACCGTTGGGGAAAGGAAACCAAAGTGGTAGTTTCGTTCGACTTTTACAATTGACAGATCTAACTTTGACTCAATCTGTTACTCATTCACAAGCAATTAAGAGGATGGCTAGTACCAATTATGGATTTTTAGCCAAAAAATTAGCACAGCATCTTCAACAGATGGACATTTCTCAGATTGTAGAAAGAATCCAATTCTATTCCCAGTATTTGCTTGAGGAAGTTCCGATTGAAAATTCCAAAGTACAACGTATAATTTTGAGGTTTTCAGTAGTTCTTTTTATTGGCGAGATATTGAACGAGTTGGATTTTAATATATCTATCGATCAAATAACACTTAAATTAACAGAGCTGTTAAAGCGAGAAGCTCTCAAGTTAGATATTTTAATGGTTGCTTATCCATTAATTAGGGGGTATATCGAGAGTATGCAAACACAGTTTAAGATAAATGGATATTTACGCAATGGCCATCAAGTAGTATTAGGAAAAATAGACAAAATGGAGAATAAATATTACCGAGTTCGTATGACAGAGCAACAATTCAAAACAATGTTAACATCTTTAAATCTTCCGTCTGAAAGAAGTATTTTGAAAGAAATGAAGAAAAGAGGTCTGTTAGTTGGTTGCGAGAAAGATCGTCTCTATCTTCGGTCTAATGGTGGGAAATATGCTTCGTTTCGAATTAAGTTAGATTTATAGTTACAAATTAAAATAACTTAGAAAGAGGGGATCTTATTGCAGGAGTTTTTAACAATGCTCTCACAGCAACTGATTACTTATTTGTATGATAGCGAGCAAACCCAAACGGAAGTAAATGAAGCTTGATCTATGCTTCATTTACTTCATTCAATCAAACATAAAAGAAAGGAAAATTCTAATGACTAAAAATAAAATGACACTAAAAGCAGAGGTTCTTCTGTATATTCAAGAACATTTTTCAAATCAAGCCTTTTTTACACAACCAATTTACTTGGATTTCGAAATAAGAGGGGTATCTGCTGGATCTATTGGAGGTACTCTTCAAGCGTTGAAGAACGAAGGATATTTAGAAAATCGCTTTGTGCAACGTTCGTTCAATGGAAGAGTCGTGAAAAAATGGTATTTAGTTCATTCATAGAGAGGTGATTCAAGCATGCGTGTGGCTTGTTATGATCGAACGTCTGTTTATGAAGAAGCGAAAATCAGTAATGACGCTCAATATGATGCAGTGAAAGAGTATGTTTTAGAGAAATATGAACAAATTCCTCAACGATTTTCAGACAAAGGAGAATCAGGGGGAAAAGCGGATCGTCCAGCTTTTCGACAGCTTAGAGCTTGGGTTTGTGCGTCAGAAGAAGAGGGGGTGATCTATGTCTGGCGTTATGATCGATTGGCACGTCAAGCCAAAATAGCCTTAGAATTTATTGAGTTGTGCCAACAACATCAGGTTCAAGTTTATTCGATTTCTGAACCTCTTCCTACTTCTTTCTCGCACGCGTCAACGAATAAACTATTTGTGCAATTATTGTTCACTTTTGCAGAACAACAACGAAACGTTATTATTGAGAATGTTCGTGCCGGACTTGCCTATAAAAAGCAACAACGGCAATACCTATCTTCTGCGGTTCCATATGGGTATCGTTTAGTGAATGGGAAAATCCAACAAGAAGCACACGAAGCAAAAGTTGTCCGCCATATCTTTCAACTTTATTTGACTAAAAAATATGGCTACAAAAAGCTTTGTCAACGATTGACTCAACAAAAGTTCTTCTTCCGTGAACGTCCTTTTCAGCCTTATCACATTTATAGTATCCTAAAAAATCCATTGTATTATGGCGAAATCAAAGGAGGCTCTTTGGGGAAGTATCTAGGAACCTTTGAACCGATTCTTTCGAAAGCAACCTTTTTACAAGTCCAAGAGATTCGCCAATCAAGATGTACAGCTAAAAAAGATACGTATCCGTACTTATTACGTCAAAAAATTAAGTGTCCATTCTGTGGTCGTCATCTGAGTTCGAAGTATCAATGGAATACAAAGAAGACGAAGACGCTTCATTATTATCATTGTACCGACCGAAGCTGCCAAGGAATCTTTCTTCGGGCAGAAAGGGTTGAGTCAGAAGTATTGGAAAAGATACAGGCTTTTTTTCAACACGAAGGCGTCTATCAGGCTTTGATTGCCCAATTGACGCAACAGTTAGCCGAAAAGCGAAAAGATGAAAAACACAAAGTAATCCAACAAAAGAAACAAGAAGCACAATGGCTCAAGGCATTTGAAGAGGGCAATTGTTCACTGGAAGAACTCAAGCAACAGCTGCAAGCTCTTCAAAAACCGATGACTACTTCTTCGTTTCTTTCACTTCAAGAGTGTGAAGCAAAAGTGAAAGAATGGCTTCAACTAAAAGACCTCTCTAGTCGACAATTGTTATGTGACCATGTTTGTCGGATCGAGGTAACAAAGGAAAAAACAGTCTGTGGGATTTACTTCCGACAACTGACACAAAATATTTTAGAAGGGAACGAATGACCTATGGAAACGATACGAACCAAACGAGTCGCATTGTATATTCGCGTGAGTACACAAGAACAAGCTTTAGAAGGACATAGTATCCAAGCACAAGAACAAAATGGACGACAGTTTGCCAAACGGATGGGCTATGAAGTGGTAGAAGTTTATGCCGATGAAGGAATCAGTGGGAAATCCACAAAAAATCGGTTCGCCTATCAACGAATGATGAAGGATGCTCGGAACCATCGTTTTGATCTACTAGTAATTTGGAAATTGACCCGTCTCGGACGCAATATGTTAGATGTCTTACAAACTGTCGAAGAATTATTGCGATATGACGTAGGATTACATTCGATCTCGGAACAATTTGACGTAACCACTTCGACAGGAAAACTGATGTTACAACTTCTTGGGAGTTTCGGTGAATTTGAACGCAACCAAATTGCGGAGAATGTTCAAATGTCAATGCAAAGCTTAGTGAAAGATAAAAAGCGCTATGCAGGAGGACGACGTTTAGGCTATGTCAGTGGTATTGACACGAATGGTCAAAAACAATTGGTCATTGAACCAGAAGAGGCGAAAATTGTTCGACTGATCTATGCAAAATATTTAGGTGGAGAAGGGTATCGAGCGATTGCCAATTTTTTGAATCGTCAAGGATATCAAACAGTTAAAAAGAATGCTTTTTCTACTACGGCAGTCAAAGATATCTTACGCAATAAAATTTATGCAGGGTATTTAGAGTATGCGCGCTATATCAATTGGGAAACCAAACGACGGAAGGGGAAGAATCCGAGACCGATTTTAGTGAAAGGAACCCATGAACCGATTATTTCGGAAGAAGATTATCAAAAAGTACAAGAACGTCTTGCTTTAGAAGGCAAACAACCCAAATGGAACCATACAGGTGAAAATGTATTGACAGGCTTGTTACGTTGTCCAGAATGTGGGGCACCGATGGCAGCGAGTAATGTCACAAATACCCTAAAAGATGGCACAAAGAAACGGATTCGATATTATTCTTGTTCAGTTTTTCGAAATAAGGGAGCAAGTGTGTGTCATGCCAATTCGATTCGTGCCGAACAAGCGGAAACATTTGTCGCCGACCGATTAAAGGAGATCGTTCAGCTACCAGAAGTTCTTCCCCGATTGGTGGCAGCGTTAAATGAAGAAATAGTGCGACAAAGCCAACCATTGGAACAAGAACTCGTGGTGTTACTGGAACGAAAGGAAGAATTGAAGACTAAAATTGAAAAATGGGAAGCTGCTTTGGAAGATAGTCCTGAATTGTTTCCGATGTTAAAAGACCGCTTAGACGAATTGACTGAAAAACGACGACAGTTGCACATTCGAGAAAATGAAATCTTAGGGATCTTTCAACAACAAGGAGAGCCGATTCAAGTCAAAGATGTCCAACGGATATTGACTAGTTTGGATCGTTTTCTTGCCCAGAGTGAGAAGAAGCAAGTCAAAGCCTTGTATCGAACTTTTATTGAGAAAATCACCTTTGATCCTAAACAGAAGGAGATATTGGAAATTACGATGAAATTCACGCCTGCCGTGGTACAACAATTAAATGAGCAATATCAAATAGCCGTATCCAAAACAAAGGATACGGCTATTTTTGTGTTAAAAACACCCTTTATGTTAACGATCTAGTCTAGAGGTTATATCAAACAACGTGAGAGGGGCACTAACGCTTCTCTAGCGATTTGAAATCGTTAGAGAAGTCGTTAGGGAGGTCCGTATCATAAGTGAGGGTGTTTTTAAATCAGCTGCTACTTATATATAAATGTCGTTGAAGTAAAAGATCGGTTCATGAATTACTAATGGCCCTAACATTCACTATCGGGTAATTAGATTATTTTTCATGTTGTCTAGGGATTGAAAAATATAATTATCATTCGCTAAAAATTTTAAAATATGAATGATATAATTAAAAAGGATATTTTAGCATATGAAAACCATCTAGAAATAGAGGACTTTTCTAAAATGATTGATGTTGATAGAATAAAGCTTAATAATAAGATAGTAGAATGCTACTCAGCAAGCTTGAAACAGGAAGTTGACTTGTATATTTTAAACAAGCACAATACTATTATACTATCGAGAATTACCCTAATTGACGGTAAATTTAATTTGCCATCTTGTAATAAAAAATTAAATAATGAAATTATTCTATGAAGGAGTACTACTATCTTAAAAAAGATTTATACGAATAAAGAGCTATCTTTAAACTATACAAACGAATTGAGGATGAATTTTAGTGAACGAAACAAAACGCAATGAACAAACAACCCAGTTTATCCAAAAGAAAGCCAATATGATGTGGAATGTGGCGGATATATTAAGAGGATTATACAAACCCCATGAGTATGGTAAAGTCATCTTACCTATGACAGTCATCAAACGTCTTCACGATACCTTATTACCAACTCGTCATGCTGTTTTAGAAGCTGCTGAAAAATACAAAGAGATGAACGACACGATGCGAAGTCGTTTTTTGGAAAAAGCATCAGGCTTTGCTTTCTATAATACGAGTATGTTCACCTTTGATACCTTGATTGCAGATGCGAACAATATCGAGGAAAATTTCCGTGCTTATTTAAACGGTTTTTCCGACAATATGCAGGATATCTTATCAAATTTCAAGTTTGAGCAAGAAATTACGAATATGGCAGAGAATAACATGCTTTTCGCTGTGATCACTGAATTTAATAAGGCATCTTCTTATCTTGGACCAGATATGGTTACTAGCACAGATATGGGGTATATTTTTGAAGAGCTAGTACGGAAATTTTCTGAAAGTTACAATGAAGAGGCAGGAGCTCACTTTACCAGTCGAGATATCATTTATTTAATGACAGACTTACTGCTTGCTGAAGATAGTGAGACACTTGTCGGGGAGAATGTTGTCAAAACGGTTTATGATCAAACCATGGGAACTTCACAAATGCTATCTGCGATGATCGAACGGATTCATGATTTTAATGAAAGTGTTGAAGTTCGGACATTTGGTCAGGAATTAAATCCGGAAACCTTTGCCATTGCGAAAGCTGATACGATGATTCGTGGCGGCGATCCAGAAAATATGACAAAAGGAAATACGTTATCCAATGATCAATTTACTGATTATACCTTCGATTATTGTATTTCTAATCCGCCTTTTGGTATTGACTGGAAAAGTGCAAAAGCAGCAGTAGAAGCAGAACATAAACTAGGCGAAGCAGGGCGCTTTGGACCTGGTCTGCCTAAAATTAGTGATGGCCAGTTGCTGTTTCAATTAAATGGTGTAGCTAAACTGAAAGAAACCGGGCGGATGGCGATCATCCATAATGGTTCCGCACTATTTTCAGGAAATGCTGGTGGCGGGGAGAGTGCGATTCGACAATATGTCATCGAAAATGACTGGGTAGAAGCAATCGTTCAGTTACCGACAGATTTGTTTTACAATACGGGAATTTCTACCTATATCTGGATTTTGACGAAAAACAAGTCGGCTGAACGTCAAGGAAAAATCCAACTGATCGATGCTTCGAAAATGTTTGAAAAACGTCGCAAAAATATTGGGAATAAACGAGTGGATATTACTGAAGGATGCCGGGAGATGATTGTTAAAGCCTATGGTGAGTTCCAAAACCATGAATATCAGTTGGATAATAAAACAGTGGAATCAAAAATCTTTGATAATGCAGATTTTGGTTTTACCAAAGTGACTGTAGAGAGACCTTTGCGTGATGAAAATGGCGAAATTATTCTGAAAAAAGGCAAACCAACACCGGATGCTAGCCTACGAGATACAGAAGATATTCCTTTGAAAGAAAATATTCAGGAATATTTTGAACGAGAAGTACTGCCATTTAATCCAGATGCCTGGATGGATCGCAAGAAGGATAAAGTAGGTTTTGAAATCCCATTTACTCGTCTGTTTTACAAATACACTGCACCAGAGCCTTCAGAGGTTATTGCGGAGCGCATCAAACAACTAGAAGAATCAATCGTAGCTAATTTTGAAGCACTGTCTGGAAAGGACGTGAGCAACGTTGACTAGGAAAATGAAAGATTCCGGTGTGGAATGGATTGGGGAAATTCCAGAAAATTGGGAAACTAGACGTTTAAAAAATGGATTAAGAAAAAAAAAGGTTATCATTAAAAAATATGATAATCAACCTATCCTCTCCTTGACCATGAACGGGGTAAGTTTAAGGGACTTAGTCAACCCAAAAGGAAAAATGCCCACTACTTTTGATGGTTATCAAGAAATAACTCCAGGGAATATTATAGAATGTTTATTTGATATTGATGTTACGCCACGTTGTGTTGGGATTGCACGTGACTATGGCCTTACAAGTCCAGCATATACACAATTTGAAGTGATAAATGACTTTGACACGGATTTTATTTATTATTATCTATTAATGCTCGACAACGATAAGATTCTTGTTCCAATATCAAAATCATTAAGAAATACAATTACTAGTGATGAATTTTTGATATTACCATTCAGCTTTCCACCAGTAGAAGAGCAACGACGTATTTCAAATCGAATTAGTACAGAGACTGCTCGGATAAATTCCATCATTTCCGAAACTCAACAATCCATCAATGAGTTGAAAAAATACAAACAAGCCTTGATTACTGAGACAGTGACCAAAGGATTGGATAAAAATGTTGAAATGAAGGATAGTGGGATTGAGTGGATAGGTGAAATTCCGGCAAAATGGGAAGTAAAACGAATAGGAAACTATTATTCTCAGGTAAAGAGCAAAAATTTGGAGTTACAAGAAACAAACTTACTTTCACTTTCATATGGAAAAATAATTAGACGTAGTATTAATGTTACAGAGGGTTTATTACCTAATAATTTTACTGGTTACAACATCGTACAACCTGAAGATATTGTTCTGAGAATGACCGATCTCCAAAATGACCATGTGAGTCTTCGAACTGGCTTAGTACAAGAAAAAGGGATAATAACTTCGGCTTATATCACAATTAGAAAAGGTATATATTCGGAGATAGATTCTTACTACATTCACCTATTTTTATATTCTTTTGATGTAAATAAAGGATTTTATGGAATGGGAAGTGGCGTTCGGCAAGGAATTACATTTAACGATATAAAAAAAATTCAAGTAATTGTTCCACCTTACGATGAACAACAAAATATTATTAACTATCTGCGTGGTAAATCTAGTGCTATTGATAATATGATAATAGAGAAAAAAGACTTAGTGACTCAGCTTAACGCATATAAGCAATCACTAATCTACGAATACGTAACCGGTAAAAAAGAAGCCTAGGAGGTGATTCATTTGGTAGAGAACAAAGAAATTCGTTTTGAGCAGGATATTGAGACTTCACTCACTACGTATGGCAAATGGCAGAAGGAAACACTCAGCGAATCAAACTTTGATCCTACGATTGGTTTGGATACTCAAAAATTACTGCATTTTATTCAGAAAACCCAACCAAAACAGTGGGCACGTCACCAACGCAACTATAACAATGATGGAGAAGTTAAGTTCCTTCAACGCTTTAATCAAGAGGTAGAAACCCACGGCATGTTACATGTATTGCGCAATGGGATCAAAGACCGCGGTGTGCGCTTCAAAGTAGCTTACTTCAAACCCGCTTCAGAGCTTAATGATGAAATGATGGAAAAGTATGAAGCAAATAGTTTTACCTGTACTCGCCAGTTTGCTTACAGTCCTAATAACCATAAAACCATTGATATGGTTTTGTCGTTAAATGGTATTCCGCTCGTCGCTTTAGAATTGAAAAATCAGTACACTGGTCAAACAGTAGAAAATGCCAAACTCCAGTTTCAAAAAGATCGTGATCCCAAAGAATTGGTATTTCGTTTTAATCGCCGCTTCTTAGTCTATTTTGCGGTGGACCATACAGATGTTTATATGACGACAAAGTTGGACGGTAAAAAAACGTACTTCTTGCCATTCAATCAAGGTTCCAATGGGCCGGGAAGAGTTGGTGGAGCAGGCAATCCGTCCAATAAAGATGGCTACCCAACTGCCTACTTGTGGGAAAAGGTGCTTACTAGAGACAATTTGATGGATATTATCCAACGTTTTATGAATCTAGAGATTAAAAAAGAAAAGCAAGGCGACAGAGAAGTCACAAAGAAAACGTTGATTTTTCCTCGTTATCATCAGTTAGATGTGGTTCGAAAATTGGTTGCAGATGTAAAAAGCCATGGTAGTGGAGAAAATTATTTGATCCAGCATAGTGCTGGTTCTGGAAAATCTAATAGTATTGCATGGCTGGCATACCATTTATCCTCTATTCATGATCAACTGAACTACCCAATTTTTTCATCAATTATTATTGTGACTGATCGAACAGTGTTGGATCGCCAGTTGCAAAATACTATCATGAACTTTGATCATCAGACAGGTTTGGTAGAAACGATTGACGATCGTAAATCCTCTCAAGATTTAAAAGAAGCCATTAATGATGGGCGTAAGATCATTATTACCACTTTGCAAAAGTTCCCAGTGATCTATCAGGAAGTAGATCATGTCGAAGGGCGTAATTTTGCTGTGATTGTGGATGAGGCACATTCTTCACAAACTGGGAACAGTGCCCAGAAGCTAAAAGCCGCTCTTTCGGACAAATCTAAATCCTTGGAAGAGTATTATGAACTGGAAGGCGAAGTTGACGATGAATTACCAGATGCTGAAGATGAACTAGTTCAACAATTGGCAGCACAAGGTAAACATCAAAATTTAAGTTTCTTTGCTTTTACCGCTACACCGAAAGAAAAGACATTGGAAATGTTTGGTACGAAACAACCAGATGGGCATTTCGAACCCTTTCATGTTTACTCGATGCGCCAGGCGATTGAGGAAGGCTTTATCTTAGATGTGCTGAAGAACTATATGACCTATAGTACTTCCTACAAAATTGCCCGTGAAATTGAAGATAACCCAGAATTACCAAAGAGTGAAGCAACCCGAGCGATTGTTCGTTTCCAATCATTGCATCCTTGGGCAGTTGCTCAAAAGGCGGCTGTGATGGTTGAGCAATTCCGAGCGGTTACTCGTACAGCTATTGGTGGGCAGGCAAAAGCAATGGTCGTTACCGCATCACGCTTACACGCTGTTCGCTATATGAAAGAATTTAAAAAATATATAGCGAACAAAGGTTATAATGACTTGGATGTGTTGGTTGCTTTTTCTGGTTCGGTAGTAGATGGAGAGACTGAATATACAGAAACGAAGATGAATGTCACAAAATCTGGTGAGAATGTTCGGGAGAATCAATTAAAGGAAGCTTTCCATACAGATAATTTTAATATCTTGATTGTTGCTGAAAAATATCAAACGGGTTTTGATGAACCGTTGCTGCATACCATGTTTGTCGATAAGAAGTTAAAGGGTGTTAAAGCTGTTCAGACTTTATCACGACTCAATCGAACAATGCCTGGGAAGAAGGATACCTTTATTCTTGATTTTGTAAATGATGTTGAAGATATTGAAGCGGCTTTCCAACCCTTTTATGAACAAACAAATTTGAGAGAAGAAATCAATGTTAACTTGATTTATGATACTCAAAGCAAGCTACGAAAATTTAATGTTTACAATCAAGGTGATATTGAACGTGTCATGAAATTGGTGAAACAAGCCCAAAAGCAACAGAATGAGCGCTTGCTTGGACGAATTTCTAGCATGTTTAAGCCGATTATGGATCGCTATGAGGAAATGAATAAGGATAATCAGTACCAGTTTCGGGTGACTCTACGTAACTTTGGCAAGTGGTATGATTATATTTCACAACTTGATCGGTTATTCGATATGGAATTATTGGAGGAGCGGATTTTTACTGGATACTTGCTGAAGTTTCTACCTAAAGAAACACGAGAGAATATTGATATTTCTGACAAAGTAAAGTTGGAATATTATAAGTTACGTCAGGACTTTTCCGGTGAAATCCATCTAGTGAATAAAGAAGGCGAGCTAGTAAATCCAAAGTCAATTGATGCAGGAATCAAACCGCCAGATGAACGAGATTCACTAGAAGAAATCATTCATAAAATCAATGAACGATTTCCAAATGATTTTGACGAAGGAGACCGGGTGTTAGTAGAGATTTTGTATCGGTCATTTGCCAATAACCCAGATTTGAAAGTTGTCAGTATGGCTAAGAATAACGATGCTCAGATGTTTGAAAAATCGCTGTTCCCTGATGTATTTAAAGATAAGGTGATGGAGCAGTACGAGAAGAACAATGCAGCTTTTGAGAAAATGTTTGGGCATGATGATAAGTACTTTGATCTAGTATATACATTAGTTGCTAGAGATTTATACAAGTTATTACGGACGAAATAAAATTTATAAATAAGGATTAGACAATACAATTTCTCTCAAAAATAAAGGAGAAGTTGTATTGTTTGCTTTTAAGAAAGCCCTGAAAAATTTGTTACGTACTAAATTGTCTGAACTCTGTCAACGACAATTGAAGTGAACAAACAAAGCGTGAAGCAGTTTCTTGAAACAGGGAAAATCAAAAAATTCGTTATTCCAGAATATCAACGTCCTTATGCCTGGACTGACGAGCAAAACCAAGTACTATTTGATGATTTAGCGGAGTACACAGCAAACAATAACGAGAGTACTTACTTTTTAGGAAGCATTGTGGCTTATGAAAATGATCATAACGAGCAAGAAATCATTGATGGACAGCAAAGGATAACTACGCTATTTTTATTTTTGAGAGCTATCTATGCTAAATTAGAAAATAGTTGTGAAAAGGAAGCTTTATTCTTGAAAAGCCAAATTGAACCCGCGTTATGGGAACAAGATGATTTAACAGGTGAGGTTAAACCAGATAAAATTCTGATTATGTCTCGAGTAATGGGGGATGAAGAATTTGCTAGTATTCTAGTAAGTGGTGAAGCAGATGTTAAATCAAAAAGTAATTATTCGAAGAACTATATTTTAATTCAACATCTATTAAATGAGTATGCAACAAACGAACCACTATCATTTTATCGTTTTATCAGTAAAAAGGCGATTTGAATGAATTATTCCGTGTCCATTTGGAAAAAGCTGTCAATACGCTTCTCAAAACGGAGTTAACGGCTTTCCTCGATTACGAAAAGTACGATCGCATTGGTTTTAACACGGGTAATTCTCGTAACGGCTCCTATGACCGTACGGTCAAGACCGAGTACGGGGAACTTCATCTCCAGATTCCGCGCGACCGCAACGGCGAGTTCAAGCAACAGACTGTTCCTGGTTATAGACGGACGAATGATACCTTAGAGGAGACCGTCATTCACCTCTTCCGAAAAGGTATTACCATGTCGGAAATCGCAGACTTGATTGAGAAAATGTATGGGCATCACTACACGCCCCAAACCATGTCCAATATGACTAAATCATTTACGGAAGAAGTCACTTCATTTAAGGAACGTGAGCTTCATGACCGTTATGCCGCTATTTATATGGACGCAACCTATATCCCTTTAAAGCGGAAACCCGTCGCCAAGGAAGCCATTCATATCGCAGTTGGCATTCGCCCGGACGGATCAAAGGAAGTATTGAGCTATGCGATTGCACCAACTGAATCTATCACGATTTGGAAAGAGATTTTAATAGACCTCCAGGAACGTGGCGTGAAAAACGTCCTCCTTTTCATCACGGATGGCTTAAAAGGGATGGCAGGGGCCGTGCAGCGGTTCTACCCCAAAGCCCGTTTTCAACATTGCTGTGTGCACGTTTCCCGTAATATCAGTCATAAAGTGCGTGTCGATGATCGTAAGGAAGTCTGTGATGATTTTAAAATGGTGTATCAAGCGTCATCTAAAAAGGCGGCATTGGAAGCACGTGGTGCTTTTGCGGAAAAATGGAAAACCAGTTATCCAAAAATGATGGAATCGATCCTTTCGAACGATTACCTGCTCACTTTCTATGATTTCCCATTAGCCATACGCAAGAGTATTTACTCTACGAACTTGATTGAATCCTTTAATAAGCAAATCAAGAAATACAGCCACCGCAAGGAACAGTTCCAAAATGAAGAGTCGATGGAACGTTTCTTAGTCTCGTCTTTTGATACTTACAACCAAAAATTCCTAGGTCGCAGTCATAAAGGTTTCCAACAGGCCGAAGGCGAGCTCGAACAAATGCTGAGTCAACCGATGGAGAATTAGAAACAATCTACAG
>NZ_BNJW01000033.1 GCF_015751045.1 Enterococcus lactis
AATAAGACCCTATTATTACAAGTTCATCCGTTGTAAGATGGGTATAGGTCATTTGTACTCACTCCTTATAATTCTTTGGTCGGAACTATTTTGAGTGTAGCACAAATGACTTTTTTAGTTGTCTAGCTTAATTTTACAATCGGCGTTATTAAAAACTAAATACCCGGATATTATTCTTCTTTTGAAACAACCTTATTTCTTACTCTTTCCCATTTTTGAAAACGATGGGCATATAAATTTTCCTGATCCGTTATTCCCTCGTATTCCTCTATAAGAGCGAAGTCTGAAAAATCGATATCCCCAATATACGTATCTCCTTCAAACGTGCTATCAATCAATGTCCGCCAGATACGACCGGTGTAAGGAAGAAGTTCTTGAAAAATCCGACTGCCACCCGAAACATAGATATCTTCTGAGATTGTTTGACTATACGCCAAAAGTTCATCGATTGAATGCATCACTTCTGCATTTTCTTTCGTGCGAAAGTTCGGTTGCGTTGTCAACACGATGATATGGCGATAAGGAAGTGAGAGATCGCCCATTCCTTCATAGGTCTTTCTTCCCATCACTAAGATTCGATCCATTGTATGTTCACGAAAAAAACGCATGTCATTTGGCAATCGCCACGGTAGCAATCCATTTTTGCCGATCAGACCATTCCTATCTTGTGCCCACATTGAAATAAACATATCATCCGCTCCTTATGATTTTAGATGGTTTGAGATAAAAAAAGTCTCAATTCTTTGACCAGCAAGGAATTGAGAACTTTAAAAACATTATTTTGTTTCACGGTGCAAAGTAACTTTGCGTTCGCGTGGGCAATATTTTTGTTTTTCCAAACGATCAGGATTGTTACGTTTGTTTTTGCTTGTTAGGTAGTTACGTTCTTTACAAGAAGTACACTCTAAAGTGATGTTTACGCGCATGTTTTTCCCTCCCATTTTTACAAGAATCCTCTAAGATGACTCTCAGACTTGATTATCTTACCATGATTTTTTCTAGATTGCTAGTGTTTTTCACGATTTTGTTAAGTAAAACTACTTGACGATAAATACAACGGTTTTACTTCTCAAACAAAATCTTTTCCTTTTTGTATAAATACCCTTACACTTGTTTATATAGATTATGTTTTTTAATAAAGGGGGATACTAATATGCCATGGAACATGAAGGACTTTCCTGCATCAATGAAAAACTTAGATAAACTGACAAGAAAAAAAGCAATCGACATCGCAAATGCACTGTTGGATGAAGGGTACCCTGATAGCCGTGCGATCCCAATTGCCATTGATCAAGCAAAAAAATGGGATGAAGATGCTAGTGAATCAGAAAAACGAACCTTCGAAAAAGAAAAAAATCCAAGCAAGACGGATGAACACGATACGAATCCTCGTGCCGGAAAACTGCTTGATTCAGATGTGATCGTAGAATATGAGGAAAAACAATGGATCGTGAAATCTAAAGGGGCAAAAAAGGCAAGCAACCATTTTGATACAAAAAAAGAAGCAATCGAAAAAGGAAAGCAAGTAGCTAAAAACAAACAATCAACTTTGATCATTTATAAAAAAGATGGGACAAAAGAAAAAGAAATCAGTTACTAAGCGCTTAAAAAGAAGCATAGAAACAAGGAGATCATCTCACATGCTTCTATGCTTCTTCTCATATTGTTGTTTCTTTTTTTATCAAACAGTCACATAGTCGATTGCTTCTGCTTGCGGAATCGTTTCATCGACAAAGTAAACTTTATACCATGTCAAGAAACTGAAGATCGTCCAGATTTTACGTTGTTCTTCTTTACGTCCTTCGTGATGGTCATCTAGCAACTTCATAATTTTTTCTTGATCAAAAAATTCTTTTGCAAAATCTGCTTCGAATAGTGCTTTGACTTGTTCGTAGCCGTGTTCTTCTTTCAACCAAGCTTTGATTGGCACAGGGAATCCTAATTTCACACGATTCGACCACTCTTCTGGAAGATGTTTGTTCGCAGCTTGTCTGAAAATATCTTTTGTGTTGTTTTGATTCAACAAGAACTTACTTGGTATTTGTTGAGCCAATTTCATGACTTCGATATCCAGTAAAGGTACTCGAACTTCTAGAGAACTAGCCATAGAAAGTTTATCTGCCTTCAACAAAATATCTTTTGGCATCCATTGATGAAGATCGACGTATTGCATCTTATTGACTTCATCTTTGATTCCTTCTGTTTTCTCGTAATGAACAGTCATGATCTCATTCACAGATGGCGCTGTTTGATATTTTGGCGTCAACACTTCTGATGCTTCTGATTCTTCGAACACTCGAGCATGCCCGATAAAATATTCTTTTGCTGGCGCAAGTGATTCATATAAATGGATACGTCCATGGAAATTTTTCATTTTTCCGATTTTACGTCCTAAATTATAGCGTGTCCCTTTTGGCAATTTTTTCAGTCCTTGCGCAATCACACGGATAAATTTTGAATTCGTGTGGAATCCATACGTTTGGTATCCCGCAAATAGTTCATCTGCCCCTTCTCCTGATTGAACCACCCGTACACTTTGTGAAGCGAGATTTGCTAAAAAGTACAACGGCACACAAGAAGGATTTGAGTCTGGTTCATCTAAGTGATACTGGATCAATGGGAATGCTTTAAAAGACATGTCTCCGTCGATTACAGCTGCCGTATTGTCTAAGTCCAACAATTCTGTTAGTTTTCTGGCTTCAATCGCTTCATTATAGGTTTTATCATCAAACCCAATTGAGAAAGAATGATCTGGTTTCAATACAGAGGTTACATAACTGGAATCGACCCCGCTGGATAAGAAAGAACCAACTTCTACATCGCTGATTGTGTGTGCTTCAATAGAAGCTTGAACAGTCTCGTCGATTTTTTCGATCCATTCTTGTCGGGAATGCGTTTCTTTTGTTTCAAAATCTGCATCCCAATATTGTTGAATGTCCAGTTTTCCGTCTTTATACGTATAATAATGACCTTCAGGCAAACGATAGACACCTTTGAAGAAGGTTTCACCGTTCAATGGAGAATATTGGAAAGTCATATAAGGTTTCAATGCTTCTTTATTCAATTCTTTATTAAAATCAGGATGAGGCAAAAAACTTTTGATTTCTGAACCAAACATAAATGTTCCGTTCATTTCTGCATAATAGTATGGTTTGATCCCAAAATGGTCTCTCGCACCGAATAACTCATTTTTTTCATTATCCCAAATAGCAAAAGCAAACATTCCGCGGATTTTTTGCAATAATTCTGTTCCCCATTCTTCGTAACCATGCAAAAGGACTTCTGTATCTGCATGTGTTTGAAAAACGTGACCAGCTGTAATCAATTCTTCTCTCAAAGGCTGATAATTATAGATTTCGCCATTAAAAATAATGATCTTTGTTCGATCTTCATTGTAAATAGGCTGAGTACCGCCCTCTAAGTCAATAATACTTAATCTTCTAAATCCTAAAGCAACGTGTTTATCGATATATTCCCCTGAACTATTAGGTCCACGGTGAACGATTCGATCCATCATTGTATTAATAATTGTTTTTTTGTTGTCCTTGTCGTTAACAAAACCTACAATACCGCACATTTAACTTTCACATCCTAATATAAAATTACTGTTTATTTCATCCATATGCATCTTAACATAGAATAAATAGCGGACGAATATTTTCTCTCTTACAGTTTCGTCACGTGAAAACAAAAGATGAAAGTTTCTGTTTTTACAGAAAATAAAGTCCCGATATCTAATTTACCATGTTTTCTTTTTTGAGGCTATCTTATTCTCTTCGTGTTAAAAAAATATTAGTGGATGCTGTTCAAAAAATAGCCTCCAAACAAAAAGACACGACCGAAATCGTGTCTAAACATGGATATATAAGGAAGGTACGGGATTTGAACCCGTGCACCACATTACTGCGGCTCGCCGGATTTCGAGTCCGGTGCATTACCACTCTGCCAACCTTCCGCAAGTACTATTTTTAAACTTTTCCCACGAAATGTCAAGCCTATTTCTAACAGATAAATAACAGAAACCGTTTTTTTACAAAAAAAGTCCATTGACAGTTTACAGCCAACGGACTTACCGATCAAATTCATCATGATAGAACACTATCTGATTGTTTCAGGATTATCTAGTGCTAAAATCGAGTCAATTGTCCGTTTGATCAGTGCGATGATTTGTTCTTCTGTTGGATGCATGATGTTTGATGACATCAATGATGCTAAGCCAGTCACCGCTACCCATGTACCAGTATGCAAGGCATCGATATAATCATCCGATAATTGATTGTATCTTTCATCTTCTTTGACTATTTCACGGAAATAGTTGTAAGAAAAATCATGAATTTTCTTTCCGTCCCCATGTTCATCAATGTACAATGCCATGTAAAGACTATGATGTTTCTTTGCAAAGTAGATATAGTTCAAACCGAGATCAATGATTTTATCACCCGTACGCTCAATAGGGAAAACATCTTCTTTTAGTTGTTCAAAGATCGAATCCAATAACGTATTTTTCAAATCTTCCATGTTTTTGAATTCCAGATAAATTGGCTGAGTCGAAATCCCCATCTTTTTCGCAATGTTTCTCGCAGTAAATCCTTTAAACCCTTCCTTTGCAACAACATCATAAGCAGCTTTTAGAATTTGATCCTTGGTATAGACTTTTCTTCTCATTAAAACTCCCCCACTTCTTTACTGCAGTATATGTTGTTTTATTGTACCCTATTTTTAGTATTTTTTGCAAACATTTTACTCAAAACGTTATATTTTAAATTTTTTTCTCAGTCTTCTTTAACTTTTTTTGCAAAATTAAAAAAATTTGGTTAAATTCACTGGGTTCCCTTACATTTTTAGTTTTAACCTAAATGATAGTTGACCAAATCTTTCATTTCAAGTTATAGTTAAAGAAAACGAAAAAGAAGGTGTGTAATGGAAAACGAAACTGACGTTATTTATATTCATCCTCAAAAAAGAATCGTTTCACAGAAAAGAAAATATTTTTATCTTAGTTTTACAGGTGCTTTTTTTCTTTTTATTGGCTTAGTTTCTGGTACACCTGCCGCTAATTGGAGTGGTCTACTGACTATTCTTACCTCGCCAAGCAATCTTCTGACAGATTATTTTGCTTTGGGTGGTTTTGGAAGCGCATTTATAAACGTTGGGATCTTGACCTTACTTTCTGTGCTTGTGGCTTACCGGTAAAAGGTGATTTTAAATGGCCCCTTATTCGCTTCGATTTTAACAGTTACCGGTTTTTCTTTTTTTGGCAAAAACCTTTATAATTCAATCTCGATCATTTTAGGTGTATACCTGTATGCTGTATTTGTCAATAAACCTTTTTCTCAGTATATTATGATAGGACTGTTCGGCAGCGCATTGTCGCCGGTCGTTAGTTACATTACTTTTGGTATGCGCTTTCCTTTGCTAGTAGGAATTCTACTGGGAAATTTGGCTGGTATAGCAATTGGTCTTCTTCTTCCGCCGTTAGCTGCTCAAACTTTAGTTTTCCATCGCGGGTTCACGCTTTATAATATTGGATTTACCTCAGGCTTGATTGCCATGGCTTTTACTGCTGTTTTGCGATTGTTCAGCTACTCAATCGTCGAGAATACATTGGTTTCCAATGAATACCATTCCCCTCTCGTCTGGATCATTTTCGGCTTTTTTTTGCTGACAGTCGGTTTTGGTTTCTATTATAATTCCTTTCGACTTTCGGGTATTCGAGAGATTTTCGATTCATCTGGTAAACTGACAACTGATTTCATTGCTAATTCTGGTATCGGTGCTACTTTGATCAACGTGGGGCTAGTTGGTCTAATGCTTTCTTCTTATGTTTTGCTGGTTGGTGGTAAGTTAAATGGTCCTGTCATCGGTGCTATTTTATCTGCGGTTGGTTTCAGTGCTTTTGGTTGTCATTTAAAAAACAGTTTTCCGATACTAGTCGGAATTTTTCTTGCTTCTTTGTTTGGGACGTTTCATGAGATCACCAGCACCGGCATGCTCGTTGCCGCTGTGTTTGGAACAGGCCTCGCGCCCATAAGCGGTTTTTACGGCAGTTTTTACGGTGTAATAGCTGGTATGTTACATATTGCTCTTGTTGCTCTTGTCCATAACGTCAGCACTTTGCACGGAGGACTCAATTTATATAACAGTGGTTTTTCAACTGGATTCGTTGCAGGTATCCTTGTACCGATACTAGATAACTTTACTGCTGTCAGAAAGGAAAAAAAGACACTTGGAAAAAGAATTATCAAAAAGAATCATCGATGAGCTTCTTACTTATCTATATTCCCACGAAATAACTGAAATACGTATTGGCGTAGAATTTGCTGAGGAGGGACTTTTCATAGAAATACAGGGCACAACAGAATCTCAGCCAGAAGATCTAGATGTACTTGCTGATTTGCTGAACAATCCTCGAGACCCTAGCATGGAAATCTACTATCAGGAGCTATTAGGTAATCCTCGACATGATCGGGAAGATTATCATCTGCTAGGTAGTTTGATTGACGATGTGGAAATCATGTATGCCCAGCCGATTATCAATATCAAAATTTTTCGGCGTGCTTCTCCTCGCCCTTATTATTAGCCTATTCTACAAAACAGCTTCATCCACCTAAAACAGCTCCTGAAAGTTCGATTAAAAATCTACTTTTAGGAGCTGTTCTAAGCTTGATATTATTGATTTTCCAATCCTTCGTATAATTCATCTGTTACAGGTTCTAAAAACTCTGAATTACCAGCAGTGATCGCCAAATGTTCAAACCAACTGTCTTTTGTCGCACCATGCCAATGTTTGATCCCTTTGTGCGTTACGACGACATCTCCAGCCATTAATCGTCTTGCTGGCTTTCCTTCTTCCTGATACCAGCCTTCTCCTCCGGTTACAAGTAAGATTTGATAACCGTCTGTATGGACATGCCAGTGATTGCGACAGCCTGGTTCAAAAGTTACATTACCTACACCAACAGAAATTTCGGGATCGTTTACTAACATATTCAGATAGCTTTGCCCGGTAAATACTTGAGCGTAAGCTTCGTTTTTTCACCTGCTGGAAAAATCACGCCTTTTTGTATTTCTTCGTGTTTTGTCATCATTTATGCCTCTTTCTTATCTTCACTATTTTCTTCTAGATAGATTTCTTTTGCTAAATAAACTAAAAGCCGACCAAGCTTTTGGCCACCCTACATAAAAAGCTAAATGGGTAATGATTTCTGCTATTTCTTCACTAGTAATGCCATTTTGCTTGCCAATTTTCAGATGAGCCGGCAATTGTTCAAAATTCCCTTCTGAGATCAAAGCAGATAGGGTGATGATACTACGCTGATGAGGAGATAATTCTTCTCTTGACCATACTTCTCCAAATAAAACATCGTCATTCAATTCTGCAAATTTTGGTGCAAACTCCCCCAATTGATCTCTTCCTGCGGTTTGTTTTTCTGCCATTTTTTTACTTCCTCCGTTCGTGATTGCTAGGTGATTCAAACACTGTTCTTAAGTAACATCATTATCTATTGTTTCTTCGCATTTTATTTTAAGCCCTATTTTTTAACCTGTCCAATGCTTAGTTTACTCCATCAGTATGCTTTCCAAGCATAATTGTTAACGTTTTCTATCTTTTTTCTATTTTTGAAAAAACAAGATATTAAATAAGTCTTTAGTTGGATGTTTTTTTGAGATTATTCTTTTATACTTACAATGAACGTATGATGAACTTACAAAATTGTTTGTTTTCTGTCATCTTAAAAAGTGGCGCAGACAGTTGCTTTTCTAGTAAAGTATAGATACCAAAGAACCTCTAAGGAGTTGATGAATAATGAATATTGCTGCCTCTCGAAAACTGATAAACTTCATTTCCATTATTGGATTAGGTCTATCGATCGCGCTGACGATTTATTTTATTAATTTAGGTGTTTTCAAAGATTTGAATGCTTTAAGAGGATTAGTAGGTGATTCGATCATTTTAGGTCCGGTCATTTTTATCTTCATCCAAATCTTGCAAGTGGTTATTCCAATCATTCCTGGAGGAATCAGCACTGCAGCGGGTGTTCTGATATTTGGTCCTTATGCTGGCTTTATTTACAATTATGTTGGAATCTGTATTGGTTCGATTATTATCTTTCTTCTAGGACGACGTTACGGAAAACCATTCATTCTTTCCATGATCAGCGATAAGACCTATAACAAATATATTGGCTGGTTAGACAATCAAAACCGCTTTGAGAAGCTGTTTGCTCTAGCTATTTTTCTTCCTGTTGCTCCGGACGATGCGTTATGTTTGATGGCTGGATTGACAAACATTTCAATGAAACGATATACACTGATTATTTTGATAGCTAAACCACTATCGATTTTCTTATACAGTATGGCTTTGATTTATGGAGGACAATATCTAAGTGGTCTTCTTGGTTAATATTTATTTTGCAAAATCAGTTATTGATTGATTACCAATGTTAAGTCTGGGAAAGGATCTGCAAGATACATTGCACCCTTTCCTTTTTCATTGGATTTGCGCTACAATGTGAAAGTAGGTGATAGGATGAATTATTTGAAACGTAGCTTAGGCAACGCGTGGGATTTTTTGAAAGGAACACAAGCTTATTTCCGTGATGTCTTGCTGATGCATGGCTTTATTTTATTTATTTGTTTACCCTTATTGAGCAGTACGACTCGTTTTATTTTGCACCGAGGAGCAATTGACTATTTGTCTTATGACAATATTCCTTTGATTTTCTCTCAGCATCCTGGAGTTCTGCTGTCGTTAATCGCCGTTTTATTGACGATTTTACTATTGGTTTATTTCGAATTTGCATTTCTTTTGATGAGTGTCTTCTTTATTAAAAAGAAAGAACCCGTTTCTTTAAAGCAGCTCTTGCACTTGACGATACTTCAACTGAAGAAAGTGAGACCTATTACTTTTCTGTTTTTTCTTGCTTATTTTTTATTGATTCTACCGATCAGCGGGTTAAGTTTCAATTCTGATCTACTGTCAAAAATAAAAATCCCTGCTTTTATCATGGATTTTATTTTTGCTAACCGTTGGATCGTCGTCAGTTCCTTTTTACTCGTTTACATTTTTCTTGGCTATATTGGGATTCGGCTGATTTTCGCTTTACCTGAAATGATTTTACGAGATCGACCTTTTCGAGCATCCATTCGAGAAAGCTGGTTGCTGACCAAATCACGTCTTTTTGCTATCACGGGGCAATTTATCGTGATTGGCGGTACGATTTTACTTCTTTCTTCTTTGGGATATATCGTTGTTATTTTGGCACAAAGTGTTGTTGAAGAATTTTTCCCGAATTACGCATTGATCAGCGCTGTATTTGCGATGACGCTTTTACAAGGAATTTTATTATTCAATATCGTGATGTCTACTGTAGGAATTTTTTATATCATCGTTGATTTCATGGATGACGAAGGTTTCTTACCAGAGATTCCCAAGTGGTTTACGCCTCAAACGTCCAACGTGCATTTATCTGCGCTGAAAAACACTGGTTTGACCCTTTTTGCAGTTTTTTTCGGTATTGGCGTTTGTCTTTACAATATGGATTATCTGACTTCGGCAGTTCAGACAAAACCAGTGACTGTATCTCACAGAGGTGTAAGTACGCAAAATGGGGCGCAAAATACTTTAGAAGCACTTGAAAAAACAAGCAGAGACTATCATCCTGATTATATAGAGATGGATGTGCAGGAAACAAAAGATGGCCGTTTCGTAGTGATGCATGATGCAAATCTTCGTCACTTAACTGGGGTAAATCGAACACCACAGGATTTGACGTTGAAAGAATTGACAAATCTTACGGTTACTGAAAATGGGTTCCAAGCCCCTGTGTGTTCTTTTGATTCTTATTTAGAAAAAGCGCATGAATTGAACCAAAAATTACTTATTGAGATTAAGACCTCTAAAAAAGATTCAGATGACCTGGTCGAACGATTTGTTCAGAAATACCGCAAAGCGATTTCAGAGAATCATCATATTTTGCAAAGTTTGACGTACCAAACTGTTTCTGATTTAAAAGAAGCAGAACCAAACTTTTATGTGGGCTATATCTTGCCTTTCAATATCGTTGGGCCTCCCGTAACGCCTGCTGATTTTTTGACAATGGAGTATAGTACGATCAATCGTAACTTCATTAATTCTGCCCATCAAGATGGAAAAAAAGTATATGTATGGACGATCAACGATTCAGATGCTATGAGTCGCATGATGTTTTATGGTGTGGATGGTATCATAACCGATGAGATGGGACTACTAAATGAAAGTGTGAAACAAACAGATGAAGAAATCACTTATTCAGACAAGCTACTAAATTTTGTTTTGGGTGTTGGCTAATCAAAAATCGTTAATGAAATAAGTTTTTATACAACAAAAAACGCATAACCTGTTACCGCAGGTATATGCGTTTTTTGTTTGACATTCATAACGTGTCCTTAATTATCTCTTGATTCCTTCATCGCACGAACAATAGCTAAAATAGCAGGAATTGCAGAGATCACTGCAAGAATAATTCCCATTTTCCCTGAACTTTTTCTTTTAGGCATATCTTCTCGCTCCCTTCTGTCTTTATTTATATTATAAGGGAGTTCTTGCGAATTCTCAAAAATACTGTTTAAGAAACCAATTCAGCAGGTGCACTAATATCACAGAATTTTACGAGCATGCGGTACTTGCTTTCATAAATGATTGGATAGTCTCGTTGGTCATAACTTTCAACATACACGACAGCCGTGTTGTTATATGTACGTTCAATACAGCCAATTAGTTCGTGAGATACGCCAATCGGTTTACATATATAAGATCTTCCTACTTCTGCTTTTACCATTTCATTCCCTCTTTTCTTTGTTTTTCTTTATTTTATAATAACAAATCTCCCTTCAATTGAAAACGTTTTATTTATTTTTTTTATTTTTATTTGATTTATTTTTTACTTTTTAGATAACTATTTTCTTATCATAATTCTAGATGTTGTGACAAAAACGTTTGTTTATATTCCTATGTTGTTCGTGTGTTCTTTTCATTATCCTGCTAAATTATTTACAAGGGGTGAGTATATGATTTATATCCAAGCAATAGTCTTTGTAACGTTGATGGTTGGGCTACTTATTGGCTTGAAAGAAAACAGCTGATTGATTTAAGAAAAAATAAATAAGAAAAGTGATAAATGCTTTTTAATTGCATGAAAAAACGGACGATGCTAAACTTGTTATAGGTTCGAAAGTTTAAAGGAAACTTTCAAGAACTGAATTACATTACAAAGGAGATGAATTTTATGACGTTTACAAAAACAAATATGCAATACCGCGTAGCCTTTGATACAACTTCTAACCGTTTTATGGCGATTGATGCACAAAACGAAAATAACGTTGCGTTTGGTATTACAATTGAACAAGCAGTCCGAGCATTAAATGAATCTAGATAGGGAGTGACCCATTCCAAATGGCGACTGATGAGATCTCGGAAAATCAATAGAAGACGTTTGTAACGGTGATCCGCGACAGACGTCTTTTTATATTTTTTACATACATTTGGTCATTATATCTGTCATTTGTTCTTGACCTAAACAAAAATATAGTTTTAATATCAATTATCGTCGCTTTTTATGACAATTTTGTTAGCTGTTTCGATGATGATATTTTGTTATGATTTGTATAATATTCTATAGAATAAAAATAAAAAAGGAGAATTTTCATGAAAAAAATTTTAGGGTTAATCGTTATCGTATTGATTGCTTTTATAGGTTGGAAAGGCTGGGACTACTATCAGTCTACTTATGTTGGAAAAGATTATTATGCAGTAATCAAAGCACCGATGCCTGCAGAAACTGATATTAAAGCAGATAATGGAGAAGTAATTGGAAAAGGGTTTAAATATAACGTAGATGCGTACGCTGAAAACGGTGAAAAAAGACAATTGGATTTTGATGTCATTACTTCTGGCGACTCTGCTAATGGTTCTGCTTATCCCGAAGGAACAATCTTGCAGTTGAAAGCAAGCGAAAAGCGAATTATAGAGAAAAAAGTAATCACTAGCGATAAAGTACCTTCATCTGTAAAAGACAAATTAGGGCTATCTTAACACTAAGAAAATATCGCAAAAAAGCACTCGAAGTGAGTGCTTTTTTACTTACTGATTTTAGAAAAAAATAGAATTGGTCTTCGAAGTCACTTTCCTGTTCTTCAAGTCCTTAACTAAAGAACAAGGCAATGAATCGATTCCCATACAAACAAGAGGCTGGGACAAAATTCTTGTCACAGCCCCCTTTTTCCGAATAAATGGTGCCGATATGTGTTAAGTACCTAAATGGGTACCAGCTTTCATTTTAAAGTCAGCATGTTTCTATCACTAATTATTTAAATCTAGTGAAAAACCCTTATCTTACAGGCGTTCGTTCAATTCTTTGGCAAGGTCTTCAAAGCCTGGTTTGCCTAGAAGTGCGAACATGTTTTTCTTGTATCATGTATACATTTATTACTTTTTTTCTCTTTTATACCGTTAGAAAACGCCGAAATATCAGCATTTTATCTATCTCTTGTTTTTTCTATCTTTTCTGATTTTTAATATCACTATCACCAAAGCTATCACTAGTTTTTCTATTATTTTTACTTTTTTATATGTATATTGAAACAGGAGTTAGAAAAATTAATAGAAGAACGAAAAAAGACCTCAACCAAATTTAATTGCTAGGGTCTTTTTATAAGAAGAAATGCATATTATCGTTTAGATATTGTCAATACATATTCAGGAAAATCTATTTTAGGGTTTACAATAAGAACGTTTGTTCGTATACTCTTTTTGAGGTGAACTTTATATGTTAATGGAAGGAAAAACACAATTATGGTTTAAATTTGATCCTTCGAACAAATTCATTAAAGACTTTCACAAAGTATGGGATTCAGAAGTTTTCTTTTTAGCAATCGAAGATAGCTTATTAATCAATCTCTACTATTCTAATAAGAACTACTTTAAAATTCCTGCTGCGAAAACTAGAATGAAGAAAGATGTATATTTTTTGTTTGATATCGTGTCTGACGTGCCAGACGCACGGAGCGATCATCGGCGTTATGACTATATAAAGTATACTTTCGTTGATCCAGAAAGGTATATAGATTAAAATAAGTTACCTAAAAAGGACAAATACAAATTTTATTATCTTATTTATAGTAAGAAGATAATTTAAGATTGCGAAATACGATACTATTTGTAATCTATAGTATCAGTCCTATAAAATAAACATCTAATTAATTACTCTAAATCCTAATTATAAGCCTTTTTTCTCACTTTTTTTCAAAAATATGGTATGCTTCTTAGTGAATTCAAATATAAAAGAGTTTAAAGCGTAATACACTTATGGGGAAGTGGTTTGGGGTGCGCTTTAAACTCTTCTTTATTATTATCTCACAGCATGCTTAAAAGGTCTATGTCTATGGATTAAGTTATGTAAAAAAGTGCCTCTTTAAACGTCCTAAAATCCAAACAAGGATAGCATAATATACACTATCGTTGATCCAGAAAACAGGTAAATAAATTTTGCAAAAGCAATAAGTTAAAAACATTACAAAAAAGACAAGGATATCACATCAAGAAAAAATGTTTTGAAAATATCTTTGCCTTTTTGTATTATATCTATATTAAATAATCAATCACAACACATTAACTAATTTATATATTTAATTTGTTGTTTTTCTATAATTGGATAACTAATTAACTTATGACTATCTAAGTCTTCTTTATTCATATCAATTGCAGTAATTTGACTGTCTTCATATGTTCGATAATAATAGATTCCTTTGTCAACATTGCAACAAGAAGAATAAATTGTATATTCATATTTTCCATCACCAACATCACACAAACCTTTTTGTTGTTCTACTGAACCTAAGATATGGAAAAATTGACTAATACTTTCTGACTCTGAATCTCCAGATACAGAATTCAGCTTCGTAAAAGTCGCTTTAACAAAACGAGATACTGAGGATAAATCTCCAGGCAAGCCTATCCCTCCCATACCGCGGCTATAGGCATTCAAACTTATTTGATTTGAAAAATTATTTTTAGGAGTTTCACTCGATAAGACACGATAATTGTTTAAATTAAATAATTGATAGTCAAATGAAGGATTATTGGTAAGAACGCCCACAGGGTTATCATATATATGAAGTCCATCTTTCATACTTTCAATGACAATTGATTTTTCTTTATCAGCTAATAGCCAATGTAAAGGGGATAAAGGAAGTTCATCACTATAATTTATATTTGCTAAATTGATATTTTTTAACAATTTTTTAGCTTCTCCTACTGTTGAGCATTGTCCTAAAATCCAAGGAATAAATTCAAAAGGAGATACATTGTCTTTCCCTTCTTGTATTTCTTTATAATCAGCATACCCAGAAAAATTTAGCCCAGCCATACTCAATCCTTTTTCATTTGTCGCATCGTAATAAAGAGGGTAGTCAGCTATACCAGCGGCAATACCAATCATTGCATAATGAGTATCCAAATCATTTACCTTTCGAAAATTCAACTTATAATTTCTTGGAGTAACAGTGACTACTTCATTGTAAGATATTTCATAATCAAAATTCCTTCCAAAATAATGATCACTTGTTACATAAGTAATAGACGTACACATAGTTTATTCCTCCTAAATATTGTTCTGTCCACGTTCATTTTACTCCAAAGTTTTCCTCATTTCAAAAGAAAATCACAGAATACACGAAGAAGCGTTTCTATTTGTATAAACTATATCAAAGTTCTATACTTAAATTATCAAATAAAAAGGACGTGAAGATAAATGTCAAATTTAGAAAACAAAGAAGAAAAAGTTGTAAACAAAATTGTTTCTGTTGTCAATAAATTGGATAAAGAGTTAGACGAACTTGATACGTTATCTGAAAATCCAGAAAAAAAACATAACCTAAAAAAATGGTTAGTTGAACGAAAGGCTATTCATGAAATTAAAAAAGTTCTTCATGAAGCTGATAAATATGAAAAATATGATGAAAAAGAACTTGATAAAGAATTTAAAGAAATCAATGACTTATTACTATAATTGATTTATACGATTCATTTTTGAGACGTCAGACTGCAAACAACACTCTAAATTTAGGAGTTTGTCTACAGTCTGAATAAATTTTAAATTTATTGTCCATAATGTTATTATGAATTTATAGCATTAAGAAAAGAGATAAGACTTTACATTTTTTTAGGAATGTAAAGTCTTATCTCTTTTCTTAATTGTACAATTAGTATTATCTGCACTACTTTCTAATTAAATAAATTTTTAGTTATTAACTTGATTAAAATCAGAGATAATATCAATTAATTCAGTTTGAAGGGTTGTAACGATTAAATGGAAATTTTCTTCATCTGTTTTATTATATGGGGATGTTTTCGTTATATATAACAACTTTTCTTTTTCAATTTTCATTAATAACTCTGTCGAAGTCTGTACTTTATCTTGATAATTAAATGCAGACATCCCACTTTGTATAATTGTAATTATTGCTGAAGCAATTGAAACAATCAATAGTAAAGACCTGTGTTCGGAAGCCTGATCAATTAATATTGGGATACTAGCTGATAAGACTATTTTTATAATATTTCCGATACCAATTACTCTATTATAAAATCGAATTTCTTTTTTTAATCTATCGATTGTAGAATCAATAGATTCGATAAACGCTTTTTGATCCATCATTTTCTCTCCAATCATTTTATTAAAATCATTAACAAAAATATTATAATAGGATTTAAGTAAGTTCTAACTAATCACACATAAAAATAAAAAACATTTGTATTTTATCAAAGTTTTATTATACTTGTCAATTTGTGTACATCCTAAAATATAAGCTATTTGTTTACTTCTGTAGAATATATACTTTGTTGTTAGATAAGTTGCACATGTTTATAGAATCTAAATAATAAATTTTTATGTACCGCCCCTCAAAGAGGGGGGAATTTTTTATCGTTGTGGAATATTTAAATACCAACGCTTGTCATGAAAATCTTGTGCTCCACCCTTAGTATTTCCTTCTGGATCGTTTGTCGCACGCATCATGACGTATACTTTCTTATTAGGGAAATCACGCATATTGAAAGATACATGATAGCCAACATTTCCTAAAGTATTATAAGCTTGATTTACGTCTGGTCTATAAATCCCATCAGCTCTTACTCTAGCTAGTTCTTTTCCAGTATTGTAGTCCATAATGAAAATATACTCGTATTTATAA
>NZ_BNJW01000034.1 GCF_015751045.1 Enterococcus lactis
CTTACAACCAAAAATTCCTAGGTCGCAGTCATAAAGGTTTCCAACAGGCCGAAGGCGAGCTCGAACAAATGCTGAGTCAACCGATGGAGAATTAGAAACAATCTACAGTAGGGAAGAACCATTTACACAAAATTATTGACGCTCCCAAAAGCATTGTTTTTAGCAGTTTAATATTATTCTTTTTCAATTAGACTGACTTGATTTAGTTACGGAATAGATACTTTAATGTGTTGAAGAAGCAACGTCCCGTGTTTATTTACTAAAGCATCCAATATTCTACCGAATATTTAATATTCACATTAGCCCTAAAATAATTGTCATACCATGTTACATTTGATATAACAGCGTTCATTTTAAAAATAGCTGTTAGTGTGACAAAACATTAAACCAAGTGTGACAAAAAACGTGATGAAAGCTTTCCGGAAACGTATGTGAACAAGTATATAATGATTTTGTCAGGAGGATAGTCAAAATGAATAAACGAATTCGTGAAATACTCAAACTGATTATTAAAAACCCTGAAATGAAACTTTCCACTTTAACAAGTGAACTTGATTTGACACGTCGTCAAATCAATTACGCGATCAATCAATTTAATGAAGAATTGAAAACAAAGAACATTCCGTTAATTCAGAGAAGTCATTCTGGAAATATTACGGTACCAATCGAGGTTATCCAAATGATATCACAGCCTGATTACGACATAGGTGATGATCAGGAACTTGTCGTTCTCACTGATAGTGAAAGACAAGCATTGATAGTGATGACTCTGATCGCTAATATCGATTACATCAGTCTGGATCATTTGGTAGATGCGGTTGATGTTAGTAAGACGACTGTTATGGAAGATATCAAACGAACGGAACCGTTCATCAGAAATTATAGTCTGACAATTCGATATAATCGGATGAATGGTTACCAATTGGTTGGTTCGGAACACCGTATCTTACAGCTGTTATCGGATCTAGTAAAATGGTATCCGATTTTTCGCCGAGAAATGATTCGCAGAAAATTGGCACAAGATGTTTCTGAAGAAGAAATCGTCCATTTGATCCATAACATGGAACAAATGTTGCATCTTAGTTATTCTGATGAGTCGGTAGACTATTTGCAGACATCAGCGAGATTTTTAGTAAGCCGTGGGATCAAGATGTCAGATAAGCACGCGTTTTTTCCCGATGATGTGACGGATACTCCTGAATTCCGAATGCTGATGATCTTGGTACATGAAACAGGTTGGAGTCTATCCAAAAGTTATATGGAGTGGTTCACGTTATTATTTTTAACTTCCAATATTTTTGAGAGCAAAACTACTCAAAATTATGATTCGGATCAAGAATTGCGAAAATTGATCAGCCAAATGGTTGAAAATTTCCAAAATCAAACGTTGATTTTGATCGATGACCGAGAAGACTTTGAACGTAGGATACTGAGTCATCTGCGTCCAGCCTGTTTTCGAATACGCTATAACTTGAGTTTAGGAGTTTATTCAATAGATAGTCTGATCAAGGATAGTAATCATGCGATTTTGATTGATTTGATGAAAAAATTGATTATTCCTATTGAGAATTGGCTAAATAAGGCCTTTCCAAATGATGAATTAGATCTTTTATCCTATTACTTTGGCTATCAATTAAGTAATCATAATAAATTGAATAAGCAACGACAAAGGGCTGTAGTTGTTTGTACTAATGGTGTCATGGTCTCAAAGTTAGTACGAGCCAATATGGAAAAACTTTTTCCAGAGATCCATTTTTTAGCTTCCCTATCTGTGCGTGATTTCTACAAATTTGAAGCTGATTATGATCTGGTCTTTACTACGACGCCGCTAAAAAGTTCTATGCTGCAGTTTATGATCGAGCCAATCATGACATATCAGCAACAAATCAGTTTACGATATCGAGTTTTGAGTGATTTAGGAATTACTAAGGTTGATCGAGCAATGGATGAATTGTTAACAATCATTAGGAAATATGCAAATATCACCAATCCAGTTTCGTTGCGAGAAGAACTGCAGTACTTTTTGATCAAGGAAGATGGAAGCACGCCGCTGGACAACTTCAAGGTATTGCCTTCATTGACTTATTACTTGCGGCCGAGTTATGTACAAATCGTTGAAGAAGAGATGTCTTGGGAACGAGCAGTGGAGGTGGCTTGCCGACCGTTATTGGAACATCAAATCATTGACTCGCGTTTTATCGCTGATTGCTTGGATCAAATCAGACAACCGGGATATGCAGGTTACTTGGGAATGAAGACTTGCATTCCCCATACAACGGTCGATAAAGGTGTAATCAGTGACGGTGTCAGCATTTTAGTTTGTAAAAAGCCGATACGATTTCCTAATGGTGAAGATGTCAGCTTGATTTTGCCGCTTTCATTTTTTGATTTAACGAAGCATCTGCGAACCATCAATCAAATCGCTGATATCGCCAAAGATGATTCATTGATTGAGCAGTTATTGATTGCTGATGACGAAAAGACAGTTTATCAACTATTAAGACAAAGATCTTAAGGAGGAAAACATGAGACTAGCAGATTATCCTAAATTGACAGTGATCATGCGTGGTTATACTTTTGATCAGGCAGATGCTATTTTACAAGCAATGCAGGAATTTGACCATCAATTTGCCGTAGAGATGACAATGAACACAAAAGGAGCTCTTGAAAATATACATGAACTAAATCAACGTTATGGTGACACGACTTATATCGGCGCTGGGACGGTAAGGACATTAGAACAAGCCCAAGCCTGCTATGAGGCTGGTGCAAAATTTTTATTAGGACCACATATGTTCACAAAAGAAATGTTGTCTTACGCCAATAAGAAAGGATTATTGGCGGTACCTGCCGCAATGACTCCTTCAGAAGTCGACCGTATGTTTAAAGAAGGAGCTGATATTGTAAAAGTATTTCCTGCAGCGGTTGTTACTCCGCGTTTTTTCAAGGATATTCAAGCACCTTTAGGTAAGTTACCACTAATGGGGGTTGGTGGAATCAGTAAGGAGAATGCGAAAGAGTTTTTTGAACAAGGTGCTAGCTATTTAGGTCTTGGTTCCGGTATGTTCAACAAGCAAGACATCGAAGAGCTAAATGTTAAAAACTTAGCACGTTCGATGAAAGAATTAATTGAGGTTATTAAATAGGAGTGAGGACTTTGGAACTTTATTTGAATGAGGAACTCGTTTTTCGAAATGTTCAAGCAAAAACAGATAGTGAAGTCTTAGCGTTTTTGGCAAGCGAGATGTACAAAAAAAACTACGTGAAGGAGGAATATATTCAAGCAATCCAAGAACGGGAAAAAGAATACCCTACTGGATTACCATCAACACCACCAGGAATCGCAATTCCCCATGCAAACTATGAAATGGTCAATAAAACAACTTTAGCAATTGCGACTCTTAAAGATCCGGTCCTATTTCATAATATGGAAAATAACAATGAGCAGTTACCAATCCAAATTGTGATCATGATGGCGATTGGGGAACCACATGGGCAAGTTGAAATGTTACAAAAAATTGTTGGAATCATACAAGATGAGCCACTGCGGCAAGAAATGATCAGAGCAGGCAATGATACTGAATTATTAGAACTATTAAAGAAAGCGGTTTTTTAATATAAGGAGGAAATCATAATGAAACGAATTTTAGTAGCATGCGGAAATGGTATCGCCACTTCAACAGTAGTAGCAACAAAAGTTAGAGAGTATTTGCAACAACATGGCATTGATGCTTCAACGACTCAAACAAAATTGATGGAAGTTCCAGGAAAAGTTCAAGACTATGATCTATTGGTGACGACTGGTCAATTTGATGGTCAAACAGGTGGTGTACCAGTAATCAAAGGGATGCCGATTTTAACAGGTATCGGTGCCGATCAAACAATGGAAGAGATTTTGAACTTACTGAAATAATAGCTGATCAAAGGAGCTGAAAAAATGAAAATCATTATGAACGTCTTTAACTTCTTTATTGATGCTGGACCAACAGTTATGTTGCCAGTCATCATCACGATTATTGGTTTGATTTTTGGGTTAAAGATTTCTCGTGCTTTTAAATCAGGTTTGACATTAGGTATCGGTTTTGCCGGGATCAAGTTGATATTGGACTTTATGACGACCAATGTTGGACCAGCTGCCAAGGCGATGGTTGATCGAACTGGTGTTAAACTAGATGCTTTGGATGTTGGCTGGGGTTCGATTGCGGCTGTTACTTGGGCATCGCCAATCATTCCAATCTTGATTTTTGCCATTCTATTGGTCAATATCGTTTTGCTGATTTTGAAACGTACACATACGCTGGATGTTGATATCTGGAACTATCACCATATGGCAATCGTTGGTGTTATGGTGTATTTCGTGACTAAGAATGTCTTCTTAGGTGTAGGTGCATCAGTAGTGATGGCAATTGCGACTTTTAAGATTTCAGACTGGTCGCAACCGATGGTAGAAAGTTTCTTCGGAATCCCTGGTGTTTCTTTACCAACTGTTTCTGCGCTTTCATCACTGGTTATTGCTTGGCCGTTAAATTGGCTGCTGGATCGTATCCCGTTATTCAGAAAATCAAAATTCACCATCAAAGATGCACAAAAATATTTGGGATTTTTTGGTGATTCTATGATCATGGGGTTAGTTATCGGGATGGTGATTGGTGTTTTAGCCGGCTATGATATCAAAGCGGTTTTACAATTAGGTGTCAGCATGTCAGCTGTTTTGGTTTTGATTCCTAAGATGACCTCATTATTTATGGAAGGATTGATGCCAATTTCAGATGCTGCACAAAAATGGTCACAAAAAAAATTCAAAGGTACACGTTTATTTATCGGATTGGATGCTGCAGTTGTTGTAGGTAATCCAGATGTTATCACAACAGCATTGATCATTATTCCACTAACGATTGCATTAGCTTTAGTATTGCCAGGAAACCGTGTGTTACCATTCGCAGATTTAGCGGTTGTTCCTTTCCGCGTGGCAATGGTCGTTGCCTTGACTCGTGGTAATTTATTAAAAAATATCATTATTGGCTTAGTTGTGACAGCTTCATTGCTATGGTGTGGGTCAGCTACTGCGCCAATGCTGACAGCAATTGCCAAATCGGTTGGTATTAACTTAGGAACTTCTTCAATGTTAATCTCATCATTTGCTGCGACTTCCATGATCCAAAGTTATTTGGTATTTATCGCATTTGCTTACAAACCAATCATCGGTATTCCAGTGTTGTTATTAGCCTTTGCGGGCGCATGGTATTACTTCGATGGTATCAAAAAAGTTAATCATGAAATGGATGAACCATTGAAGGCACAATAGTAGGAGGGTTTAAATTGAAAATTTCAGATGTCACAGTGTATAAAGTAAAACCAAGATGGATTTTTGTTAAGATCTCGACTGACGAAGGAATCGAAGGCTGGGGAGAAATGATCTCAGGAACTAAAACAGAAACGGTTGTTGCTGGAGCTTATGAGATAGGAAACCGGCTGATTGGACGTAATCCGTTTGAAATCGAGCGCCTCTTCCAAGAAATGCATCGATCTTTCTTCCGAGGCGGTCCTATTAATGGAACCATCGTTTCGGGTTTAGAAATGGCTCTGTGGGATATCAAAGGAAAAGCGTTTAATGTTCCGGTTTATGAATTATTGGGTGGTGCAGCACGTGATAAAATCAAGGTTTATTCTTGGATTGGTGGAGATCGACCAAGTGAAGTTGCAGAACAAGCACAAGATCGGTTTGATCGGGGCTTTACGGCCGTCAAGATGAACGCGACAGAAGAGCTGCATTATATCGATTCCTACCAAAAAGTTGATGAAGTGGTGGAACGAGTTGCGTCTATTCGCGAACGTTTTGGTGATGCAATGGATATTGGTGTTGATTTTCATGGACGGGTCCATAAACCGATGGCAAAAGTGCTAGCAAAAGCTTTGGAGCCATTCCATCCAATGTTTTTGGAAGAAGTCGTTTTACCTGAAAATGAAGAACACTTTAAAGAAGTAGCTGATTCTGTGGCTGTACCATTAGCTACTGGTGAACGCTTGTACACTCGTTGGCAATTCAAGAACCTCTTTAAACAAGGTACTGTTGATATTATCCAACCAGATGTGGCTCTTTGTGGGGGAATCTTGGAAACCCGTAAAATCGCAGCGATGGCGGAAGCTTACGACATGGCTGTTGCGCCTCATGCGCCATATGGTCCTGTTGCACTAGCAGCAACTCTGCAAGTAGACTCATGTACGCCAAACGTCTTTATCCAAGAACAAAGCTTAGGGATCCACTATAACAAAGGTTTTGATCTGTTAGATTTTGTGAAGAACAAAGAAGTTTTCCAATATAAAGACGGCTACGTAGATCTACCTTCAAAACCAGGTCTGGGCTTGGAAATGGATGAAGACAAAATCAAAGAAATTGCACAAGAAGGTTTGATTTGGACCAATCCGCAATGGAAAAATTATGACGGTACGATCGCTGAGTGGTGATAAATGAAAATAAAGGATGATGAAAGATGGCAGAAGCACTTATGATCACAGTTTTTTTAGGACTGCTGATTATTTTGCAAATAATCGATCAAAAGAAAATTATCGTGTTTGCTCAGAGTAGTCCTGTAAGGAAGAGTTTGAGTATTTTACTGACAGTCGCCATCCTGTTGATTTTCTGGCCGGAACATCTGACTGATCAGATTAAACTGGTTGCTTTTGCTTCTGTCATTTTGATCAATGGTTTTTTGAAGGAGGGTCTAGCAAAAGATTCTGTTGTTAGATTTGGAGTATTGAACGGTAACTTTAATCGATATCCTCAAGTCCAAGTAGAAAAACTAGGTGACGATAAATCATTTATTTCATTTTACAAAAGCAAGAATAATTCTTTTTCAATGATTTTTGATAAAGATCAAACTGAAATGATGGATGTCTTTCAAGAACTTGATATCCATTCCAAAATTACTTTAGATCAAAGTTCGGAAGAAAAAAGAGCAGTTGTAAAAAAAGATAATGAATGATTCTACTACCGAAATTATGATTTCTTTATCACGAATAATGAAACTTGTTTTAATGAATCATATTGATTGAAGTATACAATGTATATTAAGTTTTGGAAAGAAATATATTGGTACAAGATATAGCAGGAATCGATTACTCGATCCCTGCTTTTTTTAACTTCCTTTGCAGCAAAAAAAGCTCGTAATCTAAGAGATGATGGATAGTTTTTAGAATATATATATTTTCTTCAATTCCAGAAAAAAATGACCAAGCTAGTATGCTAAAAGTACGATGCTTCTATGATCTTTTTTCCGTCTTTATTAACAGATGTTTTAATTGATCAACGCATATTGTAATCTACCCTAATTTCCATAGTTCTTCACCACTTTTAAAAATAGTAAAACCCCTACAAGTATGCTATAGTAAATTGCTAAAGAAAAACCAATAAGGTGGGAGATGTATGCGCGATCAAACAAGCGGAAAAATGATTCGTTTTTATTATACAAGTTTGCAATTTCTCTATTGGATGATGTTTTGTTCTGTCTATGGGTTTGCGACATTGTTTTTGATTTATTTCAAGATTGATCCAGCTAAAATCGGAGGGATCTTAGCATTGGTCAATATTGTTTCAACGGTGCTTCAGCCTTTTATCAGTCAAGTGATCATCAAGAAAAGAAAGATCCCACTGATCACCGTGCTGAAGACGATGATAGCAGGATTAGGAGTGATTCTCTTAGCTGGGGTATTGATTCCGAATTTGCCGATCATTACTTATATCTTGGGTGGGATTTTAGTAGTTTCTATGCAATCATTTCTCAATGCGCTGGCATTTGAGTATTCAAATACCGGCTACAGGATCAACTTTGGCTTTTCAAGAGCTGGTGGTTCATTTTCTTATGCTGTAACTTCTTTTTTACTGGGACAGTTGTTAGCGATTTATTCTGCCGCGATTTTGCCGATCTTGGTTATAGTTGAAGCAGTAGTGGTTTTCGTTATTTTGCATCTGCTGCCGGATGTAAAAAATCAAGAAGTTTTTCCTATGACAAAAGAACAGGATCGCCCAGTTTCTTTGAGAAAAAAATATCCTTTCCTGATTTTGTTGTTTTTAGGTTTCAGTTTTCTTTTTACTTTCCACACCATGATCAACAGCTTTTTGGCACAGATCTTTGAAAATATCCACGGTGGCAGTAAAGAAGTTGGCATCGCATTGATGATCGCCGCTTTATGCGAATTACCGGGAATGATCTTTTTTGAACAGCTTGTCAAAAAGAAATCCAGCAAATTTTGGCTGTCTGTTGCCAGTATTTCATTTGCTGTCAGAGGATTCATGATGCTGCTGGCCAGTTCGATCCTGATGATGGAAATGACGCATCTCCTACAAGCCTTCAGTTTCGCTTTGTTTATTCCAGCTTCGGCTTATTTGTTCAATCAATTTCTGGCGGATGATGATCGTGTATTTGGACAAACGATGATCATCATCGCCACAACTCTTGGTGGGGTGATAGGAAATGTCTTGGGCGGCAGTCTGCTGCAGCATTTCGGTGTATGGGAGATGCTGATTTTCGGTACTGGTTTTGCGGTGCTAGGTGCTTTATTAACTATTTTGGGCATTCGAAAAATACCGAAGACAGGAAACGATAGTGATTCTCTTGTTGAGTAGCATAAAAATACTTAGATACTAGTTTTATATAAATAACATATAGTGATTATTGGCGTAATTACAAAAAACGAGAATAACTTAAGTAAGCATTTCTAAATAATTGAGAAACCTCATCTAAAAAGATAAGAAAATATCCCTAATAAAACTTCTGTAACATTTTAGATAACTGATTGTAAGCTGAATAATAAACTATAAGGAGACGGTTAGACGGTCTCCTTTTTTTGCGTATTATAATTCTAGAATTGTTGGAAATTGATAATAATTAACAAGAAATATTAGACAGGAACTTCGAACTGCTTATCACATTCTTATTATTATATATTTGCGTAAGTAGTCCTGGTAGTCTCAATGCACTATTCTATCTTGAAACTAAGAAGTTATAGAAGGAGCAATGATAGAAAGCACGAGAATACAAATAGCGATTAAATATTTTTCTAGACAACCTTAGTTAATTCACACAGATATATTTTAGGTACAGTCTTACAGATATAGAGTTAGTGCTGTGTGAATCCTGATGTTCGCAGTGCATAGGAGTCAAGTAAGATTCTAGCCAGTATAGAAAGTGGAAGTCTGGAGCGTACCTCATAATCTGGGAAGAAGGAGCCTTCTGATTTAAAGCCAACAAAAGGAATCTCGATATGTTCCATCAAACTTGAATGACGATTAGCAGTAAGCAAAATTGTCCCGATCTCAGCTTTATAACAGTTTTCAGCTGCGGTAGTCAATTCCTTTGTTTCACCGTTTAGTGAAACAAAGATCACGATGTCATCTTTGGATAATTTTCTACTAATGTTTTTTATGATATTGGGATCAGTATGCATCTCACAATATTTACCGGTAAGTTGAAATTTGACCATCATTTCCTGAGCAATCAATTCTGAAAAACCTCGGGCAAAAATCATGATTCTTCTAGCAGCCTTGATTCGTTGAATAGCATCTTCAATATTCCCGCTTTCTACCATATTGATGGTGCGGATTACCTCTTGCTCATTTTTAAGAATAGCAGTCTTTATTCCTTCATCAACTTTATCAAGAGCGGCAAAATTGATATTTGTATTTTCTTTTTCTTTTAACGAATGTTTAAAAGACGTAAACCCCTCATATCCTTTTTTCTTCATAGTACGAACGACGGTTGCTGTTGAAACGTTGGCATATTCACTTAGTTTTACAATGGAATAGGAGGGGATTTCGAGTATGTGACTTTGAATAAAATCCCAGAGATATTTCTCCGATTCACTTAATTTTGTATCCATATTTTGCCTCCGATTAGTTAGGATAATTCTATTGTAAAGCGGGAGTTTCCTTTACTTCAAGTTTATTTAATATATTTTGTAAAAGTTTTCAATGAATTTAGTCATTTATGAAAACATTTACATTCGATCTTGATACATAATGAATATGTAAGAAAGGAGGAGCGTAAATGTCAGTTTATACATGTACTTTAAACTTGGCAATCGACCTTTTTATCGAAACAGATGAAATGAAACCATCCCAAGTCAATCGAACAAACGATGATGATATACAAGCTAATGGAAAAGGTGTGAATGTTTCATTGATCATGAAGCAATTAGGTATCGATAGTACAGCTTTAGGATTTAAAGCAGGTTTTACCGGGAATTATATTGAGGATTATTTGCATCAAAAAGATATTAGCACTGATTTTATTAGCGTACCGGGAATGACTAGAATCAACGTTTTTACACAAGTTAATAAAACCAATGAAGAATTCAAATTGGTTAATAAAGGACCTGAGATTCCTCAGGAACAAATCAAAACTTTTCTAAATCAAATACAAAAGCTGCAAGCTGACGATTATTTGTGTGTTTCTGGCAGTTTGCCGCGAGGGGTCTCACCCGAAATTCTTATTGATATCAGTCGTATTTGTTTTGAAAATAAGGTCCATCTGATTATTGATTCAAGCTATCCGGAAATAATTGATTGTCTGCCGTATCAGCCGTTCTTATTAAAACCAAACGAGGAGGAATTGCAATCTTGGTATAATGTCGAGCTTAGTGATCGTGAAGGATATATTCATTATGCTGAACGCTTGATTGCCGATGGAGCGAAAAATGTTCTCCTTTCTCTAGGAGGAGAGGGAGGAATATTTTTAAATAAGGATATCGTTTATTCTGGGAATTCTCCTAAAGGTAAAGTAGTCAATACAGCGTGTGCTGGTGACACTTTGTTGGGAACATTTCTTGCAGGATATTTAAAAGGTGAACAGGTAGATATTAATTTGAAGAAAAGTTTAGCAGCTGGAAGTTCAACCGCTTTTCGTAAAGGATTAACAGATTTTTCGGATGTTGCAGAGTTGGAAAAACAAATCGAAATCAAAGAGGGAGCGAGTAAAAAATGACAACTTACAAAATTGTTGCCGCAACAGGATGTCCAACAGGAATTGCCCACACTTATATGGCTCAAGAAGCATTGGAGCAGGCAGCTAAGCGCAAAGGGGTATCTATCAAAGTTGAAACCCATGGTCAAGTAGGGATAGAGAATGAATTAACACCAGAAGAAATAAAAAACGCTGACGCTGTAATCATTGCAGCTGACAAAGATGTTCAAGCAGAACGTTTCGCAGGTAAGCGTGTAATCGATGTGCCCGTCAGCAAGGGGATTAAAGATGCTGACCAATTGATCGAAGATGCGTTGGCTGGTAAAGGTTCAATCACTGCAGAAAACAAAACAGTTGACGCTGCTGGTGAGAAAGCGGAGATGGGGGTTGCAGCAGGCATTGGTCACAGTATTTATAAAAATCTCATGAACGGTGTTTCTCATATGCTGCCGTTTGTAGTGGCAGGTGGGGTAATTATTGCAATTTCGTTTGCCATCTGGGGTGTGTACTCTTTTGATCCCAATGATCCTACTTACAATCCGACTGCCGCTATGTTAAAGGGTGTTGGTGATGCGGCAATGGGAATGATGGTTCCTATTTTAGCAGCTTATATCGCTGAAGGAATCGCTAAACGTCCTGGTTTGGTTGTTGGGTTTGTTGGCGGACTGTTAGCCAATTCTGGCGGAGCCGGTTTCTTAGGCGGAATTTTTGCAGGTTTCTTAGCAGGCTACTTTATCTTACTATTGCAAAAGGTCATGAAAGGCTTGCCTAAACAATTGGATGGTCTGAAGGCGATCTTCTTATATCCGGTGATCGGTGTCTTGTTTGTTGGTGTAGTCATGTCTTTATTAGCAAATCCAATGGAAGCAGTCAACCAAGGAATGATGAATTTCTTGGCAGGATTCCAAAATTCTAATCCATTAATTTTAGGGATTATCGTTGGCTGTATGTCAGCATTTGATATGGGAGGTCCAGTCAATAAAGCGGCTTATGTTACAGGGACTGCGTTGTTGGCACAAGGTAACCATACATTTATGGCAGGGGTTTCGGCAGCTTGTATCGCGCCCCCATTGATTACTGGATTTGCCGCACTGTTTTTTGGAAAATATTTCGACACGAATGATCGCAACGCTGGTTTAGTCAACTTTATCTTGGGCTCAACGCACATTACCGAAGGAGCAATTCCATTTGCGGCTAAAGATCCGCTGCGTGTTCTGCCAACTATGATGCTAGGTTCATCAATTGCTGCTGTACTGACATATATGTTTGGTGTCCAAGTTCCCGCACCTCATGGAGGTTTTCTAGTATTACCTGTTGTTACTGGTAAGGTTGCATGGGTAGGGTCGATTTTACTTGGTTCAATCGTTGGCGGAGTAATTTTAGGGTTGATCCAAAAACGTAGTGTAGAAAAACGTGAAGCAGAAGCAGCTACTGTTGAAATGAAAGAAGCAACCAACAACTAAAGGTTATTCTAGAAAGAAGGATTTCAAATGACTTTGATCAAAACAAATAAAGTTTTTATGAATAAAAATTTTACGACGCAAGATGAGGTAATGAACTTCCTTGCAGATCAGTCAATTGTCTTGAGCATTAGTGAAGACCGAGATGCAGTTTACGAAAAATTGATGGAAAGAGAAGAAGAAAGCACGACTGGTATGATGGATGGTTTTGCCATCCCTCATGCCAAAGATGCTAGTATCAAGGATGCCGATATTGTGATTGTTCGGTTAAACGGTAAGGTCGATTGGAAAAGTTTAGATGGAGAAGGAACGGATTTTGTAATCGCTCTGTTTATTCCAGATTCAGAGGCTGGAACAACCCATCTAAAATTTTTATCTCAGGTAGCCAGACTTTTGATGCACAAAGATGTGACAGAAGGTCTGAAACAAGCCCAGTCTGCTGAAGAAATAGCTGAACTTTTAAACCAAAAATTAGAAGAAAACTAAAAAGGAAGTAGTGAAATCATGCCTTTAACAGAAAAAAAGAAAACTTATATTCGTCAACTAAGTAATGAAAGTGGCATCATCAGTGCGTTAGCAATCGATCAACGTGGTGCCTTGAAAAAAATGATCGGTAAATTTCAAAATCAATCAGCAACCGATGAACAAATCATCAATTTCAAAAAAATCATTTCTTCTGAATTGACTCCATATGCTTCAGCAATCTTATTAGATCCAGAATATGGGTTGCCAGCAGCCGAAGTTCGCGATAAAAATGCTGGTCTGTTGTTGGCCTATGAAAAAACTGGTTACGATGCTTCAACTCCAGGACGTTTACCGGATATTTTATCTATTTGGTCTGTAAAACGTCTAAAGGAGCAAGGGGCCGATGCTTGTAAGTTCTTGTTATACTACGATGTAGATGAATCTGATGACATCAATGACCAAAAGAAGGCGTTTATGGAGCGGATTGGTTCTGAATGTGTTGCTGAAGATTTGCCATTTTTCTTAGAATTGGTTTCTTATGATGCCAACGATCCTGATACTTCTTCGAAGGAATATGCCTTGAAAAAACCGCATAAAGTAAATGAAATGATGAAGGAATTTTCTAAGCCTCGCTATGGAGTTGACGTTTTGAAAGTGGAAGTTCCTGTTAATATGAACTATGTGGATGGTTACACTAAAAATGAAGTTGCTTATACCAAAGAAGAAGCTGCTGCTTATTTCAAAGAACAATCCGAGACTACCAACCTGCCATTTATTTTCTTGAGCGCAGGAGTAACTGCTGAATTGTTCCAAGAAACCTTGAAATTTGCAAAAGAGGCTGGCTCTACATTCAATGGGGTACTCTGTGGGCGCGCAACTTGGGCGAATGGTGTAGAACCATTCGTTACTAAAGGTGAATATGCTGCCAAAGAATGGATGCAGACACAAGGACGCAAGAACATCGAAGAGCTGAATAATGTTTTGAAAGAAACAGCAACAGCTATTAAATTGTAAGAAAGCTTTAACTATAACCTTAAGTTTGTAACCTAATGATTTTTAATAATCAATTTGAGCTTTTAAATAAAGAATTGGAAGCGTCCCGACGCTTCCTTTTTCGTTTGTTTTTAAGGCATGATAGGTTCTATGTTGTCGTTCAATAAGCGCAAGAAGGTCAGCATTTTTTTCTTAGAGTATGCAAAATTGCTTTTCTACCCAATGATTTAAAACGGAGAGGCACCCTTGGATATGGTAGATGGTGAAGTAACGCATTTCTTCTGTGATCACGGTTTTTTTGTCTTCTTGTAGCCAGATTTTTAAATAATTTTCTTCGATCAGATTATTTAATCTCTTTTGAAATTGGATATCTCCGTGGTTGATGACGAATAACTTGTATACGAACGTATTCGTATAGACATAGTCGATCAAATGAGCGTATAGATCCTCGTAGCTATGTGTCGTATCGTAGGAATGATTTCATCCAAGTCTTGGAAAAAGCTATTTTCCAGTTTTTCATAAAGATCATAGATATCCGTATAATGTGTATAAAATGTCGAACGGTGAAGATCAGCAGTTTCGGTCAGTTCACGGATGGTGATGTTTTGAATTTTTTTATCTACTAATAATTTTGATAATGCTTCTGCTAACGCTTTTTCTGTTTTTTTGACGCGGCGATCCTCTTTTTTCATTTTGCAGCCTCCTAATCAACATAATCAAGGAATTGTGTCGGTTATCCGACAATTTCACCGCTATCTGAACATAGATAACCGACACCTTGTCTATTATAATGTAAGTATAGCATATCAATATTTAAAGAATAGGAGAATAAGTGATGGAATTAGCCTTTAAGCAACTGGAAAAGAAAGACTACAAAAAAGCCATTCAATTCGCGATTAAAGGTATGCACTTTGATTGGTATACCAAGAACAAACTCCTTTTGAATCTTTATGGAAGATACTTTTGGTATCTAGAATTGAATCGCGCGACACAAATCATTGCTTTATATGCGGATGATGAGCTGGCAGGTGTTTTATTAGCAGACATCAAAGGAAAATCAAAAAAGCATCATTCATTTAGTCAAAAGTTATATGTTAAACTATTTGATTTCTTACAAAATGCATTTGTGAAAGACAGCAAAGGCGGGTATGACGACACCAATGACGAATTGCTTTCAGACTATTTAAAAAAACATTCCCCAGATGGAGAAATTGTCTTTTTAGCTGCCAACCCTGATTTAAAGATCAAGGGGATCGGTAGTAAATTATTAAAAGAATTTGAACGCCGAGAGCAAGGAAAAGAAGTATTTCTGTTCACGGATAGCGGCTGTACGTATCAATTTTATGAACGACGCGGTTTCGAACGGAAAAAAGAAAAAGATATCGTCATGAAGATCCTTAATAAAGAAGTAGATCTCCGCTGTATGTTATATAGTAAGATCATTCAGTAATGTTTTTTACTATCAGAAAGCAGAAGTACCACGAAGGTTAATGTAAAAAGCGAGTAATTGATCCATTTAGATGAAGATAGGTGTAGTCTCAAAGATATTAGCTGGCAAAGATATCCCCAGTTAAAAATAGATTTCTGTATCCAACAATAAAAATATTTTTGTATTTATTAGTATATATACTTTACAAAAATTTGTATATATACTAATTTTTTTGTAGGATCAATGAAAATGAGGGGAAAATATGCCAAAATATAAAGAAATAGCCTTGACTCTAAAAGAGAGGATCGTTGAGGGGAAATATCAGGAAGGTTCTAAATTACCTGAGCAAGAAAGTCTGGCTAGAGAGTTTAAAACAAGCCGTGTTACTATCCGCAAAGCTATACAACTCCTTATTGATGAAGGTTTGTTATATACGAGACGTGGATCTGGTACTTTTATACGAAGCAATATCAGACAGGACAATGAGAATGTCACTCAAGTAAATAATGTATTTGGCACTTCATCACAAGAAAATACAAATGTGACAAGTAAAATAATCCGTTTTGATGTCCGGTTTCCGACAGATTATGAAAGGCGGCTTTCTGCAACCTACTTCCGATCCCCTTCCTGCAAATCATGGGTATAAAAAAATAGGCATATTAAGCGGGCTAGGAGGAGAAATATTCACATATCATTTTTTCATTCCGCAAGCTGCGTCAAGTTATTTGGAATTTG
>NZ_BNJW01000035.1 GCF_015751045.1 Enterococcus lactis
AGAAGAAAAAATCAACTATACGGATATCCGATTTTTTGACAAGATGAAAGATTATCCTATTTATGTGAATAAAGAAATGATGAAGGCGAAAAGAGTCACCCCTAAAGCATTATGGGCTGAGGATGGTATCTATCGGACTTCTTTTCTTAATGCGCCTCAAGGAGCGGCAGGAACGGAAGAAGAATTTAACCAGTTGAATGATCGTCTTTTCCCAGATAAAGATCATCTGCATATTTACCTTTGGAACAATGAATTTACGAATTATTATAATAATGGTCGTTATTGGGATGGTGCTTATGTGTGGTCAGTGTATGACGAAAAGAGAAAGCGATTCACTGTTTTTGATGCTAGTTTAGTGATGATTTAAAAATAAACAAAAATTTTAGAAAAGGAAGGAGCCGCCCTTGGCGGCTCCTCTTTTACAGTTCTTCGTAAGTCAGGATAAGCGGTTAGGATATAATACTTTCGTTTTTTCCATACGATGTTGGGCATTCTTTGAATAACTACTTTAGCGTAATAGATCGAGTCGTATTGAATATAGTTGTCAAGGTTTAATCTATAAAATCCCCACACTAATGTCTTTCCAAGAGCAATCGATTTATACGATCGATAGATTACACGATTACCATCTTGTAAAGAACAATCACCTAGAGGTAACTTGATCGTACCCTCTAAGTATTTTTTATTGGCAGTATAGATCGCGCAGTTGATAAATATCAAAGCTTGTTCCGTAGTATGGAAGGCAGCGGAATAGGTTATTTCTTTTAATCGGGCTTGTAGGGCATCCGCAGTCTGTCCCACATGCCGTTCCATCGTATGCCCTTTCCCGCCGTCTGCATACCATTCGTCATAGTACAAATCAAGAGGGGAATACCATTCGAATTCATCGTCATCATCGTCATCCCCTTTGAAGTTTTTGATTGCTTCAAGGACGCGAGCTAGACTCAACGCATTCCATGCCGCGCCCATTGCGCCTTCGACTAATGTTTTACCTGTACCATCTTCTACGATGTCTCCAGTTTCTTCATCTAATACACCTCTTCGCCCATCGATCGTGATCGAGTCATCTATTGGGATGGCTGCTTCACTGTAAGCAAAATCGATCGCCCCCCACTGGTATTCTGGAACGGCTACGCGAGTGTCAGCGTACACGAACTTTCCTGTTGCATCAAGGACAACCGTTTGTCCGTATAAGGTAGCGATTATACCAGAAGGGTCGAAGCTCAATCCGTTTTCAGTCGGTGCCAAGACTTCCGCTAAGTTCTTTTGTATATCGGCAGTGCGTGTATGATAGGCTTGCGCCATTTGCTGAGCCGTCTGGACAGCGACTTCTCTTGAGGGTGTTTCGATCACCCCAAATTCAAAAGTGGTGTTTTGCTGGATGTATTCCAGAAAGTCTTCTTGAGTCGCGATCTGGCTCATCAAGACAGACATCGGGACACTTAATTCGACTTCATGGACGAAGGAACCGTTGCTACCCCGATGGCCATAATTGTGACCGGAGATCGTCAGTAATGTTGTATCACTGCCGACTCGAGTTTCCATGACACGAACCATTTCCAGTAAGAAGAATTGATCTTCGATGAACATTCGATCAGCTACCGAGGCATCACGTCCGATTACGCCAGTTCGAGCCGTTTCAGTAGAAAGAGAACCATAAGAGATCAGTTTACGGAATGCCGGATGGTCATTGATCGAAAAGCGATAAGCACCATGATCCGTTGTTCCTGTCAAATATTCCCGCATCAATGCATGACTGGTCACGTCTTGCGCGTATCTTTTTTGCAGACCTTGCGAGAAATTATAGGTACTAGTAGTAGAATCGATCCCCGAAGTGGCAAAAGTGGCCAATTCTTGTTGCAGGGCAGGATTATTGGAAGATAATTCATACAAGCTCGCATTCGTTTTGAGTAAGTCTGCAGTGGCGACGCCTAAGGAGGAACCTAATTGGTAAAAACTATAACCAAGTCCTGCTCCTAGGATAGCAGAAACTACTGCAGCAGAAGCAGGGAGGGAAACCAATGCAGAACTTAATGTAGCACCAACAGCAGAAAAAGGAGAGAGAAAAGAGGAGAAACTGACGCCACCGGTTAAAGGAACCAATGCTGCATTGTGCGGATCTGGTTCTTGGGTAGTGACAGGGATACGAGAGATAGACGGGAGTTCAGGAACAACTTCGGTCGTCGCATGTTGTTCTGCTTTAATCGTATACGTTTCTTGGGCGTGCGTTTGGACAGGCGTGGCAGCAAATGGCAGAAGTGTCAACACAACAAAAAACAAATGAGTGAGTTTTTTCATGTTTTCTCCTTTCAAGAACACGTGCGGCTGATCGACAAGGGGGTCTTTTGCACCTCCGTTCATTCGTATTCGCTTACACATTTAATTATTCTTGAAAAAACAAAAGAATACAAGGCGTAATAGAAAAAATCAATTTAAAAAATGTTTTTTATATTATTGGTGTTTCCTTCGTGTATTCTCATGGAAGACAGCAGTTATGTCAAATAATCGTTTGTTTTGGACGCATAATCGTTCACGTAACTGATAAAGAAAAAGAAGGGAGAAAATTATTTATTTTGAAATTAATGTTATTTAATGTTTTCTTTTCAAACTTATAAAAATAACGTTTTTTATGTAAAAAAACTGACCGTAGGATAAATGGTCAGCAAATTCAGTGATTTAACTAAGTTTTGTGCTTTCTAAAGGAACGACTGTCTCTCTTTTGATCAAGCGATGAGGGATGACCAAACGTACGCTGCTACTTAATTCTTCATGAATCAGTTCACGCAGTTTTTGCATAGCGACACGTCCTAATTCGGAGATATCGATATCGATGCTTGTAAGGTAAGGATGTGTCAATGTTGAGAAGATCGAGTTGTTGAAGCTAATGACAGAAAGTGTCTCTGGAATGACATAACCATACATTTGTGCCAACTGCATCGTGCGAAGGGCGAAGATATCGTCAATGACTACCAATGCTGTGGCTTCGTTTTCTTTCAACGTTTTCTCAAAGGTCAGATAATCTTCTGTATGTTCCAGTACTACACTGGAAAACGCAGGAAAATCAGCCATCATCATCGCTTTTTGATAACCGAAATATCGTTCGAAATACAAACTCTCATGAGTCGTATTCGTCACGAATAGGATATTCTTATGTCCATTCTGGATCAAAAATTCTGTTGCTTGTTTGCCTAGAAGCTGGTTGTCATTATCTACATAAACGATTTCGTTTTCGTGATGATAAGGCTGTCCGATCAAAGTGAAAGGGATGTGGTTTTGGTATAAATAATCAATGACAGGGTCTTGACTATCTGAATACACTAGAATAAAACCATCTACTTGTTTTTGTAGATGCATACGCTGGACGTTCTCTAACAGTAAATCAAAATTTTTAGCAGTAGCAATCGCTGTCGTCATATCATAATTCCGCGCTTCTTCGTTGATTGCTTCCATGATCTCAAGATAAAAGGGATTCCCAATCCGCTCTTTTGAATCAAGAGGAGGTAAGATCACGCCGATGGCACTGGAAATGCGTTTTCCTAGATTGCGGGCAGTCATGTTAGGAACATAACCTAGTTCATCCATGATTTTTCGGACTTTCTTCTTTGTTGCCTCGGAAATACTAGGATGATCATTGATAACACGAGAGACGGTCGAGGTAGCAACGCCGGCTTTTTTCGCCACATCTTTTACGGTAATAGCCATGATAAAAACACCTTTCTCTTGTTATTGTGCAGAGAACCGGTAAATCGTCTGACTGACCCGTTCTTGACCAGGATGGAGGTTGATCGATCCAAAGTTGGGAAAATGAACGATATCAGGGATTTCTTGCGGTTCGATTGCTAATCCGTAGTTTGAATGCATCTGTTTTCCGTTGACAGAGAAATCTGCTTCAAATCCAGTCGTAGAAAATAATACCATACTTTTATTGGAAGTTGCTATAGTCATTTGACGACCAGAATGCTTCTCGAATAATTGTAAGGAAGTTCTGGAAAGCCTAGGATGATGCAAAAGAAATACATCATCTAGTCCAGCTGGATAACAAGCAAGGATTTCTTGCAGTATTGGAGATTTTCTAAAGTCGATGGGCAGGTCTTCTTTTTTCGTCCAATTTCCAGTAGGTAGTTTTTCTTGATCTAATTCAAGTATACCATCTAAGAAGACCGTTAACTGATGGTCATAGATATCTCTTTTTCCATTTCCTGAAAGGTTGAAGTAGGCATGATTGGTCGGATTGCAGATGGTTTCGACCAGGCTACTGGCAGAGGTCGTCATCTCTAACTCGTTTTTTGTCAAACGGTAAGTGATCGTAGCAGTGATTGGTCCTGGATAGGTAGAAAATTCATCTTTTAAGTAAAAGACCACGCCTATTGATGAAGGAGTTTTGAAAACTTCTACTTCCCAATATTGGAAAGACCAGCCTTTCGTGCCACCGTGGATATGGTGTGATCCGCAGTTTTTCTCTAATCTATGCTTACCCCAGGAAGCATCTCGGATCCTTCCAGCTACAGGTCCGACAGTTGCGCCAAAAAAGCTTTTATCTGTTAGAACATCTTCGAAACGATCGTAAGACAATAAAATATTTTCTGATTTTCCTTCTTTGTCTGGCGCGAAGATTTGATGCAGGCGGGCACCATAGTTGAGAAGAACGACTTCTAAATAGTCGTTCTTCAACGTGATTTTCTTTATTTCAGTCTCTGGAACTGGTACGACGGAGATTTCTGGATTATCCATGGTCATGCCACTTTTCTTTCAAGTAATCGATCGTAAGAAAAGTCGTATCAGGGACAAGCGGGATCTCCTCTCCAAGGTCTTCAGCACGTCCCACGCCAATTGGTTGAGCACCACTTGAGAGGATGGCTTGGATACCGGCTTGCGCGTCTTCGATCCCGATACATTCTTCTGCTTTTAGTCCGACAGCTTTTGCTGCAAGGAGAAAGATATCTGGCGCAGGTTTTCCGTTTGCTGCTTCTGCCGGGTCGGCAATAGCGTCAAAGTAAGGTGTGAGACCCATTTTTTCAAGTAGGAAAGGCCCATTTTTACTTGCAGAAGCAAGAGCGATCTTGATTTTTTCTTCTTTTAAAGAATCCAGTAAAGGGACGACCCCAGGGAAGACATCTTTTGGTTCGATCGTCTGGATCATCTCTAAATAATAATCATTTTTTCTTTTTGCTAATTCTGCGAATTCTACCTTTGAAAAAGAGTGTTCTTTTCCGCCATAAGCTAAAAGCAAAGAGAGAGAGTCTTCTCGGCTGACGCCTTTTAGCTGTTCGTTGAATGTGCGGTCGATCGTAATGCCGATTTCCTGACCAAGCTTTTGCCAAGCACGATAATGGAATTCGGCAGTATCGGTAATGACGCCGTCTAAATCGAACAATACCCCTTTAAACATTTGCTTCCTCCTTTCTTAGCGTTATTTCTAGGCGATTTTCTAAAGTGTAAGACTGTTCATAGACGAAAAGTTTCAGAGGCATACCTTCTAATAAATCGAAAGTAACTTGTTCATCTGTAACTGAGATGAATAATAAACGTCCGCGATAATTGATATGGAAAGAATAAGCATTCCAGGTTTTTGGCAGAAATGGTGCGAATTTCAATTGATCATGGGCGGTTTTCATTTGAGCGAATCCTTGGACGATCGACAACCAGCTGCCAGTCATGGAAGTGATGTGCAAGCCGTCTTCTGTGTCGTTATTGTAATTATCCAGATCCAAGCGAGCTGTTCGTTGGTACATTTCTACAGCTTTGTTTTCCATTCCTAATTCTGCTGCTAAAATCGAATGGATACTTGGTGAAAGGGAAGACTCATGGACAGTCATTGGTTCATAGAAATCAAAGTTTTTTTGTTTTTCTTCTTTTGTAAAAGTATCGTTGAAGAAATAAACCCCCTGTAATACGTCTGCCTGCTTGATGAAGCAAGATCTAAGGATTTTGTCCCAAGACCAATGCTGGTTCAGAGGAAGATCGCTTGTGGGAATATCGGATACAGGCATGAGATCTTTATCTAAGAATGTGTCATGCTGGACAAAAATACCTAATTCTTCGTCCACTGGGAAGTACATGTTCTCTGCGATATCTTTCCATTTGGCTAGTTCTTCTTCGCTGATAGCGATAGCAGCTTCTTCTTGATAAGTTAAATAATTTTCTCGCGTGTAACGCAAGACCCAAGCTGCGATCGTATTTGTATACCAATTGTTATTGATGTTGTTTTCATATTCATTTGGTCCAGTCACTCCGTGGATCATGTATTTATTTGCTCGTTTTGAAAAATGGACACGGTCTGCCCAGAAGCGGGCGATTTCTGCTAAAACTTCCAGACCTTCATTTTTCAAATATTCTGTATCACCGGTGTAATTCGTGTAATTGTAGATTGCATAGGCGATTGCACCATTTCGGTGAATCTCCTCGAAAGTGATTTCCCACTCGTTATGACATTCGACGCCAGTGAAGGTGACCATAGGATAAAGCGCGCCTTTCAATCCTTGCTGCTGAGCGTTGTGGATCGCTTGCGGCAGTTGGTTATGCCGGTATTTCAGAAGATTCTTAGTTACTTCGGGTTTGGCTAAAGCGAGATAAAGAGGGACTGCATACGCTTCTGTATCCCAGTAAGTGGCACCGCCGTATTTTTCTCCTGTGAATCCTTTGGGTCCGATATTCAATCGTTCATCTTCGCCGTAGTAAGTAGAGAATAGTTGGAACAAATTGAACCGAATACCTTGCTGTGCTTCTTCATCTCCTTCGATGACCACATCGGCAAGCTTCCATCGTTCTGCCCAAGCCGCTGTTTGTTCTTCTTTTGCTTGGATATAATTGTTTGTCTGATTTGCTAATTCTGAGACGGCTTTTTCTGCTTGTTGCGCTTCTGGGATATCTCGACTAGTAAGAACGATGATTTCTTTCTCTACTGTCCATGTCTCGCCTTGAGATAATTCAGCAGACAGGCAACCATGTAAGGCTAAAGTATCTTCGTGATAGTCAGGAACGACTGCTTTTCCGTTAACGAAATGACGCATTGCTGCAGTAACAGTGAATTGTTCGATCCCGAAGTTGTTTGGAATAGTTTTAGTTGTTAAATAGCCGATTTCTTCTATGGTTCCACGATCGATCTCATTCCAAAAATGTTCATCATAGTTGCTGTCTTCGTTTTGGACATTTCCATCCAATTTCGATACGAGGTCGACTGTTCCATTACCTTCAAGCATTTCTATAGTCAAATGGATGTAAGCTGCTTCTTTTTTGACAATGCTTAAAAAACGTTCAAAGGAGATACGTACTTTATTAGTAGAAGTAGTGATTGTGAACGTACGAGATAGCACACCATTTTTCATATCTAGTTCCCAATAAAAATCTTCTGGTTCCAAAGAAGCCAAGTCGATCAGCTGATCGTTGATCGAAATATCTATTGCGATAAAGTTCAAGGCATTGATTACTTTTCCAAAGTACTCTGGATAACCGTTTTTCCACCAGCCGACACGTGTCTTATCAGGATACCAGACACCTGCCAAATAAGTACCTTGATGGTGGTCCCCTGAGTAAGTTTCTTCAAAGTTCCCACGCATCCCCATATAACCGTTTCCAATACTTGTCAAAGATTCTTGCAGTCGAAGATTTTTTTTATCTAATTGGGTCGTGCTGATTTTCCATGGATCAATAGCAAATAGTCGTTTGATCTGTTTCATTGTTCTCCTCCTAATGAGCTGTTTTATACGTTCATAATAAACGCAACCGATTGCGCAAGTCAATAGACAATAGGAAATATTTCATAGAAAAAAGCATAAAAATAAAATTTTTTCGAGCTATTTATAGAAGGGAACTTATGTATTATGGGTTTTAAAGAATGGTATAGACAGAAGAATAAAAAATAAAGCATTTACAAAAAAGAAAACGCACGCTATAATACATTTAACGAAACCGATTGCGTAAAGGAGCTAAACGGAATGAAAAAGATATTTAGTTTTGAGTTTTGGCAAAAATTTGGAAAGGCTTTAATGGTTGTGGTGGCAGTGATGCCGGCAGCTGGATTGATGATCAGTATAGGGAAATCAATTCCTTTGATCAATCCTGAGTGGACGCCGCTTGTTACAACGGGCGGAGTAATAGAAAATATTGGTTGGGCAATTATTGGGAATCTTCATATTTTATTTGCTTTAGCAATAGGAGGAAGTTGGGCAAAAGAACGGGCAGGTGGGGCATTTGCTGCTGGGATCTCATTTATTTTGATCAATCGGATCACTGGGGCCATCTTTGGGGTCACAAGCGACATGCTTGCGAATGAAGATGCGTTTACTCACACTCTTTTCGGTACGAAGATCATGGTTAAAGGGTTCTTTACAAGTGTGTTGGAAGCACCAGCTTTGAATATGGGTGTATTTGTAGGGATCATCGCTGGTTTTGTCGGGGCAATGGCTTATAATAAGTACTATAATTATAGAAAATTACCGGATGCTTTGTCTTTCTTCAATGGAAAGCGCTTTGTTCCGTTTGTCGTTATCTTATGGTCAACGATTGTGGCATTGATTCTTGCTGTTGTTTGGCCAAACGTACAGGCCGGAATCAATAATTTTGGTTTATGGATTGCAGAATCACAGGAAAGCGCACCGATTCTAGCACCGTTTTTATTTGGTACATTGGAACGTTTGCTATTACCGTTCGGATTGCATCATATGCTGACGATTCCTATCAACTATACACAGCTTGGCGGATCGTACGAGATTTTATCAGGCGCACAGGCAGGAACACAAGTTTTTGGACAAGATCCGTTATGGTTAGCTTGGGCCACTGATTTAGTGAATCTTAGAGGTGCAGGGGATATGTCGCAATATGAATTTGTGTTGCATAACTGGACACCTGCTCGTTTCAAAGTAGGACAAATGATTGGTTCTTCGGGTATTTTGATGGGGATGGCATTTGCGATGTACCGTAATGTCGATCCTGATAAGAAAGCAAGATATAAATCAATGTATTTTTCAGCAGCGTTAGCTGTCTTTCTAACAGGTGTAACAGAACCATTGGAGTTCATGTTCATGTTTGCGGCTGTACCATTATATGCCATTTATTCAGTCATTCAGGGAGCGGCATTTGCGATGGCAGACATTTTACCATTGCGGGTCCATTCATTTGGAAATATCGAATTGCTGACGCGGACACCATTAGCTATCAAAGCGGGTCTAGGTGCAGATCTTATCAACTTCGTGTTATGTGTGATCGTTTTTGGTGTTGTTACGTATTTCTTAGCAAATTTCTTGATCAAAAAATTCAACTTTGCTACACCTGGGCGTAACGGAAATTATGACAATGACAGTGAAGAAACCACTGTATCTAACAGTGGAACAGGAACTGCAGACCAGCAAGTGGTGCAGATCATCCATTTGTTGGGCGGAAAAGAAAATATCAAAGATGTCGATGCCTGTATGACTCGTTTACGTGTAAGTGTAAACGATCGGGAAAAAGTTGGGACTGAAGAAGCCTGGAAACGAGCAGGAGCAATGGGACTGATCGTCAAAGACAATGGAGTCCAAGCAGTTTATGGACCAAAAGCAGATGTCTTGAAATCAGATATCGAAGATCTGCTGCAATCAGGAGCAGAGATTCCAGAGCCGCAAATGGTTTCTACAGGAAATGGACAAGCAGATAGCAAGAAATACTTAGGCATAGAACAAGAACTAGTTTCCGCAGCTTCTGGGGAAGTGATTCCTTTAGCTGAAGTAAAAGATCCAGTATTCTCACAAAAAATGATGGGTGATGGTTTTGCTGTTATTCCAACGTCAAGAGAAGTTGTTGCGCCGATCGCTGGAAAAGTGACAAGTATTTTCCCTAGCAAACATGCAATTGGGCTAGAAACGAAAGAGGGCGTCGAAGTTTTGATCCATATGGGGATTGATACAGTCCAAATGAATCAGTCAGCTTTTGAGATTGCTGTCAAAGAAGGACAAGAAGTAGGAACAGGAACGAAATTAGCTGAAATGAATCTTGAAATGATCCAAAACGAAGAAAAAGATCCAACGATCATGATCGTATTTACGAATGATAAAGTGGAAGAAGTAGTGATCAAGCAATTAGGGACAGTGGCAGCTGGTAAAGTGATCGGCTCCATTAAAATATAAAGGGAGGTTGTGAAATCAGCGTCCTGACCTGAGTATTAGAGAGACAAAACGGAAAAATAGCTCCTCATATTTTGCCGTTTTTGAGCTAATACCGAAGGTCAGCTGATTGAACACTGTTTACTGGGGAGGTTGTGACAAAATTTTGTCACAACCCCTTTTGTTTCGAAATGAAGAGAAGGAGAAGAACCATGAAATTCATGACATTGAACACACATAGCTGGCTTGAGCCAGAACCAGAGAAAAAATTACAGGAATTAGCAGAGAAGATCCTGTTAGAAGATTATGAAGTGATCGCTTTGCAAGAAATCAACCAATTACTGGAATCTGAAGAAGCAGACCCTGCAAAACTAATGAAGTTCTGTCCAGTAGAGAATCAAGTTCCTATCCGCAAAGATAATTTTGCCTACTGTTTAGTCCAGCTTTTAAAAGAACAAGGAAAAGAGTATTTTTGGAGTTGGGAAATGAGCCACATCGGTTATGATAAATATGAAGAAGGAAATGCGCTGCTTGCGAAAAGACCATTGGAAAGTCAGGTCCTCACCGTCTCCGAATCTCAAAAGAAAGAAGATTATCGGACGCGCAAGATCTTGATTGGGAAAACAAAGATAGATGATCAAGATATTTTTGTCTCTAGTTGCCACTTTTCTTGGTGGACAGATAAAAAAAGCGGCTTTTATTTTGAGTGGAAAAACTTGGAAAACTACTTTTTTGAAACCCGCGCACCACTTTTTTTCCTAGGTGATTTCAATAATCCGGCAGATTCTGAAGGTTATCATATAGTAAAGGAAAGTGGTCTTCTTCTTCAAGATTCGTATGTTATCGCGAATGATAAAGGTAAAGCTGCTACTGTGGAAAAGAAGATTGATGGTTGGGAACAAAATACAGAAAAATTGCGTATAGATTTCATTTTTGTCCCTGAAGGAGTACAAGTAAAAAAATATCAACGGATTTTTGACGGGATCGATAGTCCAATCATCAGTGATCACTATGGGGCTGAAATCGAAATAGATGGACGATGAACGAACAAAAATATGACACAAAAAACTAAACAAAATAAAACTCTCCGATCGATCCTACCGTTCGGAGAGTTTTTTTTGATTGGATGTATCATCCGTTTGGACTAAGCATGTAGATGCTTGTATCTATGATAAATAAGCACAGCAAGGTAAACCAACCAATCAAAGTAAGAGAAAGAATGAAATAGAAATAGATCGGCGTTCGATAATGAAGCGTGAGCTCGTTGATCCCTTTTTGCTGATTCACGATTGGGGTCCCGATATCCGTTAATTCATAATCAGTCAATGTTTTTCCATTTTGCTGTAGTACAGTCCGATCATAAACGATAACAGGGATATGAACCGTTTTGTCCCCAGTATTTTTCCACTTGATTGTCAAAAGACCGCCTGGATGTGTTTTTATGAAAGTTGTTTCGTTTTCTAATATTTCTTCGTTATATCGGTCGTATTTGTTGTCTTTTGTCTCCTTATAGATTGGCAGATAGTCAGGGGTGGTTTTTTGGAAAACGAATAAGCTGGTAGACATATCTTTGCTGAAGAATGTTTTCCTTGCTTCTTCCGGTGTATCGAATAGATAAGTATGTCGACTGACAAATGTTTCATTCTCCCACTTTTCTAGATGCTGGTATAAGTTTTGGATCGTCTGTGCAGAAAAAATAAGAATACCCAATATACCTAAAAGACGGAACCACTTTTGCTCAGACCATTGATTTAGTGATAGGGCAAGGTAAAGCAGAAGCAATAGCGTAAATGGGACGAAAAATCGAAATGGAAACTGAATTAAGCTAATAAAAGGCACATTTTTTTCGATCAATGTCGTCCATGGAATCAAGCTAGTAGAAAGAAAAAAGAAAACAAGACTTGTATACAACACGATTTTTTGGAACAAGGTATTCTTTTGTTGAAAGAAAATAAAAAGCAAAAAACCTGACAATATCAATATCGGAAAGGCTTTAGGATAATGAAGCCAATAACTGCCATCCAGGTCAATCGCCTTTTGACTCATTTCTCTGTTAACAAAGGGAGGAAGAATCTTATTCCCGCTGTAAACAATAGCCAGTCCTGCCCAAATATTTGCTGTCAGGACAAAATAAAGCAAGACCGACTTGATCAGTTGAAGCAGTGCTTTTCCTTTTTCAGTCTGGTTAAAAAAGTAATAAAGATAAAAAGGAATATACATCAAGGCTAACATGATCGAAGACAGTAGATGAATCTGCGTCATAAGTCCAACTGAGATCGCAACTTTGATTACAGGAAACTTTTTATGAAGGACGAAATCAACAATAGGGATCATGCATAAAGGATAGAAACAAGTCCCCCAACTAGTGAATCCTTGATTGATAGACCAATATTGAATAGAATACGTACTCATGAATAAAACGGCTACTGGTACACTTACCCAGTTCCGAACATTGACATATCTCAGTAAGATCAGCATAGAAAATCCTGAAATAAGATAAAGAATAAAATTTGAAAGAATCTGATAGTGAAACCAACTACCTGCAAGCAACACGATCAATCCTTGTAAATAAGCAAAAAATGGGCCGTAAACGGCATTAACGATCCTACCGCTTTGCTGGAATCCATAAAGGGAAGGAAAATAGTGGAAATCCCCATGTTTGATTTGTTGCGCAGCATCGTAGAACCGATTGTAATGGAAGGGGGCATCAGCACCCAAAATTAGTTTATGTGTGAATAAATGAGGCATGAGAAATGCCAAAGCAATGAAAAAAATTGCTAAAAACGGGCCATATTTTTTCAATTGTCGAACTCCTTTGCAAACTTTAGATAAATTCATCATATATCCTATGCGGTAGGGAGGCAAGAAATTAGAAAATTCATGAAAATATTTATGAATTTTACAAGAAAAACATAAGTGAAATTTCTAAGGAGAGAGGATGTGGCAAAGCCATGTCGCATTCCTTGTTTTGAGTCAAAATTTTCTTAATACTCGAAACAAAATCGCTTTTTCATGACCTCTCGGTAAACGGTGTTCAAACGGCTGCTTCTCGGTAATAAGCTCACTAGCCTAGAAAATATGAAAAGCTATTTTCTGACTAGTGCTCTTATTACTCAAAGCATAACGCTGATTTCACAACCTCTGATTCACGGTGTTCCAGAAGTAGCTTCTTCGGAAATTTCTTCTTATTTCTTGAACCTAACCACTTCTGTCACAACCTCATCGGCTTTCATTTTCTATTTTTTTCCTGAACCCATATAATAAAAGAAAGAACAAAAAAACTTGCAAGGGAGGACGCATGTGAAGCAGAGAAAGCAAAAACAGTCTCGTCGGCTTTTGTTTCGTTTATTTTTATTGATATGTATCGTCGTAGGGTTACTAATCGCTTTGTATCCATTTTATGTGGATTCTTTAAATAGTCTTATGGATCAAAAACGAATGGAACAAGTACAAAAACGAACCGCAGCCGAAAATGAAGCGCAGCGAAAGAAAATGGAGGAGCAAAACCAACGATTAACTGACCAAGGATTCAATCCTGGGGCTGATCCTTTCGATGAACAGAACAGAAATGAAAGCACGACATCCAGCCAATTAGAGGAATGGCTGATTGGAAGTGTCAATATACCTAAAATCCAAATAAATATTTCACTTTATGACCGGCTTAACGGCATGATTCTTGAGAATGGAGCAGGCGTCTTACAAGGAACTTCTTTCCCAATTGGTGGAAATTCGACGCATTCAGTGATTTATGCTCACAGCGGGTTACCCAATCGACGATTATTTACCGAGTTAGATCGTTTAGAACACGGAGATACGTTTATTTTGACTGTTTTTGGGGAGAAATTGGCTTATCAAGTTGGGAATATACAAGTGGTACTGCCAGATGACACGTCTGTTCTAACGATTGAAGAAGGAAAAGACTTAGTTACCTTGCTTACATGTACACCGTATATGATCAACACGCATCGTTTGCTAGTGACGGGACATCGGATTCCTTATAGTGAATCGGTAAAAAACGAAGAAGAAAAAGGAAATCAGGAAAGAACTTTGCGACAGTTGCTTATTCTTGCAGGAACGATAATAGCTGTAGTCATACTGTTACTGTTTATTGGTCGACTGATTTATCAGTATCGGTTAAGTAAAAAAGTGCTTGATTTTTCATTTATTATAAGTGATTCAGCAGGAAATCCAGTAAAGGGTGGCTCATTTATTTTGAAACATAAGAAAAAAACACTTACTAGAAATGGTGTGCCGTTTTCAGTGCAAAGCGATCATTATGGGAAAGTCAAGCTGGATCAATTGCCTGGTGGGACTTATCGAATCGTGTCAGTTGATGATCCTAAAGTCGCTGCTTCTTTTGGTATCAGAAAATTAAAACAAGAAAAGATGTACTTTTTTGAGGGGCGAAAACTGGTGAAAGAGCTTCAAAAAAATGGTTTTTGGTTTAAACTCAATGATTAAGTAAGGAGAGAAAAAATGATTCGTACAACAACAGAATTGTCTGCTGAAGAACTGGAAACTGTTCTATCGATTTGGCTGCATGCTAATTTGGATTCTCATGGATTCATCTCACCAACTTATTGGGAGAGTCAAATAGAATCTGTTAGGAAAGCTTTGCCAGAGGCAGTGATTTACTTAGCAGAAATAGATCAAGAAATCGTCGGTTTTGCTGGGGTGATTGATCAGTTCATCGCAGGGATTTTTGTAAAGAGGGAATATCGGCAACAAAAAATCGGTACGCAACTAATGAAAAAAATAAAAGAAACCAATAAAACACTGACTTTGACAGTCTATCAAAAAAATCAATCAGCTATTCATTTCTATCTTTCACAAGGCTTTGCAATTCAAATACTGCAAAAAGATGAAGCAGTAAATGAGGAGGAGCTTGTGATGCAATGGAATCAAACCAATGATTTTTGATGAACAGAGTAACGGAATAATGCTCCCAGCCTAATTTTTGCTGGGAGCATTATTTCATTTTGAAGTCACTAATTTAACTGTGTGAAGATGCAGTTGTTACGACCTTTGATAAACGGTGTTCAAAAGCTTGCATCTGCAGTAATAAGTCCAACCAATTTAAAAACATAAGGAACTGTTTTTACTTGGCTGTTCTTATTACTTGATGCAGAACAGCTTTTTCACAACCTCTCCACTAAACGGTGTTCAATCAGCTGACCCTCGGTATTAGCTCAACAAACGGCAAAATATGAGGAACTATTTTTCCATTTGTTTCTCTAATACTCAGGTCAAAACGCTGATTTCACAATCTCTCTTTCACAACCTTATTTCCTACGATTAGTCAAGTAAAAGGTGCAAGAAAAATAGCTCGTAAACGAAAGCGACAAAATCAAGGCACACCAAATAAAGCCCCGTTCGTAAAAAATTTTCGATCTGGGCAAAGAAGTGGTATACTGTAAGTGGTTTAGTTAATGG
>NZ_BNJW01000036.1 GCF_015751045.1 Enterococcus lactis
CGCTAGCGAGGCAGTCTAACTTTAACTGTTAGCTCCTGCCGAAGATCGTCACATCCGAGGAGGCTCATTGTCAAGGACAATCGGAATAGCATACGGAAAGAAGTTCTGCACCTTATAAAATTTGTCAAAAAAACTGTTGCCATTCCAAAACGCTATATTTAAGATTTCAAACAACTATATTAATAGGAAGAAAATTTCATTTTTCCTCTTAGTTCTATAAAAAGTGTGGCTAATTTGAGGCAAAATATTAAATTAAATTTGCCACAAATTAATGGCTCCACTATTATTTTAAATCAAGAAGTAGTAAATAATCTTATTTTTTACTACCAGACTGTCTTTAGATATTAGCTTTTCGTCACCCACTACAGTTGACATAGACCCACAAAAAACTTAAAAACCTTGCGATGTAAGACTGGCACGGAGAAGACCAATCTATCATCACAAGGTAAGAGTATTCAAATCTTATTGAAGACTCAAATAATAACAAATTTTAATTAAGGATAGTAATATCATAGATTTTTCTAGAAGTTTCTTGAGGTGAAATTTTCGTTACCTGTCTTTTATCTTCTAAGAAATTACCTTCTTCAAGTGAAGTGGAGAGACCACTCCAAGGTTCCAAAGCAATGAATGGACTTTTATTAGTTGTAGACCACAGAATCAAGTTCGGAAAATCATCAAAATCTACTCGAAGACCTTTACCAGACTTCCTTGACCGAAGCGTTACGCTACGAGACTTGAGCTGGTCAAGTGTAATGGCATCATGGGAAAAAAGTGAGTAGTCCAAATCGAGAATTTTTTGATTTTCCAAAAAAGGTGTCCGATCTTGCAAATCTAATAATCCTGTCTCAGGAAAACTCTTTGGTATCGAGCAAGACTCAACCTCACTAAATTCAATATAATAATCCTCATAGTTTTCACCTTCTACTAAAGGACTATTGAATGCTGGATGGGCTCCAATAAAGTAAGGCATTGTTTTTTCCATTTCCAAGTTCGTTACCTGAAATTCGGTTCTAATTGATTTACCATTCAAGGTATAAACAACTCTCAGTTCAAACTGATATAGGTAATTATCAAGCATCTCAGCATTTGGTTTAATACTAAAGGTCACGCTATTATCATTGACTTCTTCCAGAATAAATTCTTCTTTTCGAACAAAACCATGTCTACGAATAAGACCTGTAAAAAAGGGTCTTTCTTGAGGTCTATAAATAGCCCAATCATTTCGTAAACTACCACAGATAGGAAATAGAATAGGCGCCTGTCCATTCCAATAATTTGGATCAGCTTGCCAGAGATACTCTATCCCATCCTTGTCTTTAATCGAAGTCAGTTGACCACCAAGTGTTTTAAACTGAACAGTAAGATACTCGTTTTTTAATTCGATAGTCACAACTAATTCCTTTCTTTTTATTATTGGAAAGGCAAATAATTTACCTCGAAGTGAATAGTCTCACGTATTTCTACATCGAGTGATTGTAAAAATTCCCATTCAAATGCTGATAACTCTAAATCAGAATGGCAAATCCACTCTTTTCCAGTTGAAACATACCATTTACCACATTTTAGCAACGGGGTAGCTTCAAGCTCAGGAATCATAGGACAATCTTCGAAACTAACAATATATACCTTTTCAAAGCCTGGTCTAAATAAGTGTTGTACTTTTTCTAAAGTATCGGATAACAATTTTTTACATTTTCAAGTAATATTACTCTATCACTTGAGTTTCTGCTACTTTCTTATACCAATGAGCTGATTTCTTAGGATAGCGTTCTTGCGTGTCAAAGTCTACATAGAATAGTCCATAACGTTTTTCGTATCCGTTTGACCATGAGAAGACATCCATAAGTGACCAGATGAAGTAACCTTTAACATTTGCACCATCCGCAATTGCGTCTGATAAAACTTCCAAGTGTTTCTTCACGTAATCAATACGACCATCATCATAAACGGTATTATCTACAAACTCATCTTTGTATCCAAGACCGTTTTCAGTGATGTAAATCTTCTTGTAGTTTGGATAATCATTTTTCACTCGCATGATTTGGTCATACAAGCCTTCAGGATAAATAATCCAGTCCCAATCCGTTCTAGGCACATAATCTGGTGCGATTCGGCGACCAACACCTTTAATCTGGTACTTAGAACTTCCTTTTTCACCCTTACCATTGTGAATGATTTCAGTCTCACCATCAAAGGCTTGCATCCAATCACTCATGTAGTAGTTGATACCAAGGAAATCGTTCAAATCTTTAGCTGCTTCAAGTGCTTGGAAGTCTTCATCACGAAGATCAAGTTCTCCACCATTTTCAGCTAGGATGTGGTTGACCCCTTCCATCGTTTTATCTGAATAGTGTCCAAGGTAGGTTGCATCCAAGATAAATTTGTTATGGATGATATCTTCTAACTCAGCGGCACGAACATCTGCTGGATTTTCTGGATCATAAGGGTATTTGGTTGGCAACGCATGTACTACACCAATTTCGCCTTTATAACCTTTATCTTTATACAATTTCACAGCACGTGCATGAGAAACCATCATATTGTGGTGTGATTGGAAGACTTTGGCAAGATCATATTGAATGCCTGGAGGGAATTTACCAACCAAGTATTGACCATCTCCAATTGGGCCAATTTCATTGAAAGTTGTCCAGTAGTTTACTTCTGGGAACTCTTCAAAACAGAAAGCGGCATAATCTACAAAGTGTTCTATATTTTCGCGGTTTAAGAAATCTCCATCTGAGTGAAGAACTTCTGGTGTGTCAAAGTGGTGCAAAGTCACGAATGGCTCAACATGACGTTTGTGGCACTCGGCAAAAAGATTATGGTAGAATTCAACACCTTTTTCATTTACTTCGCCATAGCCAGTTGGGAAAATACGAGACCAGGCAATTGAAATACGAATACCATTAACGCCATATTTTTCAGCTAATTCTAAATCAACAGGATATTTATGGTAAAAATCACTTGCAGGCTCTGCTGTGTACCAATAATTGTCTTCAAGATACTTATCCCATGCAACTGGGCCTTTACCATCCGTGTGAGTCGCACCTTCTGCTTGATAAGCAGCTGTAGCACCACCAAAAATAAAATCTTTAGGAAGTGTTTTAGTCATAACTATAAATCCTTTCAAAAAAAGCATTTGAGACGATATTCTGAGTTCCGGAAACCAAGGAAATGAAATGCAATGATATGGTTAACAATATTATAAGGAATTGAAAGAATAATCTCGTCTCAAATAACTTTTACAAATTTATTAATCAAACTGTTGTTGAACAAATGCAAGAGCACCTTGTCCATCACGTGTCAATTTGATATATTGAGCTCCTTCAGTTTTTGCAAGTTTAATGCCCAATTTATCCGTTTCAGCCTTCATATCATCGAAGTTTGAAGCGACCTGTGGAGCCAAGATAACCAAGTCAAACTCTGGCAACATTTCACGGTGAGCACCGTAACTACCCGCTGCCGCTTTGACTGGAACATTGTATTCTGCTGCTGCTTTGTTCAAGGCATTGGCAAGCAAGCCACTTGTACCTCCACCTGCACAAAGAACAAGGACATTAGTTTCTTTTGTGATATTATTGTTTGCTGCTACATCTTCTTTAGCAACGCCTGCTTTTCCAAGAACGGCATCTGCTTTAGCAGTATTGAAGTTTGCAGCTACTTTTTCTTTAAGAGCATCGTTTGTTTTACCAGAACGTTCTTCTTCAAGAATTTGTTCATCGTATACCTTAACAAATGGGTAATAAATGATAGTATCAACAACTACCAAGAGTCCGGCTAAGATAAATGATAGAACTTGGAAGTTAGTACCGAGTACAATTCCCAACGGACCAGGAGTAACCCATGGAAGGTTGGCAGAGAATGAGTTCATGTTCAATGTGTCAACAAAGAATTTAAAGATCCAAACGTTGACAATCGGAGCGAAAATGAACGGTACAAAGAAAATCGGATTCAATACGATTGGTGCACCAAATAAGATTGGCTCATTAACCCCAAAGAATGTTGGAACAACTGAGGCACGTCCGATGGCACGGTTACGTTCTGATTTACAAATCCACATGAACAAGAATGGAACAATCAATGTAGCTCCTGTTCCACCCATGGTAACAATAAACATTTGAGTACCAGAAGTGATAACTTTATCTGCATGTTGTCCAGCTTGGATAAGATGCAAGTTGGCATCGATATTGGCATAAGTGATAGCAGCGATTGCTGGTTCGACAATTGAAGGACCGTGGATACCAACAAACCAGAAGAAGGCATAAGCACCAAAGATAAGTGTAATTCCAAGGTAACCATCTGCAGCTGAGAAGAGAGGAGCAAGAAGGGTACCGATTGATTCTGCAACGGTTACACCAAGAGTTCCCTTAACAATGAGTTCAAATCCATAAAGGAGAACAACCGCTACAGTGAATGGAATCAAGTCTTTAAATACTTGAGAGATATTTGGTGGAACCTCTTCAGGCATACGAATAGTAACATTATTTTTCACACAGACCTTGTAAACATTAACTGTCACAAAGGCTGCAATAAATGCTGTCAAAAGACCTTTTGTTCCCGTGAAGGCTGTCAAGAAGCCTCCTTCTTTTGCAGGCTCAGCTGCCATCAAAAGGAACCCTACCATAGACGCTAGCATCGTAGATAAGAAGTTAATCTGATTGGTCGCAGGTAGGTCACGGTTCATTGAGTCCGTCAAAGCTTTAGCGGTAGTACCACCAACAAAGAATGCTAGGATACCCATCGAATAGCTATAAGGAGTCATCAAGAAGGTCTCAATGTCTTTTGACCAGTGGAATCCCCAAGCATTTGGGACATAGGCAATAAGGATAAAGATAGATGAGAAAAGGATGACTGGCATACCAGCGATAAATCCATCACGAATAGCACGAAGATAGATGTTTCGAGAGATTTTCTCAAAGAACGGTTTCCCTTTCTCAATAAGTTCAATGAGTTTATGCATTATTTTGCTCCTCTTTTATAAAGTTCGATGAGGTGATGAATCACATCTTTTAATAAGACAGTAGTCATTAAGTGGTCCTGACCATGCATCATGGTAACGCTGTATGGAAGTTCCTCCCCAGAAGCTTCTCGAGCCAACATAGCTGTCTGAGAATTGTGAGCCTCTGCAATACAGCTTCCTGCTTCTACTACAAGACTATCTGCCTTAGCGAAATCACCATTTTCAGCCGCTTTAAGCGCTTCTAAAAGTTTAGAGCGAGCATCTCCAGCATAAGCAACAATTTCAAACCCTAAGAGAGTCATCTCTTCTCTGTTCATAACAATATCCTCCGTTTTATGTTTTTACTATACTTTATCAGTCCATGGACTAGCTGTTTTAACAAGAACTTTGTTAAGTTCATCAATATTTTCGAATCCAGTAGTACGCAACCATTCACGTGCTGCTTTTTCACCTTCTTTGATGTAAGGTTCTACAGATCCTGCCCAAGTAGCACGTCCACAAAGCACACCATTAAACTTGGCACCTGAGTCGTGAGCAAATTGCAATGTTTCTTGGAACAATTTAGCAGATACACCTGCACTTAGGTAGATGTATGGAAGGTTAGTCGCTTCTTCTTGTGCTTTAAAGAAGTCAGCAGCTTCAGCTTTACTGTAAACTACTTCACCATCAGCAAAACCTTCGACATATTTAACGTTAACTGGTACTTCTACTTTAAGAACATCAATGTTAAAGCGTGGATCAGAGAAAACTTTCATCGCTTCAATGACTTTGCGAGGTTTCACTTTTGCATATTCAACAGAACCTGCATCTGAGATTTCTTCATCATAAGCAAGGATTTCCAAGAAGAAAGGAATATCTTCAGCGACACATTCAGAACCAACACGTTCAATATAAGCTTGTTTTTGTTGGTTAAGTTCATCTGAGCTGTCTACATCATAGTAAAGCAAGAACTTAACGGCATCAGCGCCTTGCTCTTTGATACGTTTTGCAGACCAAACATCCAAGCAGTCAGGCAAACGTTTTGTACTTGATGTATCATAACCTGTTTTTTCATAGGCAAGAAGAAGACCTGCTTCTTTATCCAATGCTTTTGTTGCTGGAAGTCCATATTCAGGGTCAAGCAACATTGAAGAAGCGTATTTTGTAAGTTCATCAGCAACCAAAACCTTTAGTTCTTCCATTTGAGCTACAGTTGGTTCTGTATCTTGATACTGTGCCATCAAACGTTTCAAAGCACCACGTTGGTCAAATGCCAAAGCTGAGATAACACCGTTTTTATCTGAAATTTTTTCCAAAGATTTGCGTTTCTGTTCTGTAAGTACCATTTTTATACCTCTTTTACTCCAATTTGTGAGTTTAGTGTTTCGTAATTAGTCATATTCACATGCCCTGTCATTGTTTCTTGAGCATTTAACATACCCAATGTCATCGCATGTTTTAATAAGTCAGCGTCACTTTTTTTACTATTTAAAGCTGATGCAATACCAGCTACCGTTGAGTCCCCTGATCCGACTGGATTAACAACTGGGATATCAGGAATATCTACCTTATAGAAAACATCACCATGTTTTGCAAAGGCACCGTTTCGACCTAATGAGACCACTATCCATTCGATACCACTAAAAAGTGACTCTTTAAGAACGTCTTTGAGTTCTTCAATATCTTTTGTTACTTCTTTTCCAAGCAACTGTGAAAGTTCCTCATTATTAGGTTTGATGGCAGTAGGTTTAGCCGACGATTTTAGAACTGTTTCAAGAGGTGCACCTGAACAATCCAAAACGACTGCTACTCCTTCATCCGAAGCAAGTTGGATAAGTTTTTCATAATAATCGTTGGGAAGTCCTGAAGGTAAACTTCCTGAAATTGTCACAACTTCTGATTGTTTAATAAGATTGCTATAGTGGTCAAGAAAGCCTTCTGCTTCTTCATGAGAAATTGTTGGTCCTTGTTCCAAAATTTCTGTTTGGTTACCCTCGTGTAAGATAGCAATACAGTTTCTAGTGTTTCCTGAGATTTTATAAAAAGCTGGACTAACAGGAGATTGTTCTAATTCGCTTTCAATAAATTCACCAATTTTACCACCTAAGAAACCTGTAGCAGTAACTTTATCACCAGATTCATACAAGACTCTAGTAACATTTAAGCCTTTTCCACCAGCTGTCTTACTAACATCTTTCACCCTATTCACTGTATCAATTTTCAATGTTTCTAGAGGATAAGAGATGTCTACTGAAGGATTTAGTGTGACTGTCAGAATCATTTGTTATACCTTAATCGTGGTAGTCACCACGGTCCCATCTTTCAAGGAATTCTGTAAAGAAATCTTCATCTGCTTGATGTGCATTATGTGTTTCAACGTGTTCGATTTTTGCAATCAATTTTTTATTTTCTTCTGTTGGTTTGTACTCAGCTTCAATGAAAGCTTCAATGATGTCATTCATAAGAAGACCACCAGTAATCTTTCCACCGAAACCGATAACATTCGCATTTAACTCTTCTTTTGCATATATAGCTGATGTCATATCACGAACCAACGCTGAGCGAACACCTGGAACTTTATTGACTGCATTGTTAATGCCGACACCTGTACCACAGATACATACTCCCAAGTCTGCTTGACCACTTACTACTGCTTCACCGACTTTTTTACCATAGATAGGGTAGTGAGTACGTGCGTGGTCATATGTCCCGAAATCAAGGACCTCATGTCCTTTTGATTTCAAGAATTCTGATACTGCCATTTTTTCATCTGTGACAATGTGGTCACATCCAATTGCGATTCTCATTCCTTAACTCCTTTTCTTAACACATTTTGTTAAGCATATCTACTCGGATTTGATGACGTCCGCCATCATATTTACCATTGACGAAACCTTTAGCGATGTTTTTAGCAAGCTCATCACCGACGATTTCAGCGCCAACCGTAATCATTCGTGAATTGTTATGTCCACGTGTCATATAAGCTGAGCGTTCATCTGAAACTTCTGCTGCAACCATACCTTTAATTTTAGTTGCTACCATGAATGGACCAGCTCCATAAGCATCAATTACAATACCTAAGTTTTGCTCATCTTTATTTACTTCAGAGGCAACTGCCAAGGTAACATCAACAAAATCTTGTCCGTCCTTAGTCACATCAATTACCTCAAAACCTTCTTCTACAAGAAAATTTTTCACAACATCTTTTAATCTCGTACCTTTGAGATCTGCACCAACAACAATAGCCATTTTGACCACCTCCTAAATTTTAGAAAGAAATGCTACGTAGAAGTAGAAAACATTTTGCAAAATGTTCGAAAAAACGTTTTCATCATTTCTTTGTTTATATAATATCAAGCATTCAAACAAAAAGCAACACTTTTTTTGTTTATTTTTTGTTTTTTTTATTTGTTTTTTTAAAAAATAGATAACACCGTTAAATTATTGTTCATTTTTGTTCATTTAATCCATCACAAAATGGACGTGAAATATCTATTCAAGTATTACAAAAGTCTTTTACTTTCTATAACTTACTGATTAAGAGGTCCTACTTTATTTTCGTCTTATACAAAATCTGACCTAAGCTAATATACGTCAATCCTCTGTTCTTATTTCATCATCTAACATTTGTTTTTGTTTGAAATTGTTTGTTTTACCTTGAAAATATTGTCTTTTATGATACAATTAAAAGAGAATTATCTTTGGAAAAAAATTACTTTATGAAAGAAGGGTCTTCATATGAACAAAAAACGACGATTAGAAAAAATTTTAGATATGTTAAAGATTGATGGGACCATAACCATAAAAGAAATAATAGATGAACTAGATATTTCCGATATGACAGCCCGTAGAGACCTTGATGCTCTAGAAGCTGATGGACTTTTAACACGTACTCATGGTGGTGCACAATTGCTTTCCTCTAAAAAGCCACTTGAAAAGACACATATCGAGAAGAAAAGTCTAAATACAAAAGAAAAAATTGACATTGCTAAAAAAGCCTGCTCTTTAATCAAAGATGGCGATACTATTTTTATTGGACCTGGAACTACACTTGAACAACTGGCATTAGAATTGAAAGGTCGTAAAGGTTATAAAATTCGTGTCATTACAAATAGTCTCCCTGTGTTCTTGATTCTAAATGATAGCGAAACCATTGATTTATTGCTTCTTGGCGGTGAATATAGAGAAATAACTGGAGCTTTTGTAGGTTCAATGGCTTCGACAAATTTAAAAGCAATTAGATTTGCCAAAGCTTTTGTTAGTGCAAATGCTGTTACCCATAATTCTATTGCTACATATAGTGACAAGGAAGGTGTGATTCAACAACTTGCCCTAAACAATGCTGTAGAAAAATTCTTATTAGTAGACAGTACTAAATTCGATCGATACGATTTCTTTAACTTCTATAATCTAGATCAACTCGATACCATCATTACAGATAACCAGATTAGCCCTCAACACTTAGAGGAATTTAGCCAGTACACTACTATTTTAAAAGCGGACTAGAATTATGACTTATAAAAATATTGTTTTTGACCTTGATGACACTCTTTATGACCATCAACTCCCCTTTAAACGTAGCGTTGAGAAATGTTTTCCAACGATTGATATCCAACAAATAGATAACATTTACAAACGTTTCAGATATTGGTCTGATGTTGCTTTTCCTAAATACACGAAAAAACTCATCAGTATTGAGCAGCTTAGAATTTTTCGCTGTCAGAAGACTATGGAAGAATTTGGCATCGATAGTATTTCTAGGACAGAAGCTCTAGACTTCCAAGCTGACTATGAATATGAACTCGATCAGATTACGATGATTCCTGAGATACATCAACTACTGCTGGCTCTACATAAAAACCGCATCCCAATAGGTATTCTAACTAATGGCCCTGTTGACTTACAGAGTCGAAACTCCAAAATATTGGTGCCTATCAATATTTTGAAAAGCAAAATATCATCATTAGTCAGTCCACTCACGGAGGAGCTGCAGAAAATAGCTATGAAGGTAATGTAAAAAACTTACAAAGTTACCGAAATGTCCAATTATCTAAAAGGGCTATAGAAATTCTTAAAGAGGAAATTGAGTTAAATCACCAACATATGAGATTCAATCCTGATTATAAAGATAATGGATGGATTTTTACTTCCAAAAGTCGTCATAAACCCGACTATAATGGAACACCTCTTCATTATAGTGTCCTTAACAATTTCCTCAACTCACCTGAAAATGGAAAATTAAATCGAAAAGGTAATCCAAAACGAGCAGGAATTGATATTGATAATAAACTTAGTTTTAATAAACATATTACGACCCATATATTCCGTCATACGCATATTAGTTTCTTAGCAGAGTAAGGAATACCCCTAGAAGCAATTCAAGACCGTGTAGGGCATTCTAGAGGTAGTCGTGTAACAGAAATTTATTTGCACATCACTAAAAAAACAAAGTATCAAATTATACCTATCCTTGATACTCTTACACAATAAGTGTGGCAAATCTGTGGCAAAACATAAGAAAAAGGCTTGTCCATATTGGACAAACCCTTTATTTTCAAGGTTATATAACCTAATTAAGCTTTACCAGCTGATTAGAATAGGATGTTGCATGTTTTACTACGTCTTTTTCATAGAGTTTCACTAATTCGTCAAAATTTGGGTGCTGTTGTTTGAACGTATCATTATCAATGATAACAACATTTCAAGATCAAGTCCTAAAAAACCGCTATATTTGCCAAAATTCGCTTTTAAATAAGCAAATTCGTTCTCTGTAATAAATGGTGTATCTGTTCTTGGATAACTCAATAATTTTGCTTCATACAGTCCTTGCATAGCTTTTAAAGTTTGGCTCGCTGTCGCTTTATAAAGCTGATTGACTTTTGATTGCAAACTACTTAAAGAAAACGAACTCGGACTATTCGTTTTCTTCTCTTTGGTTTGAACATCAGCAATTATCCCCTCTTGATTGCCTATTTTAGCTTGTTTAGAAGAAACAAAAGCTAAAAAGCTCCTCTTGGGTTTTAAAACGCTGTGTGGGGCTTAGAACGCCCTTAAATGACCCTTGTTTTACTTAGCTTCCACCTCGAAAAAAGGTTCTTTTTTAAAATTCTCTATGGCTTCCTGGCGCTGAAAAATAAGGTATAAGGTGGGCGTTTGAACACGTCCTAGTGAAAATGTACCTTGTACGCCCTTCTGTTGTAAATTTAACGTATACAAAGGGCTTGCGTTCATGCCGATCAACCAATCGGCAATTTGGCGTGTTTGCGCTTCTTGATAAAAGGGATAGTAATTCATTCCTGGTTGCAAATTTTGAAAACCGCTTCGGATCACATCTTTTTCTAAGCTATTGATCCATAGTCTTTTAAATGTTTTATCTTTTGAAAAGGCATTTGCATTATGGATAATCGACCAGGCGATATTTTCACCTTCTCTGTCGCTATCTGTTGCAACAATAATTGTATTTGCCTTTTTGAGAAGTTCTGCAACAATTTTAAACTGCTTTCCCTTATCTTTTGCAACTTCAAAATCGTATCGATCAGGAAAAATCGGCAAAGATTCAAGTTTCCAATTTTGCCACTTTTCGTCATAATGACCTGGTTCTGCTAATTCCACTAAATGCCCAAAACCAAAGGTGATAAACGTTTCATCTGTAAATAGTGGGTCTAGCAAATAACTAGCTCTAAATATAAAAAACGCGATGAATAATCATAAATGTGATTGCTTCGTCGCGTTTTTTATTTTTGGCTGCTTTGTGTTGAAAAGCTTCCGCTTTTCTTCTAGCCTCAAGGGATAATTTGGTTAGATTCATGCTCATAAGCATCATTCCAATGTCAGTAGGTGCAACGTTCTTGCCTCTGACATGGGTTCTTCACATACCAAATACACCTTTCAATCGATCAAAAATAGTTTCTACGTCAATTTTGCATTGAGCGTAGAGGGCTTTTCCATAATCACTTTCAAGGCTATTATTTAAAATCGCTAAGGCGTGAAGGCAAATGCTGTTCATATCTCAAAACGGTTTTCTGACTCGCAATTTTTTCTCTTTGTCTTCCAAGTTGATTCCTAAGAGATCACCAACATGCGCCATCACCTTATGAAACTGCTTCTCAGTGATATGAAGATCATAATGGGCTGTCGAGGGAAATAACCACTCAGAATTGATATTTTCTTGGGCCAGCCAATCATGATATTGCAACAAGTCTTGCTGAACAGGCTTTAAATATAACGTGTTTGCTTTACCGGTCTTTTTATCATGAATAAAGGTTGCATTTTTGACAGAGCCGTCTGGATTATAGACATCTGATTTTTTTAATGTCATGACATCACTCACACGTAGTAGCGTGGCCTTACCAACTTGAAAAACGGTGTAATTTCGGCGACCAGCACGGAAACTATCGAGAAGTGTATCTTGTACCATCTTTAAGACGCTGGAGTCTTTGATGGGTAGGACAATTTGTTGCACCATGATTCATGTATACCTTTCTGAAATTAAATAATTAAATAAATAATTAATTAAATTGTTTATTTATTGATGACCAGGACCGTATTTCTAAACTTCTTTTATGGTTTATTATATCACTTAACAAAAAAACAGCCCCCATTATCTAGTCACTAGATAATGGGGGCTGTTTTAATCAGTTTTCAAAGGGGCGATTTTCTAATTATAGACCCTGAGTTAAGGAATGTACTGATGTTTTCTAGTATAGTCCCTAGTTTGATAATATTTATTGTATTTTTCTGTATTTAGTTATTCGATGATATCGAGGCTAATATGTCAGTCTTCCAAGCAGCCATTGGTTGGTATATCAATTTTTATAATCGCAATCGTATCTCAAATGTTGCCTAAGTAACTGAATAAAAATAGTCCAATTTATTGACTTCTGAGCAGCCGCTGAAGCTATTAAATTATTGAAAGGAATCAGCCTTTTAAAAAGTCAACAAAGAAATTCTGCTTTAAATCATATTAGGGTATCACAAATACTTTACAAATATGTTTTGCGTCGCATCAAAAGCCAGCAAATTAGACTTAGTATAGCAGAGATAATCAATACGGCTAAAACACCATAAGAAGACTTTTCAAACGGGACATGGACATTGATTCCCCAAAAGCCAAAAATAATTGCTGGAATAGTCAAAACAATTGATATCTCGGTTAGGGTTTTCATAATCATGTTTAGCTGATACGAAATCATATTGTTTATCATATTTTCCAATTTGTCCAAATATTGGCTGTAACTTAAAATGATTCTATCCATTGTATCACTTGTATCGTATAAATCATCAATTATTTTTTTAGTACTAAAATCAATATCGTCAATAGTTGTGAAATTTTTTTTAATGAAATCAAGCGCTTTATGGTTAGCTTTATAAGTTGTTGACAAAGCTATCATGTATTTTTGAAGAGTCAATAAATCACCAAACGTTGGTTTGAGTGAACCGGACGTTGATATTTCTGAGTCTAAATCATCAATTTTTTCCTTGACTCCACGAAGGTCGTTAAGCATCATATAGAAATCTTTTTGCATGATCTTTAAAAGTACTTCCTCCACGAAATGATTGACATCACGTAAAACCATATTGGATAAGAGTTCGGGAATGAATTTTAATTTTTGTTTTGTAAAAATTATCAACTTATTTTTAAATACCAAGAAAACAACAGATGTCGTCAGGGTATCTAGATGCCCACCTTCATGTACCTCGGGAAACAAAAAACTTACGAGCAAACTTTTTTCATCGTTCTTATCTATCATCGTGTCATATGCAACTCGATCATCAAACGTTAGTATATTGCCTATTTTAAAGTCATATTTATGTTCAGAAGATTCGATATATTCTCGTTCGTCACCATAAACATAAACAACAGAAGAATTTTTGATATTTGATTCTGACGAAACTAATAATGTATCTTTTGTTAAGGAATAAGTTTTCAGCATTGTAATCCTCCTGCTTTATATTTTTCTCAGAAATAAATGCGTAATTGTTGTGGAATAAATACGTTATCAGTTTTAAAAACATTTTGTCTTATGTATGATAACCTGCCAAAAATTTTATCTCACACATTATCTAGACAATCTTGTCTCCAGCTTCTAATGTATTATCTAATTTGTAATTATAGACCCTTTTTTTTTTTTCATATACTTTTTTGGCTTGTAAAACACCTAAATTTGTATACTCTCTAATCTTTTTGATAACTACTACGTCTTTCTTATTTTCCGAAATCATAGCTTTAATAATCTGTTGTTCTTCATCCGTCATAGACCGAATTTCTGGTTCTGTAAGAACTTCAATTAAGTTATCACTAAAATTAGATGAAACAAGAAAAAGTATTGCTAAAATTAAAAAAATATCATCATCGGTAAAAAAGTAATAAATAATAAAAAATAATGTAATACCATATAATACCCAGTTTAAATATTTATAGTTCAAAAAATTTAAAAACTTCACTTTATCTCTCTTTTCTATTTAAAATATCAAACAAACATTTTTTGTAGAAATCCTTTTTTCTGCTCTTTCAACAAATCTAACTTACGTTGATGAAGAACGATAGTGTCATCGGTTCTGTTGCGAAGTTTGAAAATCAAACGCACCCTCTCTGAACTCCAAATATCTTAGGCTGTTATTCCCATTAATACCTTGATTTCAGTAGACATTGAAAAGCCGAAGAGCGTTCCATTTCTTCGGTTCTTTTTATATATTCCTCGAATGGTCTCCATGCCCTTAATCGTGGAAGAGGCTGTACGGAGACTTTGATAAAATTTATTTCGTCGTTTAATAGGTCGAGGGTCTTGTTCTATTAAATTGTTAAGATACTTCACAGTTCGGTGCTCTGTCTTAGTATATAAACCCACACTCTGTAACTTTCTAAAGGCGGAGCCAAGAGAAGGTGCTTTATCGGTCACAATTGCTTTCGGCTCACCAAACTGTTTATG
>NZ_BNJW01000037.1 GCF_015751045.1 Enterococcus lactis
TCCAGCTAAGTAAAGATTGACGATTTGTTGCTTGAATTCTTGTGAAAAAGTTCTTCGTGTTCTCTTAGACATAAAAATTCCTCCTGGTATGTTTTCTTCTAGTCTACACACCTTAATTTTTCTGTCTAGTTAATTGTAGCCTATCCATAAAACTAATATAAAGCTTGGTACGATTCTGTTTGTAAGACATACGAATAGTATCAGAGGTAGGAGCCAAGCTGCCTGATATTAAATTATCGATAAAGTAGAAAGGTTAAGCATTAGCCGCTGCAATAACTAATGCTAGGAGACAGCAACGTGTAACCATTACCGCACGTGTTTCTGAATGGTGGTAGCGACCGATTTGAACGGCTAGGGCGGAAATACGGTGCAAATGCACGGTGGTTTCATGCAATGCTTACAGGGCGTATTTTGTAAGGGTATGTAACGGAGATAATCCCGACGGTAATGGATGTGAGAGGCCAAGCCGACGCTGACGGTAGGGCAAACAAACATAGTTGCACTCTAGCGATCGTTATTTATTTTTAACGGTCAAACTAGGGTACAACTATGCTTAAAACACTTCGCCTCAACTTCTGGTAGCAAAAGTGATTTTGAAAGTCAAAATATTTTTTATGAGTTATTTACAATTCTAAAAAACAAGTGTATTAATCTACTAATTTGAGACTTGTACTATTTTATTGTTTTCGTGTTTAATGTATTGATAAACTTTGTTTGTAACTAAACAGTCTTCTAAAGCATCGTGTGAATTATTATCTAAATTGAGATAATCTTTTAAAGTTATTAGTTTGTGATTCGGAGTTTCGAAATGTCTTCGTGCTAAAGGTAAAGTATCAATTACACGGATTCGTTGATTTAATTCAATATTATTTTCATTTAATTGATGCAGCAAAAACTTTAAATCAAAAGGTGCGTTATGAGCGACAAGAGTATAACAACTAATGAACGACATTAGCTGAGGTGAAAAGTCTTCAAATGTGGGCATATTTACGACATCTTCTAATTCTAATCCAGTTATCTTAGTTATTCTTTTAGAGATGTTTGATCTAAATGGTTTAATATTTTGATATATGCGATCAATTTCTTCGTTTGATTCATATTTTATAGCACCAATTTGGAGAATTTCGCTATCCAACGGACTTAATCCAGTGGTTTCGAAATCTATTACGACGTAATCATCAACCAGTTTACGAGCTTTAATGTAAGTTGGACTCTTTTTATCTGCTTTTTTTGATTTCGAGGGAGGGGTAGGACCGGTTATATTTACTGATTTTTTAATCAAATCATCAATATCTATTTTGTTTTCGATAACGTTTTCTTTATCAGGGTTTTGAATAGTAGCATCTTCATTTTTTTCTATCGTTTGTTCTTTGATGATTTCTTTCATTTTATGAGAAAAACTCAAGAAAAGAATTCCTACCACGACAGAAAATCCACCTGATAAAAAATCTCCACTTGCTATGATTCCACCAAATAAACCTATAAATACAAGAAAAGCGCCTATTGAAAGTAATAATATTCGTACAATATTTTCATTTTTCATCCCCATCTCTGATATAATAATATACACAGTCTCGGAAATGAGAACCCTAGCCGCAGCTCCAACTGCGAATGGGGTATTTTTTATAGGTCAAAACTTACTTTTACCGCTTTACCCAAAATTCTTGCTGGATTATTTTCATCAATGATATAAGGATGATAATCATTATTATCGGGCATTAGCATTACAACATCATTAACATGTTTAACTCTTTTGAGAGTCGCTTCAGAGTCGCCGTTTACTATAACTGGTGCAATTTCTCCATCTTCCACAACTGGTTGTCTTCGAATCAACACGTAACTATCAGAAGGGATTGTAGGAACCATGCTATTACCTCTGATTTTTAAATAAAAGACTTCACCAGTGGGCAAGTTTTCGTCTATCTCTTCTCTATATTCTTCAATATTTTCTTCAGCTAAAATAGGATCTCCACAAGCAATTTCTTCCAAAACAGGAATCTGTCTATATTTTTTAACAGGTATTAAATTTTTCGGTATCTCGCCATACCGCGGATCAATCGTAGACTTCAATACGCCAAAATAATCTGCTATGTCGTTAAAGGCAGCGCGCGTTAATGCTGGATTCACTAGCAAAGAAGCCGCTAAAGCTGCTGATGTGCATTTTCAAACGTTGTCCAAATATGAAATAGATAGTTCTGATATTCCATTTTCTCTTTTAAAAGAGCTGTCTAATCTGTATCAAGTTCCTATTAACAATTTTTTTTTGAGCAAAGAGTACGCTTTAATCCGTATCATAAATAATAAAAGAAATGAGGTAATGAATTGAACGAAGTTTCAAAGGACGTTCTGGCAATCGAAGCCCACGAAAAAGCAAAGTCTTAGTCTGATACGCTTAACACTTCTTTACTATTGTTTAAACAAAATATCCTAATTATTTCTAATTGATTCTATAAGCACTTTACTTAGCGATACATAAAAATTGTGATACAATTCAGTCATAGTTTTAAAGGATATTATGGTCACTAAGTTACACATATAAATTTTTATGGAGGTGTGGTAATATGGCAAATTTCTACGGAAATGATCCTTTTTTCAACAATGATATGGATGATGTTTTCAATCAATTATTTCGGCGCATGGATAATCAAAATTCGGGGCGTGCACGGTATTTAGTTAATGGACAATCGTTGACACCGGATGAGTTTGCTCAATACCGAGCAACTGGTAAGCTACCCCAAAATAATAAAACAATAGAAGTATCTAAAGATGGTAAACAGGCTGTTAAAAAAGGAGGGATTTTAGAAAAGTTAGGGACTAATTTGACGGAACAGGCTCGTGATGGATTACTAGATCCAGTGATTGGACGTGAGAAAGAGATTCAAGAAACTGCAGAAATTTTGAGTCGTAGAACGAAAAATAATGCAATCTTAGTTGGTGATGCCGGTGTAGGTAAAACTGCAGTCGTCGAAGGTCTGGCACAAGCAATTGTGGCTGGTAAAGTTCCAGAAACGATTCAAGATAAAGAAATCTATTCGATTGATTTATCTTCTTTGGAAGCGGGAACTCAATATCGCGGTTCTTTTGAAGAAAATATTAAACAGCTGGTAGAGGAAGTTAAAGCAGCTGGTAATATTATTCTATTCTTCGATGAAATTCATCAGATTCTCGGCACGGGTGCCACTGGTGGTGAAGATGGTGGCAAAGGATTGGCTGATATCATTAAACCTGCTTTGTCACGTGGCGAGCTGAGTGTAATCGGGGCTACGACTCAAGATGAATATCGCAATACTATTTTGAAAAATGCGGCTTTGGCACGGCGATTCAATGATGTTGTGATTAATGAACCGACGGCCGCTGACACTTTACGTATATTACAAGGTGTTAAAGAGCTGTACGAAAAACATCATCATGTTGTATTACCAGATGATGTTTTGAAGGCGGCTGTGGATTATTCAATCCAATATATACCACAACGCACTTTGCCAGATAAAGCTATCGATTTGATCGACATGACTGCGGCTCATTTAGCGGCTAAAAATTCGCAAACTGATGTTGAGACATTGGATCAACGCCTTAAAAAATTAGAGGCAGCTAAGGAGGCCGCCATTAAAGCGGAGGACTTTACAAAAGCCGCTGATATCAAGAAGTCGATCGAGGAAACCAAGCAAAAAATTAAAGAAACGGATCAAAAAGAAAAAATCACTGCCACGATTGATGATGTGGCACAATCGGTTGAACGTTTAACTGGTATACCAGTTTCTGATATGGGCGCTAATGATATTGAGCGCTTGAAAAATCTTGATAAGCGTCTGAAAAGTAAGGTAATCGGTCAAGATGAAGCGGTTGAAATGGTAGCAAAAGCAATTCGGCGTAACCGTGCGGGCTTTTCAGAGGGTGATCAGCCGATTGGAAGTTTTCTGTTTGTGGGCCCAACTGGCGTAGGAAAGACTGAATTAGCTAAGCAATTAGCCTTAGATATGTTTGGAAATGAAAATGCGATTATTCGGCTAGATATGAGTGAATATGCTGATCGTACAGCTGTGTCGAAATTAATTGGTACCTCGGCTGGATACGTAGGCTATGAAGATAATGCTAATACTCTAACCGAACGGGTTCGGCGTAATCCATATTCCATTGTATTATTAGATGAAATTGAAAAGGCTCATCCACAAGTATTAACGTTACTGTTACAAGTGATGGATGATGGGCGCTTAACGGATGGACAAGGCAATGTCATTAATTTCAAAAATACGATTATTATTGCTACTTCTAATGCTGGCTTTGGTAATGAATCATTAAGTGGTGACGAGCAACGAGATCAGTCATTAATGGATAAGTTAGCACCATTTTTCCGCCCAGAATTTCTGAACCGTTTTAATGGAATCGTGGAATTTTCACATCTGACTAAGCAAGACTTAAGTCAAATTGTCGATTTGATGTTGGCGGATGTACAAAAAACTTTAGCCAAAAAATCCATCAAACTTGAGGTAACTAAAGCGGCCAAAGATTGGCTGATGGAACAAGGCTATGATGAAGCAATGGGTGCGCGGCCATTACGGCGAGTAATTGAACAACAAATTCGTGATAAGGTAACAGATTTCTACCTTGACCACTTAGATGTCAAAAACTTGAAGGCTGATTTAGTGGATGATGAGATTGTGATATCGGCAGCTTAGCTTAAATCAGTGTTCATAAATAACTTTATATAAGAGGAGATTTATTGGGAAGGAGATTGCTTGATAAATCTCCTTTTTTCGTTGATTTTCACCATTTGATATTAATCTATTGAGTAATATGGGTAGCGTCAAGAATCTTGTGTAAATTAAATGCCTCCGTACATATAATATGTAGTTAATTTAAATAAAGGATGATTCTAGGGTGTCCTGAAGTCCTTTGAATCCGCGATGGATTCGCTTCATGGACTTCTCGTTGTAGACATTAAACTGAGAAACCAGGAATCGATCCAGTGAATCTTCCGTTGGAAATTGTTCTTTGTGGTTGGTGTTGCGTTTGAGATGCTTGTTAAAGTTCTCAATCAAGTTGGTTGAATACAATGAACCGCGAATAGCTGGTGGGAAATCCATGAAAGTGAGCAGATTCGGCATTTTAAGCAGATTTTTGATTAACTTGGGATAGGTCTGATACCAGTTGTTGGCGAAGTCATTCAATTTTCGTACCTGGCATGACATTTAGTGGGACTTCTGAACGAAATGAAGTTGATTACTGATGAATATAACTAGGAAATGACGCAATTGATTGGGGATATGGACCTTGAAGATGCCAAAATTAGCATAGAAGATCTAAGTGTTTATACGAACGATGATCAAACCTATTTCGTCGTTTTTGATCTCAAATATGAAGGATTGGATTCAAATCAAGTCCTTGTTTATGTAGCATCCGATCACGTCAGTTATTCCAATATAATCGATCATTATGAGCTAATCGCAACAAATACCAAATTAAAAAAGTGGAATAGATGATGGCTATTTTCGAAAAAGTCTCTTACTTTATTTCTATCGATCATCGGTAAAGTATCGTCGGTCGGTCACAAATCAAGTCAAACACCTGGAACGGGTGACGAGCAATGAATTTGATCAATTCAAAAATAAAGTAGCTTTTGAAAAGCTGCAGCGTGAAATCGAACAAGCAAAAATGAGTCAAGAGTCAGGCCTATTCAATTAGGAGAAAGAGGAAAGTCATGGAAAATTATTACTTTATCAATAGCGTGGATCCAGAGAACCAAATGATGCGTATTCAAGAAGTGGGTGCTGGCGAAATGAGTGCGCAACAGGTACGTATCACGAAAGAGGATGCCGATGTTTATTCTTTAATGTTGGATGAAGCAACGCAAGAAGGGGAGCCGCTGATCGTTCAGCTGGATCTAAAATAAAGTCAAAATCAGCCGTAGAAAAAATTTTTTCGACCAGTACAAATAAAAACCGATTTTCTTTTTTTAGAAAGTCGGCTTTTAATAACGAAGCTAATTTAGTTGAAGTAGTTGCTCAATAATCGAAGAGCTGCCTGGTAAAAATAAAAGTAGACTACCTATGACTAACAAGATCCCTAAAACAAAACAGGCTATTACGAATTTGGTTGATCTAGATACTTCTTTATTTGAAACACTTATGATCAACAAAGTTATACCGACAGCTAACGTTAAAAAATACCAAAATCCCATTGTTATCGCCCACTTTCTTTGAATAGTTTTTACTTTCAAACTGTTTAATAAATTTTATCATAGACAAGAAGAACTAATCCTTGTACAAGAAAAATATATGTAAAGTTTAAACTTTCTTATACTATATAGGTTGAATTAAATACTTTACATCCGCACGCACAGTCGGTCAATCACTACCAAGCCAGGTAAAAGCAAAGGGGCTATTTTTGCGTATCGCTCAAAATCAAGCATGATTGGCGGACGTGGCGTTGTTCTGACTTCCGAAGAAGCGATTCATGAAAACAAAGATACATTTACGCATTGGACACCCAACGTTTATCGTTATGGAACATATGCAGACGAAAATCGCTCATATACTAAAGGGCATTCTGAAAATAATTTAAGACAAATCAATACATTCTTTATTGATTTTGATATTCACACGGCAAAAGAAACTATTTCAGCAAGTGATATTTTAACAACAGCTATTGATTTAGGTTTTATGCCTACAATGATTATCAAATCTGATAAAGGTTATCAAGCATATTTTGTTTTAGAAACTCCAGTCTATGTGACTTCAAAATCAGAATTTAAATCTGTCAAAGCAGCCAAAATAATCTCGCAAAATATCCGAGAATATTTTGGAAAGTCTTTGCCAGTTGATCTAACGTGCAATCATTTTGGGACTGCTCGCATACCAAGAACGGACAATGTAGAATTTTTTGATCCCAATTACCGTTATTCTTTCAAAGAATGGCAAGATTGGTCTTTCAAACAAACAGATAATAAGGGCTTTACTCGTAAGTCTAACGGTTTTAAGCGGTACAAAAGGCAAAAAACAAGTAGATGAACCCTGGTTTAATCTCTTATTGCACGAAACGAAATTTTTAGGAGAAAAGGGTTTAGTAGGGCGCAATAGCGTTATGTTTGCTCTCTCTTTAGCTTACTTTAGTTCAGGCTATTCAATCGAAACGTGCGAATATAATATGTTTGAGTTTAATAATCGATTAGATCAACCCTTAGAAGAAAAAGAAGTAATCAAAATTGTTAGAAGTGCCTATTCAGAAAACTATCAAGGGGCTAATAGGAAATACATTACCATTCTTTGCAAAGCTTGGGTATCAAGTGATTTAACCAGTAAAGATTTATTTGTCCGTCAAGGGTGGTTTAAATTCAAGAAAAAAAGAAGCGAACGTCAACGTGTTCATTTGTCAGAATGGAAAAAAGATTTAATGGCTTATATTAGCGAAAAAAGCGATGTATACAAGCCTTATTTGGTGACGACTAAAAAAGAGATTAGAGAAACGCTAGGCATTCCTGAGCGGACATTAGATAAATTGCTGAAGGTACTGAAAGCGAACCAGGAAATTTTCTTTAAGATTAAATCAGGAAGAAATGGTGGTATTCAACTTGCTAGTGTTAAATCATTGTTGCTATCGATCATTAAAGTAAAAAAAGAAGAAAAAGAAAGCTATATAAAGGCGCTGACAAATTCTTTTGACTTAGAGCATACATTCATTCAAGAGACTTTAAACAAGCTAGCAGAACGCCCCAAAACGGACACACAACTCGATTTGTTTAGCTACGATACAGGCTGAAAATAAAACCCGCACTATGCCATTACATTTATATCTATGATACGTGTTTGAAAGAGAAGACGAAAACGGAGATAAAAAATATTTTATCGGTACATTTCAAAGCGATAAGTTGAAACGACTCACTCCATATAAAGATGATAAAGAGGAATTGGCTCAACAGCTTAAAAAACAGCAAGACCAACATAGAGAACAAAAGCAAGAACAAACAATAGCTTTACAAAGAGAAGAAGAAAAATAAAGGAGAATGAGCTATGAATTTTCTACAAAATAATTTCCAAACTTTATATTTAGGTGCAGCTGCAGGAGATATTCAAGGAAGAATTTCCGGAGCATTAACAACAGTTCAATCCGTATTGACAGGTATACAAGATCGTCAAAAAGCATTTAGATGAAGCGGAAACAATCGTGATTGCGACCGACAGCGACCGAGAAGGTGAAGCAATCGCCCGCTTGATTATCAACCTTTCGGGAAATAGCCGGAAAACCATTAAACGTTTATGGATCAACTCGCTTGAAACTAGCGAAATCAAAAAAGGATTTCAAAATCTGAAGGACGGACAGGCGTTTTATTCCACTTACAAAGAAGCAGAAACCCGACAAATCGCTGATTGGCTGGTAGGAATCAATCTCCCCCGTCTTTACACGCTTTATATGCAGAAAAACGGCATGAGAGGCGTGTTTAGCGTTGGACGCGTCCAACCCCCGACTTTGTTCTTGATTTACAACGCAACGAAGAAATCAAACATTTCGTCAGCAAGCCATTTTATGAGTTGTATGCCACTTTCACACACTCGAATGGTAAGTACAAAGGGAAATACAAAGAGCGGTTTGATACACTCGAAAACCTTGACGGGTTCAAAGAAACCAATCAGCTAGAGCAAGCGGAGAATGCCGAAGTAACAAATGTCAAAGTGGAAGAAAAACGGCAGTATGCGCCGAAACTCTTTAGCTTGTCTGATTTACAATCTTTCGCGAACAAACGCTTTAAGTACAGTGCCGACAAAACGCTTTCGATCGCTCAAAAACTCTATGAAAAAAAGGTGCTTTCTTATCCAAGAAGCGATACCAATTATATTGGTAGCCCCGAATTTGACTACCTGAAAAGCAACCTCAGTCGGTATCTCGAACTAGTAGGAGTGGGCATTTCCGAACCGCAGCTAAACGAAAATAAACGGTATGTAGATGGAAGCAAAGTACAAGAACACTATGCGATTATTCCAACGAAGACATTGCCGAAGCTCAGTGATGTAACGAAAGACGAAAAAAACATTTATCTTCTGGTCTTGTATCGTACCCTCGCAATTTTTGAAAAGCCGTATATCTATGACGAAACCACCATTGATACAGCGATCAATCAGGTTCTGTTCCAATCAAAAGGGAAGACAGAAAAAGAGCGTGGATGGAAACGACTATATAAACAGGAAGAAAAAGACAAGTACGACCCACTTTTACCAGAAGTAACCGTCAATGATTCAGTGGCTTTCGCCCTTGAAACAAAGGAAGGGAAAACCCAACCACCCAATTACTATACAGAGGGCACACTGCTAACCGCCATGAAACATGTCGGACGGGCAATGGACGATAAAGGCAGCAAAGACATTCTTAAAGAAACCGAAGGGATTGGAACCGAGGCCACTAGAGCCAGTATCATTGAAACCTTGAAGAAACAGGACTACATCACGATCAGTAAGAGTAAAATCTATGTGACAGAAAAAGGCGAATTGTTGTGCCGCATAATTGCAGAGGACGAAATCGCCAATGCCGGCATGACTGCCCAATGGGAACGCTATTTGAAAAAGATCCGAAGCCAACAAGGCACACAAGAAGCTTTTTTAGGCAGTATCGAGCGGTTTGTGCAGCACCTCATTGAAAAAGTGCCACAAAACTTCCAAGACAAAAAAGAAAACATTGCAGATGTAGCCGGTCATATGGAACAAGAAAATGTGATGGGTACGTGTCCGAAATGTCAAAACAGCGTAGTAGACAAAGGAAAATTTTATGGCTGTTCGGGCTACAAAGACGGTTGCAAATTTACGCTTCCTAAAAGATGGAGCCAAAAAGCACTCACAAAGAAAAATGTCCAAGATTTATTAAGCAAAAGAGAAACGAGTTTAATCAAAGGGTTCAAAAGTAAAAAAGGAAGCAATTTCTCGGCAAAGTTAACACTGAATGACGAAATGAAATTAGCTTTTGAATTTCCAAAAAAATAAAAACACAAGATCTAGACCTTGCCCCTTTTGGAAAAAAGGGCCAAGCCCCCAAAATCGTCTCAGTCACCCAGTTGTAATAGCCTAAAACTGAATAACACTTAAATAAGTCAAGGAACGGGTAAGTATTTTTTGGCAGACCACCAAAAAATCTCCACCCTCACAGTCCTTGACTTCTTTATTTTTGGCTGTGGGCTGTCGTCGCCGACAGTCAAACCAGTTGTAAAAAATATTTGCTATCTTGCCTGTCGCTAAAATAGTGTACCGCCAAAAAACGCTTGAAAGGAATTTTTCTTTTGCTCGCTTGTTGCTTTGTAAGAATAAGTAGCTATTCTGCAAATAACCCTAATATTTCGTATTTCTCTAAAAAACCAGTGTTTGAGAGGGAAGTTCTACGCTCATTTCAGATTGATCTATGGGTAACTTATCCATGAAAATGCCTGTAAACCGCTCTTTTTTCAGTTTTTTTAAAGAGAGAGAAAATAAAAATAAAATACCAACTTTTTACGTATATTAATAACGAAGGACTTAAATATAGGATGATCAAAGGAGGCGTTCTTATGTATGAAGACGAATGGAGAGAATACTATGCAACCAAAAATGAGAGCATACATATTACGAGAAACAAACTCATTTTCCAATGCAATGAAGGAATCGCTCTGTCTACTCATAAAACGGAAATTGAAAGAATCATGCATGCATTGGCACTTAAACTCTTATTACTGGAGTTAAATTCATATGATTTTTAATCTGCAAAAAAGTTTATAGCACCGTCGCTTATACCAGAAAATATAACAAACGCCGCATTGTTTTTTTGTGCACTTTAATAATCTATTCAACTAAGGAATTAAGCTGGCTGTCAAGAGAGTAATATCGTATTGAATCTCAGGTGGAAATTTTCTGCGGTATCTTTTTTGACTGAAATGACATTAGTGTCTTTTGGGGATTGTGTATGTAAGTATTTTTAAAATCATTTTAACAAGTTTTGGACAAAAATTCTCATGAAAAAACAGAATTTAAATAGCATGATAAATAGAGAAGATAGTTTAATGTGCTTATAGGAACACCCCACTTTTACAGTCACAATCAATAGCCTTGCTACTTTCTTTCGAAATTGATAAGAGTCTAAAGGATTGACAACGCTTGATAGTGAGCATAAACTTAGTGTACGCTAGTTAGTTTACAAGTGTAAACTAAAAAAGTATGATGTGTCGTCTCTGAAATTCTCCCTGATTCAAGTCATAACCAGAGTACATATCGGTTATTTTTTGATTCCATATTTTTTCCTTTAGGTGCTGAGGATTAAGGGGTACCAATTGTAATTGCGCGTTATATGGTCTTTGTTTAGAATCGCTCTCCAAAAAGCCAATTTTTTTGCATAGAATTTTTAGATGTGGTACCATTAATTAGAATTATTATAAATAAGAAGTAGGGTATCATTGTTTCAGTACAAAGACTAGGAGGAATGGAAGATGGAAATAGACTACAAGGATCATGGGAAGAAGCCGTATATCATTAATATTGAAGACGCCACCACAGGAAATGATAATTACCGGACGACCATTTGGACAGGCAGTAAACTGCAAGTCACCGTAATGTCCATTCAACCGGGCGATGACATCGGTTTGGAAGTGCACGAAGGCATTGACCAATTTATCCGTATTGAAGAAGGAGAAGGCGTGTGTAAAATGGGGCCTTCTAAAGATAACTTACATGTTCAACAAAAAGTGATGGATGATGACGCCGTATTTGTTCCGGCGGACATGTGGCACAACATCGAAAACACCGGTGATAAGCCGCTCAGACTGTATACCATTTATGCTGGTCCAGATCACCTTGAAGGAACGGTTCACCCTACTCATGAAGACGCCAAAAACGATCCAAACGAACACTGAGGTACACTAGGATGAAACAAAAGCCCTGCACCCCTATGGATGGTCCACTGGTGCAGGCCTTTTTTATAAAGGAGAGAAGTGGTATGAGTGATTCATTGTTTCAATTAGAGAAGGTTGGTTTTCAGGCAAACGGAAACCAAATCCTTCAAGATATCTCTTTTACAGTAAACAAAGGGGAAGTGATTTTTTTTTCTGGTCCTTCTGGAAGTGGAAAAAGTACCCTTTTGAAATTAATTGGTACGCTGCTTTCCCCAACTTCCGGAAAAATTTATTATCGAGGTACGGATCTGCAAAAAATCGATCCTGTGGAGTATAGAAAAGAAGTCTCTTATTTCTTTCAAAACGCTTCTCTATTCGATGAGACAGTTCAAGAGAACTTGTCTTTTCCTGCCCGCATAAGAGAAGAAGGATTTGATCGGGAACGTGCAAAAAAATTGTTAGAACGAGTTCAAATACCTGAAACTTACTTATCGAAAGAGGTCAAGGAACTATCAGGAGGGGAAAAACAACGGGTTGCATTGGTCCGAAATTTGATGTATCAACCGAAAGTGTTGCTCCTGGATGAAGTTACCAGTTCATTGGACCAAGAAAACAGAGCGATTGTCCTTGATTTAGTCCGAGACATGATGAAAGACCAACAAACTACGGTGTTGGCCGTCACTCACAACCAGGAAGAAATCGACCAAGCTTCTCGTCTGATTACTATCAAAGGTGGAAAAATGGAGGAATCGAAATGACAAACAATTTGGAAATCAGTAATCTTTCTTTGCTTTTATCTTCTGTCCTCTTGATAGTTGCCTTGTTGATTGATTACAAAGAGAAATTGGGATTAGGAAACGACATTTTTATTGCGGGAATTCGCGCTGTCGTTCAATTATTCCTTATTGGATATGTATTGAGCTACGTATTACGAGTGGATAACAACTTTCTCACTTTAGCGATGGTTTTGTTCATTGTGTTCAACGCTTCTTATAACGCCCATACACGCAGTGAGGGGATCAACCGCTCTTTTAAAATTTCAACGACGGCTATTGGAGTAGGAACAGCCTTGTCCTTACTCATTCTTGTTTTTTCAGGAGTCATTGACTGGACCCCTTCCCAAATCGTTCCAATTACAGGCATGATTGCCAGCAACGCCATGACTGCGATTGGAGTGACCTATCGGTCTTTGAATTCAAAATTTACGGACCAACGCCAACAGGTATTGGAAAAATTGGCATTGGGAGCCAATAAAAAACAAGCGTCCATGAGTATTGTAAGAGAAAGCGTCAAAACGGGCATGGCTCCTTCTATTGACCGAACAAAAACGGTTGGACTTGTCAGCCTACCAGGTATGATGTCAGGGTTGATTTTTGCGGGAATTGATCCTGTTCAAGCGATTCGTTACCAAATTGTTGTGATGTTTATGTTGATTTCAGTTACTGCGATTTCTTCATTTATTGCTAGTTATATGGCTTACCGTGAGTTTTATAACAATCGCAGTCAATTAATTATATGATTTGGGATGATACACTACTCTTAAAACCAGTGGTTACAATTTTATGTAGTTAAAAGAAGACCTCACGAGAATAATTGCAAAAAGAACTTCATTTTTTAAGGAAGAAGGATATTTTTGTCATCGAATCTTTGGAACGACTAGGGCGAAACTATGATGAAATTTTTTATATAGTGCAGTAACTGGATTAAAAGGATATCGGACTGATTGTTTTGAACATGCCTATCCTCAACCAATGAGAACTTACGACGAAATCATGTTCTAGAAAGAAATTTCTATCCAATAAGAATTCCAAATCATGGACACTATTATCAAAGAAGCTTTAATAGATAAAATATTCAAAGCAGATTCTAAAAAAGTCGATTCCACAAAATATACATGAAATGAAAAATGGAGGAATATAAGTGAACTTTATGTATGAAGTTAAAACAACTAAATCATTACAAGCGGCAACAGAAGCACTCATTGAGAAACTCAAAGAAAGAGAATTTGGTGTATTGTATCAAGTTAATTTTAAAGAAAAAATTAAATCTAAAGGGTTAGATTTCCCTACAAATTTTGAGGTATTAGAAGTATGTAATCCAAAACAAGCAAAAGAAGTATTGGAAAAACGTATTGAAGTTGTGGAATGGCAACAGTTTTTTTGACAAATTTTATAAGGTGCAGAACTTCTTTCCGTATGCTATTCCGATTGTCCTTGACAATGAGCCTCCTCGGATGTGACGATCTTCGGCAGGAGCTAACAGTTAAAGTTAGACTGCCTCGCTAGCGATAGCACATCCGAGCTCATTATCAAGGATTCGCTGCGCCAATCTCTGGTTACGGTAACCAACCGGTGTCTCGTAGCCAAGTGTACCGTGCAACCGAAGGTGGTTCCACCAATTGACATAGTCAAATAACTCCAAATCCAATTGTTGTAA
>NZ_BNJW01000038.1 GCF_015751045.1 Enterococcus lactis
AATAAGACCCTATTATTACAAGTTCATCCGTTGTAAGATGGGTATAGGTCATTTGTACTCACTCCTTATAATTCTTTGGTCGGAACTATTTTGAGTGTAGCACAAATGACTTTTTTAGTTGTCTAGCTTAATTTTACAATCGGCGTTAATAAAATATTTTTATTAATATTTTATAACTTTACGCAAGATCATAATTTTGTCTGTGTAGATATTTCGTTATATCACTAAAGATAATAAGATTTAATGACCTCATTAATATTGTTTGCTAGGTCCAAACTCTTATTAAACTTTCCTTGCTATAAAACCCAAACATAGTAATAAAAGAATAACTTATTACCTTTAAATTATACTACCAAAAAATGGTAGTATATTATTAATTTATATAATATGAAACTTAAAATATAGTAGTATGTTAATTTATACTAAATTAAATAAAGTACTACCTTTAATAGGTAGTACTTTATTATCAAGCCATTATTCCTTCTTCTACTAGTTCTTTTTGTCACATAATTTTGCAATCAATAAATGTTGCGCAATAAGTATAAGAATTCCATTTTCTAAATTTGAAAGGTGATCCATAATTTCATGTTCAAGTAGTTTATTAATTGTCCACTTGTCGCTTCATCTAAAAATTTTATAGGTTTTAGGAATGCTATTCGCTTATTTTAGGAAGATTTTAACTGTTTGCTATAGATATATATCATACTAGTATCGTAATAAAAGTACTCTAAAAGAAGAATTTTCAAATACGCAAAATTAAGTACGAAAGAGTTGAAACAAATTTGGAGAAAATGAGCATAGAATGTCTGATGAGTTAAATAGACCTAAAAATTATCTAAAAGTGGAGCAAAATTAGGAATTACAAACAAAACACTAAATTAGTTTATATAAATTTCCGTAATATTTAATATATATGAAAAGGAAAACGTAGAAAATTACGTCTACGTTTTCCTATTTAGTTCTATATTTTTATTAAATTTTATATTTGTTCTTTTCACTTTTCGGAATAAATTCACCGTGACTCTTGATACCTTCTTTTATATATTGCTAATGTATTTTCTCCATTGCTATGAAAATAGAATCAACATATTTATAATATCTATCTAATCTATTTTCATTTAACCGCAGCATCTTATTAAATAACGTGTAAATAAGAATATAAAAGTTATTGAACTAATTAATAAAGATAGAATCATCGTAGTTGGATACGTAGATGAAACCTCAACTATAGTTCTTTTTCCCGTACCTTTAATAGACACTAAACCATTGTCATTTTCTATAGTGCTCTTTTTCCCATTTACTTTCATAACTGTTCCCAGTAATTAAATACAGGTAACGTGATATTTTGCTCATTCGCATCTCCTACTGTATAGATTATTTTAGAATTATGTGCTTTATGAGATGCATTCTCCCATCAATCATAGACTTTTACTTCATGTTTCTTTAAATGATCTTTATATTTCAATGCATCTAATGGTGCATAGTCATAAAGACCTCCAGTTCTCGAGGTTGTATAAAGTGTAACATCTTTTTTGGTCATAATTAAACGACCTTTATACGATTGAATTTTCTGCGAATAATTCGCTTCTGTTGCTACAGTCACTGTAAAAATAAGAAGGACTATTCCTACAAGGCTACACATACTTTTTTTGTTGCTTGTTTTCCACTTTAAAAACACTATAATTAAGATCAATGAACCAAAAAGCACTTGAAAACCCAAGATTCTCCAAGGAAACTGAATGATTTGAATAGGTGTTTTTTGTAAAAATTCCCATGGAAAAAGATTCGTTGATAAGAACCAAGTGGTCACTGCACAAAAATTAATAATCTTTTCTTTATTGGCAAATTTTTTTTTAAAGAAAAGTGGAAGAATAAATGAAACCACACCAATTGTTCCCATTGTAAATGTAACTAAATCATTATTTACTGCACCGATTAAACTATCAGAAATGTTTAATGCCCTTTCTTGAAGTTTTGTGCGAAAAGGACGATTAATTTTTTGATGTAGGACTTGTTGTAACATCGGATACCAAACGTAAGCTGTTAAAAGAATGGTCCAACCAACAGCTTTTATCATATTTGATATCAGATTCGACATTTCTTTTCTCTCTTTCCGCTTAGAGAAAAGAGAGCCGATAAACAAGAAGCCAATAACAATCACACTCATAAAGGTGGAGAGAATATGGGTATAGATGAGCAAACTCATACTGACAGCTAAAAGAATCACGCAGTTTTTTCTTTCATAAAGAAGAGTATATGTGTAATACAAGACAACTGGTACAATCGTCAACGCAATTGATTCTGAAATTGCAGTACGCTAATATATATCAATCCATAAAAGCTATACAAACAGCTGAATAAGAAGGCTGCATCTATTCTTTTGTCCATATTGATAGCTCACTAGAATTGTACAGATATTCAGTATCCCAACGTATAGTAAGTATATAACTTAGAATCAAATTGTTTGTTGTCCAGTAAAATATTACGGCTGGAAAGATGTTAGATATGGATAAAAAAATTCACGCCTCCGCCATAGCTATTAAATGTGGTAAAATTTATTGGACCAGAAAATACTGAGGACAAGCATTTTATTCTAGAAAAGTGAAAAGCAATGTCTCCTGTGGTTGAGATCTTTTGTACATCCCTAAAAAACAAAAAAGAATAAAGACTAGCAATAACTAGCAATAGAACAAGTAATACTATTTTTTATTTATTTTCAAAAACCTTTTATATTTCCCCTTTCAAAAAATACTTATTATTAATAATATCAATGATTTTAACAAATAACTGCTTTTTTTCATTTATTATCTATTATTCTCTTTTAAAAATAGCCCCAATGATCTTATGTAAGTAAACGGACGGACAATTTATAATATAGCACTTTGCTTCTTGTTGCTTGTATGGTTATTTTTGTGTTTAAAATCTAAAAGTCTAACTAAAATTCTACCTTTAAATTTCAGATTCTTGAATGCCCAATTTATATAGAGCACTATCATGCTTCTTTTGTTCTTGGACGCAATTTCTTCTGGTCTATTCATTCAATCCTAGTGTATTTACACAATATTCCTTTGGCCTAAAACTTTGATAAATACGTATATATAAATTTACGTATTTATCAAAAATATAAATGCAATTTTTACTTTCAGATAACTCTTAAAACAACCTACTATCAGGTAGTTTTAAGAGTTCACTCACTTTGCGAATCCAAGCGGGTCTTGAAGTAATAATAGTAAAATCCCCTAAAAAAATTGTCATTCTATAGACCCTTAAATGGACTTATCTCCAAAAGTTAAACTATTTTTCGGTATTTTACTGGAGGTAGTCCATTTTTACCCTTTTGTTATTGCAACATCTACTCTCTTTTACTTATACTATCTCAAATGCGATCATCAGCTTCTTGTTCACGGATGTATTTTTCAATTGTCTTTTGATTCAATTCGACTGTACTCACATAATATTCCTCCGACCAAAATGATTTATTTCCGTATCTATATTTGTGATTTACGTGCTGCTCGTGGATTAGCACAGCACTACGATCTTTCAGATAACCATAAAACTGGATATACTTATTTTTGATGGTACTTGAACAAGCATGTGAATATGATCTGGCGTTGCATGTGCTTCTATAATTTCCACGTTTTTTATTTTGCACAACTTCCTAAGTATTTTTCCAATATCTTTTCGTAATTGCCTATAGATTACTTTTCGTCGATATTTTGGTGTAAATACAATATGATACTTAAAATTCCAACGAGTATGGGCTAAACTTTTATCGTCATTTGACATGAAAAAACTCCTTTCGATATGCTAGTTCTTCCACGTGTAGAAACGCATGGTTTTCTTGTTTCGCACGCTTTGCGCACGAAACTGACTGAAGTCATTAACAAAAAAATTGTAGACAAAGAAATTTTTCTTTGTCTACAATCTGAAAGGATAGGCACTACCATTTTTTATAAAATATTTGTATTGAACCATTTTTTAGTTATTAGCTTACTAATACAAAATAATGTATTATAGTATCAACATAACCATCCTTTGTCCATGATTTTATCTAAAAAGATTGTAAGGATCAATAAGTCTGCACTTCCACCAATACTCCAATTTTTCTTTTTAAATTGCTGATTTAGGTAATCCAAATATTTTTTACCTTGTATGGTTTTTACACCCCCTAATTCAAAATAAGGACGAATAAGTAATTGATACTCTTCAAAAACATGTCTATTATTACTTCGTTTGATCAAATTGGTATCTTCTACTTCCATTGATAGAAAAAGTAAAGTGTCTATCATCTTATCTTGTTGCGACCCTTGATATGCTTGATAATAAGGCAATCCTCGGTCAAAAACACAAGGATAACCTCTTTTGGCTTCCCCTCGTATCCCTGTCAATCCATGGTTAACAAATAGATATTCTCCCCAAGTCCATGCTTTTGGTTTTGTTTGATCAATCTTCCCAAAATCGTTAAGTAGATTTTTCGTCATTTTTTGAATTTCTTTTTGAAAGAAACTTTTTTTACAAGGAACTTTCCAAATAGTTAACCGGCCACAAATAGCAAGAAAAATCCCCAATGAAAAGATAGCACCTTTATGTGTATTTATACCATTTGTCACTGAGAACATCGCAGTTTCAGCCTCTAAACCAATCTGTCGAATCGCCATAAAGGTTTCTTCAATTGGTTGATGTTGTCGGTCCAATCCTGTTTGGATAAATTCTTCAAAATAGGGAGTCAAAACTACACTACTTTGTAGAAAAGTAAAAATGTCCATATCTTGATGAGACCCGGGGTCTACTGGATCAACCAATCCTGGTTTATTGATACATGTAACTTCATAAAGCATCGCTAATTGTGCTTCTTGTGCTATTTTTTGAATATTATCATGCATGTTTCAATGCTCCTTTTAAGGAATCGGCTACTATTTGTTCGATTTTCTTTTGCATTTCTTTCACAGTATGTGTACGATTACGTGCACATACCTTTGCTGATTTCCCACAAATAAAACAAGGACGTTCCCCATGATTAAGAGCTTGGCGACTGACAATTGTTATCTGCTCTCCTTTTTTGAACAAGACATCTAAATCAAAAAGTCTACCTAATGCGTCTTGCTCTTCTAACGTGACCAACCATTTTTTGAGATTCAAAGGTGCTTCTGTTACTATTACGTACCAGTCCAATCCACTTGGCAAATTGATTTCTTTTGTGTACGTCATTTCCACCTTTTTTTTTAAAAACATTTGCTGAATTGACTGCTGTCCCTGACGAAATACCTGCTCAATCATTGGATTATTTTTGATCGGCCCAGGAATATTCAATGTAAAGACCATCAATGAACTATTTGAATACTTGGAAAGCAGGTTGCTTTGCAAGTTAGCACGTTGTTCTTTATGGATCAAAATATCCTCGATTTCTTGAATTTCTCCAGTATCAAACATCATGATCTCTCTTCTTCAAATTCTTTCACCTGACGAACGACATCTAAAATTGAACCATCTCGGTATTCTACATAGGCAACTATCCGATCTGTGAATTGCAAAGGTTCCGGGATGCCTACTATTTTTTCTGCTTTTTGCTGTAATTCTTCTATTGTAAAAACAGGAATTTGTGGAATTCTTTCAAAAATAGCTATTAGATCTTTACGTTGGGGATTGATAGCAACCCCTACTTCTGTGACTAATACATCGATACTTTTCCCTGGTGTGATCAATGTAGTAACATCATTTACTACTGTAGGTATTCGGCCACGTACTAACGGCGCTGAGATGATAGTAAGTTTAGCCGTTGCTGCATCTTGATGTCCACCAATCGCACCTCTTAGCACACCATCTGAACCAGTCATAACATTTACATTGAAGTTTGTGTCAATTTCTAATGCAGATAAAATAGCGACATCTAATTGGTTAACAACCGCTCCTTTATTACTTGGATCAGCATAAAAGGAAGCATCGATCTCCTGTTGGTTCTCAAGCCGCGCCATTCCTTCAGCTGCTCCTTTGTCAAAGTCTTGGACATCTAACACTTTTTCAACAAGACCTTTTTCCAATAAATCAACCGTTGGTTTAGTGATGCCACCTAATGCAAAAGAAGCTCTGATCTGTTTTTCTTCCATTTCACTAGCTAAGTAACGCGTTACTGCTAAAGCTGCACCACCCGTTCCTGTTTGAAAAGAAAAGCCATCTTTGAAATAAGGTGAGTGAACAATGACATCTTTGACCATTTCAGCAATTTTTAATTCTTTTGGGTTTTTAGTAAACCGTGTAGCACCAGCACCGATTTTATTCGGATCACCAATTGCTTCTACTTCCACGACATAGTCGACTTGTGTTTGCGGAATACTAATGGGCGTATTAGGGTAAGGAACTAAATGATCAGTTAGAAGAATGACTTTATCTGCATATTGTGCATCTACTTTTGCATACCCTAATGAACCAAAAACGGATTTTCCAACAGTCGCATTAGCATTTCCATAATCATCAGATGTTGGTACTCCTAGAAATGCAACATCGATTTTCAATTCACCACTTTCAATTGCACGTGGACGATTACCATGAGAACGTAAAATCACAGGATTGTCCATTCCTCCATGAGAAATAAATTCACCTAAGCTGCCGCGCATCCCACTGCTTGTGATATGAGTTACTGTACCGTCCTTGATGCATTCAATAACCATCTCATTCATAGTGTTCGTTAAAGAACTTGGTGCTAAGGTCAATTCTTTGATGCCCATTTCACGGATCACGGCCATCACTTGGTTAAAAACAAAATCACCTTCTCTTAAATGATGATGAAATGAAATCGTCATTCCATCTTTTAAGCCCGATTTTTCTATAGCTTCTTTGATCGAGTGCATCAATTTATTTGTCTGATTAGTTACAGTCGTTACTTTTGGTGCACAACGTTGAATCGTTTGTGGCGATAATGAAACACTTTGGAATTCTTTTTTATACTTTGTTAAAACACTTGATGGAATGCTACGTCTTTGTTTATTATGCATGGATATTTCCCTCCTCATCAATCAATCGTGATGCTTTTGCTAACATCAATGTCCGTTGTGCACGTTCTACAATTGGTTTATCGATCATTTTTCCATTTAAAGAAATTACGCCAGAACCTTTTTCTTTTGCTTCTTCGATTGCCGAGATGATGTCTAGTGATCGTTTGATTTCTTTGATTGACGGCTGATAAACAGTATTGACTACTGGAATTTGCCGTGGATTGATACAAGATTTTCCATCAAAACCTAATTGATGGATTAAACGTACTTCGTTTAAAAATCCTTCCATATCATCCACATCAGAGTAAACAGTGTCAAATGCGGAAATGCCTGCTGCACGTGCAGCATGAACGATCATACTGCGAGCAAAAAACAATTCGTTTCCATCTGGATATCGTTTGGTTTTCATATTTGTCACATAGTCTTCTGCCCCAATGGCGATTCCAATCAATCGATCAGATGCTTTGGCGATCGCAGGTGCGTTCAATACACCAGAAGCACCTTCAATGGCTGCCATCATCAATGTTCGCCCTATCGGAACATTATGATAGTTTTCTGCTTCTATAATCACTTTTTCTACTTCTGTTATATCTTCAGAGGTTTCTGTTTTAGGTAAACGTAATACATGCGCGCCGGCTTTAACCATTGCAAAAATGTCTGCACGTCCAAATTCTGAGTGCAGGTCATTTATTCGAACAATTAATTCTGTGTCACCATAATCCACTGTTTTCAATGCCTCAGCCACAAGCATTCTTGCGCTGTCTTTTTCTGCCATAGACACTGCATCTTCCAGGTCGAACATAATCGAGTCAGCACCATAAATACCTGCATCTTTGATCATCGCTGGATTATTTCCTGGAACAAACATCATTGTTCTTCTCAAACGTTCTTTCATCATCTAATTAAACCTCCCACGGTGTTTCTTGGTGTTGGATACCTAAGGAACGATGGATCGCTGTTTTTAATCGTGCAACAATAACGCAATCTAATGCCCCTTTATCTACTACCTTGAGTTTTACGTTTTTAATCTGATAAACTGCTAGTGTGTCATAGATAACTTTTTTGATTTGTTTTCCAAATTGCTCAATCACTTGACTGTCTAAATCGATTTCTATTCCTTCTGTATTCGGTGAAATCATGATTTGGACATCACTTGACTCTAATGTTCCAGCAATCGCTGATTTATTTATTTCCATTACTTAACGCTCCCTTTTATTTTTTAAGTATTGATAGGTTGTTTCTGGAACCATATATTTTATTTTTTCCAATTGCCCAGCAAGATACGCTTTACGAACTTGAGAAGCAGAAATAACTTGGTGTTGTTCCGTTTTCTTCCTTGCAAGGACATGAACTTTTATTTCAGGGGGTAAAATCGTTTCCAGTATGTCGTTATATGAACGAGTCATTGGGGAAAGTGGTTCTTCTCCCACATATCTAGCAGAGATATCTAAATAAGTGGCAATTCTTTCTTTGAATAAAGTAGCATCTACGACCATTTGCTCCTTTGCTATTTCATCATCTTCTCGTAAAAAATAGGTGGGAAACGTTGCAGGGCTAATAATATACTCGCCACCTGATAGAACAATGACATTTTTCAGTTTTTGTAATCCTTGTTGAACTAATTTGAGTCGGTCCTTCGTCGAAAAAAGATTTTGTTCTTTTTCGAGTACAAATACATATACCCAATCGTTGTTATTGGCAGCTTGTTTTACTAAATAATAATGCCCTTCTGTAAATGGGTTCGCATTCATGACAATTGCTGCTTTTTTTTCACCATTCACTTTAGGAATCCTCTCTAGGTACTGTTTTATAGAACTATCTCCCATTTCTAATACAGCTATTTTTGGGGTAGATACGATTGTTTCAAAACCTAAAAAGTTAAAACTTTTTTGATAGCGCGGTTTCGTGAAAACAATATAATGAAAAATCTCTTGTTGACTCATTGCCTGAATTATTGCAGAGACTAGTACATTAAATGTATGTCCACCATCTTTATATTTTTCAGACACGGCGATATATTTAATCACGTTGTTTTGATAAGATACTGTTCCTACTAACTTTTCTTTATGGTATATACCCAATGTTTGATCTAAATGTTGAAAATCTTCGATTTGCTTCTTTTGTATTCCTGAATCAAGCAAAAGATTTTCCCATTGGTCTTTGATATAGTTATTTTTTAAAAATAATCGTTGGATATCTGTTTGATCAAACACATGGTCACGTCCTTTCTTTATGTTCTTATGATAGCAGACCCATTAAAAAGATAGCGAACGTTACGGTCATAGCACCCCCTAGTCGAACAGCAACTTGTGCAAATGGCATTAATTCCATGCGATCACCCGCAGCTAAGATAGCTAAAGCACCTGTACCGCCTTGTCCGCTACAACATGAAACTGCGATGGCAGTATCAACTGGGTACATTTTTAAAAATTTTGCGGCGATAAAAGCTGTAGCGACAATAGCTACTACCGTCACAATGATTGTTACTATCGTTGCAGGATTTTTAAATACTTCGATCAGCTCTAACCAATCTGTTTTTGCAACCCCTACGCCAAAAAGTAAGGGAGGTGTGATCCCACGAACAGTGAATCCATACAACGAATTTCCACCTTCTTCGATATTTTTAGGGATAAAACCAAGCATTTTAGCCCCCATAAGAGAGACTAATAAGATCACAGGTGAAGGAATAGAAAAGCCAAGGAGTGATTTTAATAAGTGCTCAACATAGACAGCAACAAAATAAATCGTTATTGCTACCACGCCTGCTAACAATGTTTTTTCAATATTGACTGGTTTAGCTGAACCCTTCAAGTTCTCTAAATGTTCATCATCCCCATCGATCAAATTACCCTGACCATTTAATTGTGGGTATTTCTCTCCAATTTTTTTGAGCATACCAGACAGTAGAACTGCGACTAAACTTCCCAACATCACACACGGTAGAATCTTCCCAAAGATATCATTTTGTCCCATACCAGATAATATTGCTGCATAACCAATCGATAATGGCATCGCTCCTTCCCCAACACCACCAGCCATAATCGGCGCAACGATAAAGAAATACGCATTCCAAGCAGATAGCCCAAGGAGTATTCCCACACCTGTTCCTATCAAAGAACCAATCACATCGCATAAAATTAAAATAATGATAATACGTGAAGTTGCTTTAACCAATGTTTGCCGATTCATTGAAGCAATACTGCCGACAACTAGTAGTGTGATAAAGAACATCAAGAAATTGTTATTATTCATAAAATCAGAAACCACAGTTACAGTACTTTGAGGTAGCCAATGTTTATAGACTAGAAATGCAGGCAAAAATGTAACAACTAATACTTTACCACCTAAATCTTTTAAAATAGGAATAGTTTTACCAATTTCTTCTAATAAATAAGCAAAAACAGTCATAATACCCAAAGAAACTAACATATCATTTTCTGGAACGATATTGCTTATCGTCATTGCAAGATACGCGAGTACCAAAATGATATAAAGAGATAAAGGAATAAAACCAATTTTAATTCTATTTAATGTTTTCAGCATGTATATTATCCTCGTTTTCTTTTAGTTTTTGTAAATAATCCAAAACTGCCTGTGAAACGACGTTTGCGACTCCTTCATCAAAAACATTAGGGATGAATTTTTCTACCGTAGGCTCTGCGACCTTAGCAGCTAATTGTTTGGCTACTTCAAGTTGTAATGAAAGATCGACTTTATTCGCTTTCGATAGTAATAGTCCCTTGAACAATCCGGGAAATACTAAAATATTGTTTACTTGGTTAGGATATTTCGAAGAACCTGTAGCGATTAGCTTTGCACCAGATTCTTTTGCTAAATCGGGTGTGATCTCTGGTACTGGATTGGCTAAAGCAAAAATAATCGGATTATCATTCATTTTTCCAATCATTTCAGGCGTTAAAACATTTCCTATTGAAAGACCGATAAAAACATCTTGTCCAACGATTGCATCTTCCAAAACGCTTGCATTATTATTTGTATCATGTATATGATCCAACAACTCTCTTTGATATTTATTTAATGTACTATCTTGCTTCTTTAATCTCCCTTGTTTATCCACCAATGTTAGATTTTTGATACCAGCAGCGATTAATAGTCTAGCTGTTGCAACCCCAGATGCTCCCATGCCGTTGATCAAAACTCGAAGTTCAGTTAATGTTTTCCTTTGGATCTTAGCAGCATTGATCAATCCAGCTAAAACAACTATCGCTGTTCCTTCTTGATCGTCATGATACACAGGAATAGAAAGTTTTTCTTGTAATTTTTCTTCAATCTCAAAACACTTCGGTGCTGCAATATCTTCTAAATGGATCCCTGCAAAACTATTTTGCAAATTGACAATTGTTTGTACAATCTCGTCTACTGATTTTTGTTCGATGGCTAATGGAATCGCATTGACACCTGCTAAATTTTTATAAAGCAGCGCTTTCCCTTCGACGATTGGTAATCCAGCTTGGTTTCCTACATTTCCAAGACCTAATACCGCCGACCCGTCTGTAATAACGGCCACTAATTTACCACTAATTGTTAATTCTCTTGCCAAAGCATGATTTTTCTCAATCATTAAACTTAGTTCTGCTACACCTGGGGTGTACATTTTTGCTAAATCTTGATCATCTTGCACGGCTTCTGTTGTTTCCATCCGTAAAACACCTACATTTTTTTTATGGATTTCTAAAACTTCATCAAGCATACCTTCACTCCTTTTTACATTTTTTAATTACAAAACCACTTTAACACTTTTTTTAAAATAAAAAAACCCTTTCATTTTAAATTTTAAAAAAATGATGCTTATTTTTAAAAATTTAAAAAAAGACTAAATTCAATTTTTTTGGTATAATGAGAAAAAATATCTATTTGAAAAAGTTAGGAGCTATACTATGCATCTGGAATTCTCTGACTATGAATCACTCCTTGTAAAAATTTGTGAAGACTATTATCTCGAGGATATCAATATTAGTGAAATTTCTAAAAAATATGGGATCACCAGATATAAAGCTTTAAAATATATTGAAGATGCACGTGAAAAACAATTAGTTAGTATTTCAATTAATTCTCCGTATGCTAGGAATTATGAGCTAGAAGAAATCTTCAAAAATTACTTTAAAACGAATATCTATATATTAAAAAGTAGTGAAGACTTATCACAACACGATTTATTATTTTCAAAATTTGCTGCCGATTACATTCAAGAATTAATTAAGAAAGCCAATGTGGTTGCACTATCTTGGGGAGATACCGTTTACAAAGTGATTGATCAGTTTAAAATGGGTGCTCGTGAAGAATTAATTTTTACTCAATTCATTGGCGAAATCGGAAAATATAATTCCTTAGCTGGCTCCACACGATTAGTTCAAAAAGCTGCTGAACGTTATGAGTCTTCTTATTTGACTCTCAGTATTCCTTTATATGTCATCAATGAAACTGCACGTGAACTAATGGCTCTAGAACCTTCTTTAGCTAATACCTTAGCAACCGCTTCGCATGCAGATATGTTAATTTCTGGAATTGGCACCTTATCCTCTATTGATTCTGTCGAACCCTGGAACAAGCATCGTAAAATCCTATTTCCAAGCATGACGGATACTGTTGGATTTCTTTACGGAAGACCCTTCAATATCAATGGTGAATTCATCAAAGCATCTGAGGATAAGACTTTTGGTCTTTCTTTAAAAGAAATTTTCGATATTCCAAAACGAATTGGTATTTGTAAAAGTAAGTTCAAAGCGGAGAGTTGTTTAGGCGCCTTGAATGGTAATTTTTTTACAGATTTATTTTTGGATGAAAAAACTGCTTGGAAAATACTTTCTTTGATAAAAAAAGAGTGAGTCATGTAAAATCCTCCAAAAAATTTAGATTTTTGGTACTACTTTTTTGGAGGGCAGTACAATGATTCACTCTTTTTATTGGATATCAAAATCCCTTTTTTTGAGAAGCTTGTCTTGATATTTTTTGAACTTTTCCAAGCCATACTCCATTACTTTTCAAGATTTAATTTCTTTGTATTCACTGAATAATTTCCACGTTTTTTCGTTAATGTTACTTCTTATTAATTTTATTGTACTTCTCATGCAATAGGATCATATATCCTTCTAAATCTTTTTTATGCTATAAAAAGGGGGTTCTATCTAACTTTATTATTCATTCCCCACCCTTTGCGCAGTGAGTCTTCGGTATCTTGTTTTATCTGACTGGTAGTTCTTATTATTTCTCCACGATCATCTAATTCTGGAACAATTGGATATTTTTCTCTGAACAAGTCTAGTTCTTTCA
>NZ_BNJW01000039.1 GCF_015751045.1 Enterococcus lactis
GCATATTAAGCGGGCTAGGAGGAGAAATATTCACATATCATTTTTTCATTCCGCAAGCTGCGTCAAGTTATTTGGAATTTGTAGAACAGATGAGAGAGGTAGAAGCAGCACTACAAACTACTTTTCAATAAGTAGGAATTATAGAAATGTTACTCAAAAAATCTTCATTAAAAAAGCTGACTAAATAAGTTGAGAAAACAGAATATACTTCAATATCCAGTGATTTATAAATATCATTCACTCATGATACCCAGCTCCGTATCATAAATGAGGATTTTTTTGACAGTACAATGTTGTTGTAATGAGAGATGAGTAATAATGAAATAACACAAAATTAAAAATGCCCTTTGTACCCGTAGCGTTGCAGTAACAGAAAAAATCATTCAAAAAAATGGATTTATTGAAAGTCTACAAGAACAAGACTACTGATGAATTCCGCCTAGAATCTAACCTATTCTTTATTTCAAATCAATAAATCATCATTTCGTTAATTTTTTCCCCACGAACGTGGGACAAAAGTAAGAAACACTTTTGACTCATTCTTTAAAAAAGAATAAACGGTGGGAGCAGAAGCAACTCCTTCTTATTTCTCGGATTTAAACGCTTCTGTCCGATCCTCTTTAATAGTTTGAATTTTTAGAAAGTTTATCTTTTATTTCTATTTTAGAGATGTTAAAATGATGGTTAAACTATATAGGGGTGATTATTTGTTAGATAAGTTTTTGGATATGTCTTTAGTTCAACGAATTAGTTGCGGTATCATAGTTGGTATTATAGTTGGTATTTTTTACCCTCATGGACGTTTATCACCATATTGGGGACTGTATTTGTCAGTTGCTTAAAAGCCATTGCTCCTCTCTTGGTATTTTTTCTGACGGCAGCTTCGATTGCAAAACATAAAGTTGGGAATGAAACCTATGTCAAACCTATTTTATTTTTATACTTAGGTGGAACGTTCCTCTCTGCGTTAGTTGCAGTAGTCGTTAGTTCGATTTTTACGATCCCAATCACTTTGCAAGAACAGGTCTCTGAAAAGGCGCCACAAAATATCGGCAGTGTCTTATCTACGATGTTGACTAACGTGACACAAAACCCGATCCAAGCAATCATTGAATCAAATTATTTAGGCGTTTTGTTCTGGGCCGTCTTGTTAGGGCTGGCTTTGCGTAGTCGTACGGAAACAACTAAAGAAGTCGTGGATCAAGTTTCTGTAGCCTTGTCACACGTAGTGCAGCTGATCATTGCGTTTGCACCGATCGGTATCCTAGGATTAGTTTATCAATCGATCTCAACGACAGGGTTGTCTGGCTTAGCAGAATATCTTCAACTAGTTCTGGTATTAGTAGGAACCATGTTATTTGTCGCTTTAGTTGTTTATCCGCTTCTGACTTTCTTATTTATCAAAGAAAATCCCTATCCATTGATTTTCTTTTGCTTAAAAGAAAGTGCGGTTCCCGCCTTCTTTACACGTAGTTCAGCAGCCAACATTCCTATCAATATGATGTTAGCCGAACGATTGAAATTAACGAAGGAATCCTATGCGATCTCGATTCCGTTGGGAGCGACCATCAATATGGGGGGCGCTGCTGTAACGATTACCGTGATGACATTGACGACGGTACAAACATTAGGGATCGAAGCGTCCTTTGCTTCAAAATTGATCCTTAGTCTGTTGGCAGCCATTGCTGCTTGTGGAGCTTCAGGCGTTGCGGGAGGTTCGTTGCTATTGATTCCTTTGGCTTGCAGCTTGTTTGGTATTTCGAATGAGATTGCGATGCAAGTTGTAGGGATAGGATTTATTATCGGTGTGATCCAAGATTCGGTAGAAACAGCTTTGAACTCTTCTAGTGATCTGTTATTCACAGCGATTGGGGAATTAAGCGCGCGGAAACGTAACGGAGAAGCAATCTCCTTAAAAGATTCCTTAAGTGAATCAAACTGATTGCGAATGGGTGATCATTTTTCGATGATTGGTTTTCTGAAGTGATGATTGACCGAAAATAAAAAGCTTTTATCCTAACTTCAAGTATAGGGTAAAGGTTTTTTTATTTTGAATTTATGTAGAATCAAAATGAGCGTGGGATAAAAGTAAGAAACACTTTTGTCTCATTCTTTAAAAATGAATAAACGGCGGGGGTAGAAGCAACTCCTTCTTAAATAAGCCGAAATTCACAAAAATTTGAAAAATAATTTTCGTGAATTTCGGCTTATTTCTCAGAGTGAAGCACTTCTGCCCCAGCCTTATTTTGGTTCGTTTTTTCTTTTATAGGGAAGAAAAAACGAACTGTTTTTTTTTTGAGAGAAGGCTATTTTTTTATGGGTCAAACGCTCTTGGCACAGAAAATAAGAATAAATTCCCATTAGAGCACGCTTTTTGTTTTTTCACTATAAAAAAGTGAACCCAGTTTATATTGTCAAGTAAGGCGAGTATAGACGTGCACAAGTAATAAATGAAATAGAGGCGAAATAAGTGTTAAGTAAAGTAATCAAAGATGAATATATTCAACTAGATGTTCAGGCAAATAACTTTGAAGAAGCAATAAGAAAAGCTTTGCAACCTTTCTTAGAAGCAGATGTAGTAACTGAAAAATATGTCGAAACAATTTTGAAGATTTACGAAGAGACCGGTCCATATATCGTTATTACTGAAAATATTGCTTTACCTCATGCAACGGTGGAAAGTGGAGCAAAAGATGTAGCTATTGGATTTATGCGATTGAAGACCCCAGTTACTTCAGGTCATCGCACCAATGATCCAGTTAAATATCTTTTTCCATTAAGCGCCAAGAATAACCAAGCGCATATTGAATTGCTATCAGAATTGGCAAATTTATTAGGAAATCCAGATTTTCTAAAATTTATCAAAGTCGTTTCATCTAGAGAAGAATTTAAAAACTATATTGAAAAAGCAGAAGGAGAGAATAAACATGAATAGTCATAAAGCTTTAGTAGCTTGCCGTGCAGGAGTAGGATCAAGTTTGATGCTAAAGATCAAAGTCAATGAAGTTGTTAAAGAAAATAACTTTCCGTTAGAAGTAGAACATTCATCTTTAGATGGTGTGCCAGGTTTTCAAGGAGATATGATCATTACTTTGCCTGATGTAGCGAATGAATTAATAGAAAAAAATTTACCACAGAAGATTGTTGGCATTGCGAATATTGTGGATAAGAATGAAATTAAGATAAAACTTGAAGAAGCATTTATTGAGTTAGAAAAACAGTAGTTAGAAAGGAAGGCTGAAAATGGATTTTATTATTAGCTTCTTAAGTACGCCCGCAGTACTATTAGGGCTTGTGGCTATGATAGGCTTATTAGCACAAAAAAAGTCTGGAACAGAAGTCTTGACTGGAACCTCTAAGACAATTATTGGCTTTTAGATCTTTAATGCAGGTGGCACGATCATGACAGGGCTTTGCAGAACTTCAATACGTTGTTCCAAACCGGATTTCATATCAAGGGAGTTGTTGCTTCTCCTGAAGCAGCGACAGCATTAGCGCAGACAGAATTTGCGTTTGTTACGAGTAGTACGCTGATTTTGGGATTTATCATGAACTTAGTAATTGCTAGGATTACTCCTTTCAAAAATATCTTTTTTACGACTGGTCATAGTTTGTTCTTTGCGTGTGTGTTATCTTTGATTTTGAAAGCGCATAACTTCTCGGATGTAGCCGCAATTATCGTTGGTGGATTATTACTTGGCTTCTTCTCCGCAGCATTGCCTCAATTATGTCAGCCCTTCATGCGTAAGATTACAGGAAGTGATGCAACTGCTATTGGCCATTTTAATATGGTTGGCTATGCACTGTCTGGTTATATTGGCAAGCTATTTAGTAAATATAAAGACCGCACAACCGAAGACATCATTGGCTGAGTGGCAAATTGGTCGATCCTTCCCGCGGCAGCTTGAGCCGCTACGACATCTGTTCCCAAACTATTTAGAGCAGACTGCAATACCACCGCTCCAATAGCAATGATGGATGATTGGAAAGCCATAGGCAAGCCCGCATTTAAATGAGTGAAAATAGTGTCTTTATCTATTTTGAAATCACTTTTAGAGACTTGCAGCAACGGGATTTTCCGTTTGATATAGATGACACACATCAAACTTGCGGAAATTTGCGCGATAACTGTCGCATACCCAGCCCCAGCGATCCCCATGTGGAAATTGATAATAAACACCAAATCCAAAATCACATTGATGATCACAGCGAAAATCAAAAAGAACAAAGGTGTTCGGCTATCTCCTAGCGCTCGAATCATATTTGAAAGAAGATTGAACGCCATTGAGGCAAACATACCGCCTAAGATCACGGAGATAAATTCCTGTGCTTGTTGGATAATATCCGGCGGTGTCTGCATCAGCAATAATAACGGACGTAAAAATACTAAACTCAAAACAGTCAAAATAGCAGTTACTGTGAAACTAATTATAATAGCAACAGCAAAACTTTTCTTTACACCGCGAAAATCCTGAGCGCCGAAACATTGCGCCGTGATGATAGATAATCCAGCGGTCAAACCTTGAGCAAAACCAATGATCAAAAATGTGATACTTCCTGTCGCGCCGACTGCTGCCAATGCCTCTTTACCGATCGTTTGCCCAACAATGATCATATCTACCATATTATAGAACTGTTGGAAAATATTCCCCACGAGTAATGGAATGGTAAATAAAAAAATCAACTTTGCTGGGGTGCCTGTAGTTAGGTCTCTCATGATAACTCCTCAATTTTTTTCAGAATATTTGCAAATTACATATTACCATAGTTTAATAGAACCACAAATAGCTGATTTATACAAAAAATACAGCAAAAAAAGAGCAATTTGTTAATGCTTACAAAAAAGATGCTTGATAGCATAAACTCAGTTCTTTAGATTTTTTAAAATCAATTGGTACAGCTTTAAGAAAATTTTATGAAAAAGATGAAAAAGATGTCAACTGCAAATGACATTTCTCAAAGAAACTGGGATAATAAAGGAAGAGAGGTAGAAGACATATAGATGTAGTACTGATGCGGCACGGGGAAAGTGAAGCAAATTTTGAAAATTATTGGACGGGATGGCTGGATGTTTCTCTGACAGAAAAAGGACAGGAACAGGCTCGTAAGGCAGGGGAAAAAATCAAAAACGCGCAGATCGAGTTTGACGCTGCATTTACGTCAGTATTGAAGCGGGCATCATTGACTTGCCAGATCATCTTAGAAGAAAGCGATCAGTTATGGATACCGACATTTAAAACCTGGCGTCTGAACGAGCGGCATTATGGCGCTTTAGTAGGGAAAAATAAGGATGAAATGGCACGAGAATTCGGGGCAGATCAAGTCAAACGCTGGCGTCGAGATTATTATGAAATGCCTCCATTAGTAGAAGAAAACCATTTTGATCGCCGTTACGCACAATTGGCAGATCAAGACATTCCTCATGGAGAAAATCTGCAAATGACGGTCCAGCGGGTCGCGCCATAATGGCAAGATGAGATCGCGCCGCTGTTGGGTTCGGGTAAGAATGTTTTGATTACCGGACATGGCAATAGTCTGCGGGCACTGGTGAAATATTTGGAGGATGTACCGGAAGACCAAATGGATACCATTGATATTCCCAATGCGCAGCCGATCCACTACCGCTTTGATAAGAACTTGCAGATCGTCAATAAATCGATCCTCTAAAGACGAATATTGGCTGAAGGAAATAGCCCTTTGTTTCAGAATTTTTCATAAAACTATCATAAATTATGGTATACTATTGAAAAAATTGGAGGAATAAGAATAATGAAAGCTATTTTAACGGTGGTCGGGAAGGACAAGGTTGGGATCATTGCCGGTGTCAGCCAGAAGTTGGCAGAATTGAATATCAATATTCTAGATGTATCTCAAACGATCATGGAAGATTATTTTACCATGATGATGATGTTGCAAATGCAACCAGAGGCTGATTTAGAAGCGATTAAGCAAGCATTGAGTCAAGTTGAAAACACGTTGGGCGTCAAAATCAGCATTCAAAATGAAGAGATCTTCAATGCGATGCATAAACTATAATTCGGAGGGAAATGATGGAAACAAAACAAATTCTTGAAACGATCCGGATGGTAGAAGAAGAAAATCTTGATATCCGGACGATCACAATGGGTATTTCATTGTTGGACTGTATCGATGCCAGCACAGAAAAGACTTGTCAAAATATCTATAATAAAATCACCAGCAAAGCGAAAAATCTTGTAAAAGTCGGTGACGAGATCGCCAGTGAATTTGGGATCCCCATCATCAACAAGCGGATCTCGGTAACGCCGATCGCAATCGTTGCTTCCGCAAGCGGCGGGCAAGACTGTGTTGCTTTTGCGCGAGTTTTGGACAAAGCCGCAAAAGCGGTGGGGATCAATTTTATCGGCGGGTATAGCGCATTAGTTGAAAAAGGCTATCAAGGAGCGGACCTGTCCTTGATCCAATCGATTCCGGAAGCCTTGGCAGAAACAGAATTTGTCTGTTCTTCTGTCAATATTGGTTCGACACGGGCAGGGATCAATATGGACGCTGTCAAATTGATGGGTGAAACCATCAAACAAACCGCCGAAGCTTCAGATATGGGCTGTGCGAAGTTGGTAGTCTTTGCGAATGCGGTGGAAGACAATCCTTTCATGGCGGGAGCATTCCACGGGGTCGGTGAAGCAGATTGCGAGATCAATGTCGGTGTCAGCGGACCGGGCGTAGTAAAACGCGCTCTGGAAAAGGTCAAAGGCGAATCTTTCGATGTGGTTGCTGAAACAGTTAAGAAGACGGCATTTAAAATCACGCGGATGGGACAATTAGTCGGTCAAATCGCTTCTGAGCGATTGCACGTACCCTTTGGTATTGTGGATCTGTCATTAGCTCCTACTCCGGCAGTTGGTGATAGTGTCGCGTTGATCTTGGAAGAAATGGGCTTGGAATCTGTCGGCACACACGGTACAACTGCCGCACTGGCTTTATTGAACGATGCTGTGAAAAAAGGCGGCGTGATGGCCTGCAACCATGTGGGAGGCTTATCAGGCGCATTCATTCCGGTTTCTGAAGATGCAGGTATGATCAAAGCCGTAGAAGAAGGCTATCTGAATCTGGAGAAATTAGAAGCGATGACCGCCATTTGTTCAGTGGGTCTGGACATGATCGCGATCCCAGGAGATACACCAGCGGAGACGATTGCGGCGATGATCGCTGATGAAGCTGCGATCGGTGTCATCAATCATAAAACAACGGCGGTGCGGATCATCCCCGCTAAAGATAAAAAAGTCGGCGATTCTGTCGAATTCGGCGGTTTGCTGGGGACTGCTCCAGTCATGCGGACGAATTCGGCGAAATCGACGGACTTTATCCAACGAGGCGGGCGGATCCCGGCACCAATCCATTCATTTAAAAATTAGGAAGATAGTGAGAAAATAATGTTTGATTCATATATATGGGATTTTGACGGGACGTTGTTCGATACGTATCCGATCATGCTTGACAGCATGATGAAAGCTTTAGAAGATCGGCAAGTAGTTGCTGATCCAAAAGCTGTTTATCGATTATTGAAAGAAAAATCTTCAAAAGCATTGACTGAAAAATATCATTTGGACTTTCGAGAATTCTCAGATGATTTCCATCAATACGAAACGCTTGATACACGCCAATCTGTCACATTTGATCATGTGTATGACACATTGACGCAATTGAAACAACAAGGATCTAAACATTATATCTTGACTCATCGTACGATCGCTTCGACTCGCGAATTGTTAGTAAAAGAAGGAATGTTAGAATTTTTTGAAGAAAACGCTAGGCGCCTGGCACTCATCTTCCTCCCTCCCTACAGCCCTCAGTTGAACCTAATGGAAGGCGTTTGGAAGTGGCTCAAGGAATCGGTCATCAACAATGTTTTTTTTGACCACGTCCAGAAAATCAAACAGTCGGTTGATTGACCGACTGTGCGTGCGGATGTAAAGTATTTAATTCAACCTATATAAGTAATAATTTGTCTTTTGATGATATCTTATCGTAATGAGATATCTGAGGACCGCTCAATCATCAAAAGTCGTCCCTCTAAATAAACTACAAGAATAATTACTTAGAGGGAAACTTTAAAATATCAATATGTTTTTAACATTGCTAAGCTAGACCATCATGAATTTTGTTTAGATTCCATTTCATCATTGTATAGTAGGTATCGCCTTCGGAACCTTCTTTTGCTAATGAATCAGTAAAAATTTTGGAATAAATTTCTAATCCCGTTTCATCGGCAACTTTATTCATTGACTTAGATGAAACAGAGGTTTCTACGAACGAATGTTTGACATCAGAGTTTTCTATTTTAGCTAACACAGCTTTCATTTGTTCGGGAGTACCTTGAGATTCGGTATTGATTTCCCAAATGTAAGCTGGCGCAACATGATAGGCTTTTGAGAAGTATTTGAAGGCACCCTCTGAGGTGACCAATAAACGCTGTGATTCAGGAATATCGAGAAATTTTGATTGCGCTTCCTCATGTAACTTTTGTAATTTTTTGATATAAGCATCAGAATTAGTTTGGTAATAATCTGCATTTTTTGAATCTTTTTCCTTTAAGACTTTGGTGATTGTTTTGACGTATTGAACACCATTGGCTAAATCAAGCCAGGCATGAGGATCTTCTTCTTCGATGTTGGTTGTTAAGTGCTCCGGTATTACACCTTCACTGGCGGCGAAAACATCTTTATCGAATTCTTTATGAGCAGTGCTTACCAACTTCTTGAACCAACCACTACCGCCAGTTTCTAAATTCAGTCCGTTGTGAAATAAAACTGTTGCATCTGTTGCTTTTGAGATATCTTCCGGTTTAGGTTCATACTCGTGGGGATCCACGCCGCGTTGAACAATACTATATAGTTCAACGCGATCTTTAGCCACATTTTTAACCATGTCTTCCAAAATCGAGTTTGTAGTTACTACGCTGATTTTTTTGGAATCTGTTGATTGTTTGGAATCTCCACTTCGTCCGTTGACAAAAAAGATTACTCCGGCGACGGCTGCGATCACTACTACGATGGTTACTAATATTCTTTTCATATTTACGCCTCTTTTCTATTTTTGTGTATATGTAACAAGTTTTGTTTTGGTGAGAAGATAAAGGAAATTAAGAATAACCCTGCTGCGACAATAACAATCGCTGGACCAGAAGCCCAGTTGAATGTGTAGCTGAAGTACAAACCACAAATTGATGCGACAACACCAAATATAGCGGAGAAAACAAGCATCACGGACAAGCGGTCGGTCCAAAAGTATGCTGTTGCAGCTGGCGTAATTAACATGGCCACTACTAAGATGATTCCGACAGTTTGTAATGCTGATACGGTTACTAGCGTTAAGACGAGCATAAGGCTATAGTGGATTAGTTGGGTATTTAATCCATATGTTTTAGCGAAGGTCTGATCAAAGGAAGTGATTAACAATTCTTTATAAAATACTTGTACAAAAATAATCACAATTCCTAAAACAATTGCCGTTGTGATCATATCACTATTACTAACAGCTAGAATGTTTCCAAATAAAATATGGTGTAGATTGGTTGAGCTTTCGGCCATAGAGATTAAAATGAATCCCAATGCATAAAAGAAGCTGAAGACAACCCCTATTGCAGTATCTACTTTGATTTTACTATGAGAAGCCACGTAGCCGATTAACATTGCAGCTAGTACACCAAAAATAGATGCTCCAATCAAGATATTTATACCTAACATATAAGCAACAGCAACCCCTGGCAATACTGAATGAGAAATAGCGTCCCCCATCAAAGACATTCCTCGTAGAATGATGAAACTCCCAATAATCCCAGACATAATCCCCACCATTATTGCAGTGATTAATGCACTTTGAAGGAAATCATATTTTCCTAACGCTTGAAAAAAATCCGAGAGAGCAGTCATTCAATTTACCTCCTGAAATAGAACTGAAGATAAGTCAGCACTGAATGTTTTACTGATATTCTTCGAATTGTAGACTTCTTGAGTTGGCCCAAAGTCAATGATTCCGTGATTCATAATGACTAATTCATCAAAGTAATCATAAACTTTATTTAAATCGTGATGGATAACGATAATGGTTTTTTGTTCGTCTCGCCATTGTTTTAAAATAGCCATGATGGCACTCTCACTTTCCACATCAATTCCAACAAAAGGTTCATCTAAGACAACAATTTCTGCCTGTTGTAAAATTGCTCGAGCTACGAATACCCGCTGTAATTGTCCGCCTGACAAATTACCTATTTGCCGATTAGCAAAGTCAGTCATTTTAACTTGCTCAAGAGCTGCATCACAAGCAACACGTTCGCTTTTTCCTGGAGTCTTAAACAATCCCAGTTTTCCATAACTACCAGTTAAAACCAAATCATAGACATTGATTGGAAAACTGAGATCTAAATCCTTTCGTTGCTCTACATAGGCAACCTTCTTTTTTACTGTTGCCATTGAATGACCATCAAGCGCGCTACTACCTGATTTTGGATGAATAAGACCCAATATTGCCTTGATTAAAGTAGATTTACCAGCTCCATTAGTTCCGATAATGCCAGTAATCTTCCCTGCATTAAAATGGACGGATAAATTATTGAATACCGGTGTATCGCCGTACGCAACAGATAATTTTTTTACAGTTAACAAATAAAAACCTCCTTTAAAAACTAAATTTTTCTAATTTTAGCCTAACCTCTAAAAATATTTTGGTCAACCTTATTTTTTTCTCTCGACTATTTCAACAAAAAATCGTGAATATTAACAATGGTAATTATCATATAGATATATTTTTAACGTGTACAATTGATTCATTCCGATACAAATGAAATGAAGGCAAATAATATTAAATTAGGCGAATGTTTATTTTTTTTTAGGCTTGTCTAATATTTTGCTTTAATTTAATAAAAAAGAGGTGTATACTTAT
>NZ_BNJW01000040.1 GCF_015751045.1 Enterococcus lactis
CAAATTCCAAATAACTTGACGCAGCTTGCGGAATGAAAAAATGATATGTGAATATTTCTCCTCCTAGCCCGCTTAATATGCCTATTTTTTTATACCCATGATTTGCAGGAAGGGGATCGGAAGTAGGTTGCAGAAAGCCGCCTTTCATTGTATCTGCTTGGTCTAAATTCATTATATGAATATATGTGACTAACTGATTATAGTCATTTCTAGTATCAAGATGTTTTTTGTATTTTGTATCAATTGGTATATTATTAAATGTAAAATCTGGATATCGTGGGGACCGGTTGGGCTCTTGAAATAAATGCATTGTTGCTAACCCTTTATCTCTGCCATAATGTTTCCAACCAGTGACTTTCCCAATGTATTCTTCCCATAGCCAAGACACATCGATAATGATTCCATGTATTTGATTTTTATCACTTCCAAATCCTGATTTTTCTTCCGATAAAATTTGGATACAGATTTGTTGAAGAGCCGAATACTCCTCGTAATAACTATGTTTGACTGGATGAAGGATATTCTCTTGAAGGATATTAAATTGATTTAATCTAGCATAACCAGGTGTTATTTGTTTGATTAGAACCACGTTTTCTTTCGTATCCTCATCTCCACTAAGTAAGAAATCGTACTCATTTTGGATTTTTTCAATAGTATGACGAATAAGCTGGGTTAGGTGATTATTATAGTTAAACTCTCGTGTTCGATAAGCAACTTTTCCAACGAAAGGAACATTCGAACGGATGTGTTTTGCAACATCAACAGCTCCCTTGATATTGGCATTATTGTATTCTCGTTTGACATATTCTTTGTATATCCCTTTACACATTGCTTCATTCAGATAATAAGGAAAGAGAAATACCAACAAATCGTAGTATGTCATCTTTTTAGATGCACTAAAATGATCATTAATCACGTTGTAATTCAAAACACGCTGAAGCATATAACGTAAAAAGAAATCTTCATGCTTCATTTGATTAGCGAATCTAGAATGAATTCTTAATTCATCTGTTGAATCGCTAAGGATACCTACGACATTACAAGTCCAAATTTTTCCATTTCTTGATTGAAATATCAAGTTATCTTCACTTAGATCCTTGGATTGATTTAACTGTTGCGGAAAGATAATAAAATTTTCTTTCTCTAAACTACTTAAGTCACGATTAACTAAGTTCGTAATGATTGGATGTTGCACAACTGAGTCATTGATTTCTTGATTATCGTGTAGAGGTTTCAGCTTCATCTAAATCACCGTCATTAGAGTATACCTTTTCTAGTATTCCTAATTTTTCTTTCGCCTTATGTTCACCACGAAAATAGTCTTTCAATAATGGATATAACTTAGTATCCCATAATTGTTCCATTGTCTCCTCACCATTATCGATACTTAAAAAGTAACTAGCACCAATTTGGTAATCAGTTGACAATCCACCTTTTTCTTTGGTAACGATCGTCTCATTTAAACGCGTCATAAGTTCTTTTGTTTTCTCTTGAGTCAGCATATTTTGTGCTGAATCTTCTGCCTTTATTTCTAAGAAAGTAAATCGCCGGCGCATAGCAAAATCAAAAGTATCAACAGAACGGTCAATGTCGTTCATCGTCCCAATAATATAAACATTATTAGGAATATAGAATTTTTCTTCTGGATTTTCATGGAGGTTCGCATATTGTGTATAAACACCTTCTTTATGCCCGCGATACCCTGGATCAATTGAGAAAAATAATTCGCCAAAAATTTTGGAAATTTCGCCCCGATTAATTTCATCAATGATAAACACATAGTTTTGGTTATTCGTAGAATCTACCGTTGACGCCGTGTAGTTTTTTAAGCCAAATTCTTCTTTTAAGTGTTTTACAATCGCTTTTCGATAAGCATCAAATCCACCTTTTGGCGTACCAGGTAATCCACGATAGACATTATAAATTTGGTCATGGTTCATGTAAGTAGTAGTTTTTGCAGGATAAACGCCTTGAATTTCATTTCTTTCATAGGCGAGAAGATTGCGTACTGGTTTCCCAGTCAATGTTTTAAGTTTATTGTAGCCTTCTCCCTCTATACTAGCTTCCGTTACCGCATCAAAAAATTTAGCCCAAGCTTCTTCAAAATTATCTTGTCCATTTACTTTCTTTGTTTTCTTTGCTTTTTCAACAAAGCTCTTAAAGCTTCCATCTTTCAATGTGAAACTAACAACGCCATCATCGGATGTGGTTGGACGTAAACCTTCGACAAAATCAGTATAATCATAGCTAGGATGAAACTGGACAAATCCAATTCGGCTCTTTTCATCTTCGCTCAATTCATTGATTTGTGTAGTTCTTCCATTTGAAACGACATCAGCTGCCATTTCATTTGCAAGGAATGTTTTCCCTGTTCCAGGAGCGCCACGTAGAATAAGGTTTTTAGATTTGAGCAAATGTGAAACATATGATTTCAGCAAATGATTGGTCATAGTCTGAGTCTCTCCTACTCGTATTTCCTTTTTCTCTTTCCCTTTATAAACAAGAATAAATTCATCCCCAGATGTTCCAAAACGTTTCAAACATTCTTGTACAAATAATAAAGTTGAAAAAATACTCCAACAATAGATGACTATCTGCTTGTCTTCATTATATTTATAAATCAAAAATTCAATGGACTTCCTTTTTTTTTGAAACTGTCAACATCTGGAAAAATCCCTCGTATTATCTCATCCCCTGAGTGATATCGACACACAGGAAATGTTGCTCTTTCGCTTTCTGGTAGAGAAACAATCGATCGTTCAAACATTTGAATAGCTAATCGCGGTAATGTTTGATTTGAAATTTTCCGTTCATTTTTACCGTAGTTTCTTCTAGTTATTTCGCCTTCTGCCGTACGGAAGTAAGCATCTTTTGGTTGATAATTATCCCCTAAGCTTAGATTCTTCATAGTAAATGTTGGGTCTGTTGATTTAATCTCATCAGCAGTTATTCTTAGTTCATATGTTTTTTTTGTTTCATTGTTGTTCATATTTTCTTCTACTTTCAAATTTTATTTACCGTATCAATGTAAAAATAAAACCAAATTTTATTTCGAGCATCATTTATTAACATGTTTATCATACAATTTCTTCAATTTTCTCGTTTACCTCAATTCATTCTCAAGTGGAATCAACTCATCATCTAACATTTTACGCCAGGCTCGCTTCATTTCTTGTGGGTATTTAAATGGCTTGGCTTCTGGATGTTTGGCTTTATATCCTTCGTAATCCTTACTGTTGATAATTACTTTCATATTAGGAATTGGATCTTCACCTGGTAGATATTGCAGATTAGAAGCATGTAATTCTTTCTCAGAAACAAACCACTCATTGGAAAAGACATGAATCAAATCATCACTCGCTTGTGTAAAATAGCGACGTTTAATGACAAAGATATCTTCATTACCATCTAAAGTCCCCACATCAAATGCATTTAAAATTTGTCGGTAAACTTCTTTGACTCCTTCTGTTTTATTCAATTTAGCCAAAGCTTTTTCAATTTCTTCTCGTGCATCTGAACTATTCGCAGCATAAGTTCCTAGTAATTGATCAATATAAGTAGAATCAATATCATACAACTTAGTGGTATTTTCACTATAAAATTCGATCGTTGAAAAATCTTCTCCCTCTTTTTCTGGTTCTTCCTCTATTAATGAACCCTTCACGGTCTCGTACACGCCAATTTGTTCTTCCAAAAGTTGAATTTGATTGTTCAAAGTTGGAGATTTCACCATGTCATCATTGTAATCGTCATAAGTCACTAACGATTCATACGCACGATTCAATTCTTGAAATGCTTTGACGTACTCGATACGGATTTCAAGTGGCGTATGTTCATCAATGGATTCTATTGATGAAACCTCCTTTAACTTACCATATGCTTGCTTGAATCTTTTTTTGGATTCCTGATAACTTGGATAAATCAATCCCGATTCTTCTTTTGCTTCTGAATACAGTTTTGTCGCATCCTCGACATTTTTCTCCATTGTCGCTGGCTTTCGGAAAGTAACAATTAGTCCTTTTGTTTTTTCTGGATACGTACGGTTCGTACGTGAAAAAGCTTGGATCAATCCTGCATACTCTAGATTACGATCCACAAATAGGGTTTGAATCGTAGGAGCGTCAAAACCTGTCAATAGACGATCCACTACGATCACTAAATCGATTTGTTTCCCAAATTGTTTAAATTCCGCTCTTTTTCGTGCCAAACGATTATTGATATCTCCGTTATAACGCTCAATGTCTGCTAATGACCAGGCAGTATCATAATACTGATTATATTCCTCAATAATTTTTTGCATTTCTTCTTGTTGGACACTTGAATCTCGGCTGTTTTCTTCTAATGAATAGGTAATAGCGATTCGTGGAAAATCAGGATCCTCCATCGTTCTTCCTTCACGAATGGGCTGATTAGGAAACTCTTTTGTTAACCAGTCAGGTTCTTTCGTCATTTCTTTGATCGCTCGATAATACTTTTTGGCCATGTCAATGGAACTCGTGGTTAAGATCGCAGACTTCGTTGGACGGCCATTTCGAAAATCAAATTTTGTATAGGCATTATCTGGACGGAACATTTTATGAATGACTTTTTGGATATGTTCATCTGCTTCAAAAACAGCAGGGTCCAAATAACTTTCTTTTTTGACAGGCTCCATTTGATCGATCATACGATTGATCTGTTCTGATGAATACTCTGCATATGTTTCTACTTCTTTTAATTTCCGATAGATTTTATTCTCTAATGAAGTCGGCTCCACGGTGTTTTCATGCTCTACTTGAAATCCTAAGACAGAGCCATCTTCTAGCGCATTCTTAATGGTATAGGTGTGCAAGACCTCTCCATACTGATCATGGGTCGTACGTGCCAATTGCCCTTTGGCTTGTTTCCGATTCTCAGGAAAAATCGGCGTACCTGTAAAGCCAAACCAAGTGGATTTCGGAAACATTTTTTTGATTTCTTCCATATTTTCAGCACTTAACGCTCGATGACACTCATCTACTACAAACACGATATGTTGTCCCATTAATTTTTGGAAGCGATTGGTTCCTTTTTTCTCTTCTTGTTTCTTTGCATATTTCAACGCCGCATCTAGCTTTTGACGGGTTGTAATAATCACAACATTTGCATTGGCATCTGCCAACAGGGTTTCACTTAACTCTTTGGCACTTCCTGTTCCCACGATCAAGCTATTCGCTTTGGCATTCCCGGAAGAAATCCCAGTATTAAATTCCGAAGCAAATTTCGTAAACTCTGTGGTGGTTTGATTATCTAAATCTTTGCGGTCCACTAACATGATCGTTCGATCGATCCCCGATTTTCGTGCTAAAAGCTTAGTAGATACAAAACTAGTCAACGTCTTTCCTGAACCAGTCGCATGCCACACATACCCTGATTGATGTTTATTTGCGGCAATAAACAAGGCTTGAATCGCATGCACTTGATAAGGATGTAACACCATGAGGGTTTTATTGTCTTGATCTTCACTGACAATCGTATAATCCGCAATCAAGCGATGGGCATCCGGGATATTTAGCACTTGTTTGCAAAACTCATATAAGTTTTCTACCTTTTTATTATCTTTCGTTCGCCAACTAAATAAAAACTTAGGATGCAAATCCTTCGGTAAGGCATTTGCAAAATACCGGGTCGTTTGTTCATTGGAAACCACAAACAACTGTAAGGTCGAAAAGATATTGTTCCGAAACATGCCTTCTTCTGCATATTTTTTGATTTGATTAAACGCCTGATAAAAACCATCTTTTGCGGTTACTTGTTTCAACTCGATTTGAACAATCGGTAATCCATTGATCAATAAGGTGACGTCAAAACGTCGATCCCGTGCTTCTATGTTACTTCCACGTTTTGCAATTTGATGGACCACTTCATAAGTAGAGATTCCTCCACCAATGTCTTGATTGGAATAAAGGATAAGTGAGACAGAACCTAATTGCGAATCTTCCCGTTCAATCGTGATCCGAGCCATCCCATTTTCACCTTTTAACCATTTCGCAGCATCAAATGGGGTTTTCGTCCGTAGCAATAATTCCGTTTTAATCGTTTCAAATTCTTTATCGGTCAAAGGAGAATCATTCAGTTCCGCTTGATTATTTGAGATGATTTTTTGACGTAAATTGATCCAAAGATCTTCTTCTGATTTTAGATCGGGACGATACGTCCACTGATTATGTCCTTCCCCCAGTACACGAATCAACTGTTCTTCGACTTCCGCTTCCTCACGGTGACTAATTTTCATTTTTCTTCCCTCCTAGACAAACATCTTTTGTAAGAAGCCTTTTTTCGTTTCTTTTAGTAAATCCAACTTACGTTGATGAAGAGCGATCGTATCATCTAGCTGCTTGAAGAAGGCACCAATTTTTTGTTGTTCTTCTCCGGTTGGAATAGTAATTAAAGCTTCTCTAATATCATTTGAGTTAATACTTTCAAATGTTGATCCTGTACTGAATCGATTCCAGTAGCCAGACTCTTTCATTTTCCCAAGTTGTTGGAAAATGAAATCATTTCCTTTAATTGCTGCAACTCCACGTCCTAGAACTACATCATAATCAGTTTTTCCGATGTCTCCAACTGGAGCTCGAACACTTAAAATAAGGTCACCTTTTTCTGCTTGTTTTGTAATTTGCGTAGTCCAAACTCTTGGTACAACTCTATTGTTTTTCATATCAGCATTTCCTTGAACCAAAATATAGTCCTCTGGATTCTCTGTATAATTTTCCGAATTTGGAGATTGCCCCATGGTAATTTGAACGATTTCTCCCAACTTCCGCTGTTCCCAATCTTCCGTAAAACCAGAAAACCGAATTTCTGGCACTTTTGCTCCGTTTTTAGGGAACATTTTTTGTAAGAAGCCTTTTTTCGTTTCCTTCAGCAAATCTAACTTACGTTGATGGAGGTTGATGGTATTGTCAATCTGTTTGAAGAAAGTGCCGACTTTTTGTTGTTCTTGAATGTCAGCTGGTACTTTAACAGGTAACTTTGCAAGATCATTTGAATTTATAGCTGGGTAGCTTGTTCCTGTACTTCTTTCTAAAACTCTATTTACAAATTTTTCTTCTTGTATTAGAGTCAAAAGAAAGTAGCCATTACCTATAGGTCTCATTTGTGCATAACCTGTTGAGAAAACGTAGTTATCATAAGGTAAGTCAAAGAGATAATTATTCTTTTGATAAGGGCGCACTGTCTGATAAAACACATCATTTTTTTTAGCTAAGCGTTGGGCTCTTGAAGGAGCGGAATATCTATTTTCCGTTCTATGTCTGACCAACTCTGTTCCAACCACAGATTCTAAATCAACATATTCGAATCTTTCAGGCAAGTCTGATTTGGGATTGAACTCTGCTAACTCATTTAACTTACGCTCTTCCCAATCTTCCATAAATCCTGGAAACCGAATTTCTGGTTGTGTATTATTGCTCATGTTTGAACACCTCCAACGCGCCTTGTAACCACGCTTCATTTTCAGGTGTTGTTTGCAGGGAAGAGATAGCTTCCAAAAGTTCTTTTTCTAGCACTTGCTGTTCTTGTCGTATCTTCTTGATGTCATTTCCGACATGAACCATATCAATTGGTTCTTCTTCTTCGAAAGTATCTACATAGCGTGGGATATTTAAGTTATAGTCATTTTCTTTGATTTCATCAAAGGTTGCCAAATGAGCGTATTTCTCAACATCTTTTCTTTCAGCGTAGGTTTCGAGGATTTTTTGAATGTTTTCTTCCGATAGTTTGTTTTGATTTTTCCCTTTGACAAATTCTCTACTAGCGTCAATGAATAATACATCTCGAGTTTGGCGGTTCTTTTTCAATACAATCACCGTCGTTGGAATCGATGTACCAAAGAACAAGTTCGCAGGCATACCAATCACGGCGTAAATACTGCCGTCTTCTAATAATTTTTGACGAATGACCCCTTCTGCAGCGCCACGGAATAAAACTCCGTGTGGCAAGACGATGGCCATAGTCCCTGTTTCCTTCAAATGATAGAAACCATGAAGAAGAAACGCAAAATCTGCTTTGGATTTTGGCGCTAATTTTCCATAACGATTAAACCGAGAATCATCTAAGAAGGTCGTATCTGCTGACCAGCTAGCCGAATAAGGTGGGTTCATTACTACTGCATCAAATGTGTAAGGTTCATCTGTTGGCCAGTCTGGTGTTAGTATCAAATCTTAGACAGCTTTTCGTAGAGACAAGAATAAATTAAACTTATCTACGAGAGGATGAATTTTTATGACCCGATATGAAGAAAATTTTAAACAAATGATTGTTGAACTGAATCAAACTGGACGTTCTGTTCGAGGGTTAGCGAAAGAATATGGCTTATCTGAAGCAACGATTTACAAATGGAAGAATTTATATTTACCTGATCAGTCCACAGGACTGACTGGAAAAGAAGTAGCTGAACTGAGAAAAGAAAATGCTCGTTTAAATGAGGAACTTGAAATCTTAAAAAAAGCCGCAGCCATATTCTCTCGGAAAACCTAAATTCGCTTGTTCAATTTATTGAAAAATGGTGTAAGGATTACACTGTTTCTTTGTTGTGTCGGTTATTAGAAATCCCTAGAAGTGTCTATTATTTTTATAAGCGCGAATTGTAAAATTAAGTTAGAAAAATAAAAAGGCATTTATGGTACACTCAAATTGTATTTCCGACGAAAGAAAACAAAGGAGTGTAACCATAAATGACCTACAAACATCTTACCATAGACGAACTGACAATGATAGAATCATATT
>NZ_BNJW01000041.1 GCF_015751045.1 Enterococcus lactis
CTTACAACCAAAAATTCCTAGGTCGCAGTCATAAAGGTTTCCAACAGGCCGAAGGCGAGCTCGAACAAATGCTGAGTCAACCGATGGAGAATTAGAAACAATCTACAGTAGGGAAGAACCATTTACACAAAATTATTGACGCTCCCAAGCTAAAACTCCTATTAATCGATCTACTAAAAATAAATAAAAAAATTCTTTTCAATTTTTATTTATGGTATGACATAAATAAAGTAAAGTTATTCTTCTAGGTTAATCTTATTAATACTCTTTCTCACTAGTGTTGCATGCAACACTAGTGAGAAAGAGTATTAAATATACTGCAAGGCAAGACATTTGGTAATTGAAGAATAACAAGCAAAAAAATAGCAGTCAGGTCTCTTGACAAAGTATAGTTGCTATTCTTTTTTTAGGCCCTACTTTAATGAAATTTTTGTTTGGAGGGAACGACTTCATTCCTTTGATTATTTCAGTTGAATTTAATAGAGAAGCCTGGCGTCTATTAAGAAATACTTTTCTTGATGAGCGTCAATTTTTTTAACGGAAATCTATCCTATACTAAATTCAGTAAAGAAAAAGGAGGAATCAAAGAAAGCTATTTTAAACAAACCAAAATTATAGGAGGAATAAATCATGACTGAAAATAAAGCTACTCAAGAAAGAACACCCCAAGAAAGATTACAAGAAGAACAAGAACACAAGGAACATGTTCATCATACGAAAATTAATGCAGCGGCCATTGCGGATCATCTTTTAGGCAACATGCATACATTACATGTGAAACTGCACCAATATCACTGGTATGTAAAAGGAGCCAATTTCTTTACGTTGCATGAAAAATTTGAAGAGTTGTATAACGAAAATGAAAAATGGTTCGACAAACTTGCGGAGCGTCTAATTACTTCTGGGCATAAACCTGCTTCGACAACGGTTGAATTTGAAAAATATTCGATGCTTTCGGAAGATGCAGTTAATAAATACGCTAAAGCAGAAGACATGGTTGAAAATATTATCGAGGACTTCAGAAGCACCCGTGACCTAACTATTCGCGCGATTCGTTTAGCTCAAGACGAGGGTGACGATGCTTTAGAAGATACATTGATTGCTTTTAAAAATGACTTAGACAAGAACATTTGGATGCTGCAAGCGTTCATTGGTAAAGAAGCATTAGAAGATGATGACGCTCTTGATGAGGATGAAGATTAAGGTAAAAGTAGAAGCTGATTTAGGGATTGGAATTCTTTCCAGTCCTTTTTCTATTTTCTTGATGTGCATCAATTTTTTTGTAGTAAGAGACTTATATAATAAAAGCAGCGAATATAAACAAAATAAATAAAGGGGGAGAATGAATTGACTAAACATACCCATCATGAAATTGGCGACCACGCAGCCTGTATCCGCTTGGTTCCAATATTCAATCACTTAGAGGATAGCGCGATGAATTACATTGCTGAAAAAGCCCACACGAAACAGTATCAAAAAGGAGAGTTTCTGTTTCGTTCACAAGAAAAAGAGGATACTTTATATATTATCAATCGTGGGAAAATCCGTATTTATCGATTGGCAGACTCTGGCAAAGAGCAGCTAGTGCGGATCTTGAACCCTGGTGATTTCACCGGAGAATGGACCTTGTTCAACCCGGATGCAGTACACGAGGAATATGCCGAAGCAACCCGAGATACCGTTGTCTGTATGATTCAGCAAAAAGATGTCCAAGATTTTCTGGAACAATACCCAGCTATTTCTTTAAAACTATTGGCGGAAATGTCTAAACGGTTAGAAAGTTCAGAACGTCAAACGACACAAGTAGCCGTGGAGAGTGTCATTACCCGTTTAGTTTTGTTTTTGGCAGAAAATGTGGAACCTGAAATGGGCAACTCTCCCACCATCACCCTGCCGATGGCAAAAAAGGACATTGCTTCCTATTTAGGAACGACACCTGAGACCATCAGTCGCAAATTTGGAGAATTGGAGGACGAGGGATTGATTCAACAGCTGTCTGGGAAAAGGATCAAGATTCAGGATTTAGATGATTTATTGCTTTACAGCGAATAATCGGACACACTTTTTTCTACACGTTGGTGTTCTGTCGCTCTTTATTAACAACGGGACAGAACTCAGTGCTTTTGCGTCAAGGAGAAGTCGCTTTGAGTTACGTTTTGTGGTACTCAGTGGGTCGGTTCTTCATTGAAGGTATGCGAACGGACAGTTTATGGATTGGCGAGTGGATCCGCGTTTCGCAAGCCTTGTCTCTGGCCCTGTTTATTGGCGCGATTGTAGTATGGTTTATACGCAGACAAGATTATCCACCAATTTCTTATTATTCTGATGGCAATAAGGGGCAGAAAAAGACTATTAAGATGGTGAATTGAGCAAAAAGATAAAAAGAAGTGCAAAACTTGATATGCGTCAATTTTCGTTTGCTAAAAGGGAGCTATACTACAGTTGTAAAGAGGAAAAGGCAGTGTTCATTAATCTGCTGCCGATAAAATAAAAACACATAAAGGAGATAGGAATTATGGAAAAAGCTATATTGCAATTAGAAACGTTGTCTTGTCCAAGTTGTATGCAAAAAATTGAAGGTGCCGTAAAATCAGTTAACGGTGTTGATAAAGACAGCATTAAAGTATTATTCAACTCCAGCAAAGTCAAAGCCAATTTTGATTCAGCTGTCACTTCGATTGAAGAGATTCAAAAAGCTATCGAAAACGTAGGCTATCCGGTCCTTAAAGCAAAAGTCAAGGCCGCTTAACAGATTAAATGAACTAGGCAATTCTGGAAGAAAAGCTATTTTTCCAGGATTGCTTTTTTTGTTGCAATCCGATTCGAGGTGCCTAGAAACGATAAAAGAGAACTTTCTAAACTTGATGTCAGTCAATTAATTACTTAGGCAATTATCTTATACTGTGTTTATCAATAAAAGAGAAATTAAATTTGGAGGGAAAAAGCATGCAACAATATATATTAAGCAAGAAAAATGTTATCACCGTCATCAGTGGATTGTTAATCGTACTCGGTTTCTTCAGTCACTTTGTTTTAGAAAACGTAGGACTTTCAGAGTGGTCTTTGATCATCGCCTCTGTCTTTGGGATTACGCCAATTGCCATTCAAGCGTTTCAAGCAATGAAAGTCAAAGTCATCAGTATTGATGTCTTAGTCAGTATTGCAGCGATTGGTGCGCTTTTTATTCAAAACTATGAAGAATCGGCTATTGTCACGTTCTTATTCTTATTCGGACACTACTTGGAACAACGAACATTGAACCAAACGCGATCTGCTATCAAAGAATTGACTGAAATGGCACCCGAAAGCGCCTTGAAACAAATGGATAATGGCGAATTTGAAGAAGTAGAAGTGGATGATATAGATGAAGGGGATATCTTGCTCGTTAAAACGGGTGCGAAAGTTCCAGTAGATGGCATAGTCCTTACGGGTGAAGGGCATATCAATGAAGCTAGCATTACAGGTGAAGCTGTTCCAGTCAACAAGCTAGCTGATGCAGAAGTTTTTGCAGGAACCATTTTAGAAAACGGAACGATTCAAATCAGAGCTGACCGAGTTGGTGAGGACACCACATTTGGAAAAATTATTGAACTCGTGGAAGAAGCACAAGATTCTAAATCCGAAGCGGAACGGTTCATTGATCGCTTTTCTAAATACTACACACCAGCTGTCTTGGTTCTGGCAATTGTTGTATGGGCGTTCAGTCAAAATATTGAGTTAGCAATCACCATCTTGGTTCTAGGTTGCCCAGGCGCATTAGTTATCGGAGTGCCTGTCTCAAACGTTGCCGGTATTGGGAATGGTGCTCGTAACGGTGTTCTTTTAAAAGGGAGTGAAGTCATTCAAGACTTCAGCAATGTGGATACAATTGTATTTGATAAGACAGGTACTTTAACTGTCGGAAACCCAACCGTTGCAGCGACTGAACTGTATGAAAAAGATCCTGCTGAAACGCTTGGCTATCTGGCCAGTGTGGAACGGGAATCAGATCATCCATTAGCAAAAGCGGTCTTAAATCAAATTGGAGAAACAAACTTTTATCCTGTTGAAGGAACTGAAGTCGTGAAAGGCGGCGGAATCGTTTCAAGTGTAGCTGGACATAGAGTGGCTGTTGGGAATGTGGCCTTGATGGAAAAAGAAAATGTCACTCTCAGCAAAAAGGTGCAAAAAGATATCAAACGGTTTGAACAACATGGGAACTCTCTCGTTTTGACAGCGGTCGACGGTGAATTAAAAGTACTGATGGGCATTCGCGATCAAGTCCGTCCGGGTGTGAAAGCTAATTTGCAGGAATTAAAAGACTTGGGCGTGAAAAATCTAGTCGTTCTTTCAGGAGATAACCAAGGAACCGTTGATGTGGTCGCCGGCGAACTTGGTTTGACCGAAGCTCACGGCCACATGTTGCCGGAAGACAAATCGGCTTATATCGGAAAACTTCAACAACGTGGTCAAATTGTAGCCTTTGTTGGAGATGGCGTTAACGATAGTCCGTCCTTAGCTTTAGCAGACATTGGAATCGCAATGGGAAGCGGAACGGACGTAGCGATTGAAACATCCGATGTCGTTTTAATGAACTCGAACTTCAGCAACTTGCCTCACGCATTAGGATTAGTAAAAGCCACCGCAAATAATATGAAACAAAATATCGTGATTTCAATTGGAGTAGTGTTGGTCTTGTTGACCAGCGTCTTCTTCAGCGAATGGATGAATATGTCTATCGGAATGTTGGTTCATGAAGGTAGTATCTTGGTGGTAATTTTCAATGGCATGAGATTAATGAAGTATAAGTTGAAAGGTCGAAAAGAACAAAAAGAAGTATCAGCACCTGCAGAGAAAGTAAAAATATCTTAAGAATAAATTAGAAGAGGCTGAGACAATAGTCCATCCTTGAAATGACAAAAGCGGAAACTCAGATTTTTAAATCTGGGATTTTCCGCTTTTTTGAGTTCTTGAAAAAAAATAAGAGTATAGAGTATGTTCTTTATAAAATTAATTTTCGTGTAAATGATTAAAAAATTTAATAATAAAATTTAAATTCCTATTAAGTTGTAACACATGAAATTGCTTATAATAGTGTATTGAAATTAAGGTAGATTGACAAACGAGTGATCAAATAGATATACTACCTTCAAACGACCGTTTGAATGTGAGGTGAGATGAATGGAAAAAGTTTGCCAAGTGACTATCGTACATAAAGAAAAAGTAAATGTAATAAAAAAAAAATTGGATCAAAAAGATTTTTCAAACTTACTTGTGTTAGGGAAATGTTTCAGCGATTCTTCTAGAATTAAAATTTTTTATGCTTTAGAAACCTATAAGGAAATGTGTGTCTGTGATTTAGCAGAAATACTTAATGCTAGTGTCGCTACAACGTCACACCATTTACGTTTTTTAAAAAAACATGGAATGGCAAAATCACGTCAAGATGGAAAAGTAGTTTATTACTCTTTAGCGAATGAAGACATCCTTTCCGCTATTCATGTTTTTTTAAAGTTATCAGAAAATCTATCTATGAAATCTTAGTTTGGAGGAAGTTATTTTGTTACAAAGTATTTTTTCAGCTATCGCTGTTTATATTTCTACCAGCATTGATTATTTGTTTATCTTGCTGATTATTTTTTCTCAAAGTCATACAAAAAAAGGGCTCCGTCAGATTTTTTGGGGTCAATATCTAGGAACAGGTATCTTAGTAGCCGTAAGTTTATTTGCAGCATATGTGCTGAATTTCATTCCGCAAGATTGGATCATTGGGCTTCTCGGTCTAATTCCGATTTTCTTAGGAATCAGAGTGGCATTGGTTGGCGAAGAGGAGGAAGAAGAAGAGGAAGTCGTTGAAAAGCTTGAATCAAGAGGAACAAACCGCTTCTTTTGGACCGTTGCCTTAATAACAATTGCTTCTGGTGGCGATAACTTAGGGATTTATATTCCTTACTTTGCCTCGTTATCTTTTTCAGAGATTGTCACCGCTCTAATCGTATTTGCTATTTCTGTTGCGGTTCTTTGCTATATCAGTTACAAATTAGCCAAGATTTCTTTTGTTTCCGAAACCTTAGAAAAATATGAACGAATCCTTGTTCCTATAGTGTTTATTGGCTTAGGAATTTATATATTGATCGAAAATGGTACGATTCAAACTGTATTGAGTTTATTTAATTAATAAATAGTTTGATTGTTAGTACAAAAAAAGACAGCGATTAAAACTCGTTGTCTTTTTTTTGTACTAACAGATTGGCGCATTATCTAAGTAATATAATTCGATACATGAAATTACATAAAATCATGTATCAAGAATCCTATCCTTATAGGGTTCTTTTTTTTTACTCCCCCTAAACACACGATTTCGTGTTGTAATAACTATAATCATGTATTCGAACAGACTAAAAAGGAGGGATTGTCATGGGCTATAATGTTCAGCCACTACGGTCGCAACAGGAGATTAATGATTTTTTATTTTGCCTGCGACGGAATAAAAATGCGGAACGTGACGTTTTCTTGTTTCTAATTGGAATTAACAGCGGTCTGCGCATGTCCGACATCGTTAAACTCAAGAAAAAAGACGTGATTACCTCAAAAAACCCGCGCATCGTGGAGCAAAAGACAGGGAAAACACGCATTTTATACTTAAGCAGCTTACAGGACTTGATTCACGGCTATACCGCACCCTTAGATCCGGAGGCTTACTTGTTTCCCAGTACTAAGGGCGGCCATTTAGAAGTCAATACGGTCTACCAGATGTTTCAAAAGGTCGCGAAGCTGTTAGGAAGGGACGATATCGGCACCCACACCCTACGAAAAACCTTTGGTTACCACTATTACAAGAAAACCAAAGACGTGGCCACCTTAATGGAAATCTTTGGTCACAGCAGCGAGAAGATTACCAAACGCTACATCGGAATTAATGAAGATGAAATCAGTGAAACGTTATTAAATTTTCGGTTAGGTTTTTGATTGTATTATATAATAGATAAGCACAGTAAGACGGTTATAATCACCCACAGTATTGGACAAATCAACCTTTTTTTGGTATATTATATATACAAATGAGAGCAGGCTCATAGTCAACTTGATATAAATCCGGAACATAAGGGTCCGGCGGGTGGCGAGCACCAAAACTAAACTCGATACAAATCCGGAACGTAAGGGTCCGGCGGGTGGCAAGCACCAAAACTAAACCTGTACAAAAGGCTGCTCTTTTGAGCAGCTTTTTTTATTGGGAAAAAGGAGCATTCTTCGCACGCGGCAAAAAAAGAATACAAACGCATGTCTATAAAAGAGACAACCCAAATTACCAGACAGTTAAACGCGATTTATAAGGCTGCTCATCTCTTACAAGAACATTTTGTAGATAAAAAAGTATCCTTTGTCGGAGAAGTCTCAACGGTAGCGATTATTTTTTCGACAACTAATTTTATGCACCTCTGTGGCATTGATTATCGCAGAGGCACACACTTGTTTTTTCAAGATGCCTTAGACAGGAAAATAAATTTACAGGATATTCAAATCAAAACGGATGGGATGACCTTTCAGAAATTACAAGTAATAGGTAGCCTTGATTTATTATTGGGGAAGCATATTTCTATTGTTGGCAGAGGTGTTTACTCTTCTCTTCGCTATGATGCAGCTATTCGAACAAGGAAAAAAATATTGGCTCTGTCTTTGAAACAAAACGGATTAATCTATATCCCTATCTCTTTGTTAAACCTATCATCAAAGGAAATTGGACCTGGACAAAAAGTTACTGGCATTTTTAGCGAGGATTTAACATCCGGGGAACTTAAAATGATTATGGAAGTCATCGATTAATCATTAATAGTGATATGCGACGTCATTTTGAAGTAATTATTCTATTTTGGGTTATAAAATAAAGCATTTTAAGACGATTTCAAATCATTCATGTGGGTTATTTATCACGGATGAGCTTGAAATCGTCTTTTATACGTATCAAATTGAAATGTTCGGCATACAATCTATCGTTGTTACTACATTACTAATTGTCACTTGTTAAGGAACTTGGATCCTTTCTAAACATTCCCTAGAGATAAATTTTACTTTATCCCTCCGTTAATATCCAATTTAAGCACCTTTCCGATTCAGGGTTAATTTGCATATCAAGTGCAGCTTGTGTTCTAGTAAGATTAGCCCTTTTAGTCCGGCTGAGTTGACTTATGGATATAAGATATGGTCATAGCAAATAGATACTACGTATAGTCTGTTAATTTAGTGTCATTAATCTTAAGTTGGATAGGCTACAATTAACTAGACAGAAAAATTAAGGTGTGTAGACTAGAAGAAAACATACCAGGAGGAATTTTTATGTCTAAGAGAACACGAAGAACTTTTTCACAAGAATTCAAGCAACAAATCGTCAATCTTTACTTAGCTGGA
>NZ_BNJW01000042.1 GCF_015751045.1 Enterococcus lactis
AAGTTTACGCACTGCCTCTACCACGATTAAAGGCATGGAAGCCATTCGAGGATTATATAAGAAAACCCGAAAAGAAGGCACTCTCTTCGGGTTTTCGGTCTGTACTGAAATCAAGGTATTATTGGGAATCCCAGCTTAAATCATAGATGCCGTAAGGGATTTTATTCTTTATTTAAAACTTTGCAACAGAACCTTAAATTCGGTATCAGTTAAAGGGTGTCCCTGCAATTTAGCATAGTTATTGTTATTTAATTTATCACGAAAATTAGCCCATAATTGATTCGGCGTCGCACCATACAGGTCTTTTCGTTCCACCCATTGATTACTTCCGGTCGTTAAGGTTTTAACAACTTCTTTTTCAAATGACAGTTCCAACATAAAAACATTCCTTCTCCCACCTTTAAATTACTCACTAGTTTATTATACGCGAAACGATTGGCAAATAGGTTTCATAATTTGTTAATAGGGTAGATTGTAAAAGTGGCCGTAACGTTCTACATCAGCATTTTAATGAAACCGTACCTTTCAAAGTATTACATACCGATGTTACACAAGTATGCTTGGCCGATACTAAGTGGGCTTACGTTTCAGCTATTACTGACGAAGCAAGCAAGGAAGTTTTAGCATTTCAAGTAAGTAATAGTCCTAACAGTAAACTAATTATGGATACACTCGATGAACTCACAGAAAATATTCCGGAAGGAATAAAACCAATAATTCATTCAGATCAAGGTTGGCATTATCAATTGAATTACTATACTGATAAACTCTCTGAAAAAAATTTATACAAAGCATGTCTCGTAAGGGAAACTGTCTTGATAATGCGCCAATTGAAAGCTTCTTTCATCTTCTTAAAACAGAATGTCTTAATGGATTTCCACAGTGTAAAGATATTGGAGAATTCAAGGAAATCACAAAGAATTACGTCGATTGATTTAACAATCGACGAATATCACAGAAAACAAAAGGCATGACTCCCTGCGAATACAGGGAACATGCCTTAGCAGTTTAAAAATATTCAATTTTGTCTAACTTTTGTGTTGCACTTTACGGCTCATGCTGTTTTAGACTCTTTTTTATGCAATTTTGTCTTAGTTTTTAATAATTTAATGCGCTTTAAAGTAGTTTTTTATGATTTGCTTTTTATTAATTTGCTGGCTTTAATGAAATCTCGTTGTATCCAGAATGAGATTAGCAGTGCCAATAGATCAATCAAAATAAAGGCAGCTAATGTCAAAGTATAATTGTGGAACAGTTGATGTGTTAATGATAATAGTAATGGTCCAACAACTCCGGCAGCAGCCCATGCTGTCAGTACATATCCATGAATAGCTCCTAATTCTTTAGTACCAAAGACATCACCTAAGTAGGCTGGGATGACAGAAAAGCCTGCTCCATAACAAGACATCAACAAGCACAATGCAATGACAAATAGGAGCGGTAATTTGAAGATGAGCATGGCTGAAAGCATTACAATATCGAGAATAAAAATGGCACTAAAAGTAGCAGGGCGCCCGATATAATCAGACAAAGTTGCCCATATCAAACGTCCAAAGCCATTGAAAAGGCCTATGATTCCAACCATAATTGCGGCTGTTTGGACAGACATGCCGGTCATACTTTGAGCCATGGGGGATGCAGCTGAGACAAGGCCGATCCCGCATGTAATATTGATAAAGAACATTATCCAAAGAAAAGTGAAGGATTTAGTTTTGAGGGCTTGGTTAGCTGTTAGCTCCGGTCCTCGGGTTAGACGTGTTCCCTTTTTTTGAGAAATGCTATTTTCAGTAGTGCTTGATAGTGCCAGATTTGGACGAACAATAAACTGTGCAGCGAGCAGCATAATAACAAAATAAAATGTTCCTAAGAGATAGAATGTTTGTTCAAGACCAACACTAGCCATTAGCTGTTGAGCAACAGGACCAGTCAGCATTGCTGCAAAACCAAATCCCATAATAGCTAACCCCGTTGCTAAACCGCGTTTGTCTGGAAACCATTTAATAATTGTTGATACAGGGGTAACGTATCCTGCTCCCAGTCCTAAGCCGCCTATGACACCATATGAGAGATATAATAGCCAAATTGAATTTTGATGGATAGCCCAACCAGTCATAATGGTTCCAGTTCCGTAAAGAAAGCTAGCAATAGTTCCCGTTAGTCTAGGGCCTATTTTTTCAACGACTTTGCCCATAAAGGCGGCTGACATTCCCAAGAAGAAAATAGCGATACTAAATGCAAGAGCGACTGAGGATTCTGCCCAACCATTTTGTTTTGCAATTGGATTAGTAAAAACACTCCAAGCATAAACGGAACCAATCATTAAATGAAACATGACACCTGCAAACGCAACAACATAGCGATTTGTTTTCAACACCAATTCCTCCATTTTTGGTAGTATACGAACAATTTAAACGTTGTTCACAACCATTGTTGGCATATAATAATAATATCACATTTATTATCACGTTTAAACAATTAAATTTTAGTATAAGACGAATTTTAACGTTGGCTAATGAAAAGTACATTTAAGTTAGCTATAGTACTGGGAAAAAACAAATTACGGTTGCTGTTTTTGAACAAATAAAAAAGCACAGGGAACCTAAAGTGCTCCATAATTGTTAGACAAGAAATCTAACAGTTATGGAGCACTTTAAACCCATCTTTTAGGAGCTGATCTTTTGTCTAGTATAACCTATTCCGAACGAATTAAAATCGAAACCTTTTGTGAACTAGGGCTGTCCAATATCCAAATGGGCGTTCGGCTGAACCGATCACCGTCAACAATTTCTTATGAATTATCTCGATGTCAACCATATCAGGCTGAATTAGCACAAACAGATGCCGAATACAAGCGATCACGATGTGGTCGGAAAACTAAGCTGAGCGATGAGTTAAAGCAAAAAATTCTCAACCATTTACGTCTAAGCTGGTCACCAGGAATGATTGCTCACGAATTTAAACTAGCGACTAAATCAATTTATAATTGGTTAAATCAAGGGAAAATTGAGTTTTCTTTAAATGATTTGCCTGAACATGGCGTGCGCCAACGGCGTAACCTTGACCACCGTTCTAAATATAATCAATCATCAGGACGGTCAGACGGTCAATTGAACAGCGACCCATCGTGGTTAATCGACGTAATCGCATCGGTGATTTTGAATTAGATACAATTGTTGGCCCCCGTGGGCATAGTAAGGCAGTTTTATTAACCTTAATCGATCGCAAATTACGTTTCCTTTGGGCCTACCGATTAAAAAACCGGACAGCAGTAACTGTTAATGAAGCCCTAAATAAGTTTCTAGCAACTTTTAATGGCCCGGTGCATAGTTTTACGGTGGACCGTGGCACTGAGTTTAGCGGTCTAGTATCACTTGAAGCACAATACGGTATTAAGACCTATTACTGCCATGCTTATACGCCAGCTGAGCGCGGCAGTAATGAACGCTTTAATCGGAATTTACGCTATTTTTATCCTAAGGGGACTTATTTTGAGCACATTAGTGCTCAAGATTTAACGACGATGTTACTCCAAATTAACCAGCGACCGCTTAAAATACTCGACTGGCAAACACCGTATCAGGTTATGCTGACAAATTTGTCCAAAAATTCGGATTAAATTTGCAATCTACCTTATGAATAAAATAAAAGGCTAGTCACTAACCAAAAATTGGTCAGTAACTAGGCTTTTATTAATTAGTATATTTTAGAAATATAAGTTCAGTTTAATTGCGCAATGAGGGTTTAAAAACGTCTATATAAAAATCCCCCGTGTTACTAACACGAGGAATAAGTTACTTTAACGGTAACTGTTTAAAAATTTATTTTAAAAGAGGTAAACTCATCAAGCTATAGGTTTGAATGCTTATCAATATCAACATTATAAAGCTGATAGGAAGGCATCATTAAATGCTGGGATATCCTTTGGTTCGCGACTGGTAATTAGATTACCATCGATCACAACAGCTTTGTCTTCAATGCGTGCACCGGCATAATACAAATCAGTTTGTACAGTTAAATATGCTGTCATTGTACGACCTAGCACTAACCCGGTTTGAATCATTAATTGTGGACCGTGGCAAATACTTGCTGTTAACTTATTAGTTGCCAAAAAGAACTTGGTAAATTCGACAAACCGTTGGTCTGCACGTAATTGATCTGGTGAAAATCCTCCTGGAATGAACAATGCATCAAAGTCTTGAGGACTCACTTCATCAATGGATTTATCAATGTTAATCTGAGTACCATGCTTACCTTCAACAGTGCCTTTTTCAAAGCCGATCGTTGTCACTTTGTGTCCTGCAGACTTAAGAGCCTCTACAGGTTTAGTATATTCAACGTCTTCGACTAGATTAGTCACCAAAACTGCAACTGATTTTGCCATAATAAAATTCCTCCTTAATTTATAGTATATAATATATACCTATAAATAATATACCACAAATAATATACCACAATAAGGCACTTTTTTGTGCCTATCATAATCTTTAGAAAAATTTGGTGCCGAGAAGATTTTTGTTGAAAAAGATCGGGCGCCACAATTGAGCAACGCCTAGTTTTTCAAGAAGCATTAAATTTTGTTCGAGAAGAAGATACGTTCATGGTAGAAGCAATTGATCGTTTGGGAAGAAATTATGATGAGGTTATTCAGACTGTAAATTATCTAAAGCAAAAAAATGTAAACAGGGGACAAAAATAAAGAAGGTTCGTAAACATAAATGAAGTCTTAAGTTATGAAACTAATTGCGTAGGAAAAGGTTATTATTAGTTATAAATATTAAAGGGATCGTGTTGCACTTTAAATGAGGTGATCTTTTTGAATCTTTTAAGAAATTATAGCTGCTAATGCAGCACCAGTCCGAGAGTTTTTATCGTTTAGGCTATCTTTTGGATGACCTTCAAAACAAACTTGACCGCCGAATTTACCAGCATCGGGTCCCATATCGACTAACCAATCGGCTCGTGAAATTAATTTCAGATTATGTTCAATCAGAATTAATGTATTGCCCTTATCAACCAATCCTTCAAATAAATCGATCAATTGTTGAGTATCCTGTAAGTGCAATCCGGTTGTTGGTTCATCTAAGAAATAGATTCGGCCGGTATGATTCAATTCCATTGCTAACTTAACACGTTGCACTTCCCCACCAGATAAAGTGGTCATCGACTGGCTAAGATTCAAATAACCAAGTCCAACTTGGTGGAGTAGACTAACCTTTTTGTAGATATCTGGCACATCTTTGAAAAACTCTAAAGTGTCGTTGATAGAAAGATTTAGAACCTCAGAAATATCTTTGCCATGATAAGTGTATTGTAGTGCTTCTTGGCTATAACGTTTCCCATGACACAACTCACATTCTTGAACGATTGGATCCATGAATGCCATCTCGGTGATCATCACACCTTTACCTTTGCAACGGGGACAAGCACCTTTACCGTTATAACTAAATAGTTGTGTTGAAACGCCATTGTTGGCTTTACTGAAAAGCTTTCGTAGAGGATTTAAAATGTTCAAGTAAGTTGCAGGTGTAGAACGAATATTCAAACCTACAGAATCCTGACTCAAATCAATATAGTCTTGATCAGAAACTTGTTGTTTGAAAGCTTGGACTAAAGTACTTTTTCCAGAACCTGCTGGTCCAGATATCACGGTCATTACACCTTGAGGGATTCTGGTAGATACGTCTTTTAAATTATGAGAAGTTACATGATTAACATTTAGCCAAGATTGAGGTTCACGAGGCTTTGGGAAAGTGATTTTTTCTCGTAACATTTTACCCGTAATCGTATCTGACCGTAATAGTTCGTCGTAGGTACCAGTGAAAGTTACTTGACCACCATTTTTGCCGGCTTGTGGTCCCATTTCCACGACATAATCTGCTGTCGAAATAATGGCAGGGTTGTGATCAACTAGGATAATGGTATTGCCATGTTCCTTGAGCTTTTTTAAGGATTGGGTAATTAATTTAATATCGTGAGGATGGAGTCCTACACTTGGTTCATCGAGTACGTAAACTAAATCGGATAGGGAACTCGTCAAATATTTGGCAATTTTAATTCGTTGAGCTTCTCCACCAGATAGAGTATCAGTTCCACGGCCAAGAGAAAGATAACCTAAACCGATGTCGACCAAAGCTTGAATTTTACTATATAGTTCACGCACCATTGTTTTAGCCTTGGGGTCCGAGATATTATCCAAAAATTTTAGGACACTTACTAAATCCATATCGCTGACTTCTGCAATATTTTTGCCAGCAATTTTAACAGTTAGAGCCTTTTTGTTCAGACGTGTTCCATGACATACTGGGCAAGGTTTTCGAGTGACAATCTTTGATAAGGCAGCTTCATGATGACGACCTGAGGCACTATGAATAACAGAGCGAAGCATACGTGGAACTAGTCCTTCGTATAATGCCGTACGGCCCCAATTTGCCGGTGGATTTTTTAATTTTTGTTGCGGAGCGTGCATGAATAAATCATATTCTTCATCGGTGTAGTCTTTAATTTTTTTGTCTAAATCAAATAATCCACTGTTGCCATATTCCTTCCAACGCCAAGTTCCCGGTTGAAAACCGGGAAAAGTCATTGCACCTTCATTGAGTGATTTATTAGGATCAATTAATTGACGTTCATCTATGTCGTCAACAAAGCCTAATCCCTGACATTTTGGACACATTCCCTGAGGTAGGTTAAAGGAAAACCATTCAGAATACCCAACCCAAGGCTGTCCAATTCGAGAAAACATCAAACGTAAGACGGAATAGATGCCGGTGTAGGTTGCCAGAGTAGATCGAGAATTACGACCAATAGGCTTCTGTTCAACCACAATTGCCACTGGTAAGTTGTCGATTCGGTTCACTTCAGGTTGACCGTATTTAGGCAAATATTGTTGGGTGAAACTAGGAAAAGTTTCATTCAATTCACGTCGGGAAACAGCGACTAATGTATCAAAAACTAAAGAGGACTTACCAGACCCAGAAAGACCAGCAAATACAGTCGTTTTATGCTTAGGAATATCTAAACTGACATCCTTTAAGTTATTTTCTTGAGCTCCATGGATAGAGATAGTCCCATCTGCAAATAAATCAGTCATAAAAACCTCCAACAGTAAATTTATAATTCCATTATATATTGAAATCTCGTTTAACAAAAATACTAGGCCCTAATTTAAAAAGCCATTGATAATGGATCAAAAATGGCCACTAGGGTATACCCTGTTGGACCTAAAATGTTATTCTATATGGACATAAATGAATAACTGATAAAGAAATAATAAACTTAGCAAAAAATAAAGATATTACAAAAATAAATAATTGAACCTATATAGTAAGAGTACCTAAACTCAATTAGATACTCTTACAAAAAAATATAATGGCACTTATTACAACTCAAAGTCCCGACCATGCTTTGGGAGTTTTTACTTCAGCAAGTAACTCCAATAAAACTTTTGGTGTGGAAAAGCCGTTTCTAATAGTGAACCCACTAATTGCAGGTTGAAATTCTTTCTTATAATCATAATAAAATTCACCTTTAGCAGCACTATCTTTTACTTTTTCTAAAATTTCACATAGATTTTTATCTTTTTTAATTTCTGGGGTGGCTAATGCAGTTTCAGTTAATTCTAGAATTTTGTTGAAAAATTTATTATTTTTCATAATAGGATATTAATGTCCCATACCTGCCAAGCCAGAAGCCCAGCCACTAATAACAATTCCTGCAATATTTTCTTTAGCTTCTCCCCAGTTAACCCAGCACTTACTATTATTACAATAAATACCATTATCATATGAACGCGTAGCTGCATCAACTTTTGTACCAAAATTCGTCACAACTAATCCAAACTTTCCAATAAGAGTTAAACTAAATAATTTTTTTCTAATAAATCAATACCTCCTTTTTTCTAAAATAATTATAAATAATTTTCAGAAAAATTTGATAATTATATCATAAAAAGTTTTTTTGAAAGCATAATTGCAATAAAAAATCATTATTAAAACTAATCCCATTTTTATTCTAATCCAAAACACTAAAATACAAGAAAAAACCCGTGGTGCTAGTTAATTTTTTCCTAGAGGAAAATGTCTAAACATGTTGGTAAATCAACAAAAAAACGCATATAGTAGTCTCAAAACTCCCAAGAAATGAGGACTACATATGCGTTCATCAAAATATACTGAACATTATACAGATACTTTT
>NZ_BNJW01000043.1 GCF_015751045.1 Enterococcus lactis
ACGTAAACCTGATTCTAAAATGACAGTAAAGAAGTTCGGTTTTTGATAGGGACTCGTAGTCCTCAAGGCTTTGTTCGAACTTTCTTTCACTCTTCACTATAATCTAAAAATAGAAAATAGAGGAGAACATCATTCGTCAATGATGTTCTCCTCTAATCTTAGTATGTTTTTGTACAAAAAAGAAATTTACACCTAATAGAAAAATTTTTCCATAAAAATACATATTTTAAATATGAAAGTACAATTGGAAATAGATTAAAACGATAAAATAAAATTGTCAAAACGTCAGAGAGGATGGTGGAGAATGAATCAATGTGTAAAAAAGCTGATTGCGTCGATTTTGTTTGTCTTCCCTCTCTTGATGGTGACATCCGTTTTTGCCGATGTAGAGAAAACAAACGAATCAACGCAATCAGAGAATCAAAGTTTTGACAAGACTACTTTTTCAGAAGAATCGATTACTTCTGAAACTACAGAATCTCAAAGTGAGGCTTCTACTAATAAAAGGCAAGAAGAAAATAAGACAAGTGAGACCTCAGAAGTAGCTGAACAAACGTCTGATAGCAGTGAAGCGGCACTGGCAAGAGCTGTTTCATCGGATGGGTACAGCGAAGCTGCCACAACAGAAGAACTGGCGCAGCTTCTCGCAGACGAATCAGTAACTAAGATCCGACTGACTCAGCCTTTGACTTTAGACAGGGAATTAGAGATCAAACGAGATATCGTTATTGATTTTGGTGGATTCGCTCACAATTTCGGCACACACCATATTTATATCAATGAGATACCTCAGTCGATCGAGTTCCAGAATTTTAAAGGAACAGCTGCACATCCAGGTGGATTGACACCAAATATCGATGGAAATGCCATTATCATTGCTTATATGACCGATTTTTGGGGAAGCAGATATCATTTTACGGGAGAAATAAAATTTACCGGGACACTTGATTTGTATGATGGGTCCAAATTAGGACTGATTTACGCTCCTCGTGCAACTGTCACATTAGATGGTGTTTCCGGTGTGTTGGATGTCCAACCAGTGAAGGAAGGACTTAATGCCGCTCCGGGTAAAGCCTATTTTTGTAGAAGCTATCAATTGAATGTGATCAATGGTAGTCAACTTTATGGACCGTATCTAGGGAAATTCTACGGTTTTCTAGATTCAGGAGATGAGACTGGTAGTGGAAAAACAGCGCCAGGAATCCATATCTTAAGCGGTTCAAAGGTCTCTCTTGATTATGATCGGGCAGATGGCGTTATTGATGAAGGAGAGGCAGTCGATACGCTACCTGGTAATGTCATGTTTGAAGTCAGTGGTTCGGGAAGCGAATTTTCGGTAAATACAAAGATCAATATTACCAATGACAACAATCGCGGAATCATCCAAATGAGAGGTTCAGGATCGAAAGTCACTGTATCGAATGGTGGGAAAATCACCATCAATACAGCAACTACGTGCGGATTTCGCTTGCAAGGAGATTCTAGTCAAATCCATGTATCAAGTGGTGGACAAATCTCGGTCAAAATGGCTGGAGATGACGATCAACCCGGGAACAATGGGATGCTTTTTGTAGGAAAAGGCCTTTCTTTGATCGTAGAAGGAGCCGGATCAGTTATCGACATCGATAAGCAGAGTGGGCGTTCCAGCGCAGTTCGTTTTGAGAACGGTACGCAAAAGCTGACAGTAACCAATGGAGGCTCATTGAGGGTAAGAAATGCAGGTGATGGCAAATCTTACGTGAACAGACTCAATCAAGGAAATCAAGCGATCCAATTTTATGACGCTTCTGGTTTTCTAGAAAGTCCAGGTTCAGCTGATTTTACAGTCACTGGAGAAAAATCAAATATCGATATACGCGCAGATTCCGGAGCAACTGTAGATACAACTGGAGATATTGATTTAAATTTTACGGCAGGTGAAAAAACTTATTTAGTCATGGTCGGGAAAACAGGGGAAGATAAGACCGGCATCATCAGTGGGGATGTGTTGAATGTGGACTTAGAATCTCCTACCTATTTTGATTTCCAAAACAAACGGATTGGAAGCGAGACCAATGGCATAGGCGGCTGGGTATTCCAAGGAAATGGAGATTCTTCTTTAAAGATCGCCCATTCAGAAATCGCTTTATGGCGAAAAACAGGCGCAACATTCGATAACTTTGAAAAAGACCCGGATTATTTTTCTGATATGACAGACTTATCGATCAATGGGACCGACTTAGGCAATTTCGTATCAAGCCCTAGTGCAGGTTTAACAAATGAATTTGCTCAGACAGGTGCCGGAATGAAAAATTATAATCGAATCAGTGCCAATAATCAGCTCCCGATGACTGAATCCTTAAGAGTGCCAACGAATGCAGATAAAAAAATCTATGGGCATGTCGTTGTTCCCGAAGGTGTCTAGGCAAAGCCAAGAGATGCTTGGACAGGCGAAGTAGAAGTGACTTTACGTATTACTTACGCAGATACGACGAAATCACCTGTAGAAATTACTGCTCTCACGCAAGGACAAACAGATGAAAATGAAGGGGCAGGATATAACCCATGGGGAGAAGGCGAACAAGGCGGCTTGTTCGAAGTTCAAGTACCCAATGATGAGAGATTAAAAACGGAGGATCAAGTGCAAGTTGTTGCTGCTAAAAAAGTAAGAAGCGGCCAAGAAGTGACAGAACTGGACTCTGCCAAAACGACAGTCGATGTCATTCCTCCTGAGCCTGCTAAATTAAGTACCACATTGATCAATGCAGCTTCTCGCTCAATCACAGGTACAGGCGAAGCAGGATCCTTAGTTTCATTGAAAAAAAATCAAGCTGTTTTGTCAGAAACCACTATTGATGATACAGGTAAATTTGTTCTTTCTATCCCAGAAAATCAGCTTTTTGCAGGAGATATATTAGAAATCGTATTAAACGACCAAGCAGGAGAAGCTGCTGCTAAGGGTGTGCAGAACAAGCCAAGTACCAACGATGAAATCGGGAATCACAATCCAAGTGATACGCCAGTTGTTTATCATGATGCTCCGCCTTTTGCGCCTGCTGCGAAGATTGTAGTAGAAGGTGGTCTCTCATTTCTTGCCCCTTCCAAACTCGATTTTGGACAGATCAAAGCAACTGGGTTGACGCAAGAAGCATTTGGCCAAATGGATGCGCAGGAAAAATTATGGATTTATGACCAACGAGAAACAAAAAGTCCATGGATCTTAACAATAAAACTATCTCAGCCCTTTACAAACGATTCAGGATTTTCTATGCAGGATGTCCTTTATTTCAAGAAAGGCGAAGAGTATCAATTAGTGAATGAAGAAGAACTGGAAATTGTCGAAGGACAAAATTCTACGAATGCGCAAGCAGATTATTCAGAATATTTAAATAACGGTCGGGCGTTTAAACTTGTCTTAACTAAAGAAAATCAGATAGCTGGTGATTACTCAGCAGAGATGACATGGACATTAGCAGATGCGCCGACAGAATAAAGATCAAGGAGGATGATTGATGAATCGAATATGGAATAAAAGTCATCGAAACAACTGCTCTTTACTTCTGATCCTTCTCCTTGGATTCATCCTTTGGCAGACACCTGTCCATGCCTCCGAATTCAATTTTGCGGTAGATTTTGAATTGCCGGCTAATCAGATCAATAAGAACAAAACATATATAAATGTAAGGATGGAGCCTGGAAAAACACAGGAAATCCCCTACACGGTCTTTAACCGAACAGATAAACCAGTAACAGTTGAGACATTGATCCACTCTGCTACGACGAATTCAAACGGTGTGATCGAATATGGAGAATCAAAAAGTAAATTAGATGAAACATTAAGTTATGATATGAAAAACTTAGCAAAAACAGTGGGAGAAATAACTGTTCCTCCTCAAAGTGCGGTCACTGAGACACTTTCACTGAAAGCTCCAGAAAAAGAGCTGGCTGGTGTGGTCGCAGGAGGGATCACGTTTCAAGAAAAAAAAGAGAACGTTTCTAACAAAAGTACAGTTGGTGTCGTCAATCAGTTTTCTCAAGTGAAAGCGATCTTGATTCGAAATAGCGAAAAAGAGTCTTCCCCAGATTTGAAATTAAAAAAAGCTTATGCGGATCAAAGCGATGGAAGAAATGTGATTAAGGTGAATCTTCAAAATCCAAATGCTTCTTATATGTTCAGCTTGACTACATCGGTTGAAATCTACAAAAAAGACTCAAAAGAACCTTACCTTTCAATAAAAAAAGAAAAAATAGATGTAGCACCCAATACAAATTTTGATTTACTTGTCCCATTAGAAGGAAAAAAATTAGCTCCGGGACATTATCAAGCGGTTGTGAAGGGTGCTTGGAAAGAAAAACGCTGGAATCTTCATACTGATTTTGAAATAACTGATGATGCAGCGGACCAATTGAATGAAAAGGATATTGATTTAAAAAATCAGCCAGAAACATTTGACTGGCGATGGCTGATACTTGTTGGAGTCATTCTTATTGGCTTATTTGCTGGATTATTTATTTTAAAAGAAAGAAGGAAAAAGAAATGAAAAAAACAATTGCATTAAGTACCGTTCTAGCTGGAAGTCTATTATTATATACACAAAGTGTTTTTGCTGAGAATAAGAGCTCAGCCACTACAGAAGGAACGATTTCTGTAACAAAACCAGATGCCGCAAATCCTGAAGACGTCGTTCCGGTTCCTCCTGTTGATCCAAATGATCCCGATACGCCGTTTACACCTGACGAACCAAATCAGGGAACATCCGGATTACTGACGATTGACCAAGCTCCAGATCTTGATTTCGGAACAATCAAATTAGGAACAGCAAAAACAGTATATGCTGCATTACAAAGCGGAACGGACAGTACTGGGGCACCCACACAAGTACAGAATTTCGTACAAGTAACGGATAAAAGCGGAAATTATGCCGGTTGGAAACTATCAGTCAAACGAACAGAATTTATTGGAACAACATCTGATACGAATAAACTAACTGGATCAAAGGTGAAATTCAAAAATGCTGTGATTCGAAATAGCGCAACTAATAGCAGTGGAACGCCATCTACCATTTCTGGAACTGGCGCTGAAGGAATCGAGATCCCAGCAGATCAGGCAGTAGATCTAGTAACTGTAGGGGCAAATGAAGGGATTGGCACATGGATTTATTCACTAGGGGAAAATGCGGAACAAGGGAGACAATCAGTGGAATTATTTGTTCCTGTATCCAATTATGCTGTAGACAACTACGTTTCAACATTCACATGGTCGTTAACAGATGCTCCTACAGAAGAGGAAGCGTAAAATCATATCAACGATTTCAGGGAGTGGAGCCGATTCAAGGCCCACTCCCTGAAATCTGATATGCTTACGTCTCAGCTCTTATTCATCAACTCGAAGCAGTTTTTTGGAAGTCATGGAAACGTTCCTTTGTCTTTTCAAAGATCTTTCGACCAACGAGTAAGGAGTCACCGTTGAAAAATTCTAACACATAATGAGCAGAATCAATTTTCTGCAATTGCGATAAGTTGATACAGTAAGATTTTAAAAGTAAAAAGTAAGCATACTTTTCTAACTCTGTCTTCAATTGTTTTAAAGAAGTATTCACTAATTTATCTTCTGTAGTTGTTTTGACCATAACTTGGTTTTTCAAACCTTTGATACTTTCAATATATAAAATTTCCCGAGGATACAGGACGAGACTTCCACCTTTTTGATCAATAAAGATTTTATCGACATTTACGATCTGCTGTTCTTTCCAATTGATCTGTTCTAGCACTTGACGAATTTGTTCAGATAAATTCCTGTCTTTTCTGATATATCCAATCGGAAGGATTTTCCGATTGATGATCTCTACTGCAAAATTCGTATAAGCGGTGAAAAAAACAATATTACTATGTGCATTTTTTTTACGTATTTGTTCGGCGACATCAATACCTGTGAGTGATTGCTTCAAGTCGATATCGATAAAGAAAACATCGTGATTATCAATAGTGCCCAACTGGATCAACTGATTGATTTGAGAGACAGAAGTGAGCTGCACGATATTCTCGATATGATGATTGACCAATTCTTTGATGATCCATTCGCTGTGAAACTGGTTATCTTCTATGATAAAATACTTTTTCATATGCAGGCTCCTATCAAAAAAATATGTGTACATTTTGAAACAAAACAATGGAGGAATAAGATGGTCGCAACAGTGACACTTTATTTGACCTTTACTTTGATTTTAGATTTAGGTATCTATTTATTCTTTTCGAAACAACTGCTAGTAAAAAACAGCTTTGGTTGTATAGCTTTGATGGTGGTGACACTTTTACTTCCTATCCCTAAAGTGAGTTTTCCTTACCTAGTTGGCTTATTATTGATGTTTCTTTTTTATTTTACTACGAAAAACCTGTTTATCAGCTGTTTGATCAGTAATCTTTTTTTTGCTATCACTGGACTCAGCTTTTTTCTGGTTTTTGATCTGATGGATTATTTAGGAAAGAGACACCTTGGAACAGCAAGTTTTTTTGCACTACTTATCGCATTTATTTTCTATCTATTAGTAAAAAGTATAGACAAACAGACGAGATTTCTCAACTTGCTTTTTACTTATCCAACTGAACACTATTTTGGAGGTATTTGTATTTTATTAAGTTGGGGCGTGATTTACTTGGTATTGGGAAGTGTTCACTTCCGCTCATCTAATTATCTGCTTCTATCTCTTTTGTCGATAGTCATCAGTTTTTTTTCTTTGTTTTTTTCCATTATGTTGATCAGTTTCCAAGTAAAAGAAAGACAACATCAGGAATCGCTTCAACTGTATCAAATAAATGAAGAATATTACCATCATCTAGAGGAATTCAAACATGATTATAAAAGTCTACTGTTTTCATTAAAAATTACTCTTCAAGAAAATAAAAAAGAAACGTTGGAATTTTTAGAAATCTTAGAAGATCATTCTGCAGCTATTTTTGAAAAACCGCAAATACAACAGCTAACAAATATTGTATCCCCAGCTGTCAGGGGTGTCTTTTTAAAATTTCTAGAAAAAGCAGAATCGGAGAAAATCCCGATCCAAGTAGTTATTCCTGTCGAAGTGAAAACAATCCCGATTGATCTGGTTGTTTTTATTCGCTGTTTATCTATTTTTATTTCTAACGCATTCGATCATCGTGTAGCCGGTCAGAGTCCGATTACGATCAATCTGCTGGAAGAAAAAGAGGGATTACGTTTTAGTATAGCGAACAAGGCAAATCCAACGAATTTGACGCTATCGGAGATGGTCAAAAGAGGAAAAACCTCTAAAAAAAATGGCGGGTTAGGTCTATACAGTGCGAAAAAAATGCTGGATGTTTACGAAAATGCAGAACTAAAAATCGATTTTTCAAAGCAGAATCACTGTTTCTTTGTAGAAATGTATCTGGCATCTAGAAAGAGCAAATCAGCCTACTGACTTACTGTCAAAGGATAAGCTTGAGGAAAGTCTACACGGAGATAGAGACAACAACACAGCATATTCAAAAGAAACAGAAGCGTGATGACCGTTGTCACCCTTCTGTTTGTTTTGCTATGTAGTTAAACAAAGTAGTTGACACTTCCGCTACTTAGTATTAGTACGAAAGTATACTTCATGATACTAAGTAGATAAGAAGTGAAAAGCGGAACCCACGATCGTCAAAATGCTAACTGCTTTGCTTACACCAGATAAAGGGAAGAGCAATATCGCTTATTTTAGGCGTGGAGAAGCAAGAAAATCCCTACGATCACAAAAAAAATGCTGACCCAGCAGTTAAGAGAGTTAGAACAAGATGAAAGTATCCATCGAAAAGCCTATAACCAAGTCCCGCCTAAAGTAGAGTACTCGCTCACCGAAGAAGGAAAATCATTAAGAGAGATTCTAGTAGCGTTGTCTGTTTGGGAAGAAGAACGTATCGAAAAACAAAAAGCCTCAAGGGAAGAAGACACGCTACTGCATACACATGGTGGCTACCTAAATTATTGATTTTCTATGACATTTATTTTAATATGATTTGTCAAATTAAGCTAGAATAAAATGCTTCTTGTACATAGCTCAAAAATATTTCGATTGGTGTTCTGTAATTCAATGATTTTCTTGGAATATGATTACGTTGATTGCTGACACTGGAAATAAATGTCTGATTCACTTCTC
>NZ_BNJW01000044.1 GCF_015751045.1 Enterococcus lactis
ATTTCGGCAACCGGCTTACCAGTTGCGACGAGTTGAAGGATCATGTCTTTTCTTTCTTGACTGTACTTTTTCATTTAGCGAACTTCCTTTCGTTCGAGGTTATTATAGTCCTCTCCCAAAATGTGTCCACTAAATCATCCTAACACCAAATATACCAACTGTAGCAGGCAATAAATGGAAATCTTCATCAATTTATCGTGTATTAAGAAATGAGAAGTATTTTGGCTTAGTTATCATGCAAAAGACTTTTACCGTAGATTGCTTTACTCATAAGAAAAAAGTCAACCGTGGTGAGAAACCTCAGTATTTATTGAGAAATGGATTGCCTGCTATTGTTTCTGAAGATGAATGGAATTTGGTGCAAGAATTATTGCTAAATCCAAGAAAAGGGTTCAAAAAGAAAACTGTCAAAAATATTGAAAAACCTAGGAATTTTGTTTCTACTATTAAATCAGGTGTATTTAAAGGATTTATTGTGATTGATACGAAATGGACAAAAGAAGAAGTTGCTGAAGTATTGTCGAAAGGAGAACACCAATAATGAGTAAAATAAATTTTGATGATTATAATTTTGAAGTAATTAGTGTAGAAACGACTGGTAGCTATTTGTTGACTCTCAATAAAAATTCTTTGACGTTTGATAAATCAATTGCAGAAGCACTAGGTTATACAAGTCATGTAAAACCACTTTTGGATAGAGAAAATAAGGTATTTGCTATTCAAGCATGTAAAGCAAATTCTCTAAAGTCTATTCCGTTTTCAAAACCTGAAAGTCAACAAAAAGGTAGTATCAAGATGCAATATGGTGCAATAAGAAATATTCTTAGGTCACTAATGGGAGATAAATGGAAAGAAGAGATGAGGTATCAATTTAAAGGAGATTTAATACCTGATAAAAAAGCAATGATTTTCGAGCTAGAAAAATTTGAAGAATTATTGCCGTTCATATCTAGGAATACAAAATAAACTCGCATGTCTAATAAATTATATAAAATCTAGTCTATTATAGATTAGATTTTTTTGTTTCCCAAAAATAAATAGTAATGGATTTGGTAGAAAGCTTACCTCCTTTGGAGATAATTGACTAAAGTTTAAATAGTTACAATAAGAAGCCTTTAAATAGGCTTTTTATTGTAAATATGTGTTCGTATAATTGAAAGGGTGTTGTATTAATTTGTATAACAATATTAAAAGAGTTTTTCATAAAAATTTACAAAAAGAAAATTTGGACAAAAATTTAGAGAAATCTGTAGTTCACAGTAGATATATGGATTTTTCTCAAAGCATAATTGTTCCAGAGGATGAAACACTTACTATAGCTAAATTTCCACCAAATAGATTTTCTGAAAAAATAGGAACACATCCAGATTTTACTGATGATAGTTTACTTCCAAAGACACAATATATTTGTTCAATTTTTTTAGATATTAAAGGTTCCACTAGATTAGCACTCAAGTATGATTTAGAAACTGTTCAGAAAATAAAAAATGCTGTTCTTTCAACTGGAATTGAAATCATTAGATATTTTGGTGGTCATATCCACCGACTTCAAGGAGATGCAATTTTTGCTTTTACTGGACATAGTAAAATTTCAAAAAGTGATGCAATAATTCAAGCTATAAATGCAGCTTCAATCATACAATATATGAATCAAAATATTTTGAAAGAGTATTTTGAGAATGTTTTAGGTGTATCATCATTAAAAATAAGAATTGGTATAGATTTTGGGGATGATGATGAAGTTCTTTGGTCTAAATATGGCATCGATGATATTAATGAAGTTACTGTGACTAGTTTACATGCTGATTTGTCATCTAAACTCCAAAATAAGGCTTCTGCAAATAGTATTATGATTGGTGAAAATGTTTTTTCATACTTGCAATTACCAGATGATTTGCTCAGTGATATCTACATTAAAGGTAACTCTGAAGAAAAAGACTATTATATTATGAAATACAAGTCATTTAATTATAAAATGAAAAATTTTGATTGGTCAAAATATTTGGAAAGAATAGCCCATTTTGAGTCTTATGAGGGAGACTTTCAAATGAAATGTTATTACTTTTCAGAAAGCGAAGGTTGGATACCTTACTATTCAGAAAAAGCATTAGAAAAAGATACAGACATAGTTTATCGGATTGAAGCTAGTCAGCTTTTGCTACATAAAATTAACAGTGTAGAATGGACTGTTTCAAACTCTGGTATTGAAGCTTCTGAAGAAGAAGAGTTAGACTATGTTGTCCCAAAAGACGCTTTCTCGGAGGAAGACATTGCTGATTTTCGATGCCCGAGGCATACTGCTTTTAATGGACTGCATTACATGATTTGTAAGATAAAATCTGAAGGAAACATTACTAAAAACAAATATTTTAGTTTATATGTTAATGACAATGATTTATCTAGAAATTACTTAAAAAAATCTGAATTGGAGTGATACTTATATGTCATCATCAAAAAAAGACTTTGTTTATTCACAAAATGACTATCTAAACAATTATATACAGTTTGCAGATACTAAATCAGCAGTATTTATAACTGTAAACGGTGTATTGATGGGATTTTTGTATACTCAATTTAAAGATACTTTACCTTTCGAATTAGAAAAATCGAGCCATCTTGTTTTATTAGTGAGCATCGTACTGTTACTTGTAGCTTATGTTTTTTTATTTTTAGTTATCTTTCCACGTAGAAGCTATAGAAATGGCAACGGAATTGTTTTTTGGGAAGACGTAGCTACCTATAAAGATGCTGAATCTTATAAAATAAAAGTATCTGAAATCTCTCAATATAGTTTTGAAGAAGTCATGATTGAACAAAACTATTATCTTGCAAAGACAGCAACTAAAAAGTATAAAAACTTACACTGGAGCTTTATATTTTCAATAGCTTCTTATATATTTGTAGTTATTTTCAGTATTCTAAATATTTTACAATAACTATTGAAATATGTGATTACTGAACTTTATGGGGAATTTTTACTAATAGTGTGACAAATAACTATACTTATGATTACCTCGAAGTATAATGAGCTTTATATATGCACCAAAAGTATTTAATAAGCATAGAATTAAAAAAGGAGAATGAGATGGACATCAAGAAATCTCTATTAAATTTTGTTACAGATGGAGTAGTTACTTGTAAACAGCTAGCCGATTTTTATGATATTTATCATGAAAATAAAGAATTTTCAGATGCAATGGATTTTCTAGGCGAAAGTATTCAAATAGATATGTCTCAATTAAAAGAGGAATTATATGCTTCTGAAGATGCACACGTATTAGGTGTAATAGAATATATGCAAAAACATTATCCTTCAGCAATTTCATTGATAGATTTAATTCCTAAGGAAAAGAGAAGGTTCGTTCATTAAAATATGATTTGTCAATTTCAAAACCTGCATCTTTGTTATAAAAAAAATGAATAATTAGTGAGAATTTCGAGTTGCATTTAATGGTGTATTTCTGAAAATATTTGCACATTTGAATTGCTTGTTTTTTTGAGAAAATTTAATTGGACTACAGACAAAATGCGTAAAAAAATCCTCATTAAGTATGTAGTCCAAGCTATTTTTAGGGACAATTCAATCGTTTTTTAAGGTATAATGAATCTGCAAAAGTTAATAAAAAGAACAGAATATTGGCTTCTAACATGCACTGGAATCGAGGAGATACTATCGCTTTAACGCAGGAAAAAGCGATAGAAATGCTGATATAACAGCACTTGACCCTAACAACAATGGGCTGTCCCTTAGCCGACGTATTGACTGAATCGATACACGAAGCATTAAGCGATATTCCAGAAGTCAAAAATCCAGAAGTAAAACTAGTCTGGTATCCCGCATGGACGACCGATAAGATGAGCCGTTATGCACGGATTGCGTTGGGGATTCGATAGGAATCTTGACTGACTAGCTAGGAGAAGTAAATAGTAAAAACAAAAAACCTTTTATCCTTTCTTGAAGAAAAGAGATAAGAGGTTTTTTTGTTTATAAAATTTTGTCTGCTATATTAGAAGTTAATCAAATAAATGTGTTCTATTGATAAAGGACGTTCAAATCCCTTTCCTTTTGCCATCCATCTTTTTTACATCAATTTGATTTTCGTATAGTATTCTTTCTCATCTTCACGATAAATCGTGGCCCCATTTTTTTGCTGCGCCTTAAGACTGCCAAGATTTTTTTTATTTACAGACAAAAGTGCCTCATCGATGCCGAGTTTTTTTGCCTCTTGCAGTACTAATGCTAAGCCTTGTGTTGCATATCCTTTTTTACGATGGTCAGGGGAGATGCCGTAACCGATATGGCCAGCGCCGTTTCTTAATGATTCGTTCAGTTTATGGCGCAGATTAAAAATTCCTACATACTCATGTCCATCATTTTCCAAAATAAAGACGGTTGCGGGAACGTAATTCTCAGGAAGATCGATCCCTAAAGAAGTGTTTTCGCATTTTTTTACATAATCTAAAAATTCAGCAAGTGTATAGCCGTAAGTATTGTTGATAAATCCATTCTCGTTTGGTCCGAAGCTAGTTTGCAGCCGATAAGCTTTCTCCAAATCTGCTTCCCATAGTTTGATCAATTTCATCGAATCCGCCTCTTCCTAAGTAAACATATTTTTTTCTACTATAGCACTATTTTGGTGAATAGCCATTCTTATTTTTATTTTTTGTGATGTATCGTATTAAGAATAATTTAACAAAATAAACGATTGCAGATTTTTGTTATTTATTGTATTGTTTTTATAATAGATGAATGCTCGTTATCTTTTGAAAAAATGATCTTATTGATTGATATTGAAAGTTCAAGATAAATTGAATTTTTAATAAATGTGTTATTTAAAGTTTTTTCGTCCGTTGCTTATGATCACTAGAAAGGAGATCTCGTGAACTACTTTAGCGGTTATAAAAGAATTCCAGAAGGATGGCAACAAGCAGAAATAAAAAATGATCAGTATCAAAATGAAAGAAGAAGACAGTTGTTGGAGAAAATGCAGCAAAAACAGCTGAATCGAGAGAAAAAGAAGAACAAAGAAACGAAGAAAAAGCAGCAAAATAAAATAGCTACCGATCCCAGAGTCGTTCGTTTAAACAATGAAATGAATCAACTGAAGCAAGAATTGAGTAAAGCAAAAAAGCAAGTAGCTACTGTGAGCAAGAAAAGAAGAGAGGACAAGAAACACATCAGAGAGCTGTCACAGCAACTCGAACGACAGCAACAGCAAGCAAAAGTAGAAAAAGAAGAGATGAGACAAAAAGTCATCGAACAGCAGAGGAAAACAGAACAATTGTATCAAAAATTAGAAGAAGTGGGCTGGGATACAGATAACCACGCACTTCAGGAACTCCAAAAACGTAACCAGATCATCATTTATTTGCTGCAAAAAAATAGCCAAATGCAACATTATCTAGAGAGAATACATAAAGCGTCAGATTTATTAAAGAAAAGAAATGATCGACTGAACAAGAAATTAGAAAAGCTTTCAAATAGAAATGCTACGTATCTGAAAATCATGGAGAAGAAAAAACAAGAACTGCAGCAGTTGTCTAAAGTCAACCAGCGACAAACAGAACAATTAGCAAAGGAAAAACAAAACTTCGTACAAGCAGCTCCTCAAGATCTGATCCATGCATTGATTCAGCAGTTAGACACCCAATCATTTTATAAGTTCAATCAGCTGAACAAGCTGTTCAATAGGTATCAATGGATCTTTGAACAACAAGCGAATGATTTGCAGTATCAAGAAACAAATATTTTTTATGGTTTTGTAGAAATAGAAGAGGGCAGCATTTATTTCCACGAGGTCAATACGGAGCAAAGAAGACCACTGATAGTAGAAGAGAGCTTTAAACGCAAAGATCTTTTAACAGATGGGATAGCAGTACGAGTACATCAAAAAACAGTAGACGGTCCAGTATATCTAAGGTATTGCTATCCTATCGTTGAACAGAATAAGTCAAAAAGAAGAAGCGACAAATATCTAAAGAGAATAAGTCAAAAATTTAAACAGCCAAGTAAAAAGCAATTGAGCATAGATGCTGAAAAGTGGGCATCATCACTCAAAATTGCTGTGATTGGGAACAAACAAATAAAAGGATTCGTAAAAGGATTGCAGAAATATGTAAAAACTGTCGAAAGAATCGACGCATATGAGTATGGGGAGAAAGCACTATTTGAAAGAATCCGTGCTGTTGACTATGTCTATGTTTGCATCGATAGCGTCCCGCATCATGTGACCAATTTTCTGAAAAGTGAAATTGAGCTTATGGAAAAAACAGAATTTTTTTATCGCCCTTCAATAGATGATGGAGTTACTCGGATGAACTATTTGTATTGGTTGCAAGAGGGAAAACGCGTAGAGATAAAAAAGAACAAAAAATATGTTCTTGACAAAAAACAAATGTAATCCTAAACTAGAACATGTGATGCGGCTATGGCGGAATTGGCAGACGCGCTAGCTTCAGGCGCTAGTGAGGGCGACCTCGTGGAAGTTCGAATCTTCTTAGCCGCATAATTTTTTTATATACTGAGAAAAGATATCGAGGGAGAGATCCCATCGGTATTTTTTTATAAAATCTGATATAAAATAGATTTCGGCAAGAAAGTCATAGAAGTAATAGATAAGCAAAAAAACTCGCTCTGATGTGACAAAACAACTCAAAAAGAGGCCATGCGATGTATTCTTTCGCATGGCCTCTTCCTATTTTGAATGTGTTTAAACGTTCAAATAATGAATCTTAGTACCAACCGTTTGCTTCCCAGAATGCTTTCGCAGCTTCCCAAGAACCATAACGTGAAGCAACATATTGTTCTGCCACTTTTTCTTGGTTCGCAGCAGAGTAGTCACCATTCAAGTAAGAAGAATCTAATTGGTAACGTCCGATGTAACGTCCGTTCGTTGCTGTGTAAGAACCGCTTGATTCTTTTTGTGCGATCCATTCTTTTGCAGCATTCGTGCTTGTTGCCGTTGTTGTTGTTTCTGTTGCAGCAGGAGCAGATTGTGTTTCAGCAACAGGGGCTGCTTGTGTTTCTGTTTGAACCGTTTCTTGTACAACAGGTTGTTCAGCTTGGACGGGAGCTTCTTGAACGGTTGCTTGAGGTTCAGCAGCTGCTTGTGCAGAGCCTTCTGTTGGAATCGTTAATTGTTGTCCTGAGTAGATCAGGTTAATGTCAGAAATTGAATTTGATTCTGCAATGGCATTGATCAAGGAGTTGTCACCAACGTATTTTTGAGAAATC
>NZ_BNJW01000045.1 GCF_015751045.1 Enterococcus lactis
AGGGCACATACAGAGTACGACTATGCGTACGCGGTCTCAGTGGACCATTAACTAAACCACTTACAGTATACCACTTCTTTGCCCAGATCGAAAATTTTTTACGAACGGGGCTTTATTTGGTGTGCCTTGATTTTGTCGCTTTCGTTTATGAGCTATTTTTCTTACACCTTTTACTTGACTAATCATAGAAAAAGGCTGTGACAAAAGTCTTGTCACAGTCCCTTATCCCGAACAAGCGGTGTTCTCCCGCCAACTCCTCGGTCACAACCTCCATTTTACCAATAAACCTGTAGATGTGAGGGCAATACTTTGATTGTCACAGGTAATTTATCCCCTTCATCTCCATCAACATTCGTCGTCAATTCTTCCTCATCAGCTAATGACACAACTAATTGCTCACAAGTAAGGTAGGCTAGATTTTTCGTTGATTCATCTACTCCTTTTAATAGGTCTGGCAATGTTTTAAGCGTATCGATCAAAGAAGAATCTTTTAAATAAACTAAATGGAGCTTACCATCATCCACTTTTGCATTTGGAAGCAATGTCTCAAATCCGCCAACTGAGTTAGTTAGTCCTATCAGTAGGGTACTACTCTCAATTTCTTCCTTCTTTCCATCAACTTCTACGTGAAATGAGTAGGATTGTGTGGAAGCTAACTGTTTGATTCCTGACATGAAATAAGCTAATTTACCAAATTTCGTCTTCTTCTCCGCATCTACATCATTGATTGCTTCAGGAATAGAGCCAATTGCAACGACATTCATAAAATAGTCATCATTTATTTTTCCAATATCCAATGGTTTGACTGATTCAATCGAAAAATGATGGATCGCTTCCTCAGGTTCTAGCGGTATCCCTAATGCTCGAGCCAAGTCATTCACCGTACCTAATGGGAAAAAGCCGAAATTTGGCCGATGGTCTTGTTCAGCGATTCCACTGATTCCTTCGTTAACTGTTCCGTCTCCGCCCATGACAAATACACTATGATACCCTTCCACAGCCGCCTCGCGAGTAAAGTTTTTTGCATCCCCTACTTTTTTTGTATGCAAGACGACCACTTCATCAAACACCGATTCCAATTTTGCTATCGCTAATTGCTCAAATTCCTTTGCTTGTTCACCGCCTGAACTGGGGTTTACCACTAATAAAACTTTTTTCATCACTTTCTTTCCCTTCTCATTGATTTCTTTAATATAACGATAGCATAAAGAAAAAAATTAGGCTGTGATGAAGTACTGTTCATAAAACATTCATTTATTTTTTGACAAAATAAAACAGCCATACTATGAAACTGAAGAAACTTAAAACAATGATATAGGAAATAAAAGAAAATGATAGGCGTTGTATACCTAATAAAGTAAAAATCTTAGGTGGCAGATAAAAACACAAAAATAGCAAGAGAATGTAATAGCGTTTCTTCCACTTTTTGTTATCAGACCTTATAGCGATCAGAGGAATACCAAATGCATAACTGAAAAACTCTTGATGTACTGTTAATATGTCACGACCTTGAATAATAAATGCGACAATCCCCGCTATAATTAGTGTGCCTAACACCAAAACGGAAAATTGATGAATATATTTTATATACAAATGATCCATTGTACTTCCTGCCTTTTTATTTGTGAGAAAAACAAATCCGTATACGTGAATAACTTCTAGAAATAAAAGAAATTTGCAAAACCACTCCATTTATCTACTTCTACGTACATTTTTTGACATCGTTTTCTTTATTTAAAATTATATAGAGAAATATCTAGGATGGCTATCTTGGATTCCAACTAAAACAAAGAATTGTTTAAATAAAAAGAACTAAATCAAGTAGTAATGAAACTACTGTTGATTTAGTTCTAATAAAAAGATTTAGATGAACGGTTTTATTGATTTAAATAGTTCATACTTTTTTATTTATTCCGCTTATTTACTACTTGCTGTACTGGAATCTGAAGTGAATGTACTCAAAACATTTTCAAAGTCTTTGTCTTTGACTTTCACATTAGCGTCTTTCAATACTTCTCCGATTACCTTATTTCTAAAGGTACTGTCATTCAATTTCGTTTCAGTCGCGATTTCTTTCAATTCTTTTTTGTATTTATCCATGTCGTTGCCTTTGTTTTGGTTTTTCACCATTTTGACCACGTAGTATTCTGTCGCGTAAGTTGAGGTATTAGTAGAAGTGATCACATCAGAAACTTGACCGTCTTTCAACTTGAAAGCTGCTTCTTTGACTTCTGTTGGAACCGTTGTAGTAGTGGAATCAAATTTTACTTTTCCGCCATCTTCTTTTGTCGTAGTATCAGTTGACTTGTCTTTAGCTAATTTAGAGAAATCGTCTCCCTTATCAGCAGCTTTCTTCACATCTTTTGCATCGTTTTCACTTGCTACTTGGATGATTTGAGCTTCTACTTCTGGATGGAAAGTTTTCCAAGCCGTTTTTAAATCTTCATCAGTCAATTTGATATGCTTCTTTAGACCTTCTTGGAAGGCTAATCTTTGTTTGATACTGTCTTTGAATGTTTCTTTTGTTAAGCCAGCTGTCTTCAATTGTGAATCAAATGAATCACCCAATTGTTTCTTTGTTTGATCATATTGAGAATCGACTTCTTTAGTTGATACGTCATCTCCGTATTTGTCTTCAAATACTTGATAAACGATCAACTGTTGCACAGTGGAATCTGCTCCTTGCATTTTTTTCAAGCTATCCATTACTTCTTGTTCGCTGATTGTGCCGCCTTTATAACTAACGGCTGTTTTTTCACCAGCATTCGTACAGCCTGACAATAAACCAGCGCCTAGTACGATGGCAAATGCTAAAAATCTTTTCTTCATTTATTTGTTCTCCTACTTTCGTTTTTTGCGAATTGCTAAAAACAAAGGTGCTCAAGATGAGAAACATCTAGAACACCTCTACTAATCTGCTTGATACGGCCTGAATAGATAGAAGTCTATACCATCCAGAAAGTTCGCTCAGCAGAATAAATGTCAAGTAGCATATCACACCTTAATATACTACTTCTTTTGTTATCGTTTTTCAAGTCTATCTTGCGTTATGCTTTTGGCAAAACTGTGAATCCTTAGAACAAGTGCTATCATTTTTGTTCTTTCTTTACCGCTGTTGTCATCTTAAAAATAGACTCTTTTATGTCCGATTTTTTAGACATTTTTTTGTTGTTTTTAATGAAAAAAAGGTTGATTTTTCATTTGTTTCCTAAAGCATGATCTTCTTGTTTCCTATTTTGGTCAGATACGGATCATGCGTGACCACGATAACTAACGTACCTTGGGAAGCCTGTTGCGATAAGATTTCAACGACTTGCTCCTTATGTCGTTTATCTAATGATCCAGTTGGTTCATCGGCTAAAATGATTTTGCTATTCTTCAATAAGACTCTCGCACAGGCGATTCTTTGCTTCTCACCACCAGATAATGTGTAGATAGGCTTACTTAGCTTCTTGTTTATATTTACTATTTTCAATGCCTCATACTTTGCTGTTCGCTTATCTGAAACATTTAAATTCGAAAACTTCAATCCAATATCTAAATTAAAATCAATCGTTTCATATTCAATCAACCCAAAATCTTGAAAAAGAAAAGATATGATATTTCTTTTTATCAAGCGCTTCTCTCTTCCAGTTAATTGTTTCGTCTCTTGATCGAACAAATAGAATTGTCCTGAACTGAACCGATTATTCAATCCTAATGTATTCAATAACGTACTTTTACCTGCTCTACTTTCTCCAACAACAGTCACAAGATCTCCAGCATCCGCAGTGAAACGATCCAAATGAAGAATCGTTTTGTTTCGAATGATTTTTTTCGCACCTTTTATCACTATCAACGGATCCAATTGTTAACCTCCATTCATCAACAATAACTGACTTTTCTTTTCTGTAGACAAAATAAAAACAACTGAAAGAATAGAACCAATGAAACTAAAGAAAAAAATATTAAAAAGATATTTAGGCTCTCTTTCTATAAGAAAAAGGAAGATTACACTTGTCGTCCCCCATTTGATGAGGTTCATCATGAAGAAATCTTTATACGTTTCAAAGAGCGAATAACCACTTGAACGAAAGATAGCGATTTTCCGACAATTGTAGACAAAATATATGCATAACATGACATAGCTCAACAAGAAGAAAGAAAAGAAAGTGAGTAAAAATATCTGTATCAAGTAATGAAATGATCTGCTTAACACTTTGACAGCTATCTCTTCAGTCTGAGTATACGGAAATGATAACTGCAAGTTATCACGTAACTGACTTTCTTCAATCAGCTCAAATAACCTTTCTTTCGACAAAGAGCCTATCTTGATCTTTAACGGCGGATAGATTTCTCCGCTGAGAATATTCCTTTCCCAATACGTACTGTTTTTCAATGTCAGTATTTCAACAACTGGATAATGTTCGATCCATGGGATAGAAGGAATAAATGTATAAATGAGTTGACTGTTTTTTATAAATAGAATTTTTGGTTCTTTTTCACTGATTTCTTGATAATATTCTGTTATTTGCGCTAGGTCATTTTTTAAATCTGTATATCTATATCGTTCAGGGATCAATATAACAGGGTGTGTTTCTTCTTCGGTTATTTGGATCAATCTTCCAGAGACATCAACCAAAGGAAATTTCTTAAGATAATTTAGATTTATTTTTATCCTCAGCTACCGAATCAATAGAACCAACATTGCCAGACGAACCTCTTGTTATCAAGAAATCTTATTCATCAAAACAACCCTTCTCACTCAAAAAGACACTATCTTTCTTTCTGCTCGTCTTTTGTTTGGTCTATCTTTTTCTTATCAATTATCAATACAAAAATGAAACGATTGATCGATTCAATCCTTTTTTAAAACCACAAATCGGCTATACCACACTCCCTGTAGGATACGTGGATAATTCCATCGAACATTGGGTATGTAATGATATCTTTGGCCATGGTACATGGCTGTCTTTTCACGCTGGAGAGGTAGAAAAAGAGAAAAACCATGCTGTAATCAAACACAAAGGAAAACACGTCATGAACGTTCGCCTGCTCACTTGGGAAGCCATTCCCTCAGATTACCAAGAAATCCTCAGCCAAGACTATGACGACGCCTTAAAAAGAAGCCCTCAGGAGCCGATAGGCATTAAGTAGGAGATGAACGTAGAGATAGAACAATGCACATGATCTTATCAAAAAAAACAAGGGTACAAATTAATTGAAAAAGCTTTGAGATGAAAGTTCCTAAATAAAAAAGTTCAGAATGATAGGTAAAAAAATGACTGACTATTCTAGTATTAGGCTATTTGTATTATTCTTCTGTTATTTTTCTATCAAAAAATCCAGAAATAACTAAATATAGGTATTTCTGGCTTATAGTATAATATTTACGCCACAGCCTCCCAATGATTCTTTTTGGAATCATAATCAAGGACGAACATACACAAAAATATTTTGCCCATTCGATCCGAATAGATTAACGACTAATCTAGTAAGTAATATAGATTGGTACGTGGTCAAACCAGCAAATGGAAAAGTTATTTAAGCAATTAATTTTTTCTGTTTAAACTATGAAGTTAAGTTCATTGATTAATTTTCTGAAGATATTAGCTTAATAAAAAGTTGTCTATTCTACCCCAAGGGCTTTAAAGACAGCATCTTCCGGCGTTTGATAAAAAATCAAATTAAAGGTACCCATTAATTCTGGGGGTACAGTTCCAAATCCAAATAGTGATACCTGACGCAATGGTGTGAAGAAATAGCAGCAACCAAGGCTAGAAAACTTTGGAAAAATACGGAAAAATTAACCAAAAAATTATAAAGAGGATATGTTGAAAAATTCTTTATCTCCAAATAAGAAGAAAAAAGCCAACTGAAATTGGCTGACAGATAATTTTGAGTTTAGAATTCCCGCAGAGAAAATTCATTTATTACTACTTGTTGATTATCACGATATTGCTATCATTAGTTAGTCCATTAAATTCAAGCTTAATGCAGGATCAGTAAATAATATGTTAAGTGCTAGACACGCTACCCGCCAAGTCAAAGTGAATCCAATCGTTTATTCTAATCGTGATACTCATTACCGACGGCCCAATTAGTTCGAACAAATGGAAGAAGTGAATTTATCTCGCTCCATTTCTAAAAAGGTTACTCACTAGCAAGCTCAGCCTTCGCAAGTTTGTTTGGCATCATAATCAACGAATAGGATTATATTGAGTGCTCAGTCCTCTCTAATAACGGAAAAGAATGTATTTAGTAAAAAGGGAAGAAAATTATCCCCATCCCCTTTCATACATTTTATTATTGTCGTTCGCACTCAAAGTAGTGACTAAAAAATGTTGCTTGAGCTACTACTAGAATTTGAACAATCTAGTAGTAAACATTCAAGTCTTTAGATTCATCAGACAAATGGATAATATTAGCTGTTCAGTTCATTATTTCTGGACAGTCGTTTGTTTTAAGTTAATATACTGATGAATAAAAAAATGCTCGAAACGCTTTAATATAAACGTTTCGAGCAATGAATTAGTTGTTATCCAACAGACCCTTCCAATGACTCTTTTGGGAATCAGAGTAAAGGAATAAGCTTTGTATAGATATTTCATTTAACAAATTACTATAGACTGACAGTATATAGCAGCAGATATTATCATCGGGAACGTAGCCAATATCGTAACCAAAACAGCAGGTAGAGAAGTTATTTGAGGATTCAAGTTATTCTGTTTCAGCTATGAAGTTAAGTTCATTTACTATAATTGAAGATAATTGATTTTTTTCTAAATGATTCACGTATTTTTTTAAGCTCTCTAGTAATTGTTGATTAAGGGTTATTGTATCTCTTTATTACAACTTAAGATATTTCTTACCTATCTGATTAGTTTCATATCTTGGAATGGCAACAGTTTTTTTGACAAATTTTATAAGGTGCAGAACTTCTTTCCGTATGCTATTCCGATTGTCCTTGACAATGAGCCTCCTCGGATGTGACGATCTTCGGCAGGAGCTAACAGTTAAAGTTAGACTGCCTCGCTAG
>NZ_BNJW01000046.1 GCF_015751045.1 Enterococcus lactis
GAATCCACGAGAATCTCTTTTCATGGTTTCAGAGAATGGTCAAACGGTTTTAGTTTGACGATTGTCTGAAATCATGAAACAACTCGAGAGTGGATTGGTTGCAAAAAAACTCTCAAAAAATGAGTCCACTTTATTGACACAGATCCACAAAGCAAGTAAAAACTGAGTAACAGAAAATAAACAAACTAAATCAAACAATAGTGTTAAACTTAATCAATGAACGAAAAAAATCCCTCACCTAATATTACAGTGAAGGATTTTTTCTACCAACATAAACAAAAAAACCACCTCATATGAGGCGGTTAACGTTCAACATTATTTTACGATATTTACTGCTTGAAGACCGCGTTGACCTTCTTCAATATCATAAGTAACTGCTTGGCCTTCATCTAAAGACTTAAAGCCTTCTCCTTGGATTGCTGAAAAATGAGCGAACACGTCATTTCCATCTTCACCAGTGATGAAACCAAAACCTTTATCTGAGTTAAACCATTTTACTGTACCTTTATTCATATATATTTCCTCCTGATACGTATATAATACGTGTTTTATTGCAATTAATATTACTTGGTAAAAGGAGTTTTTATAGTGTGAATATATCGCTCAGATTACGTTTCAAATTAGATTACTTATTTACTGTAACACGTATATAATACTAACACAAGGATAATCACTCGATATAAAGTTTAAAAGATGTAAAATTTCAGAAAAATCACAACAATTGTTTAATGAACGAGTATGATCTCCGATTAAAAATCTCATATCTATCTACTTTCTTTTTGTTCTTCGTTAACTACTTACTTTTTCAACCTGAATGATGGCCGGCAATACAATTGCTCGCAATTTTATCCGCTGCTTCTGTAGGAACACCGTATTTTTTAAACTTTGCTTTTATTTCAGTTAGTTCCGGTTTTCTGACTTTTTCCATTCTGGTGTGTTTGTAGTCCATTCGGAACTATTATCCTTAATATTTGGTTATTAGTTGATAAAGTGCTATTATCCTAATTGACATAAGACGATATGGGAGATGATACGGTGGTCACATTTAGCATGCTTTTATTTTGGATTCCAGTCTGTATTGGTATCAGCTCTTTTTTTTACTTCACTAAACGTTCTAGAAAAACAGTTATATTAATGCTTTCTTTTCTTCCTACAGCAATTTTTATCATAAAAATAGTGAAATATACATTTTATCAATCGCTTTCAGCATTATTTTTTTACGTAGTTGGGTTGTTTTTATCACTTATTCTTTTCATCATTGTTTTGCGATATCTTTATAAGAATGATTAATTATTATACATCGAAATGATTCTTGTTATCCTTAATGCTATTTTTTTAGATTTCAATTTTTTATAAATATTTTAGGTCTTGCTCTTATCTTATTTTCTAGCAATATTATAAAATTGATTGGTAACTTTCTAAAAGACGATCACTAGTTGATTGTCTTTTTTTCTGAATGTCTATGTAACTAAAAAATAAAAAAGAAGCTGTTTATCTTTTCACCTAGCGATAGTCGCTAAACTTTCCTTACCTTATTTTCTCTTCAGCAAAAAAATGGATAGAAACAAAAGTATCATGTATAATTAAATTAAAATTAAAATAATTAGAGAAGGTGAAATTATGGATGAATTCCAAATGATAAAAAGTACTCTTATGTCTATAAAAGAATATGTATCGATGATAAGTAGCTTTCCTAATGAAAGTGATAGAAACAGTGTAATAAGACAGTTTAATATTCAGTTTATAGGAAAAGAATGTAAAAAAGTTATTTCTATAGAGATTGCTAATTATTTAAAATTAGAAAATAGTATATTTAACAAATATATTCAAGAAATTGCCAAAGAACTCCACATCAAATTAGAAGGACTCCATAAGGTAAATTCTGCTACTTCGGAAGCTGATGCGTATTATATCTATCTTTGACAATAAGTAATTGATGTGTTTTAAATATTCGTAACTCCGATGTTTATAAATTAATAGACAGCAACGGAAATAGTAAAAACAAGGATGTGAATTTCAACTCTTCATAATTGTTCTTACTATTTTTCAACCGTTGCTGTCTATCGCATTTCATCATTCTTTCAATCCGAATTAATTAGGGTACTTTATCGGCATATCTAGTATTAAACCGTCTATACCATGACTACTAGCGTAACATCTGTCTTTTATTTTCATTCCGCTCCCTCCCATTGACGAGCATCATTTTATATAGAAATCCAAGCTTACGAATAACCTCACTTGCAATAGCAACACCCTGACTTGCCACTTTATATACTTCTTCTGTAGAAACTCCGTATTCTTTTTCAAATGTTGCCTTCAGTACGTTCGATTCTTGTTTACTCGATTTATTCATTGCCGTTTTTCCAATTCTCATTAATCAATAACATTTTAAGTCGATTTTCTGAACTTATGTATCAATGATCATATAGCTTGAAACCGTTCTTATTATACTGTAGTAATCTACGTATCTAAGCAACCCTTCATTTTTGTATAAGTCTTTTATTACCGACTCCCCCCTTCAATCTCATTTATATCTCATAATCAATGAATAATGATAAGATAAATATATTGCAAAAGAGAAAAAATAAAGGGGATATAACTTTGTTATTTATTAGTAAAATTTTATTCTGGGTTACTTGTGCATATAAAATTATTGTTCTACATTGTTTAAAAACATGGCGTAAAAAAGATTGTTTACTGATCGTCTCATCCCTCCCGTTTATCTATTTCATGATTCAGATTTGGGATGATTCAGATACTGATCCCCTTTTTTTATCCAATTATTTAGTTGGGTTAGTATTTTCGATAGTATTTTTTATTTGCATACTAATTTATCTGAATACAAAAAATTAAGTTTTCCAGCTCTTAGGGCTGGCTTTTTTTGTTTTTAGTCTATTTTTTCTGAAAAGTTACTTGAATAAATACACTTTTTGAGAGATTATAGCCAAACTATTTTTTAAAACAGCTAGGAATTTTGCGCTAACTTAAGCGACATCACTCAGTTTATACATGTTTTCTTTTGATTAATCTAAAGTTGTTTCCGACTAAACTACTGATTCCAGGGTATACAAGACATGATTAGATGGACACCTATTCTCATATTACAAATAAAATGAGAATTGAAATGGTAGATATCATGGAGAATTTTACCAACAAAAAAACCACCGGTGACATTCCGGTGACAAACCCATGTAAATATGGTATTTTTTTCAGTATTGTCAAATAGACCTCTTACTACTTCTTACTTTCTTCTTCGTCCATTTTCAGAACGGCCATGAAGGCTTCTTTTCGCAATAATCTAACTGTACTATTCTCTATTAATCTAAGATAGTCTCTAAGCTTCTAGTATTAAAGGTTATAAAGGAACTAAATAATCTCTTCTATCTTTAGGTCATTTCAAAACACCTGAGAAAACCTCAGTCATCGGTGGCAAAATGGTGGCAATATTTTTTTGCTGCATTATTAAAAATAGTAACAAAAACTTTATCACGATCTTTCCATTTCCATCATTATCTTACCAAATTCATTTTTCAATTCTATCTAGAACTCTTTGTATTTCAGATCTAACATTGTAAATATCTTCAATATACTGTTTCGCTGTATGATTATCTGGTATTTTATTATCACTAGGACTAGGATCTTTAATTTCTAACAACCCTAATATTTGGTCGGGATACATATCAATTACCTTAAATTTCAAAGAAGATGCGTATGACCAAGATATTTTAATAGAAGGAAAGACACAATTATGGTTTAAATTTGATCCTTCGAATAGATTTGTCAAAGATTTTTATAAGGTATAAAGATTAAAGTAGGCTACCTAAAAAGGTAGCCCGGAACGGATTTTATCACCATACTTATGAAAGGAGAAATTTTTTAAGGTTAGTATTAAGATTGTGTAATATGATGATATCTATATTTTATAGTATCAGTGCTATAAAATCAAAAATAAGTCACTAATTAACTACCACTCCAATTGTAAGCCTTTTTTCTCACTTTTTTTCAAAAATATGGTATGCTTTTTAATGGCTTCAAATATAAAAGAGTTTAAAGCGTAACACACTTTTGGGGAAGTGGTTTTTGGGGAACGCTTTAAACTCTTCTTTATTATTATCTCACAATTTAACCCGAATGTCTTTCTATTTAAAAATCAAAGTAAAACTTTTCAAATATACAGAAGTATAACTATGTGAAACATCCTTTCATTAATCCATAAAAGGATACATAAAAATGCCACTCATTTGAGTGGCAATGAAGAAAAGCTTTAGCTTGTATAATACTCTTCAAAAAATTCTAACACAGAACGATTCAAATGGCTACATTAGTGTACCCTGTAGGACTCGAGCCTACGACCGGACGGTTATGAGCCGTCTGCTCTAACCAACTGAGCTAAGGGTACGGAAAGCCACCACAACTCCTGCAAACAAAAAGAATGGACCTGAGAAAAGATAAATTATTTTTTTCATTCTTCATGTTGTGATGGCATCTTTATTATTACATATTTAATAGCAAAAAACTAGGTTGTACTTATTCTTTGTAAAAGATATTATTTTATGCTATTATTTCTAAGTCATAAAAATAAAAAGCTTCAGATACTTATCTTTTGGGGAAAGACTCTAGGGTGAGGGAGTATCTGAAGCTTTTTTCTATGTTTATTATCTCACATGATTATTTTTTAGTCTATTATTTTCTTAGATTTTTCAGAAAAAATGAAAAAAGACCTCAGTCAAGAATGATTGGTTAAGGGTTTCTACTAACTATAAAGTACCAGTTATTATGATATCCTTTAAATATTCTTTTCCTTGAATATCGATAAAGACCGCTTCCAGATGTAAACTTTTATCCTCGTTTACATATCTTTGTCCTGCACTCAATAAATACTCAATATCTTCTTGATGTTTTTTTCCTAGATTTCCAGGTGGAATAAATTCGATTTCAGGATTATCTAAGAGATCGTCTAGTCTCTTAATATAATCATCCTTATCAGCACCTTGGGGTCTAAAACCCAAAAATAAAATAGCAATTGGTCTTGTACCATAATTATGCGCATACGCTTCAACATACTTAAATTTCCCACCAATTATCGTGGATTCACTTTTGTTTTGCTCGCGAGTTTTATCAACTATTATTAAAACATTGACCTTTTTCTCATCAAAAACAATCCATAATGAAACCCAGACAGCACCTATTGTCCCAAGGGCACTTAACCATTCTGCAAGCGAACCTGACAGACTACAATCAATGCCAAATACAATAAAAACTATAAAACCTCCTAAAACACCACATAAAAAAGATTGAAACTTATTATTTTTAAAAAGACTAATTAATTTGCCCATTACATCACCTCCATATTATTATAGCAATAATATAATAAAAAACGATTATTTTTTAGTTTTATATGTACTGCCCTTCAAAAAGAGGGGCTATTTTTATTTATTGTGTCAAATAGATATCAGAAATCCGCACATCATTTACTGCACCATCATCTTCCTTGATCATTGTAATGATTCATTATATCCTTAAAACTTTTTTGGATGAACTAATATTGGAATATATTCAAATTTATAGTATTTTAGATATAGAAAATCTATGCGTCAAATTTATTCATAGAAAATATTGAGGTGAACTTTGTTGGTAAAAGAAAATTTAGAGTTAAAAGATATTCATCAAAAGAGTAAAGTTATTGCAAATGAAGTTATGGTTACTGCGTCCAAGGCAGCTGTACCTTTAAGTTCTAATGACAAAGCAGACATAGAAAAAGTATTTTCAGAAAAAGCTATTGCATTAAGTGAACGAGCTGATCG
>NZ_BNJW01000047.1 GCF_015751045.1 Enterococcus lactis
TTCCAGCTAAGTAAAGATTGACGATTTGTTGCTTGAATTCTTGTGAAAAAGTTCTTCGTGTTCTCTTAGACATAAAAATTCCTCCTGGTATATTTTCTTCTAGTCTACACACCTTAATTTTTCTGTCTAGTTAATTGTAGCCTATCCAGACTATGAAATAATGTAGAAGAAAAGCAAATTTAATAACGCTGCGATTCCATGTGTAACTGTATTTAATACTTAATTGATGAATTCGTGCTTTCGTCTAAATTCTATCTCCATCTTATTACACTCCGTTTCATTCGTGAGATTCCACTATACACAAAAGATATTCTGTTTACGTAAACTATATACTTACTTTTTTAAAAATTTTATTAGGATCACTAAAAATAGCAACAAGAGCACACCGATCAAACCGCTTACAAGTAAAAATGCAGTACACTTTGCCTGTTTCACTTTTTCTAAGGATTCCTTTATTTCTTCTGGTTCAACAACGATTCTGTGTCCACGCACCAGTAAACGGTGACTGTTGATCATATACGGAGTACAAGTAACCAGTGTGACTAGATCTTGATCTTCTTGGATTTGCAGCGCTTCTGTTTCTGTGGGTTCTACGGTTTTGATTTGATCGACTTGATACGCAAGATACTGTCCGTTAATTTCAATATAAAAGTGATCTTTTATTTTTAATTGAGGTAAATTTGTAAACAATTTTGCTTGCGACAAGCCTCTATGGCTAGAAAGTACCGCATGTGTCGATTTGCCTCCAATAGGGTATGAGGTTCCCTCGAGCAGACAAGCTCCTTTTTCCAATAGTTTCATCGTTGTTTGATCAAAAATCGGTAAGTTGACATTGATTTTGGGGATCGTCAAAATACCGATCGTATGTTTCTCAAAATAGGTTCTATCCTTTTTCGCAGGTTCTTTTTTCTTAGTAAAGGGATCTGCACCTGGATTTCCACCTTCTTTTGCTAATTGCTGGTTTTTCTTTGTCATGTTTTCTTGGATTTTAGCCATGACTGCTTCATTTTCTTTGACCGCTTGTTGCTGATAATGAGAGATGATCTGCTGATCCAGATAATTATTCAGCGCGTCGCTAACAAATGGATAAGCCAAGACGCCTATCCCTGACAGAAGCAAGAAAAGCATCAGCAGATCTAGAAGTTTCCTTTTCTTTGGTTTCATTTGTGTTCTCCTTGTGATGACTGTTTGATAATAAAAGAAAAAGGAGCATTTGCGTAATCCGCTGCTCCTTTTTCCAATTCTTGCAAAAAGACTAAATCTGACTGTGCTTGCGTCTAGCAAAGTACAGTCCAGCAATCAGTAGAAGGACTACTCCTGCACCGATATACACATAGATTCCCTTACCGCCTGTTGAAGGAAGTGTACCTTTGTGTTTATTTGGTATTTTTTCAGGAGAAATCAACTGTCCTGCTGTTACATAAGATTGTTCATCGATAGTAAATGCTACACGGTTTGTTAATGGAACATATTTTTCTGGCGCTTTCGTTTCTTCCAGATAGTACGTGCCATATTTTAGACCTGTCACATCGATTAAACCGTTACTTGTGGTTGTAAAAACCGTTGCTGATTCTTTCGCCGATACCCAGCTGACGGCTTTTGTGGATGGGTCGATCGATAAATATTTCGCTGTGTCACTATCTTGATCACGAACGACGAATTCTGCTCCAGCAAGTGTTTGGTCTGATGTAACGTCACCATCTACTTTAACAAATCGTTTGCCCCCAGTAACGACATCGACTGACGGTGGTGTTTGATCATTTGTATGCCCGTTATCGACATTTGCTTGGTTAGAAAATCCTTTGGTTGGATCTGCTTTTTCGTTCAAATGCATATAGTAAACGAATTTCAATGTACCGCCAGGAGTTAATGAAGGAATATAATTCGGATCAACTGAAACCGTGAATCCGTTTGTTTGCTCAGTGACAGAATAATTTACTGGGTCGATTTCTTTATTTCCATCATATAAGGCATAAACATACGTTCCTGAAGAATCATTATCAAATGTTAAAGCAGCGTCATGAGTATCGATAAGTTTGAATGTTGTGTACTTGTTTTGCGTTCCTTCTTTATCAGCGATACCTAATGGGATATTGACAGAAATCTCATATTGAATTTTTTCACCGATTGCGACATCTTTTCCATTCAATTGAGGTGTTGTTTTATCAACTTTAGACGTATCATTTTTGATGGTCTTTTCTACTGGTGTTTGGCTATTTGCCAGGATCTCAAAAGGCGTGATTGTTTGATTATCAATCATTTCTGCATTATCAGGAGCTTTTACTTCTTCTAAATTATATTTTCCAACCTCTAAATGATTGACGATCAACTGACCTTTTTCAATCGTTGCCTCGGCAAAGTCATTGTTGCCGATATCATAAGAATGACCAGTAATGAAATGTTTGGCTTTCGTTTGATCCGTTGTCCAAGTGTACAATCCATCTGTGACACTTTGGATGTATTTTTTGACGCTTGGTGTTCCTTCTTCTTTAGAAATAATGAATGCTGCTCCATTTAGTGCTTCGTTTTCGGCAGTACCGATTTTTGTAACTTTCAACGTTCCATCATTACCGACTGTATTTTTAGGGTAGAGATGGATAGTATCTAGTTCTTCTGTCCCGTATTTATAAGAGCCATCTGCTTGTTTGATCATCTCATATACAGGGAAAGCTAAAACCATGTTTGCGGCAGCTGACACTCCGTCTTTTGGTTCTTCTTTGATCGTGTAGACTGCATCTTTCCCATTTTGTTTTTTAGGTAAAGATAAAGTGACATTTCCATCAGCATCTGTCGTTCCTGAAGCAACTGGTGTACCAGGAGTCAAAGACTGGACTGCTTGTTTTGCTGCATCCACCGATGCTCCTTTCTCCCGTTGCGCATAAAATTCTGGAGTGACGTTATAAACGGAAAATGAAATATCGGCTAATCCTTGGTATTGATCGAATTCACTCATTTCTTTCCCACTGTTTTGAATCAAAGGATCGGGTAAATCAGTCATTTTCTTTTTATGGAGAATGACTTGAGCTGCTGTATCCTCCGCAAACACTCTTTTTGCGCCGAAGCTACTTGTGATTAATGGTAAAATAAGAAAAAGTACTCCTAACATAACGTTTATTTTTTTATGATTTTTCATTTTTTCACTCCTGTTCTTTTTTTGATAAACAACCAGATTGTAAAGCTTGCGAATACCATACCAACAACGCCTAAAAGTGTATTTTTCGTTTCGTTTGTTTTTGGAAGAAATGGACGGCTATTTTCTTTTTTATTGACTACTTTCAATATACTGTCCGCCTCTTTATCCTCAGAAAGAAAAGTTGAAATGGTAAACGGAATTTCTGTTTCACTTAAAATATAACCAGAAGGTGCTTCGATCTCTTTTAATCGATAACTTCCTGTTTTCAACCCGGAAATTGAAAAAGCGCCATTTTTATCGGAAATCAGGTGAAGCGCATTTGATTCGTTCTTTGTCCACTTGTATTCGTTGGCTGTTTGCTGGAGGTAATTTCCTGCTTTGTTTTTAATAAGGAATACTGCGCCAGCTAATCGTTTATCTGGTTTATTTGTCTCGATTTTGACAAATTGCTTACTCCCTGTATATACAGAAACTTTCTTTGTACTGATACCAAAACCAAAATCCAGTGTTCCGTTGTTGTTGATTTCCTTGTTCGCCTGTGCTGTACTGCTTAGCTGCATCTGATAAGAAATGGTCAGTTTTTTTCCAGCATATTTTTCCAACGAAGGGATCGAAAATAAAACATCAAATCCGTGAGGTTTCTTGTGTATGACAAAGCCTTCTGTCAGCTTTTCTCCATTCGATGAAATCGTTAAACTATTAGGTAAAAACGTTAATGCTTCATCCGCACTATCTGACAATTCGAACTTTTGATAGTCAAGGATATTTACAGGAATTGTCGTATGCAAGGAATAAGTGATTTTTTCACCAATCGTAAAATCATTTCTAGGCTCTTCTAATACCTTCTCAAAAGGTGGATCAGGGTAGTCGTTTTCTTCATTTTTAGGATACAAATGGATAGTTGAAAGTTTTTGATTGTTTTGTCCATATACAGGAAGAACAACTACCATATTCTCTGCCTTTTCTTTGACGACTTCTGGTGCTTTGGATTCAATGAAAAGATACGCTTTCTCTCTTTTTTCTTGATCTTTAGCGGCCAGAGAAAAAGAAGCGATACCATCTTCGTTGTTAAGAGTTGTAGTTGTTGCTTCTGCGGTAAACGTACCGGAAGACGCACCGTTTTTTGCGATCTCTGTTTGTGCTTCTTCTACCGTTTTGCCCTTTTCCCGTAGATGGTAAAAAGAATCTGTGACATCATAAACTTGGAATATGACACCATTTAATCCTCGATACGTTTGTAATAACGCTTTTTCTTGTCCGTCATTTGGATGATTTTTCGGCAGTTGCCCGTTTGGGAAAAGCAATTTGTGTAAAGTAATCTGAACTATTTCTGTTTCTGTTTCTGTTGCTGCCTGAGTAAAAGCTGGTTTAAATAGTAACAAGAAGAGACACATACTAAGCCAACCAAGTTTTTTCATATTTAGCTGCCCCCTCTTTCTTTTTTCAAAAAAAGATACCAAATAGAAAACGCACAACCAATCATCCCTACTAGATAGATTCCTAAACGGCCAATTCCTCCCGTTTCAGGTAATGGTACTTTTGCCTGATTCGTGATGTCTAAAGAAATCTGGTTGTTTTTGGCTCCTGGTGACAGAACAGATTCATGATCTTGTCCATCCACTTGAATTGACCCATCTTCGTGTATAACTATAGTAACTGGCTCTTTTAGACCTTGGTATCCTTCTGGTGTAAAAGTTTCGGTCAGCGTATAAGTTCCAGGTTTTAAATTTTCGAATAGAAAGGTATCTGTTTCTTGTCCATCTTTTGGCAATTCTAAGTCCATTTCTGGTCCCTGCAGTCTGAATTTTGCTCCTTTTAATGTCTGTCCGTTGTCTTCTTTTTTGTGTACCGTTAGATCAAACGCTTTTAGTCGATTTTGATGAGTGAGCGTCCATACATTATTTGTCATCTCGGTATTTTTTCCCGTGTAAATGATTTTTCCATATTTATCGATTTGGAATTCATAATTTCCCGGCGAAGTATCATATCCGGCAGGACCAGCTGTTTCAACGACTCGGTATTTACCAGGTGTGAGTGAATCAAAACTGGCAAGACCTTTTTCATTCGTTGTTTGGCTGTCAATTGGCTGATAAGTACCATTTGCTTCTTTTTTCTGTAGGGAAAATGCTGCTCCTTTAAGATTTATCTCTTTGTCCGTCCCTTGCATCGTATACTTACGTACTGCTATAGGAATTTCAACAAAAGGATTTTCAATGGTCAACTGGATCGTATCATCGGAAGTAGTGACTGTTTTTCCATCAATGGTTACCGTACCATCAGAAGCAATCTTGATTTCCCAAGTAGTCTTT
>NZ_BNJW01000048.1 GCF_015751045.1 Enterococcus lactis
TCCAGCTAAGTAAAGATTGACGATTTGTTGCTTGAATTCTTGTGAAAAAGTTCTTCGTGTTCTCTTAGACATAAAAATTCCTCCTGGTATGTTTTCTTCTAGTCTACACACCTTAATTTTTCTGTCTAGTTAATTGTAGCCTATCCAAAAGTAAGGAATTACAAAAAGAGAAAGAAGAGAAGGAAGAATGAAAAAGGTATTATTTGCGGTTAGTTTAGTTGTTAATATAGCACTAGCAGGAGGATTATTTTATACCATTACAGAAATGAATAAGCTTGATGACCAACGGGAAAGCTTAGCAATCAGTAACGAACAATACAAAAGGAAGCTAGATGAAGCTAGCAGCACCAACGTGGACACTCAAGAAGCCGTAGAATCCTCTACAATTGTTTATAGCAATGAATCCAGTGAAACCCTAACAAATTCGGAAAGAAGCACAGCTCCAGCTACAGAAACTGTTTCTCAAAAAGCTACTATAACAATAGGAAGTAAAGTATTCACGTTTATAGTAAATGGCTTGACAATAGAACACGATTCTAGCAGAACAGGAAAAATGACCGAGCTTTCTCATGAGTTTCCAGTGATTGTTACTACTCCTAGTGCTACCCTTAACGGTATATTGGTGCAAGACAACAATGATAATAATTGCTATATAATGGTAGACGGTCAAACTCTATACAGAGGAACATACCAATAAATTTTGAGTCTTAATATGACTGATATTTATAAAAAATTCCTGATATTAGAACAAGAATACGCTGTCTTCAAATGTATAATATTACAATAGCACGATATAGCAATATTGTTATATCGTGTTTCATAATAATTAAGAGCTTTAAAATTAGTATTTATTAGATACTTAAACGCTATTTTAGTATTGATAAATTGTTACCAGCAACAAAAAAGAAGTTACTTAGTGCTAACTTTTGAGCAACTGCTAGAGGAGGTAGGATATGGCTAATTATCCTGTAATTTTTATTGTATTTTCTAGAAATGTAATTATTCTCTTAAACATTCCAGCATATCCAAGTATATAGAAAATTTACGTTTTCTATATACTTGGATTTGAATTATAGCTATTTGTAATTTACTTCAATTATTTCGCTATAGCAGCTAATAACACTATAAAGACACATACAGCAACTCCTTAAATGGGTTTCGTATGTGTCTTTATAGTGTTGATCACTTCATATTTTAGTTGGTCAAAATCCTTATCATATGTAGCAATATATACCACTAAATTTACAGCATCTTTTTGATCAATAGCTAAAAGCTGTCCATTGATTTTCAAAAAGACAAAAGTAGCTAAGAAAGCAGTACGTTTATTTGCATTATGAAAAGGATGTTTCTTTATCAATTGTATAAGTAGGATAGCTGCTTTTTCATAAATCGAAGGATAAACCTCTTCACCAAAAGCTGAGGCTCGAAGTTGTCCTACACACATTTCTAAAGCATTCGCGTCCTTTACACCAATGGGTTCATTAGGAGAGTATTTTTTTATTTGGATCACATTCATTTTTATAACATCTTTGGCTTCTAGGTAATGAACACTCATTTATCGACAAGCTCTCTAAAAGTAGTATCATATTCAGTTAATGCTTGAGATATTGCTACATCGATCTCATCAGATAAGGTTTGTTTTTTTGTAATTGCTGCTCGAAGTTTTTCTTCATCTAAAAAAACCGTATCTCCAGGATTTAACCCATTTTCTTTAAGAAACTCCTTTGAAATAGTTAATACTACTGAATTCCCTACTTCTCTGAATTTTCTTTCTTTGATTGCCATAGTCTTCTCCCCTTTTTTGTTTGTATATACAGTATATACGCTTATTGATTTTAAATCAATCGTAGTCCCTCTCATGTCTAACTCTATAGAAAGATTGTTCTTTCTATAGAATTAAGAAAAACCAAAAAAATTTTTAGAATACAAACTGCTATCCCCTCGCCTATTTATATATACCATTTATTTTATATGATTATATAGAACCTTATATAATTTGTGTTTTCCAAAAAAAATATAGCATACCAATTGACAAACGTCCCTATAATTGGTATAGTCCAATTGTAGGGGTACTCCTCTCTCCTACTTATTGAAAGGATGAATGACATGAAAAATACAGAAATATATCAAAAAATAGATACAATCATACTTCATATGCCCGATTATATAAAAGATTTTGTTCAAGATCGTGAAGATAAAGATCAATCACCTCGAACCACTTTAGAATATCTAAAAAATTATAAGCTCTTTTATGAATGGCTTCTGAGTGAGTCTATCGTTCCTGATACTTCAATCACCTCGATAAGACATTTAACTGCCTATGACCTAAACTTGTACAAATCTCATTTGAAACGTCGCGCAAAAGAAAATGTAAAAAAAGATACAACAAAAGCTAAGCTCGAAGATAATAATAACTTAGGCCTATCCACTTCTACTATCAATAGAAATATAACAGCATTGAAAGTTCTATTTAAATATCTTTCGAAAAGTTCCAATAATCCTCTAGGAAAACCATACTTAGACGATAATCCTATGGACCAGGTAGCAACTATCACAGATAAAACAACTTTAGCAGCTCGTGCAAATGCCATTGAGAAAAAATTATTTCTAGACGAAGATACACAAAATTATCTAGATTATATTGCCAATGAATATAAAAATACTTTGAGCAAACGAGCTCTGATCTATTACCATCGAGATGTAGAAAGAGACCTGGCGATCAATGCACTGATTTTAGGATCTGGATTGAGACTCTCCGAGGTTGTAAATATTAACTTAGATGATCTATCTTTGGATAAGAATAATGTGGTAGTAACTAGAAAAGGAAATAAGAGAGATGCGGTCAATATAGCAGCGTTCGCAATGGAATATTTAGCTAATTATCTAGCTATTCGGAAAGAAAGATATAAAGTGACAGAAAACGAAAAAGCATTATTTCTAGCAATTTACCAAGGAGAAGCCAAACGTATATCCGGTATTGCAATCGAACGGATGGTAGCAAAATATTCGAAAGGATTCAGAGTCCAAGTCAGTCCGCATAAACTGCGTCATACATTGGCTACTAGACTCTACCAACAGACAAATTCTTTGGTATTGACTGCCCAACAATTGGGACATTCAAGTACCAATACAACGACTTTATATACCCATATAGACAATGCGGCTACAATTGATGCATTGAATTCATTATAAAAAAAAGTCCAACTACAAATAGATTTCGTAGTTGGTTTTTTTTATCTCTAATCATGCAAAGATTAAATACCTAATTTAAATCCTTTTAAGGAAGCACCGATTTCATCTTCTGTAATTCCAATATATCTTTTAGTAATCGATTGAGAACTATGATTAAAAATAAACATTAAGGTAGCAATGTCTCTAGTTTTCTTGTAGTAGTGATACCCAAAAGTTTTTCTTAATGTATGTGTTCCTATATCATCTCTTCCTAATTTTTCTGCTATATCTGCATATATCTGATAGACACGATCCCTTGTTATATGTCGACCTTGTTGCCGACTTGGAAATAACCAATCATTTTCTTCTTTACCTTCAGTATATAATAAAATCTCTTCTCTCAAATTATCTATAAAAATCGGTTTTCGCTTACCTGTTTTATGTTCAACAATAATAGGCTTACTTTTACCTCGTATGTCTCCAACTTTTAATCCTATAATATCTGACATACGTAACCCATTATTGATTCCAAACAAAAATAAAAAACTATCTCTTTCTGGATTACTTGTTCTTCTTAGCCAAAACTGAAAATCTTGTATCTCTTCATTTGTCCTTAACGGTTGTACATTATAGCTCACTATTGTTTCCCTTCTTAAAAATATTCTGAGTTCATGATTATATATATATTTTACCATAATCATGAACTTATATATATACTCTGTTAAAAGTGAAGAAAATCAAGGGGTTTAGTTTATGATTTTATATCATTTCAGTAACTCAGAATATTCCGACTATTTTGTACAAAAAAATTAACCTTACTTATATGAAGATTCTAAGCTCTTATTTAAATTTTAGACGGGCAGTTATCCGTAGAAGTTCTTAGAATAGCTAATTTACATAATTAAATTATATGAAATTTAAATTTGGACAATATACTAAGAACTCCCCTTACTATAAAGTGAAATAAATTAGCATATGAATAACCGTGCTACCAAGCTTTTCATTATCTTAATTGTCAAATTAAGTTAGACAGATCATCAATACTTACGTAACTCAAAAATACTTCCAAAGGTGTTCGATAATCCAGTGATTTTCTAGGAATATTATTTCGTTTAGATGCGACAGATTGAATAAAAAATTCATCTACTGA
>NZ_BNJW01000049.1 GCF_015751045.1 Enterococcus lactis
TGAAAGAACTAGACTTGTTCAGAGAAAAATATCCAATTGTTCCAGAATTAGATGATCGTGGAGAAATAATAAGAACTACCAGTCAGATAAAACAAGATACCGAAGACTCACTGCGCAAAGGGTGGGGAATGAATAATAAAGTTAGATAATAATCAAAGAAGAACTAAGTAACTACCTTTAAACGGTAGTTACTTAGTTCTTCTTTAATTTGCGTGAAATAGAGGGGATTTATTTTTCTGGTTACGTGATTAAAAAATCCAAAAAATGAGCATAGGAACGGTTATGATTTTAGGGTGTGTTTTAATGAGATATTGTGATTTCATTAACAAGTGTATAATAATCTGTTGTTGAGTTAGTAAATAAGTAATAGAGCTAACTCTAAAATAAAACTATTAGGAGGAGATGTAGATGAAAAAGTTTAAAAAGAAAATATATTTAGGATTGGCTGTTGGGGTGAGTATGTTTGGGTTCATGGCTCATACTAAACAAGTAACTGCAGATACTAACCAAAAAGAAAGGATTATGAGCCAATTAGATGACTCTCAAATAGAGTATGTACCCAATGAGCTAATTGTCAGTTTAAAGGCTACACAAAGAATTTCAACAGAGAAAAATAAACCGCAAAATTTATTGGGTGTAAAAGTTATGGTGTACGTTCACCATTCTTTACTTTTGATTTTGTTTCTTTTACTTTCGTTGTCATAATAAATCTCCCCCTGTTTTATTTTCTCTACCTCATTCCAATGTAATTTTCAAACTTTTTTTAAGAATCTTACTCAATCTGATAAGAGTCTTTAAGTTAGGTAGCCGTTTACCTGTCTCAATTAAAGAGATAGTTGTTTGATTGAAACCTGCTAACTTACCTAGTTCTCCTTGACTAATACCTAACCCTTCTCGTGCATGAGCGATTCTAGCACCCAGTACCATTGCATATTGTGCTTCCTCCTCTGTCATGTCAGCATAGCTCTTTTTTGCTTCTGCCATTTCTTTGTCCTCCTTGTACCATTATAGTAACACCTTTAATTTCCATAGTCAGCAATTAAGCTTACTGTTGGATGTCATCTCTAACAATGTAGTCTTGTTCTATTAAATTAATGCTTTTTTGTTTCATACGGGGGAACGTGAACGCACCAACAATAGCCATAAAAACAAATCCCCCGAAACCAAAGATAACTGTACCAAAGATAATGAACCCTGCGATGACAGCGTAGTCTACCTTGTCATAACGTGCCATAATTTCCTCGTATTGTTTTCTTGTAATCACTTGTTTTTGTTTTTCCATTGTAATTTCTTCCTTTGTTTTATCTTACAAGTCTATTGTACAGCCTGTATTGTTTAATGTCAATAGGTAAGCTCAAATTTTTTATTTATTCTTGCTTCCCTTATCTACATGTATATCATAGCCTGATTGTATAGGGATGTCAACAAAAAAAGAGACACCTATAAAAGATGTCTCTAGCCTGCTACTTAGGGTTTTTTATTGTAGCCCGCTACTTAGGGAATTGTTTGAGTAAGTCGTTTACTGATTGCTCTTCAAAGGTGCTACCTGTATTTGTAACATCGACTCCGCCTATAGGAACTTGAATGTCTATACGAGTTTTACTATCTGCAATCTCCCCTTGTATTCCTATAAATGCTGAGAGAGGAGAGTCTAGTTTGTAATAAGTAACCGTGACTTTTGGTCTCCCTTCTGATTCAACATAATGGATATTAGCTTTTGTTAGCGGAGCAGAGTACGTTCCTTTACCTGTAATTGCAAAATTAACGTAGCTATCTTTAGTGTTGCCTATTTTTGCATAAATGTTTTCCGGTGAGCTATAGACAGTAAGTGGCTCAATGTTAAAGGTTTTAGTAATTGTCTCTGTATGCCCAACATCCAATGTACCCACGCCTATCAGTACCCAAATAGCAAAAACAACTAAATCTATAACAAGAGGCTTCCAGTAACTTTTACGAAGATACCAACGTGGATTTTTTCTATTGGTGATTGATGAGAGTTACCGTTTGTAACTGAATATCGTAGATAAGTCATTGACGATGAAAGATCTAAATTTGCTAAACTTCTAAGATGGAGAAGAAACTAAAACGTGAACAACGTAAGTTATCAAGACGTGCGTTGTTAGCTAAAAAGAAAGGAATCAATCTATTTGAAGCGAAGAATTATCAAAAGCAAAAACAAAAAGTAGCTAAGTTGTACGAAAAAGTAATGAATCAACGTACTGATTTTCTGAATAAGTTGAGTACAGAAATAATCAAAAACCACGATATTATCTGTATAGAAGACTTAAACACACAAGGTATGTTGCGTAATTATAAATTGTTAAAAAAAGTATTTCTGATGTATCTTGGTCTAGCTTTATGGTTAATTTACAATATAAAGCAGACTGGTATGGACGAGAAATTATCAAAATAGGTCAATTTTTCCATCCAGTCAAATCTGTTCAGAATGTGGATATAAAGGCAGCAAGAAATCACTCAAAATTCGAGAGTGGATTTGCTCTATTTGCCATACACATCATGATTGAGACGTTAACGCTAGCATCAATATTCTGAACGAGGGTCTACGAATACGAGCGTTAATTTAGAAAAATACATTTAAGAACCGTAGGAACTACGGGGATAGCTTGGTAAATAAGAGTCATTGCTGTTAGGAAATAAATGCACTATCAAGTAAGCTCTTTTCCCAAGAAGCTTTTGCTTCAAGTGTTAAGAAACATCAGGTTTAGCTAAGTGATGAGCAGTTCACAAGTAAATAAACAATGTATCATTGCACATTTGTTCCGTTTTTGAAGTGTGAAATCAAAATAACATGAAGCATATCGAAATTTCGGGAGAGTGTAAAATATTTTGTGTAAATGAAAAAATCCATACAAAAAAGGAAGTCGCTTCTGTAGAATAAAGTTAACGACAACCAATTCACAGAAAAGAGGACTTCCCTATGAATGATTTTACTACAGAAATTGTGCAAACTCTAGTCACTAAAGGCGATTTAAATGAATTATTCCGTTCGCACTTAGAAAAAGCGATAAACACACTCCTACGGACTGAATTAACGGCTTTTTTAGATTACGAAAAATATGATCGCACTGGTTTTAATTCAGGTAATTCGAGAAACGGTTCTTACTTTCGATCAATCAAAACCGAATATGGTGAATTAACATTGGAAATACCTAGAGATCGTAATGGTGAGTTTAAACAACAAACTTTACCAGCCTACAAAAGAACAAACGATACATTGGAAACCACTATTATCCATTTATTCGAAAAAGGTGTTACGATGCCTGAAATTGCTGATTTGATCGAAAAAATGTACGGTCATCACTATACTCCACAAACCATGTCCAATATAACAAAATCATTTACAGAAGAGGTAACGGCGTTTAAAGGGCGAGAGCTTCATGACCGTTATGCTGCTATTTATATGGACGCAACGTATATTCCGTTAAAGCGGAAAACCGTCGCCAAGGAAGCTATTCATATCGCAGTTGGCATTCGCCCGGACGGATCAAAGGAAGTATTGAGCTATGCGATTGCACCGACTGAATCCATCACGATTTGGGAGGAAATTTTATTAGACCTTCAAGAGCGCGGTTTGAAAAATGTCCTCCTGTTCATCACGGATGGCTTAAAGGGGATGGTAGGAGCGATTAGTCGGTTCTATCCCAAAGCTCGTTTTCAACATTGTTGTGTACACGTTTTCCGTAATATCAGTCACAAAGTGCGTGTCAATAATCGTAAGGAAGTCTGTGATGATTTTAAAATGGTGTATCAAGCCTCATCTAAAGAGGTGGCGTTAGAAGCACGTGGTGCTTTTGCGAAAAAATGGAAAACCAGCTATCCAAAAGTGGTTGAATCGATTCTTTCGAACGATCACTTGCTCACTTTCTATGATTTCCCCTTGGCCATACGCAAGAGTATTTATTCTACGAACTTGATTGAATCCTTTAATAAGCAAATCAAGAAATACAGCCACCGCAAGGAACAGTTCCAAAACGAAGAGTCGATGGAACGTTTCTTAGTCTCGTCTTTTGATACTTACAACCAAAAATTCCTAGGTCGCAGTCATAAAGGTTTCCAACAGGCCGAAGGCGAGCTCGAACAAATGCTGAGTCAACCGATGGAGAATTAGAAACAATCTACAG
>NZ_BNJW01000050.1 GCF_015751045.1 Enterococcus lactis
CATTGAGATCATCCTTTCTTTCGTCGTTCTATATTAAGTGTAACGAGTATTTTTTAATCTGACAAAGGTAATGCTTGCATTCGGCGACATCAGTTAGACAACATCGATGATCAGTGATAGAAGCAGTTTATCTATACAAAAAAAGAAGGGTTCTATGATATTTGGTGTTGTTACTCAAGGCGAGTAAGGACACCAAATATCATAGAACCCAAATAGTTAAAGAAAAAACTTAATCGTTGAAAGAAGCCCAATTGCTTAAAGAAGGCAAACTGACTAATCGACGGAATCCGTGCTAATCCGTAAAGACCTGCAATTAGTAAACTAATAACTGTTAAAACAAGATAAAAATGGCTAAGCGTACCTTGACCACTTTGACGATAAAGCAGAACAAGTAACAATGGGAAAAGTAGAAAGCCTGCATAGCCTAGCCCAGAACCTATATTATGGATCCAAGTCGATAGATTCCAAGAGCTTTCATTCGTATTGATACTGAATAACCCAGTAAAAATACAATCACCTATCCCATATAAACCAACTGTTGCAACAGCAAGTATTGCAAGTGTTTTTGATGTTCCAACAAATAGGTGATACAACGCAGGCAACGAAAGAACAAAAAAAAGTCCAGATACAACTGACCAGACCAAGAAAGCACGTCTGACTGGACTATCTACGTCACCAAACACACTAATTACGGTAGTCATTTGATTCAGTTTGGGATAAAAAAGGCCAAGGATATACGGTGTCGATAAATCACTAATCACACCTAATAATAAAAAATAAAAACCATATTTTTGCAAAAAAATCATTTTCTTCCCCTACTTTTTAGTGATTATTCGATACATCCAACAATCAAATTTTTTCACATTTTAACACATATTTTTATTCTAGTTGCCTTTTGAACAATCAATAACATAAAGGTGAGTTTCTTCTACATTTTAAAAAATCGAATGGCACTGAAGAGTTCAGTTGTCAGCATCAATCTCCTACTCAAAAAGGCAAAAAAACGTAAGTCAGATGTTGTTGACATCTCACTTACGCATCCATTGATTGAAAATTTCTTAGTAAAATCTACTAGCCTAAAAATTTGAAGACTTCTTCTCGATCATACAGTTTAAATACTTTCTCGCATAAAAATTGAGTAATTAGTGCCGCAAAAACAGGGATGACTAACCAACAAAGAACAACAAGAAAGCCCTTTAGCCCTGCATCTAAAGAAGCCAACGGACCAACAAGTCCGACCACGCCGAAACCAGCAGAAGCAGGCGTACCTGAAATAGAAAATAGAGCGACAGGAATAGCTGTAATCACTGCACTAACTAAACAAGGAATAAGAATCACAGGTTTTCTAAATAGATTAGGCATCATCATCTTCATAGCGCCTAAAGCAATCGCAATTGTCACACCTGACTTATTAACCTTCCAAGAGTTCACTACTAAAACAAAAGTGGTTGCAGCTACGCCCATCGCAGCCGCACCAGCAGAAACACCATCTAGTTGGATTGCCATTCCGATTGCTACTGTTGAAATAGGAGAGATAATCAAAAAGGCAAAGGAACAACCAATCAAGATAGACATTAACAGCGGTTGTAAGGTAGTGAAGTTATTAATCAATGATCCAATTGCAGAAGTAATTGCTGTTACAAAAGGGAATAAATAAAAACCAAGTAAACCTGCACCTACACCTACAACAATCGGTGTTAACACAATCGACACTGACCCAAAACTATTTCCAATCAGTAAAATCAGCCCGACAGCAATCGATGCTGTCAGCATCGTATTAATAATATCGCCTGTACCAGCACCAACGTAAACACCCGTTTCACCCAAATCAGGTGTGAATTTGACTACACCAGAACCAACAAAAGAAGCTCCGGCTACAACCATCATTCTCATCGGATCAAATCCAAATTGTAAGGCAATCAAACCACCAATGATCAAAGGTGTTGCTAGTTGAAAAATAACTGCTAACTGTGCGATCGTTACCGCAAAGGGATACGCACTAAAATATTTTAAAATGGCACCTAATACTGCATTAGGAATCAATCCAATAATGATTCCTGTTGCTGTACCAGCGAGGACTTTATTCAGAAAAATTTTCGGTGATATTTTTTGTGAAGTTTCCATTCAATCTCTCCTTTATTTTACGTTCAAACTATCTTCTTTTGCATGGACAAGCTCAGTCAAGAAATCACAATAAGGCGTCGCAACACCATATTTCTTCCCTTTTCTAGAAATTGCGCCATTGATATAATCGATTTCTGTTAATCGATGGTTCTTAATCAAGTCTTGATACATTGAAGGATAATGTAACCCAATTGTTTCCGGGTCAAAACAAGATTCACAATGTGCAATGACTTCTGGGACATCTAGTTCAATCTTCTCTACTGCTGCTACTTTGGCAAACTCATTGACAATCGTCGCCACCATTTTATGAGCAGTCGATGTTTTTCCTAGCTCAGCCATATTAACGTCTAAGATTGTGCATAGTCCGTTCATTGTTCCGTTCACACATGCTTTGCGATAAATAGAATAGTGAATATTGTCAGAAAAATGAGCATTTAATCCTGATTCAGACAATTTGTCTGCTAATTTTTTTGCAGCTGCTTCTTTTCCATCACCTAAATTTTGTAATTCTACTGAACCACTTCCAAATAATTTGACCTGACCAGGACCTTCAAGACCTGCCGTCCACATGGTATTTCCAATATAGATATTTTCCATTGGTACAAATTTCTCAATAATATCTTCATGCCCGATACCATTTAATAGACATAAGACCTCTGTATCTTTTTTGATTAATGATTGGATATCCTGCAGCATTTTTTCCAGCTGCATCGCTTTGGTAAATAGAATAATCAGATCAACTTGATCTTCTTTTTCTACTTCGGATTGAAGAACGATTGGTAGTTTTGCTTCTACCTCTTTACCATTAAAATTTGCTTGTAATCCATGTTCTTTGATTTGTTGGACATGTTCTGCCCAGCCATCGATTAATAATACTTCGTTCCCACTTTGGTGAAGCATCAACCCAAAGCGACTTCCCATTGCGCCAGCGCCTGCAATTGCTATTTTCATTGATTCTTCCTCCTTTTTCTTTCTATTATACTTATTTGAGAATCTTTTCACAACCTCGTTTTGTTATTCTTCTCTTATTTATCATGTTTATATCCACCATTCAAGTTATTTTATCAGCAAATCAATAAAAACTGGAATAGAATCCCAATTTTATCGTAAGAGAAACTAGACTAGCAATAAGAAAATAGAAACATTCATAGAAAAAACCTCACTCCTCTGATTATAAAAGAGGGGGCATTAACCTCGTGTATACTAAAACCTTCCATTCATTCGATGGATGATTTTCTTTTTGTGAAAAAATATTCATTGTAGTACGATGTTGCGCAACACAGACGGATGGTATTGCTTATTATTTATTAAAATCGAACAATACACTTATTTAAAAACTTCTTTCCCAGATTTTCTTCCATTTTTACAGTTATAACTAGTATTATCATGAAAAATAGCCTTTTATTGTCTATGGGAATAATAATTTAAAATTGGTACTTTTTTATTAATTAGTTCATCGCCCAATAATCTCTCCAGTTTCTTAGCATCTCCTGACTCAACCGGAATCATCCAAGCCCAGTCCAAATAATTTTTTAAAATCTCATCATATTTTGCAAATATTTCATTGCCATATTCCGTCCTTAAAATTATATTTTCAGTGCCAGACAAGTGATTTGTATTGAGTTGATAAAAAAGATCTCCATCTAAAAAAATATCATTAGAAGAAGATTTCCCCACAGTAATGACCATTCCATCAGCTCTATGTGTTACATACAAATAATTGTATGGCCTCATTTCACCTAATGAATCAATTATTTCTTGCCCTTTAGCTCTAATATATTGATCTCTATTACCTATCTCACTCTTATTTAACAAAAGTTTGGATAGGCTACAATTAACTAGACAGAAAAATTAAGGTGTGTAGACTAGAAGAAAATATACCAGGAGGAATTTTTATGTCTAAGAGAACACGAAGAACTTTTTCACAAGAATTCAAGCAACAAATCGTCAATCTTTACTTAGCTGGAA
>NZ_BNJW01000051.1 GCF_015751045.1 Enterococcus lactis
ACGAAACATATTTAGAACTAGACAGTAGCGATCCTTCGGCAGTCAACATAAACAGAAATATATACGTGCCAAATTGCTCAGCGTTGCTTCCTAATAATGTGTATATTATGACAGTCCCAATTATGATAAACGCAGATTTTGACATTTTTCAGAACGGCTTTAATATTAAAAGCTAGCGATGGAACTGCATTAGCAACAATAAACCCACCACGTGAAAATGTAGGGACATGGCAAAATGTGACAACAGTGTTCACTGTGCCAAGCAATCTTAAATTTGATACCACTTACTTACAACTTTGGCAACCTATAGAAGGTAACGGCAAAATCTACATTGGTTATGATATTAAGATTGAGAAAGTAACGTCAACAAGTGATACGGCAACTCCTTACCAGCCAAATTTACTCGATGCGCCGTATTATTTGAGTAAGGTGGCTTTGGGTGAGAATATTGCTGATCCTACAGTTGAATTCCCAATCACAAGTAGTAGCGAGGGGATCTATGCAAAAAATGCACTAGAGGATTTTGTTTTAGGTGAAACTTATACTGTGACGATAGGAGCGACTAAGCCTGCCTCACAAACTATTCGGGTTTATTTAGCTCAAAAACAATTCAGTGGCTTTAAACCAGTTGAAGGATTGGTTGATACATGGGTCGCCACTGTGTCAATAACTCAGCTAGGGGAAAACGCAAAAGGGGTATACCTTTTTCAAACGCCAAATACTTCTTTAGGTTCATGTACCATAAAATGGTTGAAAATTGAAAAAGGCGACACACGAACCCCAAATATTAGTCAGTTTAAATACTTTGGTGAAGGATTGAAAGATAGCAACAATCCGAACGACTATAGTTGGGATGTCACACCTGAATATACTGAAAAAGGCTTGAATAATACGGTTAGTCTAACTGAACCCGAAACCGTTTTAGGACTAAAAAATTTCAAAGATGGGGTCCAGATAGACGGAGTAGATGTGGCAACAGTTAAAAACTTAGGTAGTGTGTTACAGAGTGGATCTGGTTTGACTACTATTCAATCAGATAAGCAAAGCGCATTTGATGAATTTTCATACGAATTCGAACGTATTGGTGATAGGGTATTCTTTCACGCACGAGTAAAAACAAACTCGACAACAGCCGTAGCTTCACATGTGAATCTACTAGAAATTCCTTTAGGATTTCAGCTTCCTATTGGAGGGACAATTGGAGGAATTCCGTTGTCGGTTGTACAGTGGACTACGCCACAAGGAGAAATCAGCGCTTTAGCAATCACTGATTTAACTGGTAAACAAGTAGTTAAATTTGCAACTAATCGAGTAGGAAATCATTATATTTCAGGAGAATGGCGAACAGCTGATAGTTATCCAGAAACAAAGTAGGAGGGAAATAAATGAAAGATATTTGGAAATATGGACGTACTGGCGGAGAGTACGCAGGAAAAGTATTGGACGACATGCTTGTATCCGTTCCTTACACGGATCAGCCACCGTTTGAAGGGATTCGTGCTGATGGGGAGCCGCTAACGATTGCTGATCAGATGTTTGATCCTAAACTGAACCAATGGATTGTGTTAGCGAACACACTGGATCACAACGATTTAAACAATCTCAAAGCGATGTACGAGGCACTGGAACATGAAAACGACAACCTAAAACAGCTCAATGCCAAAATCATGCTAAACGATGTAGCAATTAAACAGGAAAATACTGCATTGAAAGAAAAAGCGGATAGTTTAGCACAAATCAATTCAAAAATGATGCTTGCTTCGTTACAAAATAGCAAAGACATTTCAGAAATTAAAGAGCAACTAAATCCAGCTTCAAAGGGAGGTGAGTAGTATGTTTAGTTTTAGCGATGTGAAAATGATGTATGATTGGGGCTGTTTTACTGACGATCAAGTTCGACTATTCGTTCCACTATGCATTACAGACGAAGAAGCAGATAAAATTATTAATAAAGATAAGAGCGCATCTTAAGTGATGCGTTTTTTTGTTGGAAAGTTGGTGGAACATGAAAGAAGAAGCGCTCCAAGACGTTGTGGAGAGATTAGTAAGAATTGAAACAAAATTAGACAACTACGAATCACTTAGAGAAAAGGCTGATAGTGCAAAAGATTTGGCAGATAAAGCCTATTCAGTAGCACTAAACAATGCAGAAGACATCAAGGAAATGAAGAACAATAATAAATGGGCTTGGGGCTATATGATTGGCTTAGGCATTACAATCATTGGCTATTTCTTGACTAAATTGTAAAGGAGGTGAGAAGAAATGATTTTACCCGATAAGTATTATCAAGTCATTAAATGGACGGTTTTAACAGTATTACCAGCTGCATCTGCTTTAGTAGCCATGTTAGGAAAAGCGTATGGATGGAATGGAACAGATATGACAGTGCTGACTATCAATGCAGTAGCAACATTTTTAGGCGTTATCACTGGTGTGTCTGCATATAATTTGAAAAAATAGGAGGAAACAAATGAAAAAGAAAATTACTATTACTGCGATGAGCCTATTAACGGCTCTTTTTTTATTGCCAATTAATGGGTTTGCTTATATGATTAACAATGAATTTAATTTGGGCGCAAATGAAGGTAGCTCACAAGTAGCAAATAATCAGTATATTTTACTGCATGAAACGGCTAATGAAACAGCAACAGGACGCAATGAAGCGCAATATATGCAACGTTCATGGACTAGTGCTTACACTGCTTACATTGTGGGAGACGGTGGAATTGTTTATCAAGTCGGACAACCTGGTTATGTGCAGTATGGGGCTGGTTCATATGCTAATGCTAACAGTCCTGTGCAGATTGAGTTACAGCACACGCATGATAAAGCAACTTTTGAGAAAAACTACAAGGCATACGTTGAATTGGCTAGAGATTCAGCAATGAAATATGGTATTCCATTAACGTTGGACACTCCTTATAACCAACCGGGAATCAAATCGCATTTATGGGTAACACAAAACATCTGGGGCGATCATACAGATCCTTATGGTTATCTTTCTGAAATGGGCGTAAGTAAAGAAAAATTAGCCTATGATTTGGCTCATGGATTTACCGATGAAAATCCGACAACTTCTGAAAACAAGCCTGTCATTGATCCAACACGAGCAGGTGCACCAAATCCGACTTTAACAGATGGAACGAATCATTCTCACATTGATCAGTTTGGGGAAATCGAAAATGCGAACTTGCATGTGGCTGGATGGCACATTGCTAACTATAAATACGAGTATATTTTCATTATGGATTACAATACTGGAAAAGAATTAGTTCGAGTAAGAGCTGATGGAATTTATAGACCAGATGTAAATCAAGCTTATAATACTTTAGGAAATGTTGGTTATCATGTATCTTTCAATATGCGCAACTTCCCTAATAAGAAAGTCTATGTCATGATGCGTGCAACGAATGATCCAGAAGGGAGCACTAAAGGCGGAGCACAAGATTTTCATGATAAGCGTTGGTACTTGAATATTCCGCAACGATAAAAAAATAGCCCCTCGTTGAGGGGCAATACATAGCTAATTTTGTTTGTTTTTTTGCCGTTGCTTGGCAGCTTTTGCGACGGCGGCGTATATCTCAGCAGTATAACTTGCATATTTCTCTAGTTCTTCATGATGTCCATGGATAAAGATAATAATTTTTTTTAGTAAAGGTAAGAT
>NZ_BNJW01000052.1 GCF_015751045.1 Enterococcus lactis
TTCGGCAACCGGCTTACCAGTTGCGACGAGTTGAAGGATCATGTCTTTTCTTTCTTGACTGTACTTTTTCATTTAGCGAACTTCCTTTCGTTCGAGGTTATTATAGTCCTCTCCCAAAATGTGTCCACTAAATCATCCTAACACCATTTGTAACTCTTATTTCAAATTAGGGTATTTTTCTAATAGATTCATCGCACTTTGTGCTAGTTGTGCATTGGTCGCATTACCTACGAAAGAATCAAGTATTTCTTCATCTGGAATTGAGTTTAATACCTCTTCATTAAATCCTTGATTTTGTTTTAATATTTCCCTAATTGCTTGTGCTCTTTCATGTGAACTTGGCGTAGCTGAATCAGTTGTAGCTTGTTGAGTAGACTCTTCTACTACTGGATTTTGGGGAGTTTGTCCATTCACAATATCAATGAAACCTTGTTTTAGTTGTTGATTTTGAGTTTCGTTAAAGTATAGATAATTATTTTCATTACCTTGATTTTGTTGAGTTAAATAAACTTTAGGTTGTCCATTTTGAAAACCGAAAAAGTAAACATGCTGCCCTAAATATTCTCCAGTTTCTACATCAGAATAAACTGCTACTAAATTGAAATCTGCATGACCAGTTCCATCTTCTGACCATTGTACGGTAACTGGTGCTTCATTGATTGCCATTTTCCAATTTCCATCAATGACTGCACTTGGTAAAGGCGTACCATACAGACTTACATTGTTCTGAGGATTGTAGCTTTTATATTCTTGACCCAATGTTTTTCCCCATTGTGGGACAAAAGTTGCTAGTTGGGTAGATTTCTCACTATCCCACAAAGTATTCTTAACCTCTTCAGAAGAAGATTCAGTGGTTAAACTTTCACTTGTACTTGCTTCCACAGATTGCTTCATTTCTGTTGTAGTTTGTTCAGTTGATTGCGTTTTACTTTTTTTAGTCTCAATTGTTGTATCAGTTTCTACATTCACTTTAGTCCTCGTATTCTCAGATGTACAACCAGTGAATAAAATCCCCATTCCAATTAGTAATAACAACCATTTTTTCATTTTATTTACCTCTTTCAATTTCTCCCTCACGTATTTATTCTATCAGACAATTAATTGATCTAAAAGGTAATCTTTTAATCGATTCTTTCCCAATAATGTCGATAGCCGGTATGGCAACGGTCTCTTCCTTGAGGACTCTCAGATGGGTTAAAACTAGTAGAAATTTCCCTTCCACATCCTCTACAGCGATAAGTTCTCATTAATTTTGGGCTATTAGTATTATTTTTCTTAGTTAGAGCTATGAGTCCAACTATGATTACCCCAACTGTCTTAATTACGTTTCCTTTATCTATATTCGGATGTGCAAGCATATATTTATATAACCAATATCCACCGTAAATTAAACCACCTAATACAATCAGCTTAGCCATGTACTCTTCTCCTTTCTTTTTGTTTAATTACTTCTTGAATCCATCTTGTAGAAAAACCATAAACTTCTGTCAATTGACGAATATCAACATTTTTTTCCTGTTCTATCATGTTTTCGATTCTTTTTCTTACTAACTCGCGATCGTACATTTTCATCGGAAAAGAAATCTGTTGCCCTCGAAAAGCAAGATAAAATTGATAGAGCAATTCTGAATCCAGTTCCATTTCCTCAAAAAAGTCATTCATACTTTTATAAGAGTTACTCAAACAAGTTTTATCAATCTCCATCTACACACCCCCTGTTATTTTTTACATAATGAAAATAGCATATTACTGGGTACATTGATAATTCATATAACATGTATCATCACATGTATTTTTAAAGTCAAAAAGCATGTAAAACTACTTATAAGTAACATGATAAAATAAAACGTTATTTTTCTTGAAATAATAATTGACTATCTGCCAATTGCCATTCATTACGAACATGAATACTTAATGGATGGGATAACTTGCCTTCTGCATTTATCAATACTTTGGTCATCTTCTTTTGTTTCGCACTCAATTGATCGTAAATGGTCTTCGCTTGTTCATAAGCCACTTGACTCGTCGCTGTAATCGAACCACAAGCAAAAATAATGGTATTGATTTTCTTTTCTGTAAAAACAGTCGTTAATATTTCCAAAGATTGTTCATCATTTCCTCGAAGAAATACCCGAGGACTTTTCGCTTTTGTGTACGAAAAAAGATTCACAGCAATAAAACCAGTAAATCCTAATTGTCGGATATTCTTTTCGATTAATAACATACTCAAATCATTCGTAAATGGTTCTGTATCTGTTGGACGAATAGTAATGACTACCGCTAATTTATCTTCCGCTTCTTTTCCTTTGATCGCCCATTGTCGTTTGAAAACATAGCGATGGGTATGATGAGGATCTCGCCAAACTTCTGTTTGTGTGGTTACTAATTCTTTTTCAATCATCTCTTTTTCTCCTATGCTAATTTTTGTTCAAGCACTTCAATTACCATTGCCGTTATAAGTGTCAATACTAGTTGAAAATATTTCATATTCTTTCTCCTTTTTTCTTCAGAATTTGATGAATCGCGGTAAGGATATCTTCTAAACATTTCGCAATCATTCTCAAATAATCGATCTTATTCATTCGTTCCTCCAATCTGACTCCAAACCAATCGTCCTTCTACCAGTAACCCACGAACAAATTCTCGCTGGCTGGTAATATCTGTAATAAAATAAACTACATAGTCTTTTCCATCTTCTGGTGCACAATAAATATAAAGATGTGTCATCACTAAACGTGGTAGATGAACATCTTTAGGAAGCGTACCCATTTCAATTTCCTCTTTTTCCATCGTAACGGATTCATAGCCCCACTCTTCAGAAGCAGTGACCAGCTGTGCACACTTTTCCAGTACTTCGATAGCCGTTTCTAACAAGTCCTTTCGTTCCTTTCTTTTAGATACTAGTATTCTTCTGGTAATAACATCGTTTGATACTCACCCGAATCAATGACCCATATTTTTTGAGACACTGATTTCAAACGAAGCTTAGGTGAAATCAGATACTCTTTTCTTTCTTCCGGTTCTTCTTGACGATGAACCAACTTTTGATTTCCTTTTTCCGTAGAAAATTCAAAAATTTGAAGATAGTCTAAAGGAAGTTGCTTTTGACTGTTTTGATCGATTAGATTCCAACATAAAGCTTGTAATTCCACCGGCAAACTGTCCATTACTCCCTTTGTGACATAACGTTGTCCTTTATTTTGAAACATTTCTTTTCCCTCCTTTGCCATAAAAATAGCCCAATCTTCTATTAAAGAAGATTGGGCTTCATGGATATAATATATATTTGATATTCAATTTGATTCATTTTATACTATTAAAAACAGACAGTACTAAAAATGTTTATCGGAGGAATTCTTATATGTCTTGGATTAATGATATTTTTTCCATAAAAGCTATAAAAGATATTAACTATAGAAAAAAGCAAGATAAACAACGTGCTACAAATGATTTACAACTAACAATGTTAAGAAACAATATTGAAAGACATGAACTTGAAATAGATGAATATAGAAAAAAACAATTAGAACACGAAATAACTTATCGTTCTAAGGAAT
>NZ_BNJW01000053.1 GCF_015751045.1 Enterococcus lactis
GAGTTTTTTAATAAGTTCAATTGCTTATTTTCTTGATCTAACTTCTATCGCTAGAAGAAGGATCAAAACCCAACCGTAAGGTTGATAAGGTTAAGTGAATAAGGGCGCACGGTGGATGCCTTGGCACTAGGAGCCGATGAAGGACGGGACTAACACCGATATGCTTTGGGGAGCTGTACGTAAGCTATGATCCAGAGATTTCCGAATGGGGGAACCCAGCATCTTTAATAGGATGTTACGATTGTGTGAATACATAGCACATTCGAGGTAGACGCAGAGAACTGAAACATCTAAGTACCTGCAGGAAGAGAAAGAAAATTCGATTCCCTGAGTAGCGGCGAGCGAAACGGGAAAAGCCCAAACCAACAAGCTTGCTTGTTGGGGTTGTAGGACTCCAATATGGTCGTTCTTTCAGATAGTCGAATGACTTGGAAAAGTCAGTCAAAGAGGGTAAAAACCCCGTAGACGAAATGTGGAAGACACCTAGGAGGATCCTGAGTACGGCGGAACACGAGAAATTCCGTCGGAATCCGGGAGGACCATCTCCCAAGGCTAAATACTCCCTAGTGACCGATAGTGAACCAGTACCGTGAGGGAAAGGTGAAAAGCACCCCGGAAGGGGAGTGAAATAGAACCTGAAACCGTGTGCCTACAACAAGTCAAAGCCCGTTAATGGGTGATGGCGTGCCTTTTGTAGAATGAACCGGCGAGTTACGATTGCATGCGAGGTTAAGTTGAAGAGACGGAGCCGCAGCGAAAGCGAGTCTGAATAGGGCGTTTGAGTATGTAGTCGTAGACCCGAAACCATGTGATCTACCCATGTCCAGGTTGAAGGTGCGGTAAAACGCACTGGAGGACCGAACCCACGTACGTTGAAAAGTGCGGGGATGAGGTGTGGGTAGCGGAGAAATTCCAAACGAACTTGGAGATAGCTGGTTCTCTCCGAAATAGCTTTAGGGCTAGCCTCGGAATTGAGAATGATGGAGGTAGAGCACTGTTTGGACTAGGGGCCCATCTCGGGTTACCGAATTCAGATAAACTCCGAATGCCATTCATTCATATCCGGGAGTCAGACTGTGAGTGATAAGATCCATAGTCGAAAGGGAAACAGCCCAGACCACCAGCTAAGGTCCCAAAATATATGTTAAGTGGAAAAGGATGTGGGGTTGCACAGACAACTAGGATGTTGGCTTAGAAGCAGCCACCATTTAAAGAGTGCGTAATAGCTCACTAGTCGAGTGACCCTGCGCCGAAAATGTACCGGGGCTAAACATATTACCGAAGCTGTGGAGTACACCTTTAGGTGTATTGGTAGGAGAGCGTTCTAAGGGCGTCGAAGGCAGATCGTGAGGACTGCTGGAGCGCTTAGAAGTGAGAATGCCGGTATGAGTAGCGAAAGACAGGTGAGAATCCTGTCCACCGAATGACTAAGGTTTCCTGGGGAAGGCTCGTCCGCCCAGGGTTAGTCGGGACCTAAGCCGAGGCCGATAGGCGTAGGCGATGGATAACAGGTTGATATTCCTGTACCCGTTGTTTTTGTTTGAGCAATGGAGGGACGCAGGAGGCTAAGGAATGCAGACGATCGGAAATGTCTGTCCAAGCAGTAAGTCTGAAGAGGAGTCAAATGCTTCTTTTCTTAAGGACAAGCTGTGATGGGGAGGGAAATAATAGTACCGAAGTTCCTGATGTCACACTGCCGAGAAAAGCTTCTAGTGAGAAAACAGCGGCCCGTACCGCAAACCGACACAGGTAGTCGAGGAGAGAATCCTAAGGTGAGCGAGAGAACTCTCGTTAAGGAACTCGGCAAAATGACCCCGTAACTTCGGGAGAAGGGGTGCTGATCATACGATCAGCCGCAGTGAATAGGCCCAAGCGACTGTTTATCAAAAACACAGGTCTCTGCAAAATCGTAAGATGAAGTATAGGGGCTGACGCCTGCCCGGTGCTGGAAGGTTAAGAGGAGTGCTTAGCGCAAGCGAAGGTACGAATTGAAGCCCCAGTAAACGGCGGCCGTAACTATAACGGTCCTAAGGTAGCGAAATTCCTTGTCGGGTAAGTTCCGACCCGCACGAAAGGCGTAACGATTTGGGCACTGTCTCAACGAGAGACTCGGTGAAATTTTAGTACCTGTGAAGATGCAGGTTACCCGCGACAGGACGGAAAGACCCCATGGAGCTTTACTGTAGTTTGATATTGAGTGTCTGTACCGCATGTACAGGATAGGTAGGAGCCGTAGAAATCGGAACGCTAGTTTCGATGGAGGCGCTGGTGGGATACTACCCCTGCGTTATGGCCACTCTAACCCGCACCACTGATCGTGGTGGGAGACAGTGTCAGATGGGCAGTTTGACTGGGGCGGTCGCCTCCTAAAAGGTAACGGAGGCGCCCAAAGGTTCCCTCAGAATGGTTGGAAATCATTCGAAGAGTGTAAAGGCAGAAGGGAGCTTGACTGCGAGACCAACAAGTCGAGCAGGGACGAAAGTCGGGCTTAGTGATCCGGTGGTTCCGCATGGAAGGGCCATCGCTCAACGGATAAAAGCTACCCTGGGGATAACAGGCTTATCTCCCCCAAGAGTCCACATCGACGGGGAGGTTTGGCACCTCGATGTCGGCTCGTCGCATCCTGGGGCTGTAGTCGGTCCCAAGGGTTGGGCTGTTCGCCCATTAAAGCGGCACGCGAGCTGGGTTCAGAACGTCGTGAGACAGTTCGGTCCCTATCCGTCGCGGGCGTTGGAAATTTGAGAGGAGCTGTCCTTAGTACGAGAGGACCGGGATGGACTTACCGCTGGTGTACCAGTTGTTCTGCCAAGGGCATTGCTGGGTAGCTATGTAGGGAAGGGATAAACGCTGAAAGCATCTAAGTGTGAAGCCCACCTCAAGATGAGATTTCCCATTTCTTTAAGAAAGTAAGATCCCTGAGAGATGATCAGGTAGATAGGTCAGGAGTGGAAGTACAGTGATGTATGGAGCGGACTGATACTAATCGATCGAGGACTTAACCAATTGGTTAAAAGAAAAGAACTCGGAAAAAACTTATATGACTTCAAATCCAGTTTTGAGTGAACAAAATTTACTCAATAAAAGATAACACCACAGTGTGGTGGCGATAGCGAGAAGGATACACCTGTAACCATGCCGAACACAGAAGTTAAGCTTCTTAGCGCCGATTGTAGTGAGGGGTTGCCCCTTGTGAGAGTAGGACGTCGCCACGC
>NZ_BNJW01000054.1 GCF_015751045.1 Enterococcus lactis
AAAAGTATCTGTATAATGTTCAGTATATTTTGATGAACGCATATGTAGTCCTCATTTCTTGGGAGTTTTGAGACTACTATATGCGTTTTTTTGTTGATTTACCAACATGTTTAGACATTTTCCTCTAGGAAAAAATTAACTAGCACCAGGGGTTTATTTTAGTTTTTCTTGGAAATAAAAACAGCGAAAATCCGAACATTTTCACCTCTCTCACTTTATAACTTTTACAAAATAGTACTTCTCATAAAAAGCGCTCTAGTTAAAGAAAATAAGAGAAAAATCAAAAAAAAACAAAAGTTTCTTTTACACTTGTTTCTATATTCGTTACAATGGTTATGGGAAGTTTTTCAAAAGGTTAAGAAAAGCTTACGGGGGTTTTTGAAATCAAAAAGTAGTAGGGGACGATAAAATGAAACATACACACAAAATCATATTGGCTGTCACTTCTGTATGCACTGTTATTATTCTAGGTGTAAGTATCTTTTTTGTTACACAAGCAGCAACAAACAATAAATTAGAAAACACTAGTCAAACAACTCAACACTCAAGCAGCAGCTCAAAACCTGTTGAAGATAAACAAACGACGAAACAGCTTGATCAAGCAAAACAGCTTGCTGCAAGTTATCATTATGATGAAGCCATCGCCTTACTTGAAAAAGACGACGCCAAAGAAGCGCAACAATTGTTAGCAACTTTGAAAAAAGAAAAAGAATCCTTGGTAAAATGGGAAGACCCGACCAAAATCTCACACGTCTTCTTTCATAGTCTGATCGTTGATCCAGCTAAGGCTTTTCATACCCAGCAAGCACAAGGGTATAAAGATTATATGGTCACTATTTCCGAATTCAATAAAACCATTGATCAGTTATATAAAAATAACTATGTTCTTGTTAATCTAAATGGATTAGTCAAAAAAGGAACAGATGGAAAACTGACCTTTACAGGTGTTTCTCTTCCAGAAGGAAAGAAACCGTTAATTCTTTCGCAAGACGATGTCAGCTATTATGAATACATGGACAATTCAGGATTTCCAAGTAAGTTGATTGTCGATAAAAAGAACCAAATCAAGAATATTTATATCGACAATAAGAAGGAAACTGTTGGTGACTATGATATGGTTCCATTGATCGATTCATTCATTAAAAAACATCCCGATTTTTCTTATCAAGGCGCCAAAGGAACATTAGCTTTAACAGGCTATAATGGTGTATTAGGTTACCGTACATCAAAATCAGAATATGGTGATAACGAAAAAACAAACAAAGAAATCGAAGCAGCCAAAAAAGTTGCTGATCAATTAAAGAAAGATGGTTGGAGTTTTGCTTCTCATACTTGGGGACACTTGAATATGACACAAGCTTCTTTAGCCGATATCCAACAAGATAATGAACGTTGGCAAAATGAAGTTGCACCTATTTTAGGCAAAACAAATATTTTGATCTACCCATTTGGCGCTGACATCAGCGATTGGCAACCTTATTCTGAAGCAAATCAAAAATTTGCTTACTTGAAACAACAAGGATTTGATATCTTCTGCAATGTCGATGCCTCAACTCCTGCATGGGGACAACTAGGAACTGACTACTACCGTAACGCCAGAATCAATATTGACGGTATCCGTTTCGAAGCTGACCTAAAAGGAGAAAATCCAATACTTGATCAATTTATCAACGTCAAAGAAGTGTATGACCAAAAAGATCGAGGATAGAGGTTGTGAAAGAAGCGTCCAGCTCCGAGCAAATAAGAACTAGATTTCTAAAATAGTTTCTCATATTTTGGAAATCTAGCGCTTATTGCTGAGGAGTTGCTTCTTGAACACCGTGGATAAGGTTGTGAAAAGACCGTTCAGCTCCGCCGACAATAAGAATGAATTTTTCTAAACAGCTTCTCATGTTTTGAAAAATCCAGACTTATTTCAAGGAGTTGGGCTTTGAACACCGTGAATAGAGGTTGTAAAAAGAGCGTTTTGACTTATTGTTGAAGGTCAGCTCTTTGAACACCGCGTGTTAGGTTGTGAAAAGGCTGGTCTGCATCAAGCAATAAGAATGAACAGAGAAAAACAGCTTCTTGAATACCGCAGATAGGTTGTAAAAAAACCGTTTTGACCTGACGATAACCAGTAAAACAGAGGTGAGACCATTGCTAAAAGTAGCAGTGGTCTCATCTCTTTTTTTGCACAAGTCATATTTGATTATTTCGTTATTTTAATCAGGATAAAGTTCTTTTTTTTCATGCTAAAGAGTGATTCTTTCTTCTCGATTTTCACTTTCTTCGTTTAACTTTTGGTAAATACTTCTGTCAGAAAAAGCTCTAGGTAGACACACGAAAGCAGATAAAAAGCCTAACTTTTGCAACAGTTTATGCTGTCGTTCAAAGTTAGGCTTTTACAGTTTATAAATAGCCCTTTCTATCCATGAATCACATCAAGTAATGTCTGGAATAAGATTGCACTAGAAGCTGCTCCTGGATCAATGTGTCCAATCGCCCGCTCCCCTAAATAAGAAGCACGTCCTTTTTTTGCGACCAAATTTTTAGTATGTTCTTTGGCATTTTCGATGACGTCTGCGGTTAGCTGATTGTTTTTTAATGCTTCCGTAACAGGAAACCAAACATCTAGCATTGTTTTATCCTCTGCTTCAGCTTTTCCTCTTGCTTGTATCCCATTTGTACCTTCTTCGATGATTTTCCCTAATTGCTCTTGTGAATTGATGACGTCAACATCCTTTGTCGCTTTCATCATGTTCATGAATGCTGAACCATATAGCGGACCTGAAGCTCCTCCAACTTTGGAGATCATTGCCATCGAAAGAACTTTAAAGGTATCACTGATTGGGTTCTGTTGCAAAGTTTTAAATCTACTATCAAATAAGGTAGAATAATAGAAAAAGATAGCAGGAGGAATGACGATGAATCATTTTAAAGGAAAGCAATTTCAGCAGGATGTGATTATTGTAGCCGTGGGCTACTATCTTCGTTATAA
>NZ_BNJW01000055.1 GCF_015751045.1 Enterococcus lactis
ACGAAACATATTTAGAACTAGACAGTAGCGATCCTTCGGCAGTCAACATAAACAGAAATATATACGTGCCAAATTGCTCAGCGTTGCTTCCTAATAATGTGTATATTATGACAGTCCCAATTATGATAAACGCAGATTTTGACATTTTCAGAACGGCTTTAATATTAAAAGCTAGCGATGGAACTGCATTAGGAACAATAAACCCACCACGTGAAAATGTAGGGACATGGCAAAACGTGACAAAAGTGTTCACTGTACCAGGTAATCTTAAATTTGATACAACTTACGTACAACTTTGGCAACCTAACGAAGGCAACGGCAAAATCTACATTGGTTACGATATTAAGATTGAAAAAGTAACGTCAACAAGTGATACAGCTACACCATATCAGCCTAATTTACTAGACGCACCGTATTATTTGAGTAAGGTGGCTTTGGGTGAAAATCTAATTAAACCAGAATCACAACAACCAGTTACTAATAGTAACTATCTTATTAACACCTATAACATTAAACCAATGGTAAAAGGTAAGAAGTATACCATCACACTTGAAGGAACTAAGCCAGCAACACAGGTTTTTAGACCATTTTTCACACGAGCAACAGGAGATGCATGGGAGGTTGGTGACTTACAACCAGTAGAAGGCTTAACTAATGTGTGGTCTAAAACATTTACAGCAGCAGATGACTCACACCCTACTACCCCACAAGTGCAGATTTATCAAGTACCAAGCACAAGTGTAGGACAATGTACAATTAAGTGGTTAAAACTAGAAAAAGGCGACACCCGAACCCCGAATATTAGTGAGTATAAATATCGTGGTACTGGCATGCGAGACTCAAACAATCCAAAAGATTATGTCTGGGATCTAGCACCAGAATATGTAGAAGATAACCTGGCCACAGATATTAAGGTTGCTGAAATCACAGGTAAAGCAAACAACTATACCGATGGGAAAGTATCGGAGATTAATTCGCAGTTGACTGCTTCAATTAATGAAGTTGATAAAAAAGTAACTGCCAATACGAAATCAATAACCACAATCAACAGCACGCTGACTGAAATGCAAAAACCAGTGAAATATGAGGCGTGGTTTAGCGGTGGCACTGAATTGAGACCAGCAAACGCAAATTCTAGATTTAGAGTAAGTGAAGAAATGTTAACCATTGGTACAAAACTAAATGTTGCTATGAATGAAAGTCCTTTAGAGTGGAATGCTGATCGTTGGGAAGCAACATTTACTAGAGAGTGCAGTATTTTAGTTGATGTACAAACTATGGTAGAATTTGCTGATCAATGGGGTACGTATGTTTATATCAACATGTGGAAGGATACTAATCAAACTCAAACATGGGATACAGGTTACGGTATGGGTATTGCAAGTGGCGCTAACTTTTGGTTTAGAACTGAATTGAGTGTATCTATGTATTGTATGAATGCTAAAGTTGGCGATAAATTTTCAATTGGTCTAGGAATGGCTTCTGGGAAATCTTTGACAAGCGCGAGAATACACAAATTACACATTATGGAATTATAAAATTTCCAATTAATTAAAAACTGCTACTAGCGTACTCAATCGAGTACTTTTTTTATTTTGCAATGAAAGGAGGCTAGTTGGTTGAAAGACGAAGCAATACAAGACGTGGTAGAACGCTTAGTGCGTATTGAAACGAAATTGGATAATTACGAATCATTACGCGAAAAAGCGGAAAGCGCAAAAGATAGAGCGGATCAGGCATATTCTATTGCGCTTAATAATGCAGAAGATATTAAAGAAATGAAAGCCAATAATAAATGGTCGTGGGGTTACATGATTGGTTTAGGCATTACGATCATTGGCTATTTCTTGACTAAATTGTAAAGGAGGTGAGAAGAAATGATTTTACCCGATAAGTATTATCAAGTCATTAAATGGACGGTTTTAACAGTTTTACCAGCTGCATCTGTTTTAGTAGCCACGTTAGGAAAAGCGTATGGATGGAATGGAACAGATATGACAGTTCTGACTATCAATGCAGTAGCCACGTTTTTAGGCGTTATCACTGGTGTGTCGGCATATAATTTGAAAAAATAGGAGGAAACAAATGAAAAAGAAAATTACTATTACTGCGATGAGCCTATTAACGGCTCTTTTTTTATTGCCAATTAATGGGTTTGCTTATACTATTAATGACGAGTATAATTTAGCGCCGAATCAAGGAGACTCCAGATTAGCAATTCCTAACAAGATTATTTTGCACGAAGCTGGAATAGATGCACCAGCAAGAAATGTAGCAGCCAACATGAAAAATAATTATAACGGAAGTAATCCTTATACCACAGATGTTATTGGTGACGGTGGGATTGTTTACCGTGTGGGTGAGCAAGGATATGTTTCGTGGGGTGCTGGTAATGCCAATCCTTATGCGCCTGTACAGATTGAATTACAGCGCACATATGATAAAGCATTGTTTGAGAAAAACTATCGAGCTTACATTGAATATACAAGAGATAGTGCAAAAAAATATGGAATTCCATTGACTCTTGATCAAGGAACTTCTTTATTTACAAAAGGAATCATTTCTCATTTGTGGGTGACAAATTATGTTTGGGGAAACCATACAGATCCATATGGTTACTTATCGCAAATGGGAGTCAGCAAAGAAAAGCTTGCTTATGATTTAGCTCATGGATTTACCGATGAAAATCCAACTACTTCAGATGATAAACCAGTCATTGATCCAACTAGAGCAGGTGCTGCAAATCCTACGCTGACAGATGGAACAAATTATGCCCACATTGATCAGTTCGGAGAAATCGAAAACGCAAACTTGCATGTAGCTGGATGGCACATTGCTAATTATAAATACGAGTATATTTTCATTATGGACTACAATACTGGAAAAGAACTAGCTAGAGTAAGAGCTGATGGGATTTATA
>NZ_BNJW01000056.1 GCF_015751045.1 Enterococcus lactis
ATTCAGTAGATGAATTTTTTATTCAATCTGTCGCATCTAAACGAAATAATATTCCTAGAAAATCACTGGATTATCGAACACCTTTGGAAGTATTTTTGAGTTACGTAAGTATTGATGATCTGTCTAACTTAATTTGACAATTAAGATTTAAAAAATAAAAACCCAGATTGAAAAAAACAGTCACAAACATTCGTGAACCTATTTTTTCAATCCAGGTTTTGCCTGCCATACAGTAACAATCCTTATGATTGGATGCTTTTTTTCTCACTTACTACTCTTTGAATATGGATCGTTAAATAAATCTGCTCTGCGATTCCCATTTCCTGTTTTTGCGTTTGTCGAAGATACTCATTGATCCGTTCGACACAATGAAACGCTTTTGGATACTTTCCTTGAACTAATGCGTAGAGAAATTCATCTTGTTCGTCAGATCCTTCCCCTTTGAGATAACGCTGGGCAAAAAACTGCAGATGAGTAATGATACGCTGATAATTCAAAGATTCTTCATCGAACACGATGCCGAAGAATTTACTGATGATACTCAGTATATCTCTTACCATTGTGGTAGCGGTCATCGTCACTTGCATGTCTTCGTTTCCTTGTTGGCTATTCACAAAATGAAAGGCAATAAAACCGGCTTCATCCTCAGAAAGTTCCACACCAGTCTTTTGTTTCACGAACAAAAGAGCCTCTTTCGCTGCTTGATATTCTTTCGGATAAAATTTTTTTGTTTCAAATAATAATGGATTAGGCAGTTGGATATTTTCTTTTGCCCGTGTGATCGCATAATGAAGATGATCGGTCAATGTCAGATAAATATTAGGCGAAAATTCAACTTTTAGTTTATCTTCAGCCAGTTCAACTACTTGTTTGACCCATTCGATCTCCTCTGCCGGAATATCAGCCATCAGCTGTTGGAATTGGTTTTTAGCAAAAGAATCTCTTAAAACAAATTCTTTTTGGACCACTTCTGGCGAAATCTCGTCCCCAATCTTTTTTTGAAAAGCTAGTCCTTTTCCCATACAAACGACTTCTTCCCCGAATCCATTTTTCGAAATGACGACGTTGTTATTCAAAATTTTATCAATTTTCATTTTGCTTCGCCCTCTCAAGAAAAATAAAAAAACCTAGAATTCGCCTACTGTTTCTTAGCTGAATTCTGGTTTTGCCTGCCGTACAGTAACAATCCATTTCTTATTCAAAATCATCATACCATCGAATTTTTATTTATGCAAGCCTTTTCATATAAAAAATAAAAAAACTGGAACACAAGTCTATCTAGAAAACAACCAAATCAGAGATGCACCTCTTTGCGTTCCTCTTTTTTTCAGCAAATTGGTTTTTCCTTATCGATTTATATCCTTTGGCTGTTTTTGATCTGTAACGACTTATGTCCCAGTATCCTAAAATGTTTTTGTCTCTAGATTGAAAGCAGTTCTCATATCATCTGTCGCATCTTTTATCGGTGTAACACTTTCCAGTTCGCCTTGTACAACTAGTCGCGTGACTGCATCCATGTCGCCACAAGTAATTAGTGTGACGATTTCTTTTCCCTCGACTTCATTCAGTAATTGGGTATCTGTAGGAGCAACTTTTTCTTTAAAAAATGTTTTATATGTATACACATTTTCTAAATCCGTCAAATAGATCTTGGCACCCATTTCCAAATTTTCCAGCGGTGTAAACAACAATTCAGGGTTCGTTGCACGATGGCTTGCTAAGGCATAATTTCCTTTTCCCATTTCTTGATCTGGAGATAATGTTCCTGCTCCGTAAAGTAGTGACGTATTATCCAAGCCTTTGAAAACCGGTAAATTGATTGAAACTGAAGGGACTGCGATACTAGCAATCACTGGTAGATCTGTTCCTCTCATTTGCGACCTCATGACCCCTTCTGTCGTCATTGGTTCTACCGCATCAAAGTCAAAACTGACATCTTTATCGTTATTCTTTTTCAGATCTTCTTTTGTTACATTCGCTATAGCATATTTATCTCCTGTCTCTCTGACAAGATAATCCTTGATCTGTTCATTGAAAATCAAAGCTAGTCCTACTAATAACAAGAGGAACAAGAGGATATTGACTAGCCATCTTTTTGCTTTTCCTTTTTTTTTCATTTTCTCTCCCTCCAGACTCATTTTACTGTTTTTCTTTTGCTCTTTCCAACAGCCGAATGACACATTTCTACAACTCTGTGTATTTTTTTCGTACACCTGCGCTTTTTTCTACAGGATATTTCAAATTATTTTTGATCAATTTTTCTTCAATGATCTCATCTAGATCCAGGTGAAGGTTGTCTGCCATCATGTATGAATAGATCAATACATCTGCCAGTTCTTCTTTGATTCGTTCTAATTGTGTTTCTTTTACTTCTTCCGGCGTTTTCCATTGAAAAAGTTCTAACAATTCAGATGCTTCCAAAGAAATAGAGATAGCCAAATCTTTTTCGTTATGAAATTGTCGCCAATTACGTTCATCTCTAAACTGGTTGACTTTTTCCATACTATTCATTTGCTTGCCTTCTTCCAATCATTTCTTACTTGATTAATCATACCATTTTTTTACATAAAAAATAGATGATGCTTTTAAAAAAACTCCTGTTTTCTTTTATTTACGCGAATTGTAAAATTAAGTTAGAAAAATAAAAAGGCATTTATGGTACACTCAAATTGTATTTCCGACGAAAGAAAACAAAGGAGTGTAACCATAAATGACCTACAAACATCTTACCATAGACGAACTGACAATGATAGAATCATATT
>NZ_BNJW01000057.1 GCF_015751045.1 Enterococcus lactis
TGATACGGAGCTGCGTATCATGAGTGAATGATATTAGGAAAACTTCATAAAATAAATCTTTTATACATTTCCACTTCTAGATGGTCATTCATGTTAGAAGAATCAAACTATTTTTTTACTGTCGTAATAATATTAAAACACTAGAACAAATCAATTAAATTCCATAAAATATAAATAATAGACCTAGCATCATCTGGTATAAAATGGATGCTAGGTCCGTTATATTTACTCAAAATTGATTCTACGAATAGATCTTCTTATCATTTCTATTTTAGTAGTCATGCGTTGTTGTTCTTCTAAAGGTGGTAATGGTATAAGTAGTTTAGATAAATTTGTACCATTTACATTTGGTTGCCCAGTTCCGTAAGAAATTTTTTCTAATAACTTCCAATATAATGGCGAGTCTAAGAAGCAGTCTACGTATTCTGATAATAATTTCTCAACTAACCTAATTCGAATCAAGTAAGAAGCAAAAACAGATTCCTCACTTATTTCCTTAACCAAGAAACTTTTTCCCATAGTTCCTCCTGTCCTTGCTATCAAAATGTCATTTTCTTCCAATCTTAAATCAACTAGTTTAGAATTACTAATATCACAGTAAGGCACACTGGACCAATTTACACGTCCCTCTTGTATATCTGTGATTCTCAAAAACTTAACATTGCCTTGTTTTTTCGCCGAATCTGTATAGCCATATTGAATCTTAGTAGAAATACTTCCTAAATAAACCCATAGTCGAACATCGCTAGATGATTTTTCTTGTCGTTCTTTATGAACAACAGTGATCATCTTGAGTTGTCCGACTATTTTTTAGTTGCAGCAATCTTTTTGGGACGCTTATTTGCATGAAGCAACGTTGCTAAGTCTAGTAATAAAACATTGGCTAACACAGGATTGGCTTTCTCGCGATACGCTGCGGCGCCACTTTCAAACAATACTGCTAGACGATCTTCTACAACAACGATTTGTTCCAAATACGGTGGAAATTTGATTCGTTTTAGGATCCGGCTAGGAGAGTCCCGCTCGGACACTAAGAGTTCCGAGGTATAAGGACCATAAGAACGACTGGCTAAGAGATAATGGCCATAAAAAGCCACACCTTGAATCTTATCAGATGTTTTTCTGCTCATTGTCACGGTTGGTTGGATTTTGTCTTTGCGGCGAATTGCTGTTTGCATTTCAGCTATCGTCGGCAATAGATAGAAAGTCAACTGTCCTTCACCTTTTAGTGTGAAGTTGCCAGATACCAGTTGATCATTGTTTTGAGTCAAATACGATGCTTGTGGAATCTCTGAGAGATCAGTTGTCAGCCAATAAGCGATTGGCTGTCCCGTCTCTTCAGATGTATCTGCTAAGATATCGATCAAACGTAAAGCGGCTACTCGTCCAGTAGCAGATCCTGTGATTGTCAACCATAAAAGTTCCCGTTTTGTATCATATACTAAGCCCCCTACATGTGGCCGTTTAGGTAAAATCAGCAGTTTGATCGGCTGTCCTGTTTCTCTATCCAGTACATGAATAATAGAATGATGCTGATGGTCATAGCAGTAGGCAGAAATAAACACAAAATCTTGAGAAAAAGCCAACCCTTGCGGCGTCATCCATTGACAAACCTCATTTTCGCCGGTTTCCGGCACCACCATTCTTGTTTCTGTTAATCCAGGAATGTTATATTGTTTTGCTTCAGCCTTTTCCCAAGCTGCTTGAACAATAGGATACCGTTTTAACTTTTTTTCAATATCCTGATGTATCCGTTGCTGCTTCCAATGCTTAAACTTTAGGACATAGTAAACAAGGAGGCCAATGACCAGCAACACTAAAATCATTATTGCTACCCGCTGTGTCATTTTTTTGCCTCCTTGTTCTATTCGATCAATCGTACATATACCGCTATTAATTACCGTAACTACATGTTTCTTTTACTAGCGTTTCTTTATAGGATCTTTCATAATCTCATTTATAGTAACATTAAGAATCCCTTATTCTACTATAGTCACTTCCACATCAATATTGCCTCTTGTTGCTTTAGAGTATGGGCAAAATGCGTGGGCTTCTTCTGCGATTTTCTCTGCTTGGTCCTTCTCAAGTCCTGGCAAAGAAACTTCTAAAACAACCCCGATTTGGTAGCCCCCATCTTCTAATTGAAATAAAGATACCCGTGCTTTGACTTCAGAATCAGACTCAAGATTATTTTCTTCCAGCATGTGTTGAACCGCGCCGTTGAAGCAAGATGCGTATCCAGCCGCAAAAAGTTGTTCCGGATTTGTCCCTTCACTATGGATTCCTGGGCGGTCGATCTTCATGTGCATACTTCCGTTTGGTGCCTCAACCTCGCCATCACGGCCTCCACGATTGATCATTGCTGTTTCGTACATTTTTTTCATTGAGATCATCCTTTCTTTCGTCGTTCTATATTAAGTGTAACGAGTATTTTTTAATCTGACAAAGGTAATGCTTGCATTCGGCGACATCAGTTAGACAACATCGATGATCAGTGATAGAAGCAGTTTATCTATACAAAAAAAGAAG
>NZ_BNJW01000058.1 GCF_015751045.1 Enterococcus lactis
AAGAAAACTAATACTTTTGATAAATGAATTATTTACTAGAAAAAGCATAGTAAATGGCACTTGGTATGCAGCAACAGCTATTACTGGTAACCAGAGTTATCTACACCCTGATATATTTAATATAAAAAAAGTATGCTATCATCTCCCCGTCTTTCCCAATGAATTTTCACCCAGTTTATCTAATGAAACTAGAACAAATTTAGAAAAATTAGGTTGGAATAAATTAAACTTTGAATATGTAAACAAAATACTAATTGATATTTTATGTGAAGTAACAGCATTATGTTCCATTGGTGAAGCGGAAAAATGGGATATGAATATATATATTAATGATCGTAGACGTGTTGCTGATTATTATGAATGTGAATCAACTCCAAGAATTCGAAGTATAAAAGAAATTACGAAAAAACATGTGGAATTTTTTGTATATTATGAAGAGTTTTTTTATTCTACTACAAATAAGTCCGTTTTCGATAAAGCTAGTGAGTATCTTAAAAATAATTGTCCTGTACAAATAATTTATGATATATATAAATATAATAATTTAAATGGAGGAGAATTTGAATTAACTATTGACTATAAAGATATTATAAATAATATAGTTGAATACGCTTTACCAATAATTCAAGAAAAAAAGAATTCGTGGAGTGAATGGATAGAAAAAATTCATCTTATGCAAATGAAATATGAAGGTCCTTGGAAGGGTTACGATCATATGAAAATTCTTGAAACTTTAACAAAGACATATTTCAATTTTAACATCTTCGATCTTCAGGCTGTCTCTCTCCACAAGGATGAAAATTTAAACTCTAAAATTAAACATAGACTAGAACATGAGAATTTAAGAAAACTGTTTCCTGAAGAAGTCTTCTTTATAGAATTGGAAAAAGCCTTTCTTATAGAATTTACTGATACGCACAAAATAAAAGAGGAATTCATAATATCTTTTGAGGAGTTAATAGAAACTTTAAAAAAAGAAGAAGAGGAAAAAGAACAAAAAATTCAGTTGGTAAAAAACGTGATACAAGTAATTCAATTAATTAAAACCATTGGTGCAAGCTAGTGGTTTCAGACTGTAGACAAAATACTGAGGTTTTTAGTGCTTTGCCTTTTTTATCCGTTAAAATAAGAGCATAAATTTTAGGTATATCCAGATGTCTCAAAACAAGATATGAATAAACGCGCACAAATTCTTTGCCATTAAAAATAGCCCAATCTTCTTTAAAGAAGATTGGGCTTCATGGATATAATATATAGTTAAATTTACATTTATTTCAGCTAACTACTACTACCGGAAATACCGTTGAAAATGAATATTATAATTAACGTTATTCTAGTTGTTAATGTAAGCAATTGCACTCCCACTACCAAATTTGATATCTGGCAAAGATCGTTTATATAAATTAAGTTCTCGCAAAGTATCTTCTCTATTCGATAATGCTTGAAATGCATAGCGTGTTCGGCCATTTTCAAATTTCTTCGATTCCGAATATTGAGAAGAAACTTTATACGCAGCAACAACCGCGTTGTCTGCTCCTGTATTAACAGCTATAACATAGCGAATTCGATGTATTTTATCGCGACCAATTACCCAGTTACCTAGCGTACGAGATTTTAAATTATCATCATCACGAAAACTGTCGTCAATCGGATATTCTTTTGACTCATCTTTACAAAGATTAAAAGCATCTCTCACTTTTACTGCTAAAATCAACTCATCTGTCGCTATTTCATTGATTGGCATCGGTTGGAATCCATATTGCTCTTCTATCTCTTCCACTAACATTGCCTTAGAACCATGCCCTTTTACTAAATTTGTCAAAGAAAGTCCTTGAATCAGTTGAGCATAATTGATTAACGTATTCTCACTGGCATAAGCCTCGCTCTCAGTTAAACCATAACTAAGTATGTAACTTAGTATTTGTAGATTCATTCTGTTTATTTCTTGGATGGTTTTTATTTTCAATGTTTTAGCTGTTTCATTTTCTTCAAGTAAATCTGATTTTCTTAACATACTCATTGCCGCTTGACGATGGGCAAAAATACGATTTCCTTTTCCTTTCCCAATGTAAAAAGTCTGGTTGTTTCTAGGATCGACCAAGCAATAAACATAGTAAAGATGCTTTTCGTCTTTTTGCAACTCAGCTAAAGTAGACGTAGAAAATTTTTTAAGTTCACTCATTTGATACTCCCCTGTTTTACTATTTTTTCCCTGTCTTTAAAAAATATCATTATTTATGATACGGAGCTGGGTATCATGAGTGAATGATATTTATAAATCACTGGATATTGAAGTATATTCTGTTTTCTCAACTTATTTAGTCAGATTTTTTAATGAAGATTTTTTGAGTAAAATTTCTATAATTCCTACTTATTGAAAAGTAGTTTGTAGTGCTGCTTCTACCTCTCTCATCTGTTCTACAAATTCCAAATAACTTGACGCAGCTTGCGGAATGAAAAAATGATATGTGAATATTTCTCCTCCTAGCCCGCTTAATATGC
>NZ_BNJW01000059.1 GCF_015751045.1 Enterococcus lactis
GTTGAAATTTATTCAGCAAGGACGCATTACGAGTCACAGTAATTACTTGTAAATACATTATCTCGTGGTATAATGTATTTACTAAGTAATTACATACTGTTAGAAATGAGGGATTTAAATGATTACAAAAACAAGAAAACAAGGCAATTCAATCATGTTGACAGTACCTAAAGATTTTAATGTTCCTAATGGAGTCGAAGTTGAAGCAAAGTTGGTAGAGAATGGTATTCTTTATGAATTTGTTGAACCACAAAAAGAATTTTATGATTTTAGCGAAGATATTTTGTCTGATATAATTGCAGAAGGCTACGATAAAGATGAGATTCTTGTAGAATTTAAGAATAGAAAAAACAAAATGCATTCTTCCTTTAGAGATATTGCTGAAGATACACTTACTAATTCTAAAGTAATGACTAAAGAGGAGTTGGCAACAGAAATTGGCTTATGAAATCGTTCCTTCAAAACATGTCATTAAGTATTTAAAAAAGCTAAAAGAGAAGCCATTGAAAGAAAAATTTTTGAATTTAATTTATGATGAAATTGCGATTGATCCATATAAGGGTGAACAAAAAACTGGGGATTTATCAGGTATTTGGTCTAGTGGGTTCAAATATGCGGGCACAACATATAGAGTAGCTTATGAGATTATAGAAAACAAGGTTATTCCAGTATTGTTATGTGGAACGCATGAAAACTTTTATGAACAGTTGAAAAAATTAATCTAGTGATTTGTTGTCGTTCTTAAGAAGGACGGCTTCTTTTTTATCGAAAATCTGATTCGTCTACATGACTAAAGTCGCGAGTATTCTCTGCTTCTCGATAAAATTAAATAACGTCATTACTTTGAGGAGAGCTATAAATCAATATATTTCAGCTTTTACTTATTTATGTACTACCTTTTACTTATTAATTATAAGGTAGTACATATATATCTTTTTTTTGGTAGTAACTAAAAATAAATATGTTATAATAGTATCAAATGAATATTGCTAAAAGAAAAGAGGTAGGAACGTGGTAGCGAAGAAATATGTAATCGGTAATTTTAAAGGTGGCGTAGGTAAAAGTACGTGCGCGCAAATGTTAGGGTTTGAATCAGCAGTTAATGAAGGAAAAAGAACCTTGATAATTGACTTGGATATGCAAGGAAATACTTCTGATGTGATGAACTTAACGCATATGAACTTCACTAACGAAGAAGGAGGCGGAGAAGGTGAACCGATTGTTTACGAAAATACTGTGACTGACGTGTTGATAAACAATCTTCCACCTAAAGAGGCTGTCTATAAAGTAATCAATAACCTCTATATACTTCCAGCAGACATGTCCTTTGAAATGTATGACGATTGGATCAAAGACCAATATAATGATTCATTATCCCAATTCAAATATATGAAAGAAAAGCTAGAACCATTATTTGATGAGTTTGACGTCATCTATTTAGATGTCCCACCTTCTATTTCTGTATATAGTAAATCCGCGATGTACATTGCGGACTGGGCAATCGTCGTCTTACAGACCCAAGTAAAATCGATGAGAAATGCGATGCAATATCTTGAGTATATGGACTTTTTTGTGAAAGAATTTGATACAAATTTATATGTTGCTGGTGTTATTCCTTTCATGTTGGAAAGCGGTGACGCAGTAGATCAGGAAATGTATAAACAAGCCCAAGAGATTTATGGGGAACATTTGATTAAAAATGTTGTACTCAAAAATGCACGCTTAAAACGATACGACGGATCAGGTATTACGATGGAGAAGACAAAGAAAGGTCTCTTAAAACAATGGGATCGCAAAAGCCACGAATTATTTATCAGTATTTTGAAAGAATTGGAAGAACACGAGAATTGGTATGCGGAGGTGGAGTAATTGGCTGACATCAAAGGACTTGATATTTTTGGGAACAACAAAGGACTCGCCAAAATAAAAAAAGAAGCAGAAGCAAAGAAAAAGCAGCAAGCAATTACACCATCTGAAAATAAGCAATTAGAAGTGCACCAAGTTCAAGAAATAAAAACTTCCTCCAATGTTAAAAGACAGAGTAGAGGAAGAACAAAAAAAGTTGGCGCACCAATCAGAAAGTTTGATAAGGTTTATTCCACCAAGCATCCTTTAAAACTGTCGACTTTGTTAAATGCGACTTCCAGAGTTTTAGTAGAAAAGTATGAGACTAATATGACAAGAGATGAATTGCTTAGAAAAGCTTTAGATGAGTATATTAAACAGAATCTTACGCAAGAAGATAAGCAAGATTTGTTTAATGACGTGGTGAAAGAACTAGACTTGTTCAGAGAAAAATATCCAATTGTTCCAGAATTAGATGATCGTGGAGAAATAATAAGAACTACCAGTCAGATAAAACAAGATACCGAAGACTCACTGCGCAAAGGGTGGGGAATGAATAATAAAGTTAGATA
>NZ_BNJW01000060.1 GCF_015751045.1 Enterococcus lactis
AAGTTTACGCACTGCCTCTACCACGATTAAAGGCATGGAAGCCATTCGAGGATTATATAAGAAAACCCGAAAAGAAGGCACTCTCTTCGGGTTTTCGGTCTGTACTGAAATCAAGGTATTATTGGGAATCCCAGCTTAAATCATAGATACCGTAAGGGATTTTATTCTTTATTTAAAACTTTGCAACAGAACCGGAAAAATCACGAAATGGAGTTTAACTCAGTTTTTAAACACGATTCCTAAATCTCCAAATGGAAATCCAAATAATGGTTTTGTTGGTAGTCCATTCGTTGAAAATTCCTGGACTTATTCAGCTATCTATCCTGCTCCATTAGCAACTTGGGGGCAAAAATATGGAAATGTGCAGAATATTTCAGGTAGTTCTATGACTACATTGCTTAATGAAGTAAAGAACGGAAATCCTGTGGTTGCATGGGTAACTATCAATTTCCAACCAATTCGTTGGGGAAATTGGAGTTTTGGTGTAGCAGCTAATAATAATCACGCAGTGACACTTGATGGATACAATAAAGGAAGTAATCAAGTACATGTATCTGATCCAATTAGTGGTTCTTATTGGCTGAATCGAACAACATTTGAAAATATTTACAACGCACGAAAATATGCAGTTGTAGTCAGATAACATTTCTATGTTCCATGTATCCCACAATCAAAAAAAAAATGAAACGATTATGCCTTCAAAACCACCTTTTAGGAAATGAATCGTCCTTTGAACGAAAACTATTTTATAATATAGGCGTTACTAAGCAGCTAAGCAGAAAACAGCAGTAAGAAAAGGAGTATAGATTCTAAAAAACAATTTGAATGGAGTGATTGCCTTTTATGAAATCGCATATTTTAGAGAGACATTTATTATGAAAAGCTAATTGATTTTAAGTTTAAGTGTATTAGGATTAAGTGTTGGTATGTTCCATATACCCCAATACTTATATAAATAAGATTGAGGAGAAAATTTTATGAAAAAATTTGCTTTAGGGATAGCTTTGTTAACTATCGGGTCAGTTGTTTTACCGTCAACTACTATAGTTTATGCTTCAGAAAATTCCCAAGTGGTATCATTAAACGAAAGCAACGGCACTGAGAATGTAGTTATTGAGTATACTGAAGATGGTATGGTCGTAACTAAATATGAGGATGGTTATAGTGCAGAAGATTTTGCAAATTCTTCAGATATCATGACAAGAGCTGCAGTTGCAAGATGGGGCAAAAAGGAATATACAAATATTGCTGTAACCACTGGAGTAGCTGCTAATGCTATTAATGCTGCCTTTTGGGCAGGAGGAAAAGCTAGCACTGCTATGTTTGGTATCCCAGGTTGGGCAATTGGTGCTTTGTTAACCGGTGCAAGTTGGACTCAAAAAGGTGCTTCTCCAGGGAATGCAGTTGCAAAAGAATGGGACAAAAATGGTAATGGCTGGATTGGATTTTATTACCAAAGAGGATATGATGCAGCTGGAAGAGTTGTAGCTACTAGATATTCAACGTTATAAGTTAAGGAGTGATGTTTTTGATATCTAAAACATTAAAAACATTAAAAAAATTTACTAAAAAGAATCCGCAAATAGCTACTATTCGTATTTTTATATTTGCTATAGCTGTTGCTATAATTGTTAATATGCTAAGCGGGGGGAAATTATACAAATCTGGTTTATTTTTAGTGTTAGTCTTAGTTGTCTTAGACATAATAAAGTCTAAAAAAAAATAAATGGACTATAGATTAAAAGGCTAGATACGATTCAAGAAAAAATGTGGTAATTAATTCACCTTGTATGCTTTAAGATCATTTGTTAATATTAAGGAACGGAACTCTCAAAAAATTCCGTACTCTAATTTGCAGGCTCTCACTCTTTTAGAGTGAGAGTTTTTAGGTTCTGTTGCAAAGTTTTAAATCTACTATCAAATAAGGTAGAATAATAGAAAAAGATAGCAGGAGGAATGACGATGAATCATTTTAAAGGAAAGCAATTTCAGCAGGATGTGATTATTGTAGCCGTGGGCTACTATCTTCGTTAT
>NZ_BNJW01000061.1 GCF_015751045.1 Enterococcus lactis
GGTCTTGTTCTATTAAATTGTTAAGATACTTCACAGTTCGGTGCTCTGTCTTAGTATATAAACCCACACTCTGTAACTTTCTAAAGGCGGAGCCAAGAGAAGGTGCTTTATCGGTCACAATTGCTTTCGGCTCACCAAACTGTTTATGGAGTCGTTTTAAGAAATCATAGGCTGCTTGCGTATCCCGTTTCTTTCGTAACCAGATATCTAAGGTTAAGCCGTCCGCATCAATTGCACGATAAAGATAATGCCAACGTCCCTTAATTTTGATATAGGTTTCGTCCATTTTCCATGAATAGAAGGATTGTCTATTTTTCTTCTTCCAAAGATAATAGAGGACTTTGCTGTACTCTTGCACCCAACGATAAATCGTAGTATGACAAACATTTATTCCACGATCATATAACAATTCCTGAACTTCACGATAGCTTAGATTGTAACGCAGGTAGTAACCAACAGCGACAATAATGACGTCTTTTTTGAATTGTTTGCCTTTAAAATGATTCATTACTCTGTCCTCTCTGTCTTTTTTCTCAATTTTACACTAAAATAGATTTTTTGGAAAACTTTGCAACAGAACCACAGGTTTTTTATATCCACCTGTATGAACTCTATATAAAAGTTTTCCTTCAGGAAACCTAAGATTTTTGTTTTTACTATATACTTCTTCCCAGAACTTGTCCGTCTCCTTCAAATTATCTCTACCTCTCGAGTTCATTGGGTGGTTTGCCCATTTATTAAACATGTAATCACCTTTCTCATACTCATATATTTATGTCCCATTTCAATTATATTTATATATGCTTAAATAAATTTGTATCCTGAAATTTATTGTAATATGAAGCTGTATTTTACATATAGTAACCAAAGAGTTAATAAAATAAAAAGAGCGAACCACTATAGATCAGCTCTTTTTTCATTGCTGTTTTTAATCTTATCTAGAATCACTTCAAATGTTTCAAAGGTATTTACATCTAACTGACATAACCAAAGCAAGTACTTCTTTTCTTTGTAAGTCCAATCAATATTGCGGTAAGAGGACATTAGATTATGGTACCTTGCTCTTTGTTCAACTGAAGCCAATTCCCAGCGTTTTTCAAATATTTTTTCTTCTTCCATTATTGATCCCTCGCAAGACGCTACCTCAAACTTAAATAATGGGCAGCGAAAGTCTAATTCCTTAGATCTAAGTATAGCAAACAAATATGAAAAAAACTTAGAAGGTAGTAAAAGTTCTTCCGTCTTTTGCTTTGCTTCTATTCTTAATGTGTTTCGTTATCGGTGCCCTACAAAGATTTTCATTAATTACACACTCATTTATTGTTGTGTATTTTCTGACATTTCTCTCTTGATCAATTATTTTAATTCCATGGGCATCCTGATAGTTCATAGGAGAGGAGCGGCTATCAGAAATAGTTGCACCTATCTCTTGAACTTCTTTTACAACTTCTGGAAAATCCATCCATCCTGCTTCAGCTGTCAAAAGTAATAATCTATAATATTTACCCGTGGTGCTAGTTAATTTTAATATCCTAAAGAATATCTCGAAGTTCCTTCAAAACGTCGTTGTGCTCGACTTAATAGAACACTGTAAGCCAGTAATATGCTTTCAAATCTACTCTCTAGCCCTTTAACAGAACGTGAGTTGAAATTTTGACAACCTAATTTTTCTAAGGAAGAACAAACAGTCTCAACTGTTTTTCTTTGTTTTCCAAGTAAGCTGTGGTCTAGTTTTTCTGATTTATCCATGTTTTTACGTGGCGGAACGGATATAGTAATGCCCTTAAGGGCAATCTTTTCATGGATTTTATGGCTAATATATCCTTTGTCCCCTAGGATATTGGGAAGATTCGCTTCTTCCGATAAAGTCTCTAACACTTTCACGTCATGGACACCTGGATTCGTGATTGAGTAAGTAATCGGAAAGCCAGTCTTAGTAACG
>NZ_BNJW01000062.1 GCF_015751045.1 Enterococcus lactis
AAGATTGTTCGAACTTTTTATGAGAGTTTGATCCTGGCTCAGGACGAACGCTGGCGGCGTGCCTAATACATGCAAGTCGTACGCTTCTTTTTCCACCGGAGCTTGCTCCACCGGAAAAAGAGGAGTGGCGAACGGGTGAGTAACACGTGGGTAACCTGCCCATCAGAAGGGGATAACACTTGGAAACAGGTGCTAATACCGTATAACAATCGAAACCGCATGGTTTTGATTTGAAAGGCGCTTTCGGGTGTCGCTGATGGATGGACCCGCGGTGCATTAGCTAGTTGGTGAGGTAACGGCTCACCAAGGCCACGATGCATAGCCGACCTGAGAGGGTGATCGGCCACATTGGGACTGAGACACGGCCCAAACTCCTACGGGAGGCAGCAGTAGGGAATCTTCGGCAATGGACGAAAGTCTGACCGAGCAACGCCGCGTGAGTGAAGAAGGTTTTCGGATCGTAAAACTCTGTTGTTAGAGAAGAATAAGGATGAGAGTAACTGTTCATCCCTTGACGGTATCTAACCAGAAAGCCACGGCTAACTACGTGCCAGCAGCCGCGGTAATACGTAGGTGGCAAGCGTTGTCCGGATTTATTGGGCGTAAAGCGAGCGCAGGCGGTTTCTTAAGTCTGATGTGAAAGCCCCCGGCTCAACCGGGGAGGGTCATTGGAAACTGGGAGACTTGAGTGCAGAAGAGGAGAGTGGAATTCCATGTGTAGCGGTGAAATGCGTAGATATATGGAGGAACACCAGTGGCGAAGGCGGCTCTCTGGTCTGTAACTGACGCTGAGGCTCGAAAGCGTGGGGAGCAAACAGGATTAGATACCCTGGTAGTCCACGCCGTAAACGATGAGTGCTAAGTGTTGGAGGGTTTCCGCCCTTCAGTGCTGCAGCTAACGCATTAAGCACTCCGCCTGGGGAGTACGACCGCAAGGTTGAAACTCAAAGGAATTGACGGGGGCCCGCACAAGCGGTGGAGCATGTGGTTTAATTCGAAGCAACGCGAAGAACCTTACCAGGTCTTGACATCCTTTGACCACTCTAGAGATAGAGCTTCCCCTTCGGGGGCAAAGTGACAGGTGGTGCATGGTTGTCGTCAGCTCGTGTCGTGAGATGTTGGGTTAAGTCCCGCAACGAGCGCAACCCTTATTGTTAGTTGCCATCATTCAGTTGGGCACTCTAGCAAGACTGCCGGTGACAAACCGGAGGAAGGTGGGGATGACGTCAAATCATCATGCCCCTTATGACCTGGGCTACACACGTGCTACAATGGGAAGTACAACGAGTTGCGAAGTCGCGAGGCTAAGCTAATCTCTTAAAGCTTCTCTCAGTTCGGATTGCAGGCTGCAACTCGCCTGCATGAAGCCGGAATCGCTAGTAATCGCGGATCAGCACGCCGCGGTGAATACGTTCCCGGGCCTTGTACACACCGCCCGTCACACCACGAGAGTTTGTAACACCCGAAGTCGGTGAGGTAACCTTTTTGGAGCCAGCCGCCTAAGGTGGGATAGATGATTGGGGTGAAGTCGTAACAAGGTAGCCGTATCGGAAGGTGCGGCTGGATCACCTCCTTTCTAAGGAATATTACGGAGACTACACAATTTGTTTTTACTTTGTTCAGTTTTGAGAGGTTTACTCTCAA
>NZ_BNJW01000063.1 GCF_015751045.1 Enterococcus lactis
GAACATCATTGACGAATGATGTTCTCCTCTATTTTCTATTTTTAGATTATAGTGAAGAGTGAAAGAAAGTTCGAACAAAGCCTTGAGGACTACGAGTCCCTATCAAAAACCGAACTTCTTTACTGTCATTTTAGAATCAGGTTTACGTATGTTGGGGCCATGAGCCCGTGTATAGGAAATTGGAATCGAAATGAAGCAGTAAAGTTCTTTCAAAACTTAAAAAGGAGGAAAACAAATGCCTTACATTCTTGCATTAGATGTTTCAATGGGACACAGCTACAGTGTCCTATACAAAGACGACACTTGCTTATTTGAAGACGAGATTGAACACACTCAAAGAGGATTTCATGCATTACTCGAAGAGATCCAGCACTTGCCTGAGCGTCCATTGATTGTTTTTGAAGCAACGGGGATTTATTCCAGACCAGTCGAAAAGTTCTTTCAAGATCATCACTTTTCTTACTGTTTGTTAAACCCGTTAGAGGCGAAAAAACAGATGGAAGAAAGCACCTTACGCAGTTGGAAAACAGATAAATCGGATGCCCACCGGCTCGCACAGACTCATCTTAAAAATCAACGTCAGCCAAAAGAAGTACAAAGCAATTTTTACTTAGAGATGCGCGATTTAGCCCGTTTTTATCAAGAAATTGAGAAGAAAATCACTCGTCTGCGCATGGATTTACACAACTGCCTTCAATTGACTTTTCCAGAGCTTGAACAGTTCTTTTCAAACAGGCTGACCCCTTACGCATTGACATTGATCCGTCTTTTTCCCCATCCAGATTTTGTATTGGCATCTACTCGGACAAAAATAAAAAATAAACTGATCAACGAAACACGGAAAAAAATCTCCGCGAATCGTGCCGAGCAAAAGGCAGATCAAATCATCCACTATGCACAGTGTGCCTATCCAGCTGTTGAAAAAGACAGTATCCACTGTCAAAAAACGATCTATTACGCCGAACTTCTCCAAGATTTACTCGAACAAAAAAAAGCACTGGCGACACAAATGATCAAAAAAGCCGAAGGCTCTCCTTGCTTTTTGTTGTACCAAACGTTCCCTGGGATTGGCGCACTCACAGCCGCTTTATTGCTCGGTGAATTAGGAGATATCACACGATTTAAAACCCATAAACAATTGAATGCCTTTGTCGGAATCGACATCCGACGGTATCATTCAGGTAAGTATACTGGCCAAGACCGCATCAATAAGCGTGGTAATCCCAAAGCACGGAAAATTATTTTCTTCACCATTCGAAATATGATTCGCCAGCAACGCGCAGCTCCTAATCATATTGTCGATTATTACTACAAATTAAAAAAGCAACCTATCCCTAAGAAAGATAAGGTTGCCACAGTTGCTTGTATGAACAAGCTTCTGAAATGTATGCACGCTATGGTTAGGGCACATACAGAGTACGACTATGCGTACGCGGTCTCAGTGGACCATTAACTAAACCACTTACAGTATACCACTTCTTTGCCCAGATCGAAAATTTTTTACGAACGGGGCTTTATTTGGTGTGCCTTGATTTTGTCGCTTTCGTTTA
>NZ_BNJW01000064.1 GCF_015751045.1 Enterococcus lactis
CATAAACAGTTTGGTGAGCCGAAAGCAATTGTGACCGATAAAGCACCTTCTCTTGGCTCCGCCTTTAGAAAGTTACAGAGTGTGGGTTTATATACTAAGACAGAGCACCGAACTGTGAAGTATCTTAACAATTTAATAGAACAAGACCATCGACCTATTAAACGACGGAATAAATTTTATCAAAGTCTCCGTACAGCCTCTTCCACGATTAAGGGCATGGAGACCATTCGAGGAATATATAAAAAGAACCGAAGAAATGGAACGCTCTTCAGCTTTTCGGTGTCTACTGAAATCAAGGTATTAATGGGAATAACAGCCTAAGATATTTGGAGTTCAGAGAGGGCGCGTTTGATTTTCAAACTTCGCAACAGAACCGAAAATTTATACCGGAAGATTTTCAAAACTTACAGTTAGAAAACATGCGTTTAGAAGATTTATTTAGATTAGCAGAAGATGATAAGTATAGATTTGAAGTTTTGAAAATTAAAAAGAATGAACTATTGAATAAGTTATATCCTGAGAATGCGATAAAAGCACATTTTGGTGATGCTAATCATATGTATAGTTGGTTCATTCCTAAAAGATTTAGAGGGAAAATCAATGCTGGAGATCAAGTGAAAGTACTCAATCGAAATAGTACAGATGTCGTAATGATAACAGATATCTATGTAGAAGATGAAGTTATAATCAAATATATGAAGCCTGTGATAAAACTTGTTAATAAAAATAAAGGAAACGGATAACACTTTACAATGCTGTTTTGGTACTCCAATTTAAACAAAACAATCGAATTTACGTACTTAATTAAGTACGTTAGAATGGAGATATAAATTAGAGGGGGAGTAGATATGGCAAAAACAGTCTTAAATCCTAGCTCAGCACGGAAAAATTTTTATAAGTTGTTGAAAGATGTAAATGAGAATCATACGGAAATTGAAATCATTAGTGAGCGCAGTGAAAATAATGCGGTGCTTATTGGTTTGGATGATTTGAAAGCAATCAAAGAAACGCTATTACTTGAGCAAATAGGCACTTTGGGTGTTGTTCGTAAGCGAGAAAAAGATGATAGTGGATTTACTAATGTTGATGAAATTGATTGGGATAACTTATAATGAATAACTATTCTGTGATGATTAAAAACTCGGCTAAAGCTGATTTAAAGAAAATCAAACAGTCTAATTTGAAACCTCAATTTGAGAAGGTTATTCAGACTTTAAAGGAAGATCCCTATCTCCCTACCCAATCATTTGAGAAGTTAAAACCTACATATGAAGGTAGGTATTCTAGAAGATTGAATAGACAACACCGGGTTGTTTATAAGGTAGATGAAGATGAACACGTGGTTGAAATTTATTCAGCAAGGACGCATTACGAGTCACAGTAATTACTTGTAAATACATTATCTCGTGGTATAATGTATTTACTAAGTAATTACATACTGTTAGAAATGAGGGATTTAAATGATTACAAAAACAAGAAAACAAGGCAAT
>NZ_BNJW01000065.1 GCF_015751045.1 Enterococcus lactis
TGTATTAGTTGCAACACTAGGCAAAGCATATGGATGGAATGGAACAGATATGACAGTTCTGACTATCAATGCAGTAGCGACGTTTTTAGGTGTTATCACTGGTGTGTCTGCATATAACTTAAAAAAATAGGAGGAAAAAAATGAAGAAAATCATTTTATCATTGAGCCTACTAATGGCTCTTTTTTTATTACCTTCGAATGCTTTTGCCTACACTATTAACAATGAATTTAATTTAGGTGTAAATGAAGGTAGCTCTCAAGTAGCGAATAATCAGTATATTTTACTTCATGAAACGGCTAACGAAACAGCAACAGGACGCAATGAAGCACAGTATATGCAACGTTCATGGACTAGTGCTTATACTGCTTACATTGTGGGAGACGGTGGAATTGTTTACCAAGTCGGACAACCTGGTTATGTACAGTACGGTGCTGGTTCGTATGCTAATGCAAATAGTCCTGTGCAGATTGAGTTACAACACACACATGATAAAACAACGTTTGAGAAAAACTACAAGGCATACGTTGAATTGGCTAGAGATTCAGCAATGAAATATGGTATTCCATTAACATTGGACACGCCTTATAACCAACCAGGAATCAAATCGCATTTATGGGTAACACAAAATATTTGGGGCAATCATACAGATCCTTACGGTTATCTTTCTGAAATGGGTGTAAGTAAAGAAAAATTAGCCTATGATTTGGCTCATGGTTTTACGGATGATAATCCAACTACTTCGGAGGATAAACCAGTCATTGATCCAACTAGAGCAGGTGCTGCAAATCCTACGCTGACAGATGGAACAAATTACGCCCACATTGATCAGTTCGGAGAAATCGAAAACGCAAACTTGCATGTAGCTGGATGGCACATTGCTAACTATAAATACGAGTATATCTTCATTATGAATTACGATACTGGAAAAGAATTAGCTCGAGTAAGAGGTGATGGAATTTATAGACCGGATGTAAATCAAGCGTATGGGACATCTGGGAATGTTGGCTATCATGTATCTTTTAACATGCACAACTTCCCTAATAAGAAAGTATACGTTATGATGCGTGCTACAAATGATCCAACAGGAAATACTAAAGGTGGAGCGCAAGATTTCCACGATAAACGATGGTACTTAAATATTCCGCAATGGAATGGCAACAGTTTTTTTGACAAATTTTATAAGGTGCAGAACTTCTTTCCGTATGCTATTCCCGATTGTCCTTGACAATGAGCCTCCTCGGATGTGACGATCTTCGGCAGGAGCTAACAGTTAAAGTTAGACTGCCTCGCTAACGTTAGCACATCCGAGCTCATTATCAAGGATTCGCTGCGCCAATCTCTGGTTACGGTAACCAACCGGTGTCTCGTAGCCAAGTGTACCGTGCAACCGAAGGTGGTTCCACCAATTGACATAGTCAAATAACTCCAAATCCAATTGTTG
>NZ_BNJW01000066.1 GCF_015751045.1 Enterococcus lactis
TGGTGTTAGGATGATTTAGTGGACACATTTTGGGAGAGGACTATAATAACCTCGAACGAAAGGAAGTTCGCTAAATGAAAAAGTACAGTCAAGAAAGAAAAGACATGATCCTTCAACTCGTCGCAACTGGTAAGCCGGTTGCCGAAATTTCCCGTGAATATGGCATTGCAGAACAAACGATTTACAAATGGAAGAAAAGCAACACGCCCGTTACTGGCAGTTCGCTGACTCCCGCTCAGATTAAACAGATGGAAAAAGAAATGACGCGTCTGCGACAGGAGAACGAAATCTTAAAAAAAGCAATGGCTATATTCACGAAGTAAACTTATACAGTAAAATCCTCTTCATTGAAAACGAGAGCAACGAGTATCCGACGCGCATGCTTTTGCGAGTAATGGAAGTAGCTCCAAGCACGTATTATAAGGAACTCAAACACACACCAAGTCAGCGTGAACTTGAAAATGAACGCATCGATAAAGCCATCTTATCGATTTACACAGACAGCAAGAAACGTTATGGTGCCTGGAAAATTCATCATCAGCTGATAGAGCAAGGCTTTGATTTGTCGATCAAACGGGTGCAAAAACGGATGCGTCTCCTTGGCATCCATTCGATCACCGTAAAAAAATATCATCCAACCAAGGCTTCTAAAGAGCGCGTTGAAGAACGGACAAATCTCTTAAACCAAGATTTCTCCACAACCAGCATCAATCAAAAATGGGCCGCTGATATCACATATATCTCGACTGCAAAAGACGGCTGGACCTACCTGGCTTCTGTGATCGATCTTTATTCGAAAAAGATCATCGGCTACACTTACGCCAAGCAGATGACCACTGAAATCGTGATGAATGCGCTAGAATCAGCAATCCAAAATCAACAACCGACAGACGGACTGATCATCCAAACCGATCTTGGTTCGCAGTATACTAGCTCCGATTTTGAGGAAGCATTGCGCACGAACAAGATAACGCACTCTTATAGTCGCAAAGGTACGCCTTACGACAATTCCTGTATCGAATCGTTTCACGCGGCATTAAAGAAAGAAGAAGTCTATCAAACGACCTATCATTCTTATGAAGAAGCCAAACTCGAACTGTTTCAATATATTGAAGGATGGTACAACCGCAAGCGAATTCATGGAGCAATTGGCTATCTGACACCACAACAGGCAGAAGACCAAGCTCGGCAGCACGCGCAATAGCTACTCACATTTTTTGAACGAATCCACGAGAATCTCTTTTCATGGTTTCAGAGAATGGTCAAACGGTTTTAGTTTGACGATTGTCTGAAATCATGAAACAACTCGAGAGTGGATTGGTTGCAAAAAAACTCTCAAAAAATGAGTCCACTTTATTGACACAGATCCA
>NZ_BNJW01000067.1 GCF_015751045.1 Enterococcus lactis
TATGATTTGTCAAATTAAGCTAGAATAAAATGCTTCTTGTACATAGCTCAAAAATATTTCGATTGGTGTTCTGTAATTCAATGATTTTCTTGGAATATGATTACGTTGATTGCTGACACTGGAAATAAATGTCTGATTCACTTCTCTAAAATCCATTGATTTCGGCAGTCCATTACGACGCAGAATCCCGTTAGAATTTTCGTTTAATGGGCGTTGAGAAGGTGTTCCAGGGTCCGCAAAATATATATCAATATCATGTTGGTTACTAATGGCTTTCCAGTTAGAAAATTCTTTTCCACAGTCAAACGTAATAGATTTAAAGAAGTTTTTAGGGAAGCGAGAAAACCATTGATTAAGGGCAGTTTCAATATCTAATGCCTTACGGCCGTTGGGTTTAATCGTGATAATGACTTTAGATAATCTTTCAACTAAAGTAATGACGGCACTTTTATGATGAATGCCAACGATCGTATCACCTTCAAGGTGACCAAACTCAGAATTGAAATCAGGATAATTATCAGGTCGATCATGGATTGAGCGCTGATACTGTTGTTTTCCCCGTTTTTCCTGATGGCCATTGGGTTTTCTTTTACCTTTCATCGGTAGTGTGTCAATCTCAAATATTCCTTTAGAAAATAAACGATAAAGTGTTCTCATACCGCATGAAACAGGCCTTTCTTTTCGCCCGATAATGACGTCAGGCGTCCAACCAAGAGTGACTTTCTCTTTAATGTAATCTACTTCATGAGCAGGTAATTGAATGACTTTTCTCCCACATTTTTTCTTATTTTCTTTATACTGGTGCCAATAATCAAGAGCAGTCTTACCTTGCTTGAACTTATTGACTACATTATAAATAGTTTGTATAGCACGTCCCATTCGGTTAGCGATTTCAACCGGCTTATTATGTTGAAGATAATATGATTCTATCATTGTCAGTTCGTCTATGGTAAGATGTTTGTAGGTCATTTATGGTTACACTCCTTTGTTTTCTTTCGTCGGAAATACAATTTGAGTGTACCATAAATGCCTTTTTATTTTTCTAACTTAATTTTACAATTCGCG